>NZ_JACSRD010000203.1 GCF_014879935.1 Prosthecobacter sp.
TCACTGCTTGCTTTTGCCGCGATCATCGACTGGATGCAGCCTCTCAAGAGGTTTTAAAACACTGCCTAGGCCGTGTTTGAAAACCTCTGCCGCAGAGCGGCAGCCGTCTCGTTGCCCGGCCTTTCAAGGCCGGGAGAGGATGCGGGTGATCGTGTTGAGCCATGACCCGCGTCGCAGCGCGACGCCCGAACCCGTCCTCCCGAGGCGGCAGGTTCGCGTGTCGCTCTGCGACACCGGATGCCTTGGGGCGTCACGCCGTTGCCTGTTCCCGGCCTTGAAAGGCCGGGCTACGGCACGTTCGTCGCTCCGCGACTTCTAAACAGGTTTTCAAACACGGCCTACCGGGCCTGCTCTGAGCAGACATCCCTCACACATTCCCGCAGCCATCGGTGACCCGGGTCGGCATCGGACCGAGGATGCCAGAGCATGGACACGGTGAACGGTGCGGTCGAAAATGGGAGGCGGAAGCTGTGCATGCCGCTGCGAAGGACGCCTGTGTGCTTTTCCGGCACCGTCGCGATCATGTCGGAAGCTTTGGCGAGTGAAACGGCCGTGGCGAAACCACCGACGATCATGACCACGTCACGGCGGAGGCCAAGGGCGTGCACGGCATCGTCCACCGGGCCTTTGGTATCGCCGTTTCGCGACACGGCGATGTGTCGGCCAGCGGCGAAGCGAGTGGCGCTGATTTTGCCCCGACTTAAGGCATGACCCGTTCTTACGACACCGATGAGACGGTCTTTGAACAGCGCCTGGGTGCGGATTTCCGGGCCGATTTCCTCACTCACGACGCCCGTTTCCAGATCCACCGCACCTTTTCGCAGTGAGGCGCTGTCCTTGTCCGGCTTCGGCACAAAGCAGAGCTTCACCCCCGGCGCTTCCTTGCTGATCCGGGCGATCAAGGCAGGCCCGAAGTTCTCCACAAAGCCTTCGCTCGTGCGCAGGCTGAAAAGACGCTGAAGTTTCTTCGGATCGAGCCTGGACGCCGGTCGCAAAGCGGTCTCGGCACTTTGGACGAGTTGTGTGATCTGGCCGCTCAACTCGATGGCGCGAGGACTGGCCACGAGTCCTCGACCTGCGCGCACCAGCAGCGGATCGCCAGTGGTCTGCCGCAGACGGGCCAGGGCGCGGCTCATGGCGGAGGCGCTGAGATGCAGACGACGCGCAGCCTTGGCCACGCTTCCCTCCTCCAGCAGGGCCTGAAGAGTGAACAGCAGATTCAGATCGGGTTTCGACATGGGCCGGACTCTCGCTGGCTGTGACATGGCGTCAAACGCACGAATGAAGTGCAAACGCTGCGCCTTCCGCCAGTGCCGCGATGGGCGAACCTCGGGCTGGATCGAGTTCAGCTTCGATAGCGGACCCGATGACGACCACCCACACATCCCCATGAAAGCAGATTTTTGGCACCAACGATGGAACAACAAAGAGATCCAATTTCACGAACACACGGCCAATCCGTTGCTCGTCAGACATCTGCATTCGCTTGCCCTGCCACCCGGCAGCCGCGTGTTCGTTCCCATGTGCGGCAAGACCTTGGATATCGGCTGGCTGCTTGCCCGCGGACATCGCGTGGTCGCTGCGGAGCTGAGCGAGGACGCGGTTGAGCAATTGTTCGCCGAACTCGGGATCGAAGCGCGCAAAACGGCTGCGGGCAGGCTGATCCACTATCAGGCGGAGCACATCGATATGTTCGTCGGCGATGTCTTTGACGTGAGTCGCGACACGCTGGGGCCTGTGGATGCGGTGTATGACCGAGCAGCCTTGGTGGCTCTGCCAGAAGAAATGCGGCGGCGCTATGCCAGGCACATCAACGAGATCGCAAACACGGCCCCGCAGTTGCTGATCAGCTATGAGTATGACCAAAGCCTGCTCGATGGACCGCCCTTTGCCGTGAGCGAAGATGAAATCGCCGGGCACTACGGACGCACCCACGAGCTCACGCTCCTGGAGCGGGAATCGATGAGCGGAGGCCTGAAAGGCAAGTGCCCCGCTGCCCAGAGCGTCTGGTTGTTGCGCCCGAAGCCGAAGGCGGGCGACGAGCAGAAGAGTTCGCCGCCAGAGACACGCTGGCAGGTGGCCGGCCTGTCTCTGACCATGCTCCTGGCATCGCTCGGCACCAGCGTCGCCAACGTGGCATTGCCGACCTTGGCGCAGGAATTCGGAGCCTCATTGCAAGAGGTTCAGTGGATCGTGATCGCCTATCTTCTGGCCATCACGGTGCTGATTGTTGGGGCGGGACGACTGGGAGATTGGTTCGGCCGCCAACGCTTGTTGATGGTCGGCGTTGCCGTGTTTGCGGCCGCTTCTTTTCTCAGCGGCTTGGCACCTTCGCTAGGCTTCCTGATCGCCACGCGAGTGGTTCAGGGTCTCGGTGCAGCGGTGATGATGTCGTTGGCTTTGGCAACGATCAGCGAGGTGGTGCCCAAAGGGAAAACGGGCAGCGCCATGGGGTTGCTCGGCGCGATGTCGGCGGCTGGCACGGCGTTCGGGCCAGCGTTGGGAGGACTGCTGCTTTCGCTGGTGGGCTGGAGAGCCATCTTCACCATCAATGCGCCTCTGGGCCTGTTGGCGCTCGTGCTCCTTCGTCAAAGGCAGACGCCAGCCCGTGAGGCAAGAGAGCCATCCCGCAACCCGTTTGATCTTTTGGGCATGATGTTGCTTGGGATCTCGCTCACGGCCTATGCAACAGCGATGACGTTGGGCCGTGGCCACTTGGGTTGGATGAACGTGGCCCTGCTGGCTGTGGCAGGAATCGGAACGACTCTTTTTGTCGCGGTGGAATCGCGTTCTCCGTCGCCGCTGATGCCGCTCGCGCTGTTGCATGATCGGGAAAGACGGACAGGTCTCGTGCTGAGTCTTCTCGTTGCCACCGTGCTGATGACCAGCCTGGTCGTCGGGCCTTTCTATCTCACGTATGCGCTGGGCCTTTCGGCATCGCAGGTCGGGCTGATCATGTCGGCGGGGCCGCTGGTGGTGGTGCTGGCTGGGGTTCCTGCCGGGCGTCTGGTGGATCGCCACGGTGCATCGAGCATGACCTTTCTCGGTCTCACAGCCATCGGCGCCAGCACCATGACGCTGGCCTTGCTGCCCGTGTCTGTCGGTGTGCCGGGCTACGCCTTTCCCCTCATGGTGATGACCGCTGGCTATGCGCTTTTCCAAACCGCCAACAACACGGCGATGATGTCAAAAGTCAGCAGTGATCAGCGAGGTCTCGTTTCCGGCCTGCTCAACCTCTCACGCAATCTCGGATTGATCACGGGCAGCTCTGTCATCACCACCGTGTTCGCGACAGCGTCAGGCGGTCAGGATCTGGCGATCACACCACCCGAGGCTGTGGTGCGAGGCATGCACGTCGCCTTTGCCGCCGCCACTGCCGTCACGCTTGCGGCCATCGTGTTCGCACTCAGTCATCGCCGCCCTCAACAGCTTCCAGAGGACCTGCAGCCCTGTTGTTCATGAGGCGGCGGGGAAGCGGGCGGACTCACTTCGCCGCCCAAATGCGCACGTCGTCGAAGAGCACACCGGGGCCGTTCACGGTGAAGTGGAGGCTCGTTTTCGTCTCGTGGGCGATGCCGGGGGACTTCAATTCGCCCGCCGGCTCGTCATCCATCGTCACACGGAGCGTATCGCCGAGGAGTTCGATGCGCACGGTGTGCCATTTCTTTGGTTCGACAACGCGATTCACGGCGCTGCCGCGACCGACGAGCCGTTTGTCGGCCTCCCTCTTCTTGGCGGGATCTTTGCGCATCTCGAAGATGTCGTTGCGCATGACGCCTTCCTTGTCATCGCCGATGCGGATCTGTTTCGGCGCGAAGGCCACGCGGCAGATGTGCCCGGCGTGCGATCCTTTGTGGTTCTTGTCGTCAAAGACCGCGTTGAAGCCGGTGGAGCCGTCGAGCATGAACTTGAACTCGACCACGACGTCCTTCATCGGCTTGTAAACACGTCCCACCGCACCGTGGTCATCGCGCGTCTGCCAGCCCTTCAAGACGCCGTTTTGCACCGCGAAGCTCGGAATGACCGTTTTCCACTCGCCGAGCTCGCTGCGCTCGAAGTCATCGGTGAACAGCAGCTCGCCCTTTTGAGCCAGCGGTCCAGCAGCGAAAAAGGAAAGGGAGACAAAGAGAGCGAGAAGTTGCTTCATGGGGAGCAGATCAAACGTCGGAGTCATGGTTGTTTTGAGCAAAACTGCGTTTGTGGCCGAAGCACAGGCTTCGCCAACATCGGTTGCCCGACGGGTGGCGCTACCTTCAACGCTGCCGATGTTTACTTCGCTTTCTTCTCCTGGGTGCCCGGAGGGGGCGGCATGAAGGCGCGCCCGCTTTTAACGATGGCGTCCCAGCGTTGGCGGCATTCGGCGGCCATCTGCACGGCGACGGCGGAATGCTTTGATGTCACGTCGGTGGTCTCGCCAGGATCGGTCGTGAGGTCGTGCAGGGCGCTTTGGCCGCCGGGGAGGGCGTGGTATTTGAATCGCGGGCCGCGCAGTGAGAGGTGGTGATCTTCCAAGCGACGCGTTTTGCCCTCGGGCACGTCCCTGGGTGCTCCGGGACCGGCAATGGTGATGCGGAGCAGCGGTGCGCGGTCGGTGACGGTGGCTGCATGCATCAATGAGGGCTTCAAACTGATGCCGGTGAAGGGCTGGTGCGTGACAATGTCGGCTTTTACCTCGGCGAGGTCGAGCAGCGTGGGCAGCACGTCCTCAACACCGGCGAGTTGTTCGCGATCTCCAGGGGCGATGCGGCCGGGCCAGCGCACGAGGAGCGGCACGCGGGTGCCGTTTTCCCACGCGAGCGCCTTGTGGCCGCGTAGGCGGGCGACGTTGCGCTGCGGCCAGTCGTCACCGGGCACGTTGCCGTCGGCGTCATCGTGCCTGGCCTCGGGGCTGGTGGGTCCGTTGTCGCTGTGGAAGACGATGATGGTGCGCTCTGCCTGGCCGCTTTCCTGCAAGCCATCGAGCAGGCGGCCGATGCAGGCGTCGAGTTGCGCGATGCAGCCGTAGCAGGCGGCGAGGTCGCTGGAGCAGCCTTTGGCGAGAAAGGGCGCGCTGTATTTCTCATCACACACCCACGGCAGGTGCGGGAGCATGTAGGCCACGGTGGCGAACCACGGCTCGTCGTGATGCTGGCGCATGTGATCGAGCGCGTAGCCTGTCCAGAGGTCCGCAGTCCAGCCCTGCTCGCGGCGGTTGTTGCCGCGCTGAAAGATCATCGGATCTTTGTGCTCGTAAGCGCCGCCGCCGAGCCACTCGTCCCAGCCGAAGGCATCGGGCGACCGCTTCGTCACCGTCGCGCAGTCGAGCTTGCCGACGTGCAGCGTGCGATAGCCTGCGGCTTTGAAGAAAGCGGGCATGCGCGTCTCGTCATCGCGCAGATTGGCACGCGGCGGCACACCCCACACGCCGGTGAGCAGATGATCCCGGCCGGTGAAAAGCATCGCGCGTGTCGGCGAGCACGCCGCGGCGACGATGAAGTGCCGATACACCGCGGACTCGGCCGCGAGCCGGTCGATGTTGGGTGTTTGCACGAGCTTGTTCCCCGTGAAGCCGAAATCGCCAAAGCCTTGATCGTCGCTGACAATGACGAGAACGTTTGGGCGCGGCGTGGCGGCGAATGACGAAACCGAGCCAAGCGAGACAGCGAGCGCCACGAAGCGTGCGCTGCGCCAACTGAGCCGGAGAATGAATTTCATGATGATTCGCAAGGGTTTCACAACAACCGGGTGCCGAGCGGGACTTCCTGGTCGGGCACGCAGAGGGCGACTTCGCCGTTTTCGTTGTGAAAGCCGGTGACGAGGCATTCGGACATGAGGGGGCCGATCTGCTTCGGGGGAAAATTCACGACCGCGACGACGAGACGGCCCACCAGGGTCGCGGGCCGATACAGAGAGGTGATCTGAGCGCTCGATTTCTTGATGCCGATTTCGGGACCGAAGTCGATGTGCAGGATGAACGCGGCCTTTTTTGCCTCGGGGAACTCCCGCACCTCGATCACACGGCCCACGCGGAGTTCCACTTTCAAAAAGTCATCGAAGGTGATCATGCGGATGCAGCCTTCATCGTTGCTTTTGCCCTGTCCACGACGCCTCAGGGCAGTTTCGGCTTCACAGGGGTTTGCGTGCTCTTTTCGACGGGATAGACGGCATTTTGAGCTTCGAGGCCGGCGATGAGGCCCTGCATGAGGCGTTTGAGCTCGGCGGGATGGGTTTGAGCCAGATCGTTCTGCTCAAAGGGGTCGGTTTTGAGGTGGTAGAGCTGGTAGTGGCTGCCACCGCTGGCTTTGCCGGGGAAGTAGTGATAAATGACCTTCCATTCGCCATCCCGGAAGGTGGTGAAGTAGTCGGTGCGATGCGGGGCATGCGGATAGTGCATGAGGAACTTCTCCTCGCGCTGTGTGTCCGGCCGGGCGGTCAGCAGTGTGTCGAGTTTTTGGCCGTCGAGGGTGTGTTGAGCCGGTGTGGAGATGTCGGTGAGGCCGAGGATGGTGGGAAAGAGATCGTACACGGCGGCCTGCTGGCTTTGGACGGCATTCGGGGCAATGGGGAGGCGCTTTTGATGCTCATTGCCGGCGTCCGCCTTGGCCCAGGCTGCGATGAAGGGCACGCGCATGCCGCCTTCGTAATGCGAGCCCTTTTTGCCGCGCAGCGGAGCAGCGCAGGCCACCTCGTGCTCGTGACCGAGCGGAGCATCGCTGCCGTTGTCGCCGAGGAAGAACACGAGCGTGTTTTCAGCGATGCCGAGCGCGTCGAGATGATCGAGGAGATCGCCAAGCGACTTGTCCATGCCTTCGATGAGGGTGGCAAAGGCCTGCGCCTGGGGTGACCGGCCGCTGCTGGCGTAGTGCGGGGCAAATCGCGGATCGGAGTCAAAAGGTGCGTGGACCGCATACTGCGCGAAGTAGAGGAAGAAGGGCTTTTTCTCCTTCACCGCGTCGCTGACGTGGGCCTTGGCCTCGATGGTGAGGGCCTCGGTGAGGAAGATGTCCTGGCCGTGGTATTTTTCGAGGCCGGGGACGGCGTGGCTGCCGCGTTTGACCTTGGCGTTGGCTTTCGCCGGGCGGTCGAAGTTCTGCTTCCCGTAGTAGCTGCCCGGGGCGCCGATGGAACCGCCGGCCACATTGATGTCGAAGCCGATCTTTGACGGATCGGCCGCTTCGAATGCCCGCGGCGCGAAGTGACCTTTGCCGACGTGGATCGTGCGGTAGCCATTGGCCTGGAGCACTCCCGGTAGGGTGACATCGCCAGGTTTGATGCCGTTCCAGTTCCAATCGGCGGGGCCTTGAGGTCCGGCATTGTTGTTGTCAGGATTGATCCAGTTCGTGGTGCGATGACGCGCGGCGTTCTGGCCGGTCATGATGCTGATGCGCGTGGGCGAGCACACGCTCATGGCGCAGAAGTTGTTGAAGCGGACGCCTTTGGCCGCGAGGCGCTCCATGTTTGGCGTGCGATACCACTCGTTGAGCGGATAGCGCCTCGGTTTGCCCTCCGCATCGGTCAAAAACGGCAGGGAGGTGTCCATCACGCCCATGTCATCGACGAGCATGACGACGATGTTCGGCCGGGGCGCGGCGGAGATCGAAGACCAGGCGGCAAGGAGGCTGAGGCAAAGGGCGGGGAGTCTCATGGTGGAAGGAAGTGTCTGCTAACGGGAGGAAGCGCTGAATCATTCCACTTTCGCACCTGCCGGTGAGGCCAGCACGGTGACGGCCTTGTCCTGCGCGGCGTGGTTCAACACTTGTATGGAGGCGGCGTCGCCAAAGAGATGCTTCTTGAGCATGGCGAGCGCGTAGCGCTCATAGATCGCACGTCGTGCGGCGTCTGTCCTGCCGCAGACCATTTCAGCGAGCGCGCTGGTGGGATTCTCGGGATCGCAATGGGTCGAATCGCGAACGCGCAGGGCCATGAGCGATGCTGCGGGTTTTTCCAACCAGGACAGCGCATTGGCATGCTGGTTCCACATGCCAGGCTCGGCGAGCAGCATGAGGCCGGGCGAATGCATCGTGTGCATGGCGTCGAGGCCGCGACCCCGGAAGTCCGAGGGATCGAGACCGATCCAGCAGCGCACGCTCCTGGCACGTGAGGCGGCGAGCACGGAGTCGAATCCGCCCGCCGAGTGTCCCATGAGTGCCACGTCGCCATTGAGCAGCGGCCCGCTGATGCGGCCCGGCTCATGCGCGAGGGCGATCAATTCGTTGATCGCGCGTGAATTGCCGGTCTGATTCGCAAAGAACGGCAGATCCGGCACGACGGCGATCATGCCGTGCTGCGCGAGAAGGATTCCCCAGCCGGCCATGACACGGCGATGACGGGTGAAGCCATGTGAAACGATGACGACGGGGGCCTTCTGGACGTTCTGCGGCAGGTAGAAGTCCACCACCACGGTCTTGCCCTGCAGGAGCACGAGGCGTTTCAGGAGTACAAGAAGCAGCATCCCGACTGGCAGAGGTCGCTCAAAGCGCAGGTGAGGGAGTGATGACGAGCAGATCGATCTTCTGATGGCATTCATTCTACCATCTCTCCGTCACGCACACGGATCGTGGCCGCGTCGGGTTGCTACGGGCCGTTACCGCCTGGGAGCGCAGACAATCGAGCCCTGCTTTCCCAGTGATGGTCTCCGCTGGGAGCGTCCGCTGCGGCGGAGACACGCGCGGTTCTGCCGGCCACACTGTGAGGCGTTGTGGGAGTGAGCCGCCGTCATCGTGGAATGCCTGATGGCAGAAAGTGGTTTAACCTGATTGTGCGATTCCGTGGCGGCCTCACAATCGGCGAAACGAAAAACACGCTTCATGCTGATTCCCACGCCTTGCTCCGCCGCCCGTTCCCCGACTCCGCCCTCAGCTCCGGCAGGCAGGCCGCGGACACGCGTTTTCATCGTGGATGATCATCCGGTCTTCGTGCAGGGCATCCGGATTCTGATCGAGCGGGAGCATGACTTCGAGCTGTGCGGCCACGTGGGCTCGGCACCGGAGGCATTGAGCGAGATCGGCCGCGCGGGGCCGGATCTGCTGCTGATGGATGTCTCCATCGAAGGCAGCAATGGCATCGAGCTGATGAAGTCGATCAGGACGCTGCACCCGGAGCTGCCGGCGCTGTTTCTTTCGATGCATGACGAGATGATCTATGCCGAGCGGGCGCTGCGGGCTGGCGGGCGCGGCTACATCATGAAGTCAGCCCCAGGACCGCAGGTGGTCGCGGCGATGCGGCGGGTGCTTTCGGGCGAGGTGTATCTCAGCGACTCGCTGGGGACGCGGTTTCTCGGCACCTTTCTCTCCGGCACGGGCAGGCTGCGCAGCCGCACCTCGGTGGAGCGGCTGACGGACCGGGAGCTGGAGGTCTTCAGCGCGATCGGTCGTGGCAAGGGCACGCGGCAGATCGCGGCGGAGCTGAATCTGAGCGTGAAAACCGTGGAAACCCACCGGGCGCACATCAAGGAGAAGTTCGGTTTCACCACCGCAGGCGAGCTGGCCCGCGCCGCTGTGGAATGGGTCTGCGAGCACGCGGAGGGTGCCGCCACGAGCCAGCCGTGAGGGGTGCCTTTATGAATGCCGCATCCACTCGCTCATGCCCCAGTCAGGGAAAGGCGGGACAATTTTCCGGGCCTGCCTGCCGTCCATATACGGAATGACAGCGATGATGGAAAACGACTCCACCGCCAAGAACACCAGCCGCTGGCGTCTGCCAGTGGGAACGGTCATGCTCGCCCTGCTTTACTATGCCGGTGCCAGGGTCGGGCTGCTCATGGCCATCGATCCCACGAATGCATCCCCCGTCTGGCCGCCGGCAGGTGTCGCGCTGGCCGGGCTGCTGCTGTTCGGCTGGAAGGCGTGGCCCGGCGTATGGCTGGCGGCGTTCTGGGCGAACTTCGCGGTCTTTTCCAGGAACGAGGTCGCGGCGGACGGCACCCTGGTGACGATTTCCGCCGTGATCGCGACAGGAAACGCGCTGGAGGCCCTGGCCGGCTGGTGGCTGTGCCGGTTGCGGGCAAAATTTGACGACGACGGCACCCTGCGGTCAGGCGACCGGCTGCTGTTCGGCCGGGGCATGGGGGTGTTCTGGTTTGCCACGGTGGCGCTGCTGGCGCCGGCGGTGAGCGCGGCCATCGGCCCGGCCGCAGTGTGCGCGGCAGGCATCGCCCCGTGGAGCGAGCACCAGCGGCTGCTGCTGACGTGGTGGAGCGGCGATGCCACGGGCATGCTGTATCTCGTGCCGTTCTTGTTCTGCCTGACACGGCGCAAACGCCTGTCGTGGCAGGCCTCGGGACGTTTGTTCCAGCTCATCAGCCCGGAGAAGCAGTGGAAATCGCGCTGGTGGGATCGCACGCAGGTGCTGCACGGCATCGAGACCGTCATGGCGTTTCTGTTTCTTGCCGCAGCCTGCTGGGTGGTGATGAGCGGGATGGTCATCGGCCGGAGCGCCATGCCGGAGCAGACCGCGCAGGTGTTGAAGTTCATCATGATCGCGCCGCTCATGTGGATCGCCATCCGCGTGGGCCTGCGTGGCACGGCCTTCGGCCTGGTCATCCTGGGCGTCTTTTTTGTCTGGCATGCACATGAGCAGTTCGGGGAGCTGGACGTGGCCTCGGAATTCAATTCCACCCTCATCTGGCTGGCCTTTCTCTGGGTCACAGGCGTGAGCAGCCTCACGCTGGCAAACTTCGTGGCCGCGCACAAGGACGGCACCGCGTCCCTGCGGGAGACAAACGCCGCCCTGCAGGCCACGATGGATGCCATCCCGGCCATGGTCTGCGTCTCCCACGACCCGGACTGCCATCACATCACGGGAAACGGGCCCGCTCATGAGCTGCTGCGTGTGCCGCCGGGCCGGAACCTCTCCAAGACACCGCCACCGGACGCTCCACAGCTCGCCTTCGACGTGCGGATCAACGGCCAGGACCTGCCTCTGACCGAACTGGCGATGCAGAAGGCCTCCGCCACAGGCAGGGCTGTCATCGGACAGGAACAGCAACTGACCTTTGCCAACGGCGACGTGCGCTTCATCTACGGCAACGCCGTGCCGGTGCTCGATGAGAAAGGCCAGTCGCGAGGCTGCGTGGCGGCCTTCATCGACTCCACCGAGCTCAGGCGTGCGAAGGACGACCTCGCAGCCATGAACGAACGGCTGGAGGAGCGCGTGACCGAACGCACGGAGCGGCTCGTGGCCGCGAACACCGAGCTGGCACGCGAATACGCCGACCGCCAGCGTCTTGAGGATGAAATGACGCAGATCAGCGAGCGCGAGCGCCTCACGCTCGGCCAGAATCTGCACGATGGCGTCTGCCAGCATCTCTCCGGTGTGGCCTTCATGGCCAGCACCCTGGCGGCGGACGTTCGCGCCAAGGGACTCGACGAGGAGGCGGAAAAACTCGACGATCTCACCCAGCTCATCCGCGAGGCCACGCAGCAGGCGCGGGACGTCGCACGCGGCCTCCATCCCGTGGAACTGGATGCCGAGGGCCTCGTGGCCGCTCTGCGTCACCTCGCCGCCAGCAGCAGCGTGGACACTTTGCGCTGCAGCCTGCATTGCCCGCATTCCGTGCCTGTGCGGGACAATGCGGCCGCCATGCACCTCTATCGCATCGCCCAGGAGGCCGTCGTGAATGCCACGAAGCATGCCAGCGCGGCCGAGATCATCATCAGCCTCGATGTGAACGACGAAAACATCGTCCTTTCAGTCGCGGACGACGGCTCCGGACTCCCTGCCGAGCAGTTCCGCTCACACGGCCTCGGTCTGCGCATGATGCGCCATCGCGCGGCGGTCATCGGGGCCAGGCTCACGATCGAAAGCCCGCCCGAGGGCGGCACCATGGTCACCTGCGTGCTGCCTTTGATCGCAACCGCGTGAGAGCACCTCACGCTTTCAGCCCGAGCAGCCGCAAACTGTCACGGTGGATCATCGCCTCGATCTGACTCACGTCGAGACGTGGCAGCTTCGTGCCCTCCAGCATGCCATTGAGCTTGCGCAGGCCGTCGATGCTCGCATTCACCGTGGTGAACGGGAAATCCGTGCCGAAGAGCACCTTGTGCCACACGCCGTATTCCTGCACGAGCATGAGCGAGTTGTAGAGCTGCCACGGGCGGTAATGCAGCGCGCTGACATCTGCGAAGACGTTCTCGTGCTTCCGGATCGTCACGATGCACTCGCCCTCATACGGATGACCGAGGTGGGCGAGGATGATCTTCACGCCCGGATGCTTCACGGCGACGGGTTCGATCAACCGCGGCAGCGTGAAAGCCAGCGGCGCCTGCGCGATGAACGTGGTGCCCATGTGCAGCAGCACCGGCAGGCCGTTCTTCTCCGCATGCTGCCACAGCGGCTCCAGCTTCGGATCATCCGGGCTGAAACCCGCATACATCGGCAGCAGTTTGATGCCGCGCAGACCGAGTTCCTCATGACCGACGCGCATTTCGCGCTCCCAGCCGTCCTGCGTCGGGTCGATCGACATGAAGCCGACCAGCCGCCGCGCATCCCGCGCCACGTAATCTGCCACCGTCCTGTCATCCACCCACAGACCGCTCAGCTTCGCTTTCCCGCCAAACACGATCGTCGTGGTGTCCTCCGGAGCCGATGCCCGATACGCCTCATACGTCGCGCTCATGTCCACCTTCACTCCGGGCCGAGCACGGCCCGCCTGCGTGATGAAGTCGTCCGAAAAGTCAGCGGGAAAGTGCCAGGCGTGGGAATGGACGTCGATGATCATGGAGAACGAGTTTCCTAACTCGTTCCTCGCCGCATCCAGCTTTCACAAACACGGGCCCGAAACCGGGGGCGAAGAAGAAAAAGAAGTGATTCTCCACTTGATCGCTCGCTTTGAAGACAGCAGCTCCACGAATGCTGGGGGCTACGAAGAAACACAACGCAGCCCCCTCTCCCAGCGCCTGAGGTCGCAGTCAACCTGATTGCCTTCGGGGAGAGGCTGGGTGAGGGGTCCACCAGACCTTGACGCCAAGTCGGTCTGCCTCTCATCTCCATCATGCTCACACGGCTGGAAAGGATCCATCACGAGATCAGCGGAGAACGCCTCGAACTCATTGAGTTTGCCCGCAAACAACGACGTGAATCCACGGATGCTGAAGACTTGCTTTGGTCCTGCCTTCGTGACCACCGTGTGAACCGTCGGAAGTTCCGTCGTCAGCATCCAATCGAGCCTTACATCCTCGATTTATTGTGCCGAACTCCAGCTCGCCATCGAGCTGGATTGAGGCCAGCACAACAGCCTCGAAGGTCGTGCGCACGATGAGGCGCGATGCAACTTTTTGAAGTCCAAGGGCATTGAAACCCTGCGCTTCACGAATGAAGCCATGCTGCGGGAAACAGACTCCGTGCTGAGTGTGATCTGGAACAGAACCCGCCGAATGCAGGAAGCGAAGCCCTGACCTGAACTTGACCCACAAGTCGGGTAATAACGGGATGATGTCGTTGATACCCTGGAATGAAAGAATCGCGGCAGCGTCCTGGAGTGCGCCGACCCTCCGGCGCTTTCGAGACTTTATGGCTGCGGCCCGACTTGCGTGAGCAGGTCGGAAGCGCGGCACGTTTGATTGAAAAAGGCG
>NZ_JACSRD010000268.1 GCF_014879935.1 Prosthecobacter sp.
GTGAATCGTACGAACTTCATGCCTTTCTTGTCGTCGTAGCCGCGTTCGAGCTGGGGATCGGAGTCGGTGTTGCCAGGCTTGATGTGGATCTCGACGCCGGTGTCGAGCTTGAGGACGGCGGCGATGCGCTTCTTGGCCTTGGTGAGGTCTTTCTTGGAGATTTCGAAGGAGGTCTCGAGCGGCTGGCCTTGTTCTTCTTCGACGCGGGCACGGTGTTCTTCGAAGCGGGCGATGGTCTCGGGGGATTTGAGGACTTCCTGCTCGAATTCCTTCAGCTCGAACTTCTCGCGGTCCTCGAAGTAATCGAGCGCGCCTTTGGCGGCGGTGGCGGTCTCCCACGGCGGGGTGTCGTCATCGCCACCGGTGGTGACGTTCTGCTCCTCGAGGAAGGAGACGGCCATCTTGGCGTAGGCGTTGGTGAGGAAGGCGGCATCCGGCACGGCCTCGACACCGAGGAATTCGCGCACCCAGAAGCGGGTGTCGCCACCGCCGCGGTCGAAGGTGAGGACGTAGTAGCCTTTTTCGCCCCAGTAATCGAGGATGAGGCAGCCTTTGTCGATCTTGTCGGGATTGATGCCGTGCTCGGTGGAGAGGCGGAGGTCGCCGTTGCGGGCGGTGATGGTGAGGAAGGGCGTGACGCTGTCGGATTTGAGGATGCAGAGGCCGTTCACGAGCTGGCCTTCGATGTGGATCTCCTTGAGCAGGGCGATGCAGAGGTCGCCGGACTTGATGTTGGGGTGGTTGGACTTGGCGTAGAGGCGTTTGGCGATCTCGATGCCGCGGTCGAGCAAGGAATCGGCGTCGGTGAAGATGGCCTTGGCGCAGGTGCACAGCTCATGCTGGTCGAGCGAGGCGTGGTGGGTGAAGCGATGGCCGATGAGGTTTTTGAAGGGCTTCAAGAACATGGCCGTGAGCGCCTCCTGGTCTTTTTCGGCGATCTCGAAGGCTTCCTTCGAGGTTTGCAGGGGTTCCTCGCGTTGCGGATTGCCGATCTTGGCGAGGACGGCTTTGGTGGCGGTGGCGGTGTTGAGGCGGAGTTTGACGGACATGCGGGGCGCGGAGAGTTGGGCGGAAATGCCGGGACGCAAAGCATTTCATGGCCTGATGGAGGGACAGGGTTGCGATTTGGCGGCGAAGGCGCACCGCCTCGCGGGCTTCGTGGAATCCCCTAGCAGCCGAACAGGGGCGTGCTGATTGCAGGACGAACGGGAAATCATCAGACTGGCGTGAGTTTTCCGTGAGCTTTTTTCAACCACTCAAGACCATGATCACACTGAGCCCTCAAGCACCTGCTGCATCGGGCGAGTCATCCAGCCATGGCTCGTATCCCTCGGACAAGGAGATCGCCTTCCTTGCCTTCGAATACTGGAAACAGGAAGGCTGCGCGCACCTGCGGCCGGAACACTGGCTGCACGCCGAACGTGAGCTGGCGGAAGCCTACTCGCATCAAAACACCTTCGTGCCCGCCGCGCACGAGGACATCGAGGAGTTCTGGGAGCGTGAGACGGAGACGGTGTCCGGCTTCAACCAGGAGAACGTTTTTCAACTGCCAACGAAAGCATGCTCATGAACGCGACCACTGTTCCGTTTGCCTTCGAGTATCTGGAGTCCGCCGCACCGTCATCCGGCGGCGGTGGAGAGACCAGACACAGACTGTCCGGCGCCCGTCAGACCGTGATGCACGACATCCGGCTGTCCACGGCGGACGGTGTCAGCAAAAGCGTGCCGCAGCCCACGCGGTTCCGCATGATGTGCAGCTCGGTGGTGAGCTGGCACCACGGCGGGATCAACGAGTGAGCGGCGGTTTCACGCAGGAGATCGAAAACAGCCATGAACGGATGCATCCGTGACCGCGCCATGCAGGCCGGCCTGGACCCAGGCGGCGCGGCCGCGGTGGGGCTGGCGCTGGCAGGGGGGCATGCGGTGGAGGAGCGGCGCTTTGTGCAGGCTGCGCGTTTCAACTGGGCGCACTATGAGCAGGTGAAACGGAGCGTGCATGCGACCGTGTGTGTGACGTCGATGCTGGTGACGGCGGTGGTGATGACGGTGCTGTGGTGGCGGGCGGCCCAGGGGGAGATGATCACGCCCGGGCGGTGGCTGTGCGGCGCGGCGTGCGGATGGTTTGCCGCGCGCATGTTCCGGCTGGGATTGTTTGTGATGATGGCCGGTCCGCAGGGCATCGTTTTCCGCCAGGGCCGGCTGCATGTGAGCGGGATCGGCGTATTAAAGCCGCGCGACGTGACAGGCTGGTCAATCACACGCGGGGCGCCGCCGGGCCTGCGCTCCTGCCGCTGTGTGCGCGTGGAGATCCGCTGCCGCTGGCTGCCGGGCATCACGCGCCGGTGGGTGATGTTCATCGTGGATGGGCCGGAGGCGGCAAGGCTGCGCCGCGAGCTGGCCGCGCACCTGGGAGCGGCGGACGATGATTTCCTGGCGGCCGAAGCAGGCCCGGGATTCGTTTTGATGCAGGATGAGCCGCTGGCGGCATCCGCTCATGAGCCACTCCCCAGGACAACTCCGATCCGAGCGCTTCCGACACCGGTCTGGAGCGGGAGGGAGCGGAGTCTCGACGAGGTCGCCTGAGATGAGGAACCCGACACGGAAACAGCCGCCCGGATGCTCGTGGCAGCGGCCGCCCTGTCTGACCCGAACGAAGAATGTCGCGGCGGAGGCAACCTCATGATGAAACCTCCCGCCAGCAACCAGGGACGACAACCGGAGACGGGCATGCAGCGCCGCGTGCTGCTGGTGGAAGACCACCCGATCTTCCGCAAAGGCATCGCCATGCTGCTGCAGCATGAGCCGGACCTGATCATCTGCGGGGAGGCGGAGACGGCCAGCCATGCGCTGGAGCTGGTGGACCAGGTCGTTCCAGACATCGTGGTGGCGGACATCACGCTGAAGGACACCAACGGCATCGAGCTGGTGAAGGCGCTGAAGGCGATGCGGCCGGAGATTCCCGTGCTGGTGCTGTCGATGCATGAGGAGTCGCTGTATGCGGAGCGTGCGCTGCGTGCCGGGGCCCGTGGTTATCTGATGAAGCAGGCCCCGCCGGAGCAGGTGGTGGCGGCCATCCGCCAGGTGCTGCGGGGGGAGCTGTACCTGAGCGCCTCGGCGCACCTTCGCATGCTGAACACCTTCATCACCGGCCAGCGCGATCCGACGGGGGATCCCGTTTCCAAACTGAGTGACCGCGAGCTGGAAGTCTTTGAGCTGCTGGGCAAGGGCCACGGCACGAGCATGATCGCGCAGGAGCTGCGTCTGAGCGTGAAGACGATCGAGGCGCACCGTGCGCACATCAAAACGAAGCTGGGACTGACCACCGCCCCGGAACTGATGCGTGCGGCGGTCGAATGGATGACGCGGAAGTCCGGAACGCCCCATTGAGAGGTGGAATAGCCCGGTGCCACCCACGACGTGAGCAACGGTCATGACAGTCCACGCAAAACGAATCAACAGCAGGGCAGGCAGTCGAATGGGGGCAGTAGCAACCGAACTCCGCTGCGCTGAGTGTGGAACAGGGAGTAACTGGCCCCCAAATCTCTGCACCGATTCGGATGCTGATTGGGTAGAAAAATTTGGGGTAGAAAAATTGGATCGGAAAATCTTTCTACCCCTAATTTTTCTACCAAACTCAACAGCCATTTCATGCTGACAAACTGTGTAGTTAGTCGGGAGAATGGATTGAGGAATGAAGACTGCCTCACAGTCATTCTACTGCCACCATTCTACTGCCTAGTTCAGACCGGAGTCATCGAATGGCCGGGGTTCCCGCAAGATTCAGGGTGCATAAGGCCGGTCGAAGAGACCGGACTTCGGTTCACCGGCTTGCATGGATGACGGACACGGGCGAGTGCATGCCGACTCCATGATCGATTCCGCGTCCCACGAAGCCCCTGCCCCGCCCGCGCCCTGGCTGGTGCGCATTCCTGAGATTTTTGAGGGAATCGCCGGTGAGGTGCTGCGGCGTTTCGGTGCCGTTTCTCACACGCGGCTGGGACTGGACTACTACTTGATCAAAACCGCCACACCGGAGGCGATCCAACGCTCGGAGGCGGCCAAATTCGCCCGCTGGAACCTGCCGATGGACCACACCTGGCCGTGCAATCCGCAGAAGATGGACGGCTTCATCGAAAAGGCGGCGCAAACGCTTTTGAAGAAGTTCGGCGCACGAAATCCGCAGGGGATCTTCATCGGCACGCTGCATCCGACCTCACCGGACAAGTACTACCGCAGCCTGGCGTCGAACCTGCGCGGCCGGGTGCTGCAGTTGTTCCCGCAACTGGGCGCAGGTGCGGTGGAGGAGCAGGATGCTACGGCGGAGACCTTGTTCTGCCTGGTGGGAAAAGAGGGGCTCTTCTGCGGCATGCAGAGTCCACGGGCCTGCAACGGCCTGTATCCGGGCGGCAGCAAGTTCATCGACCAGGATTCACCGGACACGATCAGCCGCGCCGGGGCGAAGATCGCCGAGGCGCTGCATTACCTGCTGCTGTACCGGCCGCCGATGCCGGAGCACAGCCACTGGATCGAACTGGGGGCCTGTCCGGGTGGCATGACGTCCGAGCTGCTGTCGCGCAAGCAACGCGTGACGGCGATCGACCGCGCACCGCTGGACAAACGGCTCGATGGCCGGCCCGGATTGCGCTTTGTGCTGGAGGATGTGGCGGCGTTCGAGCCCAAAACGCGCACGATGTTTGATGCGCTGCTGTGCGACATGAACGGCCCGCCGGAGGAGTCGATCGAGCAGGTGATCCGCCTGTCACGCTTTCTCAAGAAGGGCGGCTTGATCGTCTTCACGCTCAAAGTGCCCCGCATCGAGACGGTGGAGGAGCCCTGCGCCTTGTTTCGCTTCATCACCGGCATGGCGGGCGCGGCCGGACTGAAGCTGCTGGCCCAAACGCACCTGACCTACAACCGGCACGAGTTCACGCTGTTCTTCGAGACGACCTGAGGCGGCGGGTCGGAGTGGAGTGATGGAGGTGTGGGATTGATGCCGGAATTGTCAGACTGGTGACAGCAGAATGGATGACAGCGGAATTTTTCAGGATGAGATCAGGCAGTCGTGGAGATCATCGCCAAGGCTGTGGTTTTGCAGGAGGATAGAGACACTGCGGTCTGGATTTCTTCCTTCTGCTGTCGGTCATTCTGCTGTCATCTCCTCAGGGGGGATCCGGACTCTCCAGACTGGTGACAGCAGAATGGATGACAGCAGAATTTTTCAGCCTGAAGTCATGAGGAGGAGACTGCGGTTTTTTTATCCCTTCCTTCTGCTGTCGGCTCCTCGTGGCCTCTCTTTTCCCCTGAAGCCAGATCTTGGTCCAAACCGTGTCTTCGCCGCAAGAACCGGGTGGCTTGCGGGCGGCGGGCGGGGCAGAGTGACGGATGACCGATTACGAACGCGTGGCCAGGGTGATCCGCTACCTCGATGCCCACCAGCTTGAGCAGCCGGGGCTCGATGAGCTGGCGGCGACGGCAGGATTGAGCGCCGGGCACTTCCATCGCCTGTTTTCACGCTGGGCCGGGGTGACGCCGAAGGATTTCCTGCAATGCCTGACGCTGGAAAATGCCCGCGAGCGGCTGCGGAGCGGGCAAAGCGTCTTCGACGCGGCACTGGATGCGGGTTTGTCCTCGGCCGGGCGGCTGCACGACCTCTGCGTGACGTTGGAGGCCGCCACGCCAGGTGAATTGAAGGCCGGAGGGGCCGGCTGGGAGATCGGAGCGGGGTTTGCCGAGACGCCGTTCGGGTTGTGCTGTGTCGGCGAAGGCCCGCGAGGGGTGTGTTTCCTGGAATTCGTCGAAAACCGCGATCCGGGCTCCCTTCTGGCCGCCTGGCCGAACGCTGCTGTCCGCTGGGATGACTCCGTGGCAGAGGCGATCACGGCGAAAATGTTTCAGCCAGGGTCCCGGGGCGAGTTGCGGGCGTGGGTGCGCGGAACCCCCTTCCAGGTGCGGGTCTGGCGGGCGCTGATGCGGATTCCGTGCGGAGTCCTGGTCAGTTACGGCCAGCTCGCGGAGGCTGTGGGGCATCCCGGGGCCGCGCGGGCGGTGGGATCGGCCGTCGGGGCGAATTCTCTGGCCTATTTGATCCCCTGCCACCGGGTGATCCGGGAAACCGGGGTGTCCGGGCACTACCGGTGGGGAGCGGCACGAAAGAGGGTGATGCTAGGCTGGGAAGGCGGAATTCCAGACCGCGAGTGACGGAAGCGACTGGGGTGGTGGGTGTGAGAGAAATTTTAGACATGTAAAAAATATGTCTCGAAAAGTCTTGTTTTAGGCCTTGTGGTTATTATAATTATAATAAGCCTGATCGATTGACGCGCCAGGCTGCCCTTGAATCGCCTTAATCCCCTCGTTCCGCCATGAAAATCCCCTCCTTGACCAAACCCGCCCTCGCGCTCGTCGCCGCGCTGGCCTGCCTCTGTGCGCCCGTGCGAGCGAGCACTGTTTTCTGGGACAGCGCCTTCAATGACCTGCTGTTCGACAGCAATGGCAATCCGCTGGACACGTCATTCTCATTCGAGATCGGCACTTTCGGCTCCTTCGTGCCGACGTATGGCAACGTGGACCAGTGGGCAGCCAACTGGAAGGTCATGGACCGTGCTTATGACCCTGACTTGAATGGCTGGAACGCCACGGAGCAATTTTTTGTCGGCACGGTGGATCATCAGATAGACGGGACGTCCAGTTCCCTCGACGCCAACCCCGGGGACATCTTCGCGCAGGACGAAATCGTTTATCTCTGGGTTTACAATTCGAAGAGCATTGTGCCCTCAAGCGAATGGGCGCTGGTGACTGACGGCACCTCCGTGGGAGACTCGCTCGACGGTGCGGACTGGTTGATTCCAGACCCGGCCGACACCGGCGGCTCCTACAACTGGCATCTGTCTGACGCGAACACCGCCGTGATCGGTGGTGCAAACGATGACCGCGGCCCGGGGGCTTACAACGCCACGCCGCTGGACTTCAGCCTTCAGACCGCCGTGGTGCCCGAACCGGGCTCCGCTTTCCTGCTGTTCGCAGCGGCCGCAGCGCACCTGATCCGCCGCGCCCGCCACCTGACCCGCGCGACCATGCTCTGAAAGCACCCCATGAGGGACGGCCCATCACGAACCGACGCTCCGGCGTGCCGCCTGCCAGCGGCGCGTCTTGTTGTTTTTGCGTGGGCTGCGCTCGTGATGCTCCTCACCTCGGCCGGGGCCCAGGCGCAAACCGCGGACTTTGGTGACAAAAACACGTTTCCCAGTGCCTCCAGCACCGCCAACGTCAATCTGCGGATCGGTGCCACGGTGGACACCGAATCCGCCGCCACCACCAACACGAGCGCCACGGGTGACGACACCACCGGCAGTGACGACGAAGATGGCGTGACCCTTCCAACCAGCATCGTCCAGGGCACCACGGGCAGCATGACGGTCAACGTGACGAACACGTCCGGTGCCACCGCGTATCTCAACGCCTGGATCGACTGGAACAACAATGGCACGTTGACGGATTCCGGCGAACAAGTCGCCACCAACACGACGATCGCCACCGGCACGTCGAACTCGAATCGAACCATCTCATTCACCGCCCCCTCAGTGGCGGCCGCCGGTCAGGTGGGAGTGCGCGTGCGCCTCACCAGCAACAGCAGCCCCGGGCCTGACGGTGCAGATGGCAACGGTGAGGTGGAAGACCATCAACTGACCGTGATTCCGCCCTTCGCGCTGGTGGTGGTCAACTATAACAACAACACCATCGCCCGGTTCAACGGAGCGGATGGCGCGGCGCTCGCCACGTGGTCACCCTCAGGGCTCAGCGCTCCAAACTACGGCTACCGTCTGAGTGACAACACTTTCCTGGTGGCCAACGGCTCCTCCAACACGATCACGAAGTACAACCCGTTCACCGGGGCCTATCTCGGGACGCTGGTGGCATCCGGCAGCGGCCTGAATTTCCCCTACCAGATGGCTGTCAGCACGGATGGCAGCATCTACATCGCGAATCAAAACGCAGCGAATGTGTTGCGCTTCAACCAGACAACAGGCGCGGTGCTGGGAACGGTGCTCACCACCACCAATCCCGCAGGTCTGGTGTTTGACACCGCAGGACAGATTTATGTGACGCAAAACACGTCTGCTGGCAGCCTCCGGCTGTACAACTCTGCGGGCACGTTCCAGTCAACGATCGCCACCTGGCCGGCGAACGAATATCCGCGTGGCCTGGCCTGGGGACCGGACGGCCGGCTGTATGTGAACGTGCGGGACAACACCAACAGCACCGGGCGCGTGGACGTGATCACCTTCCCGGCACGCACGCGCACGACATTCGTGTCGATGGACGCCGGCTCGAATCCATACACCGGCATCAAGTGGGGACCGGACGGCAACCTTTACGTCGTGGACTACGGTGAGAACCAACTGCAAGTGTACTCACCTTCCGGTGCCACGGTCCGCACGATCACAGCGAACCTCAACGGCCCGCATGCGGTAGCTTTCACCGACATCAGCGCCGCCACACAGGACTTCGGCGACTACTCACGCTTTGCCAGTGCCAGCAGCAACTGGAACAGCACGCTGCGGCTGGGGAATGAGAGCGACACCGAGACGGCGGCACGCACTTCCGACACAGCGAACGGCGACGACATCGATGACATCGACGACGAGGACGGCGTGACCCTGCCGGACACGCTGGTGGCGGGTTCCACCGGCAGCGTGACGATCAAACGCCTCAACACCAGCGGTGCCACCGCCTATCTCAACGGCTGGATCGACTTCAACAACGATGGCGTTCTCACGGGCACGGGAGAGCAGGTCATCGTCAACCAGACGGTGGCCAACGGCACCAATGGTGTCTCCCAAAGCTACACGTTTAGCGTTCCTGCCACGGCGGTGAATGGCGCGGTCGGCGCACGCTTCCGACTGAGTTCCACCAGCAATCCCGGCCCCACCGGCAGTTCTGGCAACGGCGAGGTCGAAGACTACCTGGTCACCATCGTGGCAGCGACGACGGACTTTGGTGACTACAGCGCCTTCCCCAGCGCCAGCAGCAACACCAACTCGAACCTGCGAATCGGTGCCACGGTCGATTCTGAAGTCTCTGCCTCCTTGGATTCAACCGCCACCGGAGACGACACCAGCGGCAGCGACGACGAGGATGGCGTGACCTTGCCTGCAAGCATCGTCACTGGAACCACCGGAAGCATGACGGTGAATGTTTCCAACACCAGTGGCGCCACCGCCTATCTGAACGCGTGGATCGACTTCAACGGCAACGGTATGCTCACTGATTCAGGCGAGCAGGTGGCCACAAACACCACCGTCGCCACCGGCACATCCAGTTCAAACCGCACGGTCAGCTTCACGGTCCCTGCGGCGGCCACCCTCGGCACAGCAGGCGTGCGAGTGCGTCTGACGTCCACCAGCAGCCCGGGACCGGACGGGGCGGACGGAAGCGGCGAGGTCGAGGACTACACGACGACCGTCGTGGGGAATGTGGCCGCAGGGAACCTCGTGTGGGTGGATGCGAACGACAACGGCCGCTTTGACACCGGTGAAGGCGTGGATGGTGTGACCGTGCAGCTCCTGAACACGTCGAATGTCGTCGTCGGCACTGACATCACGGATGCCGCCGGGTTGTATCACATCACCACCGTCGCGGGCACTTACTACCTGAAGATTCCGGCGAGTGAATTCGCGTCCGGCGAGCCACTTTTTGGCCGCGTTTCCCTGCTGGGCAACGGCGCGGACAACGGTCGCGATGACGACTGGGATGAAAACGGCATCGACGACGCCGCTCCAGCCACCAACGGCATCCGCACGCCGAATTTCACGCTCACCGCCGGCAGTGAGCCGACCACCAACGAGACCGGGCAGGACAGCGGCTGGGACAACGGCGTGGCCCCCATTCCAGCGGATGCGAACGCCGACCTCACGCAGGACTTCGGCTTCGCCATCTGCACGCAGACGAATTTGCTGGCCAACGGCAGCTTTGAGACGGCCAATCCCAGCAACCTGACCTTCACCAACACCTTCCCCAGCGGCGGTTCGGCCATCGCGAAGACCCGCACCACCCAGGCAAACACGGACATCGCCAACTGGACCTTCGATTCCGGCTCGTATGTGAATGACAGCACGCGTGCCACTGATGGCAGCCGCTTCGTGTATCTGGACCGTGTGGGCCAGTGCGTCGGCCAGCAGTTCACTGTGGGCAGCGTCGTCTCCGGCTTCACGCAACTGACCGCCGGGAACACCTACACCCTCATGTTTGACTGGGTGCCGTTCGATGCCTCCGCCCCGAACACGCCCCCTGCGGGCAACAACTGCCAGATCTACGCCGACTTCTACTACACGAACTCCACCTGGAGCACGAGCACGCTGATCGGCTCATTCTCGGACTTCCAGGAGCCCAAGACGGGGGACTTCCTGACCAATCCCCGTCCGTACTCCACCTGGAACTCGCTCGACTGGCGTCGCTGCCGCTACAAGCTCGTGCTTCCTCCACCGCCTGCAGGGCAGAACTACCTCACGGTTTTCATCACGGCTGGCGGCAGCTCCGGGAAGCTGCTCATCGACAACGTGCGCCTGACACAGTCCTGCGTGCAAACCACCGGCATGGTGGGGAATCTGGTGTTTAATGACACGAACAACAACGGCCTCAAGGACGCTGCCGAAACGGGCATCGACAATGTGTTGATGCATCTCTACCGCCGTCCGGCCAGCGGCTCCCCAATCTGGGTGGGAGACGCCTACACCACCAGCGGGGGCCGCTATTTCTTCGCCGGCATGGCCCCGGGCAACTACTTCGTGCAGGTGGACCCGTATAACTTCGCTGCCACGACTCCCTCATGGTGGTCAGGCGGAGCCATCGCCGGGCCGTTGTACAACAAGGTGTCCTCCGCCGGAAACGGCAATCCCAACGTGGCCGCAGGCTCCGCCGCGGACGACGACGCCTCTGAAAAAGGCGTGGATGATGCCACGCCGGCCACCAATGGCATTGTGAGCCCCGATTTTGCCCTCGGCGCAGGCACGGAACCGCTGTCGAGCGGCAAGGAGACGGGTGCCTTCAACACTCTGGATGACGCCGCCGACTCGTACGGTGACATGACCATCGACTTCGGCTTCCGGCCGCCGGCGACGCTCGATTTCAGCGACCACTCCAGCTTCCCTTCCGCCAGCAGCACGGCCAATACCAAGCTGCGCATCGGTGCTGCGGTGGACGCCGAGGCCGCCGCCACCACGAACAGCACGGCCACGGGTGACGACACCACCGGAACGGATGACGAGGACGGTGTGACACTCCCTGCCAGCATCGTGACAGGCACGACGGGAAGCATGACGGTGAATGTCACCAACACCAGTGGCGCCACCGCGTATCTCAACGCGTGGATCGACTTCAACCGCAACGGCACCCTCACCGACATCGGTGAGCAGGTGGCCACGAACACAGCCATCGCCACGGGCACCTCGAATTCGAACAAAACCGTGAGTTTCACCGTTCCCGGCACCGCCACAGCAGGCGCGGCCGGGGTGCGCGTGCGTCTGACCTCTGTCAGCAGTCCCGGCGCGGACGGCACTGATGGCACTGGAGAGGTGGAGGATCATGTCCTGACGATCCAGGAGAACCTGACGGTCGGAAACCTCGTGTGGAACGACGTGAACCAGAACGGGGTCAAAGATGCGGCAGAATCCGGCATCGATGGTGTCACCGTGAAGCTCTACCAGGGCAGCACGTTGAAAGGAACGACGACCACGGCCGGTGGAGGCCTGTACAGCTTCACCGCTCCGCCAGGTTCCGGCTACTATGTGGAGATCACGACACCGCCTGCGGGCTATCCGTATTCCAGCGGCCCCGTGGACACGGCCGACAATGGTGGGGACAATGACAACAACGGAGATCAATCGGGCAGGCCGGGGACAGCGATCTACAGCCAGGACTTCACGCTGGCGAACAACCAGGAGCCTGGCTCCTCCGGCAGCACGAACATTGAGAACACCATCGACATCGGCCTGCGTGCCGTGCCAAATCCGGCCACGCTGCTGGAGTTCACCTCCGAATCCGGCTCCACACCGATGAATCCGGCGGTGAAGAACACCGCCATCACCAGCACCTCGCAATTGCTGCCCGCCACCGGCTCGAACGGGCTGACGATCAATCAGGAAACCGCCAGCACCTATCTGCCGCCCATGCGAACGGGGACGAAGTTCCTGAACATGACGGGAACCTCCACCACCTACAACACAGCGCTGGAGGCCGCCCGCACGAGCCTCACACCGGTGACGAAGACGCTTTACACCACGATCACCTTCGCTCCCGGCACCACGGGCACCATCGGCAACGTGCTGGCTGACATCTGCCCGAGCACGAACAACGCCTTCGCGCGTTTCTTCCTCACCTGGCATGACGGCACAGCCTACCGCACCGCCTGGACGAACACGGTGACCACTTACCACGCCTCGTGGACCAGTTTTGACATGCCTTTTGTCAATGGAACCGCGGTTCCCTCTGGCGCGGCGCTCGCCGGCAAGACCTTCCTGCTTGAATTCGTCCACTGGGGCAGCCCGGGCACCTGGGTGGACAACCTCATGCTCGCCGGTTCCTGCACCGTGGCCACCACCGACTTCGGGGACCACAGCTCCTTCCCGTCTGCCAGCAGCACAGTGAACGCCAACCTCCGCATCGGTGCCCTGACCGACGTGGAAGCCACGGCCACCACCGACGCCACGGCCACCGGTGACGACACCACCGGTGCAGATGACGAAGATGGTGTGACACTCCCTGCCAGCCTGGTCACCGGCACCACGGGCAGCATGACGGTCAATGTCACCAACACCAGTGGCGCCACAGCGTATCTCAACGCGTGGATCGACTTCAACCGCAACGGTGTCATCACCGACTCTGGCGAGCAGGTCGCCGCAAATGTCGCCATCGCCACCGCCACGTCGAACTCCAACCGCAGCCTCTCATTCAACGTTCCTGCCGCGGCCAGCCCTGGAACTGCGGGTGTCCGTGTGCGGCTGACATCCGTCAGCAGCCCCGGGCTGGATGGGGCGGATGGCAATGGCGAGGTGGAGGATCACACCGTCACCATCGCCTGCCCGACCGTCACGGTGAATCCGGCCACCCTGACCACGCCGACGGTGGGCACCGCCTATTCGCAGACCCTGACGCAGACGGGAGGAAACGGCACCATCACGTGGTCAGTGAGCAATGGCACGCTGCCCGTGGGACTCGCGCTCGGCAGCACCACCGGCATCATCACAGGCACGGCGACCAGCGCCACGGCGACCAGTTTCACCATCCGCGCCTCGGATGTGGCCGGTTGCGTGGGCACCCGGACTTTCAACGTGACTCCGGTCTGCCCGGCGATGTCGGTTTCCCCCACCTCGGCCGCGAACGGCACCCTCGGCATCGCCTACACGCAGACCATGACCGCCAGCGGCGGGAAAACGCCTTACAGCGGCTGGACGGTGACCAGCGGCACACTGCCGGCCGGACTCGCCCTCAACGCCAGCACTGGCGTCATCAGCGGCACTCCCACCGCCAGCAATGGCGCG
>NZ_JACSRD010000080.1 GCF_014879935.1 Prosthecobacter sp.
GCGGATGTCGGCGAGGGTGAAGGGCACGCAGATCTTCGTCATCCATTTCTCCCAGGAGCTGTCCCCGACGACGGCGATGCGCTCGACCTTGTTGCAGTGGTTGGTGGCGAATTTGATGTCGTCCCACAGGGCGGTGAGGTCCCAGCCGTGGAAGTCGTCGAACTGGGCGAGGATGCGGACTTTGCCGTGGGCGGCGATGGCGGCGTCCACCGCCGGAACGAACAGGCGGTAGTCGGCGTCGTGCAGCTTGCCGCTGAGTTTGAAGCCGAGGACGTTGGGGCTGGCGCTGTCGAGACGTTCGATCATGACGGTGGACGGGCTGTCATGAGAGGTATCGAAGGGCGTGGCCGCGCCAGATGCCTGATTCCGGCGTCGGCACCGTGGCGGGAAGGCGGGCAGGAGCGGCCCGCACTTCCTGGAAAACGGCGGCTGGAGCGCGGCTTACTTCTTCTTCAGGATGACATCCCCGAGGCTGAACATCGGACCGTAGATGGCATAGATGAGGAAGCCGACCATGACACCCAGGATGAGCATGGTGAGAGGTTCGATCATCTTGTCGAGAGTGGCGGCGAGGTTGTCGAGCTCCTCCTCGTAGTCGTCGGCGATTTCGGCGAGCATTTCGGTGCCGGAGCCGGTTTCGGAGGCGAGTTCGATGAGGCCGCAGAGATTGCGCGCGTCCGGGCCGAGCCAGTGGGCCTCCATGAGGAAGGCCTCGTGCAAAGTGCGGCCGACGGCGATGTGTTCACGCAGGCGGATGAAGAGCTCCTTGTAATGGTAGTGCCAGCTCGCCTGCGCGGTGATGTCCAGCGCCGAGGAGAGACGCACATTCGACTCCGTGAGCATGGAAAGCGTGCGGAAGCCGGTGGCGGCGGCGGATTTGCGCACGATGACGCCGATGGCGGGCAGTTTGAGGAAGAGATCCTGCACCGGCCGGAGGGAGCTGATCTTCCCCCAGTTGGAAAAGAAGAAGTAGAGCCCGACGAACGGCAGGATGGCCATGTAGGGCTTGTGAATGAAGAGATCGGAGAGGGCGATGAGGATCTTCGTGCCGAGGGGGAGGTCCGTCTTGAAGGAGGCGAAGAGCTTCGCCATGGCGGGCACGAGGGTGAAGCTCATGACAATGACGACGACGACGCCGAGCACGATGACGACCGCCGGATAGATCAGGCCGCCTTTGAGCTTCTTGATGACCTTGGACGACTTTTTCTGCGAGATGGCGATGCGTCGGCAGACTTTGGCGAGCTGGCCCGCCTCCTCACCGGCGACGATGAGGGAGAGCATGTCATCCGGGAACAGCCTGGGGAACTTGGAGATGGCATCGCTGAACTTGTCGCCCATGGAGATGGCATGGATCACCTCCGCGATCATGCCTTTGTACACCGCGGATTTGACGCGGTTGGTCTGGAGCAGCAGGGACTTGGTCAGGGAGATGTTGCGCTCCAAGCAGCGGCCGAGACCGGCAAAGAACGCGGCGCTGTCCTCCGTGTTCGGCTTCGGGCTGGTGAGGCGGTGCAGCTTTTCATCGACGCCGGTGATCGTGTGGATCGTGGTGGTCTCGTTCGGCGCCACGCCGGCTCCCACCAGGGCTTTTTCGTCGGTGTCGGTGTCCACCAGGGCCTCGGAGGACTTGCCGGAGTGGACGTTGGTGATTTTGACTTTCTTGAGCATGGGAGGCGGTCTCGGTGGATGACTTCAGGGCGCCGGGGTGCGCAGGTCGGCGAGCAGACTGGGCCGGCAGGCGGTGAGGGTGAAGGAAGCACCCGCCGTCTCGGCGCCAGGCGTCTGGGAAATGTTCACGACGGCGGTGCAACGAGCGGTGTCCATCGAAACGCCATTGATGGTGGTGACACCATCCTCCACGAGCGTGGGCGTGCCGTAGATCGCCTGCTGCAGGACGGCATTCTGCGCCTGTGAAGGCATGAGCGCGGCGATCTGCACATCCGAGAGGCCCAGTTGCCACAGGCGGACCATGTTCTCCTGATAATTGCGTGTGACAGCGACGCGATTGGCCAGCTCCTCCTGCAGCATGAGCGTGGAGGAGAGCGAGACCATGGCCGTGGTTCCGATCGACACGATGGCACCGGCGGCGAGGACTTCGACGAGCGTGTAGGCCGCACGGCGTGCGCGGCGCATGTGAGGGCGCAGGTTCACGGCGGTGTCACGGGGAGGAAGTAGGACTCCAGCCACGCGTCGCGGGGCAGGAAGGTGGCGAAGGCGGGGCCGGTGTTCGTCGCGGCGGGCACGTCCGGATCGCTGTCGCCGGTGAACATGAGACGGCTGGGGTTCGTGCCGCCGGCGGCACGGCGTTTGACTGTCCAGTTCGTCATGACGCCGCCGATCCAGCGCACGCTCTGGGTCAGCGTGGAGGGCATGTTGAACATGATGCTCTGGTATTCGTTCACCAGCACGCAGCGCCAGCGGAACTGGCTGCCGCTGATGGGATTGTTCACCCAGGAGAACTCCACCGGGCGTCCATTGTCGTCCTGGAAGGCCAGGACGTGGCGGCGGTTGTTCTCACGCTCGAAGCGGATGTCGCGCACCCAGCGGCCTTTGGAGCCGTTCGGCATCACGGTGATGATCACCGGCTTCATCGTGGCGGCGTTGGCAAAGGTGGTGGCATTGCTCTGTCCGACGAAGATGATCTGGTCCACGACGCCGTAGATGCGCATGTTCTTGAGATACTGGCTGTCGAGCTTGATGAAGAGCACGCGGAGCTTGTCATCGTAGCCGGAAGGCCAGCCGGGCGGCGTGTAGGTGGGCGTCTTCTGCTCCGAGATCCAGTAGGCCTCGGTGGCGGAGTTGAAAACGCCCGCCACATCGATGGTGACGGTGGCGGTGCGGCCGGCGGCGGCCTCACGATCTTGAAAGTGCCACAGGGAGTTGTCGGGATTGTCGTCGTTGCGCACCACTTTGAGGTAGCCGAGGTGCTTGCGCTCATCGGTGCCGCCGACGGGACCGGTGGTGCTGGGAACGACGGGGAGATTCGAGGGCAGCAAGGCATCGCCATCCAGATCGGTGCCATAGACGGGATAGGGCAGCGTGGGCGGCTCAGCGGCGGAGGTGGACTGGATGTAGAGCGACTTTGTGCGGAAGGGCAGTTGCAGCGGGCTGGGCGTGCTGCTGACGAAAAAGGACGGCGGATGACGCACGACGGTGCGGCCCTGCACGATCCAGTTCGCATGGTGACCGGCGCTGCCGGTGACGAGATTGCGATACACGTCGAGCTCGGTCACGACGCCATCGGGCTTGCGATAGATGCAGAACACGTCGCCATTGAGCACGGGCGGCATCGTCTTGAGAAACTGCCAGGCGTTGTAGCTGTCGATGTTCCCGGCCACGGCGGCGGAGGGCCGCGCGAACTGCTCAACCGTGATGTAGGACGCACCGGGGCGCAGGCCGTTGTGGTTGAAAGGAAACACCGTGCTCATGCCGCCTGCGGTGCTGGCGGAGGTATAGACATTGAGGCCGCTCCAGCCGTTGACGGTGTTGAAGCCGCCGATGTCGCTGCCGAGCACCACGTCCTCGTCAGAAGCGAGCGAACCATTCGGATCGAAGGCCTTGTCCGTCGCGCATTGCCAGCCGAGAAGGCGGGAAGTCTCCACGCCGATGCGGCGGCGGCAGACATCCTCCAGGTAACTGACCTGCGTGGCCCGCGTGCTCATCAGCGTCACCCATGATGAGATGAAAATGCCGCTCACGATCATGAGCATCAACGCCGCGGCCATGAGGGCGCCGGTGCGGTGCGGATGCTGGGGACGGAGGTGGTGCATGCGGGATGGGCGGGAGGCTAGATGCTGGAGTGGTGGATGACTGGAGTGGTGGGGCTTTGAACTAGAGTGCTGGGAACATGGGGACGGTGAACATGAAAGCGGAACGGCCGGCCATGTGGTTGTAGGCCTGGCGCGGGTCGCTGGAGGCGAACGTGTTCGCCACGGGTCCGAGGTGGCGCGCGACGGGATCAGGCCACCAGACGAAATAGAAGGGCCGCTCGGCTGCTCGTTTGAAGCGCTCGATGGTGGAGGGCGTTTCGCGCAAGGCGAGACGCGTGGAGCGCTCGAAGGTGATAAACAGCGGCGTGAAACCATCGTTGGACCACTGCGTCACATTGGTCGGATTCGGCACGGAGGGCGGAAAAAACACCTCGTAGCCGCCCATGTAGGCCAGGGTGGAGGGCGTGGTGGTCGTGGCGGAGTCGGCGTAGCGCTTCACTGATGCGTAGATGCCATTGGGCTCGGTGGAGCCGGTGAAGCGGATCACATCAATGTCATAGATGGCGCTGACTTTGAGATAACCGGAGTACTTGCTGTAACCGAGGACGAAAATGCTGGCATTCTGCGGCACGGCCGTGCGGTCATTCAGCGGATTGCGGTAATCGCGATAAAGCGAGGCGGAGATGCCGAGGTTGTTGACGATGTGCTCGCGGAACTTCTGCGGCGTGTCGATCTCGTCATGCAGGGCGGGGTTGAAGGCGATGATGGCAGGCCGCCAGGTGTTCACGCCATCCCGCGGCAGGCAGAAGACGGCCGTGGCGCTGATCGTGTCCGTCATGAACTGCTCCCGCAGCTCCTCCGCCTGGGAAAGCGCCCCGTATTGCGGCGCCATGGCCACATTGCGCGTGGAGGCGGTGACGCCGAAGAAGTTCAGGATGCGGACATTGCCGAGCGGCACGGTCACCACCGAGGAAACACTGGGCTGGCTGCGCACAATGGTGCCGTAGGAAACCACGGCACCGCCGAGGATCACGGCGGAAAGCGCGAGCACCAGCAGGAGTTCCACGGAGGTGAAGCCTCCTGGCTGATGGACGCGGCGGTTCATTTGGGCGCGGGCGTTGGATTGCCGAAGAGCATGCGCACCATGGACTCGACGGCGGGAGATGGAGGCGGACTGGCGTCAGCCGGGGGCGCAGGTGCCGCATTCTGCGCCGGTGCTGTCTGCTGCGGCGGCGGTGTGGCGGCCTGAACTGGAGCGGGAGTGACAGGCGTCGGTGCGAAGGCATCCAGCGGCGATGGAGCGGGCAAGGAAGGGGGGGATTCGTCATCGATCACCTTTCCTGCGCGTGGCGGGGCCGCTTCAGCGGTGGCGGGGGCCTTCGGCATGCCGGGCTGGGTGCGCTGGCCGGCATGCAATGCCATGTCCATGATGGCATCGGGGCCTTTGTCCTGTGTTTCTTCCTCTCCCTGGCCCAGCATCTTGTAGCGCACCTTCGGGGCGATGTTGATGGGGATGATCATGAGCTTCGGCGGCAGGCCCGTGGCGCGTTTTTCCTGCCAGGCCAGCTCGACATGGTCGGTGGTGATGTTTTTGACCTTCAGCTCGACCATCTGGTCTGGCAGCACGGCTGGCACGGCCTTTCCGATCTCCAGGCTGATGTTTCCGAGCAGCACACGCATCGAACCATCAGTCATGCGGCGGACGCCGACGACCGGCAGCTTGAGCAGTTTGTCACGGACGCGGTTTTCCTCCGTGTCGCCGGGAGAGGTGCGGCTCATGGCCTCGGACTCGGATTCAAAGGGGTTGTGCTCCTCCGGTTTGACCGTCTCGGGCGTTTTCTCGTCCGGCAGCACGAGTTGGTATTGCACGCGCTGGCCCGCGTCCTCGCCCTCGGCCGCCTCCTGGCCGCGAAGGGAGGCCGTCTGGGCCGCGAAGCCCAGGCTCAGCATCAGGATGATGAATCGGTGAAGTCGGTTCATGGGCTAGGATTTCTTGGCCTTGTCCTTGGCGGCTTTGGCCTTGTTTTTCTCCGCGTCGGCGGCGGCGAGGTCGAAGATCGGTGTCTCAAAGGACACCTCCATCTTCAATTGGTGGCCGGTGCTGCCGCCGGTGATCTGCACGACCTTCATGCGCGCGGTGGGCATGCGGCGCTCGATGTCGCCCAGCCAGTTGAGCACCTTCGCGTATTCCTCCTCGATGGTAAGGGTGGTGAGCAGCGATTTGGGTATGATCTTGTTCCCGGAGCTGTTTTTGAGCTCGGTCTTGAGGGAACGGATGAGGTTGATGCCACGCTCGCGCAGGCTGAGCTGGATGGTCTGCTCCGCCTCCTGCTGCGTCTGCACGCGGTCGAGGGCCGGCATCCAGGCGCGCAGAAAGCGGCGCACCTCCTCGGTCTCCTCCTTGAACACTCCAGTGGCGATCTCGGCGGTGGAGCGCTCGTTCTCTGCGTTGGTGGCCGCGTTTTCGGCGTCCTCGGCCTCGGCGCGGGTGCTGGCCACCTTGTTGTGGATGATCTGCGCGGTGTAGGTCATCGCGCCGATGATCATCAGCAGGATGATGCAGGCGAGTTGTTTGGGATTCATGACGGAAAAAGCAAAGGTGCGGGATCACTCGGCCTGGCGGACGAGAGTGGAGTGGTATTCGACGACATCGCCGTTCTTGCTCTGCTGCGGCGAGTAGGAGCGGTAGAGGAGCTGCCCGATGGCGGCCTCGATGGCGGCCAGTTCGGTGGAGACCTTCGATCCGTTCAAATGGATCGTCAGCGCCAGATTCGCCGGCACCTGCTCGCTGCGTTCGATCGCCACCTGGGTGATGCGCGTGTCGCTCTGCACGGCACGGGCGATCTTGACGGCGATGGGCTGCACGTTGCGCGCGCCCTCCATCCATGCGGCGACCTTTTCCGCCTTGGTGGCCTCGGATTCGAGCTCCGCCTTTTCGCTGTTGAAGGCGTCGCGCTGCGATTCGCTGAGCTTGCGGCGCTCCTCGGCGTCCATCTTCTGTTTCAGGGCGGCCTTGTAATGGAAGTAGTCCATGGCCATCACGTAGGCGCTGCCGAGGAGCGCCACGTAGAAGATCACGGGAATGGCACGGAATGACGAGGGCAGCCGGCGCGACGTGTCGGTGCGCGGTGTTTTGAAGTCGTGGCAGAGGTACTCAGTCATGGCGCGTGGGTTTCAATGTTCTCCGATGATGGTCCACAGCAGGTCATCCTGCGTGAGGTCGGCGGCGCCGACTTTTTCGAGGTGAAGCATGAGCTCGGTGCGGAATTTGTTGTCGTGGCCGTCACCGATGAAATAGACCGGGCTTCCCTGCGGCACCTTGGCCAGCAGCGGACTGATGATCTGCAGCCCCGTCTCCACCGCCTCCGGCCCCAGGCCGCTGCGGCAGCGGATGTCACGCCACTGGCCTTCCTGCTGCACCAGCACGGCGAGCGAGCCCTCACACGCGGCGATGAGCACGAAGTCCGGCGGTGTGCCACCGGAGCTCGCGCGGAAGATGCTCAGGATCGCATGCTCCAGCATGGCAAACAGGCCGCAGCACACGCGTCCGGGCTTCAGATTGATCGTTTTGAGGACGTCCTCGGTCACCTTCACCAGCGACTCCTCCACGGCGAGCAGCAGGCTGGCGGTGGTCTCGGGGTGATGACAGATGGCGTAGCGCTTGCCACGGTCGTACTTCGGGCCCAGCACCGCACGCGGGTTGGTGCGCAGCAGGCTGACGCAGTTGTCACCACGCATGAGGTTGTTTTCGAGGCTGATGATGAAGCGGTGGTTCACCGAGACGGAGCACCAGCCGCCTTCGACCATGCCGCGCCATTCCTCGGCACGTTGGGGCGCGGCGTCGGCCAGTTCGCCATCCTGCACGCCGCCTTCCTCGAAGCGGCCGCGTTTGTTCACCGAACGCCAGCTCACGGCGCCACGGCTGACGTTGAGAAGGAGCGATTTGCGCGACTCGAAGCGCTTCCCCCACGGCACGGCGGAGTCGTCGGGGTCGGCTTTGAAAGCGGCAAAGCTCAGGACAGATTTGATTTCATCCAACAGCATAAATGGAGGTCAGTTGTTCTTTGGAAAGGAAGTCATACACCTCATGCTCGGTGTAGCCGGTCTTGCGTGCGGTGGCGGGCTTCCAGCCATCAGCCATGCGCATGTTCAGGCAGCGTTCGAAGCTGACCATCCCGCGGGTGAAGCCGGCTTCGAGCTCCTGGTCCAGGTTCTTGAACTCGCCACGGCGGATCATGCCGCACACGGAGTCATATGGGAGCAGCAACTCGTGGATGGGAAAGCGTTTGCCACGGTTTTCATCGAACAGCAGGCGCTGGCAGAGAATGCCGCGGATGGAGTCGGCGAAGGAGAGCATGGCGTTCTCCATGCGGTCGCTGGGGATGAGCTTGAGGTAGCGCTGCACCGTCTGCGCGGCGGAGGAGGTGTGCAGCGTGGCGACGACGACGTGACCGGTCTCCGCAGCCTGGAGGGCAATTTCCGCCGTCTCGCCATCACGAATTTCTCCCACGAGAATCACGTCCGGCGCCTGACGCAGGGCGGCTCGGAGGGATTTGTTGAAGTCGAGCTCGTCGGTGCCGATCTCGCGTTGGGACACGAGCGATGGAATGCCTGAGGGGTAAACGAATTCGATCGGATCCTCGAAGGTGAGCACGTGCTCCTGGCGGCGTTTGGCACGTTCCAGGATCATCGAGGCAATCGTGGTCGATTTACCGGAGCCGGTGGCACCACAGACGAGAAACAGCCCGTTTTTCGCCTCCAGGAAGGCCTTGATGGCCGGAGGCGGCACCATGAGCTTACTGATGTCCGGAATGCTTTCCGGCAGCAGACGCAGCACCCAGCGGGGACGCCCCCGCGTGACCATGCGGTTCACACGATAACGACGCGGACCGAGCTGCAGAGCGTAGTCCACGCACCCGGGTGTGAACTCCAGCGGGCGCTCCGGCTGGTAGATGAAGGAGTCGTAGAACAGCTTGCCGTTGCGCTTGTAGGTGAGCGCCTCCCATGGCGTGATGTAGAAGTCACTGACGCCGGAGTCCTTTGACAGATGAAGCATCCGGTAGCCGAGCTGACTGCGTTCGTGAATGTCTTCCATGAGGTGGGTGTGTTAGCGGTTGCTGGTGAAGCGGGCGCGCAGCTCCGCCCTCGCGGTGGCGCCTTCAAAGACGAGGAATTTGCCGTCCTGCACGACGCCGGCGCCCGGATCAAGCGTGGCCCAGGAGAGCTCCAGGCGGTATTCGACGCCGTCGATGATGACGCGCACGTCGGTGGTGGGATTTTTCAACTGCACGATGTCAGCGCTGGCGAGGCGGTCGCTGGTGTTCTCCGTGCTGGTGAGGCCCAGGTCGATGTGGGTGGTGAAATCGAGCGAGGGTTCGGACAGCGTGAGATTGACGGACAAAGTCACGCCGGTGGCCTCGCTGTTGTAGAAGGTGGTGCCGTTGAGGATCTGCAGCTCGCCGAATTTGAACCAGGTGTTTGGCGTCACGGTGTCAAAGCTGGCTCGTGTGAAGGTCAGCACGTTTTCGACGCCGGCGTCGAGGTATTCGCCGTTGCCGAGGTCCAGCTTGGTGTTGCCGTGTTTGAAGGTGGAGGTCTCGGTGCCGTTTTGAATCGTTGTGACGAGGTTGGTGCCGCCGATGGCGTTGCCCCAGTTCGCCTCGCCAGTGCCGCTGAAGCCGCTCGTCAGGCGGTAATAGCTCTGTGTGGCCACGGAACTGGATGAATATTCGGCCGGACGGGTGGTTTCGTTCTGCGCCTGCAGGATCATGGCTGGCGTGAGCGGGATGGCGCTGCCGCCGTATTCGGTCCACGCGCCGCCGTTGACGCGATACATCAGCTTCGAGGCCTCCGGCAGGGCTCCGTTGCGGTTGATGGTGACCGAGTTCGGAAAGCTGGCATAGGCGAAGGTGCCGCCGGGGGGCGTGAAGGTCGGCGTGGGCAGCTTCGAAACCGTCGGCGGTGTCGAACCGCCATCGCCGCCCCCCGAACCTCCGCCGCTGCCGTCTTCACCGTCTGGCGGCGGACCATCGGTGGTGGGGGCCGTTTCATCGGGATTGAAGCCGTTGGCGGCCGTCGGCGTGCCGATTCCTTGAGGATCGAGGTAATTGGCCTTCGGATCAGTCGCCGAGGCGCCCCAGACCCAGCCTTTGCTGGCGGTGTTGAAGCCGACGACCGATCTCGTGCGCGATTCGGACCCGAAATCCGCCGTGGCGAGGGTTTCGTCGAGATAAAACTCCGAAACGGCGGTTCCCGACCCTTGGGTCAGCTCGAAGCGCTGCTTGATGCGGTTCCAGACAGCACGCGGGCTGTTGTCACTGTCAGGGCGTGAGGTCAGCCGGGCACGCAAACGCGTGTCGATCAGGCGTCCGGATGCGACACCCACATGACGTTGCCATTCAGCCTGCGGCCGGATGCGTTTCATCTTGTCGATCACCGCTTGCGGGCTGGTCAGGCCTGCCACACTGCCGCCATCCGCGACATAGACCCCCACCATCTGGTTCAGCGTCGCCAGGTCAGACTCAAGCTTCGCCAGCTTCGCAGCTCCTGAATCGTCGGTAACAAGTGCCACGCCGACGGTGACGACGATGCCGATGATGGCGATCGTGACCACGAGTTCGAGCATCGAGAACCCCGCACGGCAGGCGTTCCTGCGTGTTACGGCACCGTGGGGCGATGGCTCACCTATTATCATAGATGATATAGTAAATATTAAAAGAAGCCTAAATTCAAGGCAAAGATATGGAAATTATGGATTGCAACAGGTCGAGATTGGTTTGGTCATAATCACCATTCCGCCAAAGCTTCTCATGATCGAATAATCAGCAGAAAGAGGTGTTAAATGGCATTTGATTTGTTTTTCCATTTCTGTTATAATTTCCGTAATATGCGCCATTTTATCGCCCGGCTCCAGCTTATTCTCTGCTTCGCTCTACTGAGCTGCACAGGGACGCTGTGCGCCCAATTCAACCAGACGGACATGCACCTGCTGTCCCCGGAATATGAGGCTGAGGCGGCCCGGCTGCGATCTGCCGCACCGCAGCAGTATGATTTCTCCAAGGCGATGTTGAGTGATGTCTTGCGCTTCCTGGCCACCGATGCCGGTATTTCCTTCTTTTCCCTGCCCGACGACAGCGCCGAGGGCACGCGCCTCATCACCTTCTCCATCAAAGCCAGCCCCTTCCAGGTCCTCGAAACGCTCTGCAAGAACCACGGGCTCGCCATCATTCCCGACAACGGCATCTGGTACATCCGGCCGGCGGACGACCGCGAACTGATCGGAAGATCATACGAGATCCTCCACAATGCGTTCGAACATGTGGACCGTGTCAGTTCCAACGGCGGTCTGAGTGCTGGCGCATCGGGCGGTGGTTCCACCGGTCGTTCGGGCGGCGGAGGTGGCGGCAGCAGCGGTGGCACGGGAGGATTGAATCTGCAGGGTGTCAGCCCCACCTTCTCCGTGCGCCGGAGCGAGGTGATCGATGACATCCGTGACCTCCTCGGTCTGCCGCCTGAAGATCAGGCAGCAGGCGGACAGGGAGCCCTGGCCAGCGCCCTGGGGGAGGACGAGAATGCCGCGCGTGCGATGAATTCGAACGAACTCAGCTCCGTGCGCAAGCCCAAGGTCATCTGGAAGTCTGACTCGAACACGCTCTACATCGTCGCCACCCGTCTCCAGCACCTCTGGGTGCAGGGTTATCTGGCGGTGGCGGACAAACCGCAGTCACTCATCGCCATCGAAGTGAAGTTCATCGAGACCTCGCGTGACCCGAAACGTGAATTCGGCATCGACTGGACCGGCACTTTTGAAAACGGCAACTTCCGCCGCGTTGACAAGACCGAGACGGTCACCGATTCGGCCACCGGCCAGCAGACGGTGAATGTGGAATACACCTCGACCCCGACCACGGGCGGTTTTCGCACCGATCTGGCCCCCCTGCTCAGCGGCGTCGATTTGAACAATGTCGGAGCCACGCTCGGCTGGCCCGCTCTGAGCATCCTCAGCGCCCAGGACCTCAACGTCAAACTGCGTGCGATCATGCGTGACGAGGAGACCAACACCACCTCCTATCCGCGCATGGTCACCCTCAGCAATCGTGAGGTCGCCATCCGCAGTGTCGTCAATCAGCCGGTGCTCGATGCCAGCTCCACCGCCAGCGCGGGCGCGGTCGGGGCCACCACCACCACCCAGGTCACCTACCTGCCTATCGGCACCGTGTTGAACATCCTCCCGAAGCGCATGCAGTCAGACAAAGTCATGCTGAACGTCGCCGTCACCGTCTCCAGCATCATCGGCACCGAGGTCATCTCCGGCAATCCTTATCCAATCGCCTCCTCGCGCGTTTACAGCGCCCCGGTGGAGATCGATTCCGGCTACACGGTGGCCGTCGGCGGGCTGGATGAGGCTCGTGAGCGCGAAGGCGAGGCAGGCGTGCCGTTCCTGAGCAAGATTCCGGGCCTCAAATGGCTCTTCAACTACAAGAGCCGGAGCAAGAACCACAAGAACCTCATGCTCTTCATCACGCCGACCATCATTGATGCGCGCAATGGCGGCCTGCCGCCGGAGCCGCAGTCCGTGGTGCCGCTCCGCCCGCATCTGGCAGGACGGCCGAGGGTGGACAACAACACCGGCTCCCTCGTCGGGGGGGCCGCGGCTCTGCCGAAGACCGTGGAGTACCTCTCCCGCGAGGCGGAGATCCTCGGCAACACCATCCAGGAGAGCCGCATCACCGACGACGTCACCCGCAAGATGAAGGAGATCAAGATCGCGGTGGACCAGGTTTACGCACAGTGTGAAAACATGAAACTGAGCGAGCCGGCGAAGTTCGCCATGATCGACCAGCATCAACTGATGCTCAAAAACATCCAGGACCGGCTGGCTTACTTCCAGCGCGTGATGTTCACGAAGAAATACCTCTGATCAGCGTGAGGCGACGCGTTGAAAGGCACGGGGCGTTTCCAGTCCGGCATTCTTCGGCTTCGGTGCCGGCTTGGGATCGAGATTCTGCTTCAAATCGTCCGCCGTGACGGTCGATTCGAGCCCTTTCTCCGGCACTTCGACTTTCGCGACCCACAGCAGCGCGTTCAGCACCGCCTTGCGCACGTTGTCATTGCCCCAGTTGTCGTGGAAATGGCCGCCAGTGAAGCCAAAACCGCGTCCGCCATCCGCACGCTCGATCGTCCACATCATCGTCTCCGGGCTGCCTTTCTCCGCCTGGATGTGCGGGTAGGGACCTTTTGGGTAAACATACGGACCGTCACGAGTCGCATCCGTCGGCGTCGCGACAAGGACTGGCACAAACTTCGCCGCGCCATCTTCCGCGGCCTTCGCTCCGTGGCCGAAAGCAGGGCGGAAGCGCATGTGGAAATACCATTCGTCCTTCGTCGTGAATGGATTGACGCCACGGGCGACCGGATGTTGCGGGAATTCGCTGTAGTTCGCATCCCAGATCGGATTGCAGGAATACGCGTTCTCATAATGCCCGCCGAGCCAATCCTGGAACTCCTTGCCCGCCTGATCGGCCACCACTTCCACGCCATAGTGCATGCAGCCGAAGCCGATACCTTTCGCGACTAGGCAGTGTTTTAAAACCTCAAAAGGCGAGAGAAAGAAGTTGTACTCACGGGTTGGATAACGGA
>NZ_JACSRD010000011.1 GCF_014879935.1 Prosthecobacter sp.
GGAGCCATGATCCTCCACACCTTCCGTCCCGGTGCCTCATTGAAAAAGTTCTTCGAGGAATGCAGCCCTGATTACGACACGGGACTGCAAGCCAGCCAGCTCGTCCGCAGTCTTCGCGCCAATCGGATTGGTGTCAGCCAGCGCCACAACCTCGATTTCGAGAAGATCGTCAGCACCATCGACCAGGGCTATCCCATCATCACCCTCACCCGAACGCCGCGTGCCGACGAACACCATTGGGTGGTGATCTACGGATACGGAAAGAAACCCAATCGCGTGTTCATTGCTGGTGAGGGGCTGCCGCTGGTCAACCACCTCACCGGGCAGAAGGAGATCCCATGGTCGGAGTTCTCACGATCCAAGTGGGCGCGACGTGGGTTTGGGCTCGTTTGCTGGGGCAAGTGAGCTGCCTGCGAGGGTGGTTCATTCTCCCCCCCCCAGCAATTTTTACATATTGGATCATGTAAAAGCAGTTCTAGCTCCTGTGACCGAGCCTATATGCGCTAAGTGATGAACAGGGAATTGCCCGCCTATCTCCGCAACCGCAGGAATCCATTCTCTCTCGGACAGCGCGGAGGAACAGCCGGTTGGACTGAATAGGTTTGCATCAAACTGCAACGGTCGCAGACATAAACGTATGGCCCTCCAATTTGCTGCGTCTGGGTCGGTGCTGACGGCGCTGAATTCCGAGGACGTGCGTAATCTGGCATTCCCCCGGATTGAAATCGCTGAGCCCATTCCGCAGCTTGTTGCTGGCGTTGAGCCTCAGCTTGCTGGCGCAGCATTTGCTGCTGCCTCGCGAGTTCTTGCTGCTGGGCGTATGCCTGTTGCTGCTGGAGAAGCGGCGACATGATAAGCCCCAACGCGAAGGCGTCCTCCTGACTCATTGACTGTCCGCCATGTTGCTGCGGAGGAGCGTTGGGGCGACTGGGTGGTTGGCTCGGCATCGAGAAGATGTCTCGCGGGCCAGTTTGTTCATAGTAGTCACGCAGCCTTTCTCGGTTAGGTGCCGATGGAGATTCCCCCTCTGAAAGCCGACTGCTTGAAGCATACTGTGATGGATCATAGCTGACTGGAGTGCGAGGCATCTGGCCAAAACGAATCAGCAGAAGCACGGGCACAGCCACTCCCCACATCCAGGGCCGGATGCGATACTTGGGGCGCGGGTTTGGTTGCCCAAGCCGTGTCTGTGCAGATGCCCCGACCGAATCAGTCTCTCCATTTAGGGCCTCCCGGACCGAGTTCAGATAGTCTTCGGGGCTGAGCACGCCTGATACCAGTTGCTGATCCAATGCAAGTTTTAGCTCAGAGTTCATGGTCGTGTGGGAGTGTGGATCAAGCAGTGGCAGGTGACCGCTTTTCGCGGAACATCTGAACCACCCAATAGATGGCAACAGGCAGTGCCAGGATGCCGAACGAGATTGCTCCTCCGAGGAGGCAGGTGAGCGTACTGCGTCCCGTGAGCCTGCTTCGGCGAAATCTCCCTACGGCGTAAGGCAACACGCAAGCAATGGCTCCAAAGATATATCCGAAGGCTGCTGGGCCAGCCAGAAATGGTGGAGTCTTGTAGATCAAGACCATCAGGCAGAGCATCAACAAAACGTATCGAGCTTCAGGGAGCGGCAGCGCGTTCCAGAACTTCACAAGTCGAGCCAAGGCAGTAGCCACATGCATTGCAAATGATCGCCGCCCAGTTGAGGCAGGCTCTGGCAGTGGTGGCGGAGCGATGCCCTGGTCTGCTTGTGTCGCGCTCGTGCCAATAGCATCATCAGGACCCGGTGTGGTCCGAATCATCTTTCCCGCAACCTCCAGAACTTCGATTTTACGATTGTAGTCAGCCTGGGAGATTTGACCGGCTTGCAGTTGCTCATCTAGTTCTCTCCGAACGTGATCCGCAATCAAGCCTGTCTCCCTGGCGGCGCTAAACTCCGATTGGCAAGTTGTGCGGAGAACCGCTTTCATCGAACCAAAGCAAATGGTATCCCCATCGTTGAGCACAGCCTCAGTGACCGGCAAATCATTGACCTTGGTTCCGTTCGTCGATCCCAGATCGCGGAGAACGAGGCCGTTTTCGGTTTGCTCGATCTCAGCGTGGTGACCCGAAACGGACGCATCATCGAGAACAACCATGTTGTCATCCGCCCTGCCGATACTGATCACCGCCGCTTCCAACGAATGGGAGAGCCGGCCAATTTCCAGGGAGGGAAAGGACTGCGCCATGGCTTGAGGTGGTTCAGGATTGCATTGAGGTCTTGCCACCCTTGGAGGTCAGCCGCTCAAGAGTGGGGATTTATCCTCATCCGCAGTTCGGAAATTGTCAATCATGGTCGGCGGCGTGTCCGACGACGCTGCCAGCCAGATTGT
>NZ_JACSRD010000010.1 GCF_014879935.1 Prosthecobacter sp.
ACTTCCTCGCGCGGCTTGCTGGAGAGGATGAAGATGGGGAGATCGGGGAATTCATGGTGGATAGCATCCAGCAGGGTCAGGCCGAAGTAACTATTCGGATTGTCATCCCTTGGACGGCCCTCCGGCATCCCTGGTGTACGCTGGTGGCTGTCTTCGGTAACCCGTCCTGTGTAGAAACAGAGGTCAAGCAACACCATCGCCCAAGGTGGCTCGCCTAGCGCCAGTACCTCGTTCCAGCCTGAACGCACTTGCCCCAGCGTACTGGCCAAGTCGTTTTCCACCACTGCGCCGACATCGGACTCGACCGGTGTCTGGCCGCGACAGAATACCGCCTCGGCGACCGGTTTCAATACTTTCTGCCGGCTGGCCCTGGCCGCCGCGTCACCGGTAGCATCCTGCCATAGAAAATGCGCGCAGAGGTTTTCGCGGTCAGCATTCCGGTCTTGGGGACCGACTCTTCCGAAAAGATCATCGAGTATAAGGAGGCGTGGCAAAGCGATGCTCATTGGAGCGTCAGTTCCAGATGGTAAAGATCCAAAGCCATACCAGTTGCTTCTACGACTGTGGCATTTTTTGCAAAGACCGTTTCCCGGTAGAGATAACCCTCCTCCTCGGCGTGACGTCGGATCATCCCGTTTGGAATGAAGTCCGATGAAATCAAGAGAACCTTTCCGTGTGGGCTTAAACGACTTCTTGCGTCGGATATGAACTTCCGCACCGATTCCCCGCTCGGGTCAATTATCGAGCGCAGCAGAACTTTCTCGCACGGGTCGTCGCAATCCTCCAGCACCTGCCGCACGAACCGCTCGTCACTGAATATCCATGGCATGGCCCACAGGACCACATCGAAACGCCTTTTCGATGGAACAAGACTGAAAAGATCGCTCTCGATCACTTCGAACCGGGACGGATCAATGCCAAACTGATCGACATTGGTATGCAGATTGACCACCGCATACCGGTTCACATCGACGGCGCATATGGATCTGGGCGTGGCATTTCGGTGAAGAAAGAGGGAAATGACTCCGCTCCCGGCACCCATCTCAAGAACCGATTTCCCATCGACAAGTCCTCTTCGAGCGATATAGTTGGCCCACTGATAGCTATCGGTCGCAAACTCGGGAGAAAACACCCCCCGCAGCACTTGCATGCCCGCCAAATCGCTGTAGTGATCAAGAGATACGCTTGGCATTTCGGCGTGGGAATGGAGGTTGAGATAGGCAAGCTCCAATACCTTGATCTGCATGAGCAGTTCGTGGCGCCTGCGGTTGTATTGATCCAGGTGATCACCATCGGAACAGATAACCTCGACTTGGTCCACAAAATGGAGAATCAGGCGGCTGATTCCATCATCGCCCTGTGCATAGCGCCGACGCAGTGCGTCGGCCTGATCGTCAAACCTGTTCATCAGAAGTGATTATGGAGTCTTGGCAGAGTGTGATGGACGAAAACAGTGCGCCCAAGCGACGGGCGCGTTCTTCGAGATTCCTTAGCAATTCGGAATCCGGCATCGTGCCAGAGTCCTGAAGCCACAATCGAGTCCGCATGATCTCATCGTCGATATCACCCAGGGCTCTCAAGGCTTCCTCGCCAAGCATCTCGGCATTCGTAAGCTGAAGCCAGCGTAGGCGATCGACTTCCAGCAGGTAGCGGCAGGTGGACTCCCCGAGCGCCAGGGAATCGTTCGATGACGGGACGACGGCATGATGAACACGGGACTCCATTTCCGACAGAACCTGTACTGCTCCTAGCCGGGCCAGTTCCCAGCCGTTGAGCAGTTCGAGCAGGTCATCTTGCGCGATGTCATCCTGAACCAGTCCACTCGCAACCCGCTTGCACCTCAGTAGGCAGGTAACAAGCCTGTTCTTCAACCATCCGTGGTTGAACGCCGATCGCTGCCTTTCCCATTCGCCATTCATCATGAACCGTTGCGCCTAGACGTTACCAGTTCTTCATCTAGCTTCTTGAACACAGTTTTGACCGTTTCCCATGGGACGGTGGCATTCTCATTGTCGGCGCCCAAGACAACATCCACCAGTGTGGTGAGTTTAGGGTCTGAATTCAGGTCGCTGATACCCAATTCCTGTTCAAGCTTCTTGTATATCGTCGTTTTCAGGTCTTCTGGTTTCTTATCCACCCAACGGCTGTCGGCAAGAATTCGGTAGAACAACCCAACGCGATTCGGCCTCGCAAATGCCGAAGAGGGCGCGGGATGGCAACCAAGCAGCTTGATGGCTTCAGCTCCATGCTCTGGGGTGCTTCCCCATTCCACCATGCAGGCCTGAAGGAGAATGTGAAGCGCGCGCAGGCGATGGATAGTCGAGCATGCTACAAGCT
>NZ_JACSRD010000270.1 GCF_014879935.1 Prosthecobacter sp.
GTTCTCGGTTCGTGGTGGAGGAGGCCGGTGGAGCCGTTTCAAGTTTCAGCTTTCATGAAGAACGAGGGACGAAGAACGACGTGTCGTTCGGGGCTCGCAGAGCTAAGAAGGAGCGGCTGTCGTCCGTATGTTCCGGCCATGATCCGCCGACTCCTGCCCCTCGCTGTTCTTTTCATCGCTCCATCGCTGCGTGCCGAATTCAAGGCGGGGGCGGCGGTGATCGACATCACGCCGCCGAAACTGCCGGTGCTGGTGAATGGCGGGATGCTGAGCCGCTACATCGACAAGATCAACACGCGGGTGAATGCGCGCGCAATCGTGGCGACGGATGGCCAGGAGCGGATCGCCATCGTGGTGGCGGACAGTTGCATGATGGGCCGGGAATTGCTCGATGAGGTGAAGAAGACGGCCGCGGAGAAGACGGGCATCGCCACGGATCACCTGCTGATCTCCGCCACGCATGCGCATTCGGCTCCGGCGTCGATGGGGTGCCTCGGGACGGATGCGGATCCGGATTACGTGCCGTTTTTGAAGGAGAAACTGGTGGAGGCGATCGTGGCGGCGCAGGCGGCGATGAAACCGGCACGGATTGGTTTTGCGAAGGCGAACGCGGCGGAGTTCACGGCGCTGCGGCAATGGATTCGCCGGCCGGACAAGGTGGTGGAGGATCCCTTTGGCAACCTGACGGTGCGCGCCAACATGCATGCGGGCCGCAACTGGGATGACGCGGTGGGCGAATCGGGGCCGGAGGACCCGGATCTGTCGCTGATCTCGATCCAAACGAAGGAAGGCCGGCCGCTGGCGGTGCTGGCGAATTTTTCGATGCACTACTTTGGCGACAAGGACATCAGCGCGGATTACTTCGGCCTGTTTTCGGAAGGCTTGAAGCAACGCATCGATCCGCAGGGCCAGATGGTGGGCATCATGTCGCATGGGTGCAGCGGCGACATTTACCGGACGGATTACACGGTGCCGGAGAAGGACCGGCCGAAGCCCACCATCGACGAATACACGCAGGGGCTGCTGGACATCGCGATGAAGGCCTACGCTGGCATCAAGCATGGCGATGACGTGCCCATCGCGATGGCGGAGAAGCGCATGACTTTGAAATATCGCACGCCGGACAAGCAGCGGCTGGAATGGGCGCAGCGCGTGATGGCCGAGGTGGGTGACCGTTCGCCGAAGACGCAGACGGAGGTGTATGCGCGGGAGCAGATCCTGCTGCATGAGAAGCAGCAGACGGAGATCGTGGTGCAGGCGCTGCGTATCGGCGAGATCGGGATCGCCACGACGCCGAACGAGACCTATGCGATCACTGGTTTGAAGATCAAAGCGGCCAGTCCCCTGCCCCACACGATGGTCATCGAACTGGCGAACGGCGGCGATGGTTACATCCCGCCGCCGGAGATGCATGCGTGGGGCGGCTACAACACCTGGGCGGCGCGTTCCGCCGGGCTGGAGGTGAATGCGGAGCCGAAGATCACGGCGGCGGCGATCGATCTGCTGGAACAAGTCTCCGGCAAGCCCCGCCACGCGTGGAAACTGAGCGATGGCGAGGCGGCGAAGGCGGTGCTGGCCCTGAAACCGCTGGCCTACTGGCGGCTGAATGAGTTCACCGGCCCGGTGGCGGCGGATGCGACCGCCCACGGCCACCACGCGACCTATGAACGCGATGTGGCCTATTACCTCGAAGGTCCGAAGTCGGGCCATTTCTGTGCGCAGGGTGCGGTCAATCGTGCGCCGCATCTGGTGGGCGCGAGGATTCGCACCCGGCTGGAGAGCCTGGGCGATCATTACACCGTTTCGATGTGGTGCTGGAACGGCATGCCGAACGACGGTCGCGACATCAGCGGCTGGCTTTTCTCACGCGGCCATGATCACAGCCTCGGCGTGTTCGGCGATCACCTGGGCGTGGGTGGCAAAGCCGGGCACACGGGGAAGCTGATCTTCTTCAGCGGATCGGACCTGGCGGAGGTCGCGGCCGGCAAGACGGAGATCCCGCGCTGGCAGTGGCAGCACATCGCGCTGGTGCGTGATGGCGAGAAAGTGCGCGTGTATCTCAATGGAGGGCTCGAAATCGAGACGAGCGCCCGGATCGATGCCTTCACGCCGCTGGGGGAATGCTTCTTCGGCGGACGCAGCGACCAGGACTCGAGCTGGGAGGGCCGGGTGGATGAGATCGCGGTGTTTGACCGGGCTCTGGGAGCGGCCGATGTGGCTAAACTGGGTGGGAATTGATCCGGCCGGCAGTGTTCATCCACACAGGGCAACCGCCCGAACTGTCTCTTGCATCCCCTGCCCGCCTCGTTATCGGCGTGAGTCCCTGATTCAAACAGGGCTGCCGGGAATCCCCGCAGACACTTCATGTCGGAACATAAAAACTCAAACAGTTGGACCCTGGCGCTCGTGGCGTTGGGGGTGGTCTTCGGGGACATCGGAACAAGTCCGCTTTACGCGCTTCGCGAGAGCCTCAACCACGCCCGTCCGCATCCCGGAGTGCCGCTGGACGTGCTGGGGCCGCTGTCGCTGATGTTCTGGTCCCTGCTGGTGATGGTGTGCTTCAAGTATCTGGGCTTCATCACCCGTGCGACGAACCAGGGGGAGGGCGGGATGTTTGCGCTGCTGACGCTGTTCCGCTCCGCGAAGCGATTCAAGCCGCAGACGACCGCCGGCGTGGTGCTGGGCGGCATCTTTGGCGCCTGCCTGCTGTATGGTGATGGCATGATCACCCCGGCGATCTCCGTGCTCTCCGCCGTCGAGGGCCTGGCGCTGCTGGATGCGCAGCTCGGCACTGATCTGGCGCATTACGTGGTGCCGATCTCCGCCGGGATCATCCTGGCGCTGTTCCTGGTGCAGAAGAACGGCACCGCGCGCATCGGCGTGGCCTTTGGTCCCATCATGGTGCTGTGGTTCGCGACGCTCGCGATCCTGGGGATCATCAACATCGGAGCCTATCCGGGCGTGTTTTCCGCCCTGCTGCCGCACCACGGCGTGAACTTCCTGCTGCATCACGGCCACGAGAGCTTTGTGCTGATGGGCCTGGTGTTGCTGGCGGTGACCGGCTGCGAGGCGATGTATGCGGACATCGGCCACTTTGGCCGACCGCCGCTGGTGAAGAGCTGGTATGTGCTGGTGCTGCCGGCGCTGATGCTCAACTACCTCGGCCAGGGAGCGCTGGTGCTTTCGAATGTCGAGGCCTCCCTGCAGCCGGACTACCATCACTTTTTCAGCCTCGTGCCGAAGCCGGCGCTGATCCCCGTCATCCTGCTGGCGACAGCGGCGACCATCATCGCGTCGCAGGCGATGATCACGGGCGTCTATTCGCTCACGCAGCAGGCGGTGCAGCTCGGCTACCTGCCACGACTGAAGATCATCCACACGAATCCCGACGTGCGCGGCCAGATCTACATGCCGCAGGTGAATTACCTGCTCATGATCGCCTGCCTGGCGCTGGTCTTCAATTTCAAGTCGTCCTCGAACCTCGCGGCGGCCTATGGTCTGTCCGTAGCCCTGGACATGACCTTCACGAGCATCCTGTTCTTCCTGGTGGCCCGGAACCTGTGGAAGTGGGCGCTGTGGAAGGCCGCGCTGCCGACGGTGATCTTCCTCGTGTTCGAGCTGGGCTACGTCTCCGGCAGCCTGCTGAAGTTCGTCGATGGTGCCTGGTTCCCGCTCGCGATCGGCCTCGGCATGTGGATCATCATGAAGACCTGGATGGACGGCCGCCAGATCCTCTATCAAGCGATGCTGCGGGGCCGCCTGCCCGTGAGTTTCCTGGTCGATGAGATCAAGAAAGACCGCATCATCCGAGTTCCCGGCACGGCGGTGTTCATGTCCGCCTCCGCCGAAGGCCTGCCGCTGGCGCTGCTGCATCACCTGAAGCACAACAAGGCGCTGCACAAGCAGGTCGTCCTGCTCACGATCCGGTTCGAGGAAAAGCCGCACGTTCCCGAGGACGAGCGCTTCGAGGTCGAGGAATTCCACGACGATTTCTTCCGCGTGGTGCTGCACTACGGATTCTCCGAATCGCCTGCTGTTTTCGAAGACCTTTGCGAGGCGCTGGAAACGCGCGGGAAGGTCAAGAAGGCCACCATCACCTTCTACCAAAGCCGCGAGGTGCTCCTGACCAATGGTCCGGGCAAAATGGCCCCGTGGCGCAAGAAGCTCTTCGTCATTCTGTCCCGCATCTCGCGGCCCGCGACGGGCTACTTCGACCTGCCACCACGGCAGGTCATCGAGCTCGGCATCCAGTTGGAGGTTTAAAGGCCCGCCGCTCCGATGCTTTCCATCCGCCGTGCCCTTCTCGCCATCCCCCTGCTGGCAGCGGGTGCGGCCATGGCCCAGTCACCGACGCACGCGAACATCGCCTACGGCCCGCATGAGCGGCAGAAGCTCGACTTTTACCAAGCGCAGTCCGATCAGCCGAAAACACCGCTGCTGTTCTTCATCCACGGCGGCGGCTGGATGACGGGAGACAAGGCGAACCCCGACTTTCTCGCCAAATGCCTCGAAAACGGCATCTCCGTGGCCTCAATCAACTACCGCTTCATCCCCGACGCGCAGGCCGAAAAGATCGACCCGCCCGTGAAGGCCTGCCTGGATGACTCGGCGCGTGCCTTGCAGTTCGTCCGCAGCAAGGCGGCCGAATGGCGCATCGACAAAGACCGCATCGGCGGCTGCGGCGGTTCGGCGGGCGGCTTCACCGCTCTGTGGCTCGCCTTTTCCCCTGACATGGCCGATCCCGCCAGCGCCGACCCCGTTTCACGCGAATCGACCCGATTGCGCTGCGTCATGGCCTTTGTCCCGCAGACCACGCTGGACCCGAGGCAGATGCAGGCGTGGATTCCCAACAACACTTATGGCAACCATGCCTTCGGCCTGCCCGGCATGGCCGACTTCGCGGCCAAACGGGACGCGTTGCTGCCATGGATCGAACGCTTTTCGCCCTACGCCCTGGCCAGCAAGGACGATCCGCCCGTGCTGCTGTTCTACGACAACCCGCCGAATCTCGGCCAGCCCTACAAGGACCCGCCGCACTGCGGGAACTTCGGCGCAGGCATCGCCGAGAAACTCAAAGCCGTCGGCATCGAGCACGAGATCAATTACAACAACGACTACGGCCACATGCGCTGGCCGGACCTGTTCGGGTTCATCGTCGAGAAACTCAAGCAATGAGCCGCAGGGCTACTCGATGAGCGACTCGAGCTCGTTCTCGCTGAGTCCTTCCATCAGCGGGGCCTGGTCGTTCAGGGTGGCCTCCACCAAGCCGCGTTTCTGCGCCTGAAGTTTGAGGATGCGCTCCTCCACCGTCCCGCGCATGACCAGCCGGTAGGCATTCACCACCTTCTGCTGGCCGATTCGGTGGGCACGGTCGATGGCTTGGGCTTCCACCGCCGGATTCCACCACGGGTCGGCCAGGATCACGCTGTCGGCAGCGGTCAGGTTCAGACCGTAGCCACCGGCTTTGAGGCTGATGAGGAAGATCCGGCAGTTCGGGTCCTTCTGGAAACGATCCACCTGCGCGGAACGGTCCTGGCTGCTGCCGTCGAGGTAGGCCAGTGGGTGCTTCAGCCCCTCAAACCGCTCCCGCATGAGGCGCAGGAACTGAACGAACTGGCTGAAGACGAGGGTTTTGCCGCCGGAAGCGAGTGCGGCCTCGGTTTGATCCATCAAAGCCGCCCACTTGCCGGACAAATCGTCCGCATCCAACCCGGTCAAGGTCTCCGGTCGGATGCCCGTGAGCCGCAAATCGCAGCAGACCTGCCGCAGACGCAGCAGGACCGTGAACATGGTCATTTTGGCCCCATTCTGGCCGGAACGGCGACGGGCGGCCTTGATCTCCTCCCGGCCTTCCTCCAGCACCTTGCGGTAGAACTCCGCCTGGGCCGCGCTGGGTGTGCACCAGAGCACCTGCTCGATCTTCTCCGGCAGATCCTTGAGCACCTGCCGTTTGGTCCGGCGGAGGAAGTAAGGCTGGGTCAGTTTCTGGAGCCTCACAGCCGCCGCCCGGCCAGCCGGAAGGTCCAAGCCACCCTGGATCGGGCTCTCGAAGCGCTCTTGGAAGGATTTCTGGTTTCCGAGATAGCCCGGCAGCGCGAACTGGAAAATGGACCACAAGTCGCGCACACCGTTCTCCAGCGGCGTTCCAGTCAGGGCCACGCGGCCGTCGGCCTTCAGGCTGCGCAGAGTCTTGGCGGCGTCGGTGTCTGGATTGCGTATGAAACTCGCCTCATCGAGCAAAATGAGGCCGAATCGAAGACCTTGGTAATGCTCAACATCCCTGACAACCAATTGATAAGAGCTCAATATCACGTCGTGAGCGGAAATCTGGCTGAGAGCCTTTTCGCGGCCACTCCCCTGCACCAACAGCACTTTCAGGTGCGGGGCGAAGCGCTCGAACTCAGCCTGCCAGTTCCCTAACAGCGATTTCGGACACACCACCAGCACCGGCCCGGCGTCCGGCTTCTGCTGCTTGAGATACCGGGCCAAAGCGATGCTCTGAACGGTCTTTCCAAGGCCCATTTCGTCCGCCAGAACGCCACCACGGCCCCGCAGAATCTGGGTAGTCATCCAGCAAACGCCTTCCATCTGGTAAGGGCGGAGCAAATCGGCCAGTTCGCCGATCTGGCCCCGAATTTCATCGCCTGACACCGACTTCTGCCGGTCTTCACTCTCGCTGAGGCCGAAGTAAGCCGAATGTGCGCCATGAACGCGAGCGCCTTCTGGCGTCAATTGTAACGGCACGTCACTCAAAGACTCCTCCAACTCGTCCACCGCCTCAACATCCAAAATGTAACGCTTACCGCGTGACTGAACCGTTCGCTGACCCGAGCGAACCAGGCGCAACACTTCCGAACGAGGCAAGCGGAAGCCATCGGCCGACTCATAGGCAAACTCCATGTTCAGCCAGTCGCCACTGCCACGCCCGCCTTCCGTGACAAAACGCGTCTGGGGAGCAATCCGCTGCACCCCTCGAGTAGCGTTACGCCAGCGTTCACCTTCCACTACTTTCACCTTCTTCCGCAGCCGATCGAGATCAGAGGCATAGAACTTGAGGATGTTATCTTCACGTTTCATCTGCAACACATCTAGCGTTACAAATTGAAAGCCCATCAGCTCCAAATAGCGCAAAAGAGCGGATTCTTCGTTTCTGTTCTGGACGTAAAAAGCAAACTCTGACTTTTCATCCTGAAGGGGAAAGGGAGAAGCCTTTAGCGGTTCCAGTGAAACTGGCCACTTGTGAGAAGTGTAACGCGCCCATATGCGCACCTCCAGGCTCTGCAAGGAACCATCCAGGTGCACCTCGAACTCACAGGGAACAGGTGAAACATGGAAGTGCTCCAGATCGGCCCCCTTGAGATCAAGTTGGAAACACTCCCCCAAAACTTCGCCCTGCTGCGCCAGCCAATGTAACGGCTTAATAACGCTCTTTTGCCGCAGTTCTTGTGCTAGCACCGCCAGCTCGGGATGGTTGGACGGCTGCCGGAAAAGCACCTGGGTGTCCCGACACAGCCACCAGGCCCCCAAAATGGGAAGGTGCGAATCCCCCCCCAGTTTCAGCCGCACCATGTGGCCTGGGGCTGTTTCGACCACCAGCGGCAGCCGGACGGGTTCCGCAGCCACCTGCAGGCGGGTTTCTTTGCCATTGGGTTTCCCAGCGAAGACTCGGGAATGATCGGCCAAAGTGACCAGAAAAGCGCTCAGGGCTTCGCCACGCAGCGAAATAGGCAGACTCTGCGGCTGCTTGATTCCCTGAGCGGCCAGCCAGCCCGCAAATGCCGACGTTTCAGACTCGCCACCCGCCTCGAACTTCACAAACACCCCGAATGGCTCCCTCGCCTGGCCCTGGAGCACCGTCTCGGGCAGATAGATCGAAAAACGGCCGGGGATGGTCGCCAGGGGCGGCGGCAGCGATGCTGAACCAGTTTTCGGCGGGTCGGTTGGGCGGGCAGAACCGGCTGAAGTCGTGGCCGGGGCGCTCGTTGAGGAGGCCCCACGTGGCGGGGCGGCTTTTGCCCGCACCTGCATCAGCGCCACCGCCAGCGCATGTTCGCAAATCTGGCCGCTGCGTCGTGCGTGAGGACATGTGCAGAGGTTCTCCACATCACTGCGGCTGCGGATCTTCAGGCCGGTGGTGAACTTCATCTTCCCGCCACCGGCCACCCCACGAAGCAAGCCGTCTTCCGCACTGGTGACCGATGCCATGCCTGCGTCCGCCAGTCCACGGGCGGCCTTCATGACCTGCCAGCCGCCGATTTCACTGAGCCATTTCTCTGTGATCTCCATTTTCTTTCTGGCGTCTCCCATCGTTTCTCGCCAAAGTCCAGCGCCAACTGCCTATGCGGATCGTTGCCATCTCCAATCAAAAAGGCGGGGTCGGAAAGACCACCACCGCCGTGAACCTCGCCGCCTGTCTCGCCCAGCGCGGGGTCCGGGTGTTGCTGGTCGATCTCGATCCGCAGGCCAACGCCACCAGCGGCCTCGGGCTGGCGCAGGAAGAGGGCGGCAGCATTTACGGAGCGCTCGTCGAGGGCCACGACCCGCGAAACGCCATCCGCAGCACGCGTTTGCCGAACCTGTCCATCATTCGCTCCCACCAGGAACTGGCCGGGTGCGAAATCGAGCTGGCCCAGTCCGGCAACCACATGGCCCGTCTCCGCGAGGTGCTGGCCCCGCTGCGGGCCTCCGGACATTTCGATTACGCCGTCCTGGACACCCCGCCCTCCCTGGGGGTGCTGATGACCGGTGCCCTGGCGGCCGCCGATGAGCTGCTGGTGCCGATCCAGTGCGAGTATTTCGGCCTGGAGGGTCTTTCGAAGATCGTCAGCATCACCCAGCAGATCCGGGATTGCGGGGCCAACCCCAATCTCCTGCTCGAAGGCATCGTCATGACGATGTACGACAGCCGGGCCAATCTGGCGAACCAGGTCGTGAACGACGTCCGCAATTACTTTGCCGAGACGGTCTATCAGACCATCATCCCCCGCACCGTCCGCCTGGGTGAGGCCCCCAGCTTTGGCAAAAGCATCATCGAATACGAGCCCTCCGGCCGTGGAGCGATGGCTTACGTGGCGCTGGCGGACGAGTTCATCGCCCGTCGTCGGCAGCCAGCCGCCGTGGCGGCCTGAGGCGAAAGGACACTGCCATGGACGGCTCTGGCATTCGCGGACGCGGCGCCGGGTTCAATCCTGATCAGCGCTTTGCTGAGCTGCATGTGGACTACGATCCGGGCGAGTCGCCCCAAAAGGTCGCGACCAAGCTCTTCCGCGATCATTCCTCGTCGATCATCTCCAAGCACAGCAGCCCTGACCTGCCCTTCGAGGCCAGCCTCAACCCCTACCGAGGCTGCGAGCACGGCTGCGCCTACTGCTACGCCCGGCCGACGCACGAATACCTCGGCTTTTCGGCCGGCGTGGACTTTGAGTCCCGCATCATGGTCAAAGACGACGCCCCTGCCCTGCTGCGGGCCGCCTTGCTCAAACCGAGCTACAAACCCGTCTGCCTCTCCCTCAGCGGCGTCACCGATCCGTATCAACCCATCGAGAAAAAACTGCGCATCACCCGTGGCTGCCTGGAAGTGCTCGCCGAGGCACGCCATCCGGTCGTTTTGATCACGAAGAACCATCTGATCACCCGCGATGTCGATTTGCTCGCCGAACTCGCCCGCCATCACGCCACGGCCGCCTACATCTCCATCACCACGCTCGATCCCGCCCTCGCCAGCAAGCTGGAACCGCGGGCGTCCTCCCCCAAGATGCGGCTGGAGGCCATCCGCGTCCTCAACGACGCCGGCGTGCCCGTTGGTGTCTCCACCGCGCCGATCATCCCAGGCCTCAACGACTCGGAGATCCCTGCGCTCATTGACGCCGCTCGGGCTGCCGGGGCGCAATTCGCCGGTTACACCGTCGTGCGGCTGCCCTTCGCGGTGAAGGACGTCTTCCGGGAGTGGCTCGACCTGCATTTTCCAGGCATGCGCGACAAGATTCTGAGCCGCATTGAAGAAACCCAGGGCAAAACGCTTTCCCATGGCGAGTTCGGCAAGCGCCTGAAAGGCGTGGGCGTCTGGTCCGACCAAATCGCCGCCCTGTTCCGCGTCTCCATCCAACGCGCCGGCATGCTCCACCGCCGCCCGCAAGTCAGCGCTGAAGCCTTCCGCCGCCCGCGTGATCCGGGCGGGCAGTTGGAGTTGTTTTGAGCCGGATCAGCCGCCAAAGGCGAACGAGGGCAGGCCTTTCGCTCCTGGGCGGCAGACGAACAACCGCCCGGCCAGCGGTTCTTCGAGACCGGGCTTGATGCCGGTGGTGATGTACAGATCGCGCAAATCGGGACCGCCGAAGGCGCAGGCGGTGGTTTCGATGCACGGGAAATCGATCTGCATCTCGATCTTCTGCGAGGTCGGATTGTAGCAGACCACCTTCGCTCCATGGCAAAAAGCAACCCACAGCCGGTCCTCGCTGTCGATCGTCATGCCGTCGGGCACGGAGGAGTCTGCGCTGGTGTCCCACACCACTCGCTCGTTGCTGATGACGCCTGCGGCGTTGTCGAAGTCGAAGGCACGCACCTTTTTGCTCGGCGTGTCGATGTAATACATCGTGCGCGTGTCGCGGCTCCAGATGATGCCGTTCGAGTTCGTCACGGGTGCGAATTTCTTTTCCAGCCGCAGGTCGGTGCGCAGGCAGTAGAGCGCGGCCTCAGGCCGTTTCTTCAAGCAGATCGTTCCGGCCCACAAACGCCCGGCAGGATCGCATTTGCCGTCGTTGAAGCGATTGTCCGGCATGTCTGGCTCGGGATCGGAAATCGGGGTGCTTTCACCCGTCGCTTCATCGAGGAAGAAGAAGCCGTTGTCCCCTGCCCAAACGAGTCCGCCTTGCGCTCGTGGGACCACGGTGCCGACGCGCTGGCCCACATCCCAGATTTTCTCCTCACCCGTGGCCGGAGTGAAGGCGATGATCTTGTGCGTCTCGATATCGACGTAAAGCAGCCGGTCCTTGTGCCAGATCGGGCCTTCGCCCCAGACGGAAACGTGATTGGAGATGGGTTCGGGAGTCATAGGGTCAGCGTGGAGTGGTTGAAAACGGACGCTTGGCCTGAGTGATGAAGGCCTCGGCCAGATAATGCGGAATCAAGGGCTGCGTGGCAAGCCCGGCGATCTCATCAGCGCTCAATCGGAAGACGTTCTGCGCCAGACGTTTTGCGCAGGGTTTGGCGAGGCACACCTGCTCCAACCCGAGCGGCACTTTGGCATCAAACGTCAGCCACTCACCGCCTGAAACGCGCTCGCGGGCCACTTCGGGCGAAACCGTCTCGACCTCGGGCCGCAGCCTGCCGTTTTCGACCTTCGCCAGGTAGAAACTCTGCCGCCGAGCATCGCCGATGACGGAATAACTGGATGGCGCATCAATGTCTGGCGCGGTGAGCGACGACCAGCCGATGCACCACACCCTGCGGGACAGCCCGACGCCTTGCGCCGCGGCAATCGCGATCCGGACGCCGGTGTAGGAGCCCGGGCCGGTGCCGATGACGATTCCCGCCAGTTCATTGCCCGCAGCGGTGAGCGCCTCACGCAACGGCGCGAAGACCTGTGCATTGTGCGAGCGCTCGGACTGGAAAACCGACTCAAACAGCACGTCATCGCCCCGCATAACGGCGATGCTGCCTTGGGCGGTGGAGAGATCGAGAGCGAGGAGAGTCTGCTTCATTTAGCGAGCGGCCCTTCCGTGACACGTCGCGAGCCATCCGGCAAGGCTTCGATGTGAAACCAGCGTGTGTTCGGCGGCATCAAATCGGGAAACATGTCGGCCCACTCGACGATGATGACGCCCGGTTCGCTCAAGAACTCGTCCCAGCCGATGCCGATGACCTCCGCAGCGCTTTCCATGCGGTAGAAGTCGAAATGGAAGACCGGCAGCCGTCCGTCGAGGTATTCATGCACCAGCGTGAAGGTCGGACTCGTCACCTCGGCCTTCGATTGCATGCCCTCGACGATGCCGCGCGTGATCTGCGTCTTCCCCGCGCCAAGATTGCCGCACAACGCGATCACATCGCCCGGGGCGAGAGTCGGCGCGAGTTGTGTGCCCCAGGTGTGGGCGTCGTCGGCGGTGGCCAGCGTGATCATGCGTCAGCGCTGAGCGCGAAGTGATCCCAGCCGGTGCTTTCGAAGTCCGGCGGACGGCCTTCCCCCGGCAGCACAAGCTTGCCGATCACCGTGAGCGGCAATTTAGGAAAGGCGTCGTTCCATTTGCGCATCAAGGAACGCAGCGTGCGCGGATTCACCGCGAGGAGCAGTTCGTAATCTTCGCCGTCGCCCCAGGCCTGATCGAAGGTGCAGCCGGGATTGCAGGGCAGCGAGGCCACATTGACCTGGAAATGCGTGCCGCTGGCCAAAGCGAGGCGCGGCAGGTCTTTCGCAAGACCGTCGCTGATGTCCATCATGGCATGCGGATGCGCGTTTTCGGAGAGCCAGCGGCCTTCTTCGAGACGCGGTGTGAACTTGAGGTGCTTGCCCTTGATGGAGCCGCCGAGACGGCCGGTGACGAGCAGCACATCGCCCGCCTTGCCCTCGCTGCGTGACATCCAGCGCTTGGACGGCACGGTGCCGGTCATCGAAATCGACAGCATGAGCACCAGACCGCGTGAAGTCTCGCCACCGACGAGATTGATGCCGTAGTCCTTCGCGATAGCCTTCATGCCGCGATAGACGTCGGTAAGAAACTCGACCTCCATGCTCGGCGGAGCGACCAAGGTGATCATGGCATGCCGCGGCGTGCCACCCATGGCCGCGAAGTCACTCACGACTCGTGCAATGGCCTTCCGCCCGATGAGTTTCGGCGGTGTTTCGAGCGTGAAATGCACGTCCTGCACCAGCGCGTCGGTTTTGAGCAGCGTGTGCTCATTTTTCGTGCTGCGCACGACGGCGCAGTCATCGCCCGCACCGGCAATGACATCGCGATCGAGCTTCACACCGCGCATGAGGCGGTGGATGAGGTTGTCTTCTCCGATGTCGGCGAGAGTGGGCATGAGGGGAAATGACGAATGCAGAATGACGAATGTCGAATCAACCCTGAAATCCGAATGATGAAGGCAGACGGCAGGCCTCGATCACCTGGTTTCGAAATCCGGCCATTCGGGCTTCATTCGTCATTCGTCATTCGTCATTCGTCATTCGTCATTCGTCATTCGTCATTCGTCATTCGTCATTC
>NZ_JACSRD010000059.1 GCF_014879935.1 Prosthecobacter sp.
GGCCATGCACCTCTTTTACCACCACGGCACCGCTTTTCCCCCCTCGACTTGGCCGTTCCGAACCACTAGTGCCAACCGAACAAAAAATAAAAGCAGCGAAACAAGGTTCCTCCTTCGTCGGGCTGCGCAGCAAATGAACCCACGAGCCAACCAATGGCATTGGCCGTGGCTACTCGGAAAATGAAACCAGGAAAGCTTCTCGGTGCGCGGTAAACGTCACAGTAACGACCGTGGGATCGAGGTTGGAGAGGGGCGCGTGGGGTAGCAGGGATAAGGTCCGGAGGGCTCGGAAAACTCTTTTCTGGAGCCAGGGGAGCCTCCTTTGGCATCAGAAAACTCTTTTTCTAGAATGCCCCCCAGACCCTGGCTGCGGACGACTCTTTTCCGCACCCCGGACGCCTTCCCCCTGAGCCTTCTTCGTTAATGCGGACAGCAGTTTGCTTTCATCCTTCGCAGTCTTGCTACGGAGGATGGAACGGGGAGCGGATGCGCCGCGTTCGTGCTGGGAAGGTTCGCTGTTGGACGGCAGGACGCTGCGGCGCGTCCGTGGAATGGATTGCTGGGCCAGGCCGTGTTTGAAAACCGGTTTGGAAGTCGCGGAGCGACGAATGTGCCGCAGCCTTGCCTTTCAAGGCCGGGAACAGCCAACGGCGGCACGCCCCAAGGCATCCGGTGTCGCAGAGCGACACGCGAACCTGGCGCGTCGAGAGGACGGGGTCGGGCGTCGCGCTGCGACGCGGGTCATGACTCAACGCGATCACCCGCATCTCTCCCGGCCTTCAAAGGCCGGGCAACGAGACGGCTGCCGCTCAGCGGCAGAGGTTCAAACACGGCCTGGCAGGCCGGTGGATCGGTAGCAACGCATCAAGGCCGGCTCATCCCTCCTGCTCTTCCCAGAACTTCCGCAGCTCGCGGAGCTGCTTCTTGTCCGGCTTCGCGATCATTTCATGCTCGTGCGGCGTGATCAGCGCCTTCTCCTTCCGCAGTTCGCTGGCTTTTTGATACCACTCGTCGGGCGTCTGGTTGTCGCAATACTCCGGCACCCGTGGCGGACCGAGGCGCTGCGGCGGAAAGGCGAGCACCTTGAGGCGCAGTCGCAGATCCCCGCGCACGACTTCCAAAACGTCACCGGGCTTCAAATCGCGGGAGGCCTTCACCACCTGGCCGCCGAGCGTCACATTGCCCTTCGCGCAGGCCTGTGTGGCGAGTGAACGTGTCTTGAACGCCCGGATGTGATGCAGCCATTTGTCGGCACGTTGGGTGGGGACGGGTTCAGGCATGGTCGGGCGTGAAGGTCTCCTCAATCGCTCATGAAACCCTGCCATGCCAAGAAAAGTCCGGCCCTCGTGTTTTCCTTCAAGAGTTCCGCATAATGCCAGGAGCACCGGCGGACCCGGGAGCGATTGCTCTGCATGCAAACATCGTCTCCATCTCCAGACCATCCCGGCGAGCACCCTGTGGACGTGGTGACCGCGTTGCCACGGCCTTTTTCGATGATCCGTTCGTTCGTCGCGGCGGACCTCCTGACTTTGGGCAACGGCTTCTGCGGCACCGGCTCCGTGCTGGCCGCCATGCAGTATCTGGTCACGCTGGAGAGCCGCTGGATCGTGACGGCGCTGGCGCTGCTGCCGATTGCCCTGATTCTCGATTTCGCCGACGGCCGTGTGGCACGCTGGCGGAGGCGCTCGTCCTTTCTCGGGGCCGATCTCGATTCGCTGGCCGACGTTGTGTCGTTCGGACTGGCACCGGCAGCGCTTGGCTTCGCCCTGGGACTGCGCGGCGCGGGTGATGTGGTGCTGCTGCTCTATTTCGTCGCCTGCGGCATCAGCCGCCTGGCCCGGTTCAATGCAACGGCGGACGCACTCTCGGATGAATCAGGTAAGGTGCGGTATTTTGAAGGCACGCCGATTCCCACGAGCGTGTTCATCGTGCTGCTGCTGGCCGCGCTGCACTTCACCGGGAGGACCGGGCCGCAGTTCTGGCTGGGCGAATGGCACATCGGCGGTCTGCTGCTGCATCCATTCACCCTCCTTTATGCCATCAGCGGCTCGGCGGTGATCAGCACCGTCCGCGTTCCGAAAATTTGAGGTGGAAGCAATTAGCGCTTCGCAGGCTCGGCGTTCCAGACCTTGATGTCGTCGAAGTAGCCATCCTTGCCCGCCACACCGAGTTCGATCTTGGATTTCGTGGCATGGGCGATGCCGGAGGACTTCAAATAGGCGGCCGGCTTGCCATCAATCGTCACGCGCATCGCGTCACCGACGGTTTCCACCACCAGCGTGTACCACTTCCCGGTCTCCAGCTTCGCCGGATAGGTCACCTGACGGCCGACGAGCAGCTTCGCCACCTCGGCCTTCTTCGCCGGGTCCTTCTTCATCTCATAGATGTCGTTGCGCATGTTGCCGTCCTTCTCGTCGATGATCGTCACGCCATTCAGCCGCACCTGGGCACGGCAGATGTGGCCGTAGTGGCAGCCGGTGAATTTGCGGTCGTCGAACTCGACATCGATCATCGTGGCACCCTCGAACTTGATGCGGCACTCCACCACGCTGTCCTGAGTGGGGATTTCCAGCCCATGAACAGCGGCATGCGCCCGGATCTCCGGCTTCCCATCGGCCGCGGGGATCGTCACATCACGCGTCTGCGTGCCCTTCAGCGCCCCGTTCTCGACCACAAACGTCGGAACCACCTTGTGCCAGACCTTTGCCGGCTCGGCTCCCTGAAAATCATCCGCAAACAGCACCTCCTTCTTCACCGCGATGGGCTTGGAAGGAACCTTCGGCAGATCAGCAGCAAAGGAGACGGTGGTGACGAGAAGGAGGGGAAGCAGAAGGCGGTTCATGAGGGCGGTGAGTGTCAAAAGACTGGCCCCACGGTCAAGCCGCGATGCTTCTGGCCTTACGATCCCCAAAAATCGCGCTGCCGACGCGGACGATGGTGGCGCCTTCCTCGATGGCGATTTCGAAGTCGTGGCTCATGCCCATGCTGAGCAGGGGCAGCGGGGCGCCGCCGGCTTTTTCGAGCTCGTCACGCAGTTCGCGCAGTTGCACAAAGTAAGGGCGGCTTTTGGCAGCATCGGGGTCGAAGGGCGGGATGCACATGAGGCCCTGGATCTCCAGGCGACGCAGTGTGTAGAGGTCTTCCAGGGTGGAGCGCAATGGTGCGGGGCTGAAGCCGTGTTTGCTGCTCTCAGCGGCCAGATTGACTTCCAGATAGACTTTGGGATACAAACCGAGCTCGGCGGCGATGCGATCGACATCGCGGGCGAGATCGAGCGAGCCGATGCTGTGGATGTATTTCACGGCTGGCAGGATCTTGCGCACCTTGTTGGACTGAAGATGGCCGATGAGATGCCATTGGAGGTGGGATGGCAGTTGCGGGGCTTTGGCGAGGAGTTCCTGCACCTTGTTCTCGCCGAAGACGAGCTGCCCGGCATCCACGGCGTCGCGAATGGCCTCGACGGGAAAGGTTTTCGAGACGGCGAGCAGTTCAATCGCGCCCGGATCACGTCCGCTGCGGGTCGCGGCGGCATGGATTCGCTCGTGGATGGCTTGCAGTCGGTCGTGGAGATCGCTCATGGGATTTGCGATGGAGAAAACGGAAGATGCGCGGCATGCGCAACGTATTTTCGCGCTCAACCTCGCCCACCCGAACACATGCAATCACGCCGCCATTTCATCCGCCAGTCCGCCGCCACCCTTTTCGCCGCCCCGTGGGTCACCACCGGCATGCGGGCCGCCTCTCCGAACGGCAAGCTGCGGCACGCGGCCTTTGGCGGCAGCGGCATGAGCTGGGCGGACATGAGCCAGCTCACGAACCATCCGATGTGGGAACTGGTGGCTGTGTGCGATGTGGACACGCGCAATTTCAAGAAGGCGCAGGAGAAGTGGCCGGACATCAAGGTCTATCAGGACTGGCGTGAGCTGCTGGAGAAGGAGGCGGGCAACATCGACAGCGTGAACGTGTCCACCCCGGACCACATGCACGGCAGCATCGGCATCGCCGCCATCGCGAAGGGCAAGCACGTGTATGGGCAGAAGCCGCTGGCGCACAACCTGTGGGAGTGCCGCCAGCTCGTGGAGCGTGCGCGTGACAAGGGCGTGATGACACAGATGGGCATCCAGATTTCCTCCGATTTCTCCGAGCGTCTCGCGGTGGAGCTCATCCAGATGGGCACCATCGGCAAGGTGAAGGAGGCGCACACATTCTCGAACAAGAAGTGGGGGGACATGGAGGCGCGTCCGGAGAAGAGCGATCCGATCCCTGCCGAACTCGACTGGGACAAGTGGCTGGGCGTGGCTTCCGAGCGCAGCTACATCAAGGGCTACGATCATCCCGGACAGTGGCGGAAGCGTCGTGACTTCGGCACCGGCACGCTGGGTGACATGGGCTGCCACATGTTCAGCGGCTGGTTTCGCTCCCTCGATCTCGCGGCTCCGATTTCCGTCGTGTCACGTGGCCCAGCACCGAACAAGGACAACTGGGCGATCAATGCCGTGGTCGAATACACCTTCAAAGGCACGAAGTTCACCGCAGGCGAGAGCATCAAGGTCACCTGGACCGATGGCGATGCCCGTCCGCCAGCCGAGGTAATGGCGCTGGCCGGTGATGTGGCGAAGTTCCCGGGCCAAGGCACGATTTACCTCGGCACCGACGGCGTTCTGCTGCACCCGCACGGCTCCACGCCGATGCTGTTCCCGAAGGACAAGTTCACGGGCTTCAAGTATCCGAAGCTGGAGCCGCGCAATCACTGGTTCGACTTCATCGACTGCTGCCTGAAGGGCGACAAGAAGCCCAGCGCCAACTTCGACTACGCCGGTCCGCTCACGGAAGCGGTGCTGCTCGGCTGCCTGGCCAGTGTCTTCCCGAACGAGTCGCTGACCTGGGACGCTCCCGCCTTGAAGATCCCGAACAACGAGACTGCCGACAAGATGGTGCGCCGTGACTATCGCAAGGGCTGGGAGATTGTGTGAGGCCGTTCGCGGGTCTCAGGATTCAGTTCGCTGATGACGGCCGCCCTGGTTTGGCCGGGGCGGCTGAATCGTGAAGCGGTTTGAGAATCACTCCTCCTCATCTTCGTCATGGCGGGGGCCATTGACAGAGCGCTTCTTCTTCACGGCGGAGATGTTCCGGTGCACCCAGACGCTCTGGACCATGCCCATGAGGAACAAGGTCACGACGACGAAGGTTCCGCCGTAGCTGACAAAAGGCATGGGCAGGCCGATGACCGGCAGCATGACGAGGTTCATGCCCGCATTTTGAAACGTGTGGACAAAGAACATCGCGACCACGCCGATGACGATCAAGCGCCCGAGCTGATCCCGGGCGCAAAACGCGACGAAGACGCTCTGGAGCAGCAGCAGCAGCATGCCAGAAAGCACGAGCACGGAGCCGCGGAAGCCGAACTCCTCGGCGATGACGCCGAAGATGAAGTCGTTGATGGATTCGTGCGGGAAGAAGGTGCGGTGAATCGAGGCCTGGTCAGGAACCTTCTTCGATTCAGGCCCCTTCCCTTCCAATCCGCCGGTGGAAACGGCGATCTGCAGATGCTTGGCCACCCAGCCCTCGTTTTGCAGGTCCACCTTGTCGAGCTGGTTTGTGACCATGTACCACGTCGAATTGATGCGGGCCTGCTGGTAAGGTTTGAGAGCGAACACATAGACCAGCGGCACCACGCTCACGACACCCAGCAGCATGGTGATCATGTAACGGAACGGAATGCTGCCGACGAGCATCATGGACAGGAACACCGGACCCCAGACGAGACCGGAGCCCAAGTCCTCCTTGATCACCATGACCGCCGGCACACCTGCGAGCATCCCGGCCAGCATGATGCGCAGCCACGGACGCCGGAAGACTGGCAGCAGACGCGGCAGCTCACCAAAGATCACGGCCAGGATGAGGATGCCGGACATGATGGCGAACTGGGACGGCTGGATCATCTGACCACCGACACGGATCCACGCCTTGTTTCCGCCGATCTCCACCCCGATGAGGAGCACGGCCACGAGACCGCCAATGCCGGCGAGATACATCGGCAGACAGGCCCAGCGCACCCATTTGTAGTCGATCAACGAGGCAGCGAAGAAGAACGGCAGGCCGAACATGACCCAGCGGATCTGATCACGCCATTTGAAGGCAAACTCCGCCTCCTCCTTGTGCGCGGAAGCATTGAAGATGGCATACACGCCGAAGACGATGAGCCCGGCGATGTTCAGCACGAGCAGCCAGTTCATGCCGAGGAATTTCTTGAAAAGCGGTGTCATGAGGGGCGTGAAAAAGAGAGTCCGGAAGGAAGCGGGAGCAGCCCGCTATGAGAGCACGGGCACGGCATCGAGCAGCTTCTGGGTGTAGTCGTGGCGCGGATGCTCGCAAACTTGCTCGGCATCGCCCTGCTCGACGATTTTTCCATGGTGCATGACGACGATGCGGTCGCTCATGTGACGCACCACGGCGAGATCGTGGGCGATGAAGAGCAGCGTGAGCTGGAACTCCTCCTGGAGATCCTTGAGCAGGTTCAGAATCTGCGCCTGCACGCTCACATCGAGTGCGCTGACTGGTTCGTCGCAGATGAGAAACTTCGGCTGCACCGCGAGCGCCCGTGCGATGCCGATGCGCTGGCGCTGGCCGCCGCTGAACTCGTGCGGATAGCGTTGCAGCGAGTCGTCGGGCAGGCCGACCTTTTTGAGCAACGCGGAGGAGACTTCGCGGCGTTCATCCCGTGTCTTCTCTGGAAAATGAATCTGCAAAGGCTCGGCCAGGATCGATTCGACCGTCATGCGCGGGTTCAGCGAGCCGATGGGATCCTGAAACACCATCTGCATCTCCTTGCGCAGCGGACGGAACTCCGATTCGGGCATCGTCAGGATCTCGCGATCCCGATACTTCACGCTGCCGCTGGTCACGGGCAGCAGTTTGAGCAGCGCACGCGCCACGGTGGACTTCCCGCTGCCGCTTTCGCCGACAAGGCCCACGGTGCTGCCTTCCTCCACGTCAAAGCTCACCTTGTCCACGGCCTTGATCACATCGGTGGCACGGCCAAACCAGCCCCCGCGCACGGGGAAATGGATCCGGAGGTCTTGGACGGAGAGCAGCGGCATGATGGAAGCGGCAGTTTAGCACAGCGGAGAAGCCGAGCGAAAGTTTCATTGCGGGAAAGGCTGAAAGTGCCAGCGTCCGCGCCGATGAACGAGCGCTACGAACTCCTGGCTCCGATCGGTGAAGGCGGGCTGGGAACCGTTTTCAAGGCCAGGGACAGACGAACCGGACGCGTGGTGGCGCTGAAACGGCTGCGGGCCGACAAAGCGGCGGATTCCGTCGCCATCGACCGCTTCCTGCATGAAGCACGGCTGCTTTCAGAACTCCGGCACCCGAACATCGTCGAAGTACTCGATTCAGGCCTGGAAGACGGCATCGCCTTCATGGCCATGGAGTTCATCCAGGGCGGGACGCTCGATGCGGCGGTGACACAGGCCGCCCTGAAGCCTGAAACGTTCGATTCCCTCGTGCGGCAGACGCTGGCGGGCATGAGCGCTGCACACGCGGCCGGTGTCCTCCATCTCGATCTGAAGCCGGAGAACTTGATGCTGAGTCCACGGCCCGAAGGCGGGTTCCGGGTGACGATTCTCGATTTCGGCCTGGCTCGCGGGGTGAATGACGGCGTGGAGCCCGCAGACGGCCTGCCAGGCTCCATCCACTTCATGGCGCCGGAGCAGTTCCAGCGCGGCGCAGTCGATGCACGGGCGGATGTGTATGCGCTGGGCTGTGTGTTTTACCATGCGCTGACGCAGCGGCATCCTTTCGAGGGTGAACTGGCCCCGCAGGTGGTCGTTTCGCACCTCCGTCATTGGGTGAAGCCGCTCGCGCCCCTGCGGCCGGATCTGCCAGCGGCGACGATTCAATGGATCGAGCGCCTGATCAGCCGCCAGCCAGCCGACCGTCCGGCTTCGGCGAAAGAGGCGCTCGATGCGTATCCTGGCGTCATTTGAAAGGCGGGTCGCAGGCTTGTGCGGGTCCCGGGTGAAAGCTCCTTGCGATCGCACAGCGTGCCTCCATGATGGCGATTCGATTTCCAACCCGTCATGCCCCGCCTTTCATCCATCCTGCTGCCCGCCACGGCCATTTTCGTGCTGGCTTCCTGCGGTCTGATCAAGAAGATCCCGGTGCCGCCGATGCCAAAGCTGCCCAAGCTTCCGAGCATGAACACCGTGGCCCGGATCATCCCCGGCATGGCCGAGAAGGACAAGGTGGATGGCGAGGACCCGGATGTGCCCTTCAATTCACGCGGCACGCTCGGCTTCGGCCACACCGTCCGCCTCGAGGTGTATGAAGGCGCCCGCGATCCAGATCGCATCTATCGCGGCATCGTGATGGTGGACACCGAAGGGCTGCTGGCGCTCGGAAACGTGGGCACCGCACGCGTGGGCGGCCAGCATCTCACCCAGGCGGCGGATTCCATCGCGGCCGTGTTCCGCGTGGCCGGCCGGAACACCCGCCCGATCACCGTGCAGATCGTGTCGGTGGAAAATGTCCCGCTCATCTCGATCAATGGCGACATCCGGGAGCCGCAGTTCATCCCGGCCTTCGAGCGCATGACCGTGGCCCAGCTCGTGAATGTCGTCGGCGGCCGGAAGACCGGCTCCACCGCGCACGGCGTTTACATCTCCCGCCACGGCCAGCGGCACTTCTTCACCTCGCTGGAAACCGCAGACCAACGCTGGGAGCCGCAGGCTGGCGACATCATCACCCTTTCACCCGACATCTGAGTCTCGAACCATGCTCGAATACACCGGAGGAGCGCCCGCCGCGGCGCAGAGTCCCTTGAGTTCCCTTTTCAAAACCACGGCCATCCTCCGCATCGGCGCGGGTGTGCTGCTCATGACCCGCCATGGGTTCAATGAGGCGCTGAGCGCCTATCGCTTCTTCTGGAAGGAGCAGCCCTGGGACTGGGTGCCCGCCTTTCACACCGCCGGCGTGCCCTATGCCCATCTCGTCGCGCCCGCCATCGCCGTGATCGTGGCGAGTGTGGCCCTGAGCTGGATTCTCGGCTTCCTCACCCGCCTGTTCGCCGCCCTGTTCCTGCCGATCATCATCACCGCCCTCATGCTGCTGCCGCAGAACGGTCCCGCGCATGTCGAGGCGGCCTGGCTTTATCTTTTCATCACCCTGACGCTGCTGTTGTTCGGCTCCGGGGCGATCTCGGCGGATCAATTGTTCCGCCTGGGCCAGGGCGGAACGCCCAAACGCCACTGATGGCACGCATCGTCCGCAGTTCCGCTGAAACTCCGGCCGTCAGCCCGGGCGAACGCGTCCTCGCCATCGATCCTGCATTGCGGAAAACAGGCTGGGCCGTCGTCGAGCAATCGGGCGGCCAGCTCCGGGCGCTGGCCTGGGGCGTGATTCACAACAAGCCGAATCTGCTGCCCTCCGGCTGCCTCGTCGCCATTCGTGAAGGATTGCAGGACGTGATCCGCCAGCACGCGCCGACGGTTTGCGCCATCGAATCGACGATCTTCGTGCAGAGCTTCAAGACCGCCATCGTGCTGGGCACCGCACGCGGTGCCTGCCTGCTGGCCGCGGCCGAGCACGGCCTGCCGATCTATGAATACGCACCTCGCGAGATCAAACAGGCCGCCGTGGGCCGCGGAGCTGCGCAAAAGGAGCAGGTGGCCTTCATGATCCGGGCGCAACTACGCCTGCGCGAGACGCCGGAGGCGGACGCCGCCGACGCCCTGGCCACGGCGGTCACGCATTTTCAAAACAGCGCCGCCGCCCGTGCGCTGGAGCGCGAGAAGCGGCGGATCTGAGCCGCGCGGCGCCGGTCAGGCCGCCTTCGTCTTTTTCTTCCGCTCCGCCAGCGGTGTCGCGTGGCCGTTCGTGCCATTGAGCTTCAGCTTGCCGCTCTTCGCGTCCTTTTCGAGCTTCTGGAGCTTTTTCAGCAGCTTCGGCCACTGCTTCTCCTCCACGATGAAGCCGACACAGCGTTTCGAGCCGCAGCGGCAGGGATGCTCGTCCCACGTGTCCACGTCGAAACCGTAGTTGTAGGTCAGCTCCTCCCCGGCCTTGATGTCGCGCAGGGAATGAATCCAGATGCGGCCGCGGATGATGTAGGCCTCGCAGTTCGGATCGCAGGAATGGTTGATGTACCGCGCCGGATTGCGGCCCCTCGCACCATCGATGTCATGCCGCTGGTTCAGGGTGAAGACGTACACCGCCGCGCCACCGGTCTTCTTCGACCTGTTCATCAGGGCGTCGCCCCGGCGCCTGGACTCCGCCTTGGTGATCTTTTCGCCGACATATTCGATGATGGGCTCGTCCTTCGGGATGTCGCGGCGGGCGAAGATGCCGCGGTTGTGAATGGAGGAGGAACGGATGATCCAGTAACGTTTGGTGGGAGCCTGGGGCATGGGGGGGGTCGCGAACGGCGGAAAAAGGGAGCGCATGAAGTGTGCCGGGCACACGGGTTGTCAAGAATCGACGCCGGATTATTCCCCGGACGCATCCGAAAGCCGCCTTCACCACTTTCCGGTTGCCGCATCGCCCCCGGATGCCTTATTGCGCGCCCTTTCAACCGCCCCGACTCCTCATGCTCGCCTTCTTCCGCCATCATCGTGGCGCATTCCTCATCACACTGACGATCATCATCATCATCTCCTTCTCCGTATGGGGAGGCTGGCGCAGTGACAGTCACTATGAAAGAAGGGCGCAGGTGACGGATCACGCGATGACCGTGTTCGGCAAGGACTACACCATCGGCGATGTACAGCGTGCGGACCGCTCCCTCCAGTTCGCGCAGTTCTACATGCAGTCCTATGAGCTCCCCTCCATGCTCATGATGCTCTCCGGCGACGGCGGCTTCGGCGGCGGCGGCATCAACCGCCTGGCCAATCTTTTCGTGGCACGTCATCTCATGGAGCAGATGGGCATCCGCGTCAGCGACGCCGAGGCCATCGAGGAGCTGAAGAAGCTCCCTGCCCTGCAAAACAATGGCAAATACGACGAGTCCCGCGCCCAGATGCTCGAGCAGAACGCCGGCTCCATGGGCTTCGAGCGTGATGACCTGCTCGGCATCATGAAGGACACCATCGGCCTGCAGAAGCTCCAGGAACTCGTCACCGGCAGCTACGTGGCCTCCCCAATCGCCTCCGAAAAGCAATACGCCAGCAACTACCACACCTTCAAAGGCTCCAAGATCGCCTTTGAGACCGAGGCCTTCAAAAAAGCAGCCACGGTCACTGATGAGGAGATCAAAAAGTACTACGAGGAGAACAAGGACGAGTACAAGACCTTCGAAAAGCGCGGCGTCAGCTACGTCTTCTTTGAGAATCCCAAGGACCTCGACAAGAAGCCGCTGGAAGAGCGCCAGAAGGAGCAGGCCAAGGTCATGCAACGCGTGAATGCCTTCAACGATCTCACCGCCAAGGGCATGAAATTCGCCGAGGCCGCCGCCAAAACGAAGGAGAAGGTCGAAACCGTGCCCCCCTTCCCCCAGGGCGAGCCCCCGGCCGCGCTCAAGGCGGAGAGCAACCTGCTGGAACTCGTCTTTGCCCGTGCCGCCGACTCCACGACCGCGCCGGAAGCCGTCGAAGGCACCAACGGCTGGTACATCTTCGATGTCACCAAGATCGAGGAGCCCAAGCAGCAGGAGCTGGCCGAGGTGAAGGACAAGATCAAGGACACGCTGGCCGGCCAGAAAGCCGATGAAGCGCGCACCAAGGCCGTGAACGAAGCCCGGCTGGCGCTCAACGACGGCCTCAAGGCCGGCAAGAAGATCGAGGACCTCGCCAAGGACAAGAAGCTCGCCCTCGAGCCCCTGCCGGACATCGACATCGCCAATCCGCCGCAGGACGTGCCGAACGGCTTCCTCATCGCACGTCAGGCCGCGAAGACGCCGGTGGGCACCGTCTCGAACGCCGTCGATTACGACAAAGGCACGCTGCTCATCTACGTGAAGACCAAGGAACTGCGCAAGCGCCCCGACAGCGCTGATGTGCGCAAAAACCAGGTCGAATCCCTTTCCCGCCAGGAAAGCATGAATCTCTTCCAGGCCTGGTTCCAGCAGAAGCACGACGAGGCCAAGGTCGAGACCAAGCTCGGCGTCTCCTGAAGCCCCTTCCCCATGAGCGACGCGTCCGCCAACGTCGAAGACCTGTTCGATGAGGCCAGCGGCCATGTCGCTCTGGGCGAACTGCCGGAGGCCATCGCGCTTTACCGCCGCTGCGTTGAATTGAAGCCCGATTTCTTCGACGGCTGGCATGCGCTCGGCATGGCGCTGCTGCGCACTGGCGAGGTCAAGGAAGCCATCGGCGCCGGTTTGATGGCCACCACGCTGCAACCGAACGACCTCCTCGCCTGGACCGCGCTCTCCCAGATGTATGTCAGCAACGGCCAGATCGCCGAGGCCGAGGACGCCAAAGGCAAAGCACGCATCCTCTCACTCGGCGGCAAGATCGTGAAGTAAGGCCATGTCCAGATTCCCGGAGCGCCGGACCTCCGCTCCACCCGCCTGTCTCACGCTCCGGCTCAAAGCAGGCCCCTGGGGTCGCGGGGGCCTTTTGACGGAGTGGTCGGTGCACGATCAGATTTCCTCCGCCGTTCGTCATTCGTCATTCGTCATTCGTCATTCGTCATTCGTCATTCGTCATCACCGCCTCAACGCTCCGATCAGCTCATTCAACCACCGCCACGCAGCGGCAGGCCCCGTTTGAGAACCGTGTGCGAAAAGGTAGCGCCAACGGTTTGCCGACTTTCATCAGCGCGCTCGACACATGTCCTGGTCATGGGGTAAAACCATGCCATGACTGACGAACGTCGCATTGACCGTATGGGCGGATGCGCCTCCATGGGAAAGCTGATGCTTGGCATAGCTGGTCTTGGCCTCGGTTTGTTTTGTTTTGCCGAGCTCCAGAAATGCTCCCCTCGCCCTAAAGGTTGGCCCAACGGTGGTGGATGGGTGCAGGCAGGGAAACGGGGGGGGGAACCGGTCAGGGTGCAACTGCTTCACAAAAAGACGGCGTTCACGGGTTCCTGTCATCGGCTTCCTCCAGGAAGTGTTTCATCTCCTCGGGCACTTTCTTGATCGCAGCCTTAACGTCAAGCCGCCTCAGCTGCTGGCTCACATTCGCCGCCGACTTCATTTCCAGCTTCTC
>NZ_JACSRD010000106.1 GCF_014879935.1 Prosthecobacter sp.
AGCTAAACGTCAGGCCGCAGTCGAAGCCACGCGTCAGGCCGCCGCCACGGTGCAGGCCCCCGCGACGTATGCACCGGCCTACCCGGGCACCTATCCACCGCCTCCCGGCTACACTTACCCGCCACCTGCTGGGTATCGCCTGCCCACCTCCAAACCCGCGGCAAGCACGAAGTCGTCATCGAAGTCCTCCAGTTCTTCAAAAAAATCAACCGCTGGCCCGCCTCCGCCGCCCGCCAGCAAGGTCTATGGCCCCACGGGCGATCTCAGCACCCAGGTGGCGAAACTGAAGGACAGCGACAAGGTGCAGAACCTCCGCCTCAGCGAGCTGGAACGCGATGTGAGCAGCATCAAGCGCGGGAAGGGCAGCCGCTACGACGGCGGCACGGACCTGGCCGCGCACACCACCTATGTCGCCCGCCCCGGCGACACGCTGTGGCGCATCGCCAACACCCACCGCGTCAGCATTGGCGAGATCCAGCAGCTCAACCGCATGAACGGTGAGGAGGTCCACGTGGGCCAGACGCTCCTCATTCCCTCGCCCCACCGCCTCAGTTCCGGCCTCACGCAGGCCAGCTACAAGCCTTCCACGCCCGGCGGCTCCACGTCATCCACACAGACCACCTCCCAGCTCTACTACACCATCAAAAAGGGAGACAGCCTGAAGGCCATCGCCATCAAGCACAAGACGACCACTGCCGCGCTCGCCAGCGCCAACCGCATCAAGGACCCCAACAAGATCGTGGTCGGTCAGCGCCTGAAGATTCCCGGCCGCACCACCAGCGTCGCCAGCCCGGCCGTCGCGTCCTCCAGCCCCGACACCGTCCCCCTGCCCGGCTTTGGCACGAACGACCAGCCACCTCCGCCGCCCAGCAACGGGCTGGCCCCGGCTCCAGCGCCAACATCGACTCCTGCAGCACCTGCCAAACCCTCCACACCGGCCAGCGATTCCCACCGTGGCATCCTCGCCTACCGTGTCGATGGCTCCGACACGCTGGACACGATCGCCCAGCAGTTCAGCACCACGCCGGAACACATCCGCGAGATGAACCGCATGGACGCCAGCATGAAGCTCAAAAGCGGTGACGAAATCATGGTCCCGGCCATGGGAGCGGTGTCGGTCAGCCGGTGATCTTCACCTCCAGCCGCCGTTTTCCACGCTTCGGGGCTCACTCCCGCACGAAATCCCGCATCTCGTAGAGCTTCGGGTCGCGAACGGGTGTCTTCCGGCCGGTTTTCACCCGCTTGAGGATCTGGGAGAACAGGGCGTCCCCCTCCCCTCCTTCATCCATGCCGCCGAACTCGGCTTCGAGCTTTTCGGGATCTTCGCCGGATTCGAGGCGGCGCACCATCTCGCGCAACTCCGGCGGCGTCTTGTCACCCATCAGGTCGGTCATCTTGCGCATGAAACGGCCGATCTGCCGCGGATCGGGGTTCTCCTCGTCCATGCCTCCCATCTCGCGCTCCATGTCCGCCATGAAGCTCTCCATCTTGGTTTCATCCATGCCCGCGAAAGGATCGTCCTCACTTTCCTCCTTCGCCCGGCCGATCACGGCAAACGGTGAGACCCGGCGCTCCATCTTCAAAGCCTCGCCATCCGGACACACCGGCGTTTTGTCGCGATAGGACAGCGTGCGGGCGAGGAAAGAATACAGCTTGTTGTTGTCGGGGCAGTAGAACTCGTAAATCGGCATGGTGCGTGGGGAAAATTCAGCGCGCCTAACATAAACAGCCGTCAAGTCTCCTCAAGGAAAGCCCAAGGTGCAGTTCCAAGTTCCAGGTCCCAAGTTTCAATGCCCCTTCATCCTGAAACCTGGAACTTGAAACATGAGACCCTCGCCGCCCGTGTGAAAAGCTCCGCCCCATGAAGCGCCTCCTTTTCCTCCTCGCCTTCTGCCCTCTGCTCTCGGCTTTCGCCCAGCTCCCGCTGGAGTTGAAACCGGGCACGCGCATCGCCCTCATCGGGAACTCGCTCTTCGATCGCATGCGCGACGACGGCCAGTTCGAGGCGCTCATGCACCAGCGCTTTGCCAAGGAGAAGCTCGTCTTCCGCAACCTGAGCTGGTCCGCCGATGAAGTGGCTCTCCGCCCTCGCCCCGATGGCTTTGGCGACCTCAACCAGCACCTCGCCGAGCACAAGGCCGACGTGATCCTCGCCGCCTTCGGCTTCAACGAGAGCTTCAAAGGCGAAAAGGGCCTCGCCGAGTTCGAAACGCTCCTCAAGGCCTTCCTCATCGAGTTGAAGGCGCATCGCTACAACGGCACCTCCGAGCCGAAAATCGTCCTCGTGAGCCCCACCGCCGCTGAGAAGCCTCACGAGCACCTCAACGCGCAAATCAAGCTCTACACCGACGCGATGAAAAAGGTCGCCGCAGCCGAGAAAGTGGCCTTCGCGGACGTCTTTGATATTCCGCCTTCCGAATTCCGCACTCCGCATTCCACCAACGGCGTCCACCTCAACCAGGAAGGCTACCGCGCCTTCTCCGAGCGTCTCTACAACCAGCTCACGCAAGAAACCCCGCCGAAGCTCAACGAAGCCGTCCGCGCCGCCGTCGTCGAAAAGGAGGACAAATTCTTCCAGCACTACCGCCCGCTGAACTACTACTACATCAAAGGCGGCCGCATGGAGCCCTACGGCGTCGTGAACTTCCCCGGAGAGCTGAATAAGCTCCTCCAGATGACCGAAGCACGCGATGAGGCCATTTGGAGATCCGTCGGATCGGTCGGATCAGACCGATCTGTCCCTCCCGACGACACAAAGACAGATGTGCTCCCCACCATCACCGGAGACCGCCCCATCAACGAATGGCTCTCTCCCGCCGATGAACTCGCCGCCTTCAAAATCGACCCGCGCTTCGAAGTCAGCCTCTTCGCCTCCGAGGAAGACTTCCCGGAGCTCTTCGTGAAGCCCATCGCCATTCGGTTTGATGGTAAAGGCCGCCTGTGGGTCAGCACGAGCACCACTTACCCGCAAATCATGCCCGGCGAGGCCCCGCAGGACCGCATCCTCATTCTCGAGGACACGAATGGCGACCACCGCGCGGACAAATGCAGCGTGTGGGCCGACAAGCTCGCCATTCCGCTCAGCTTTGAGTTCGGCAATGGCGGCGTCTTCGTCTCCGACCAGCCGCACCTCACCTTCCTCAAAGACACCGATGGCGACGGCAAGGCCGACCACCGCGAAAAACTCCTCACCGGCTTCGGCACCGAGGACAGCCACCACGCGCTGCACGACTTCGTCTGGAGCCCCGAGGGCGATCTCATCTTCCGCGAGAGCATTTTCCATCACAGCCAGGTCGAGACGCCCTACGGCCCCGTCCGCGCCCGCGAGAGCAGCTTCTTCCGCTACACGCCCGCCACCGGCAGACTGCTCGCCTTTGGCAGTTACATTAGCACGAATCCCTGGGGCATCACCTTCGACGACTGGGGCTTCCACGTCGGCAGCCATCCCGTCTTCGCCAGCGCCGTGCACGCGCTCAATGCGCCCTACCCCGACATCCACATCCCCGCCGGCAACTATTTTCCTGCTTACAGCGGCACCTGCGGCCAGGAATTCCTCACCAGCAGCCACTGGCCCAAAGACCTGCGCGACAAAAAACACTTCATGCGCGTGCGCTACAAGCCCACCAACGAAGTCGAGCTGCACGAGTGGGTGGAGCACGACACGCACTTCGAGGAAAAGAAAGTCGGCATCGTCTTCCAGAGCACGAACCTCAGTTTCATCCCCGTGGACATCCAGCAAGGCCCCGACGGCGCGATGTACATCGCCGACTGGTACAACCCCGTCAAAGGCCACATGCAATACTCCCTGCGCGACACCCGCCGTGACAAAAAATCCGGCCGCATCTGGCGCATCACCGCGAAGAGTCAAAAACTCGAAGAAGCACCCAAGATCGCTGGAGCGAGCATCCCCGAGCTGCTGGAACTGCTGAAGAGCGAGAACTACCGGACAAGGTACCGGGCGAAGGTGGAGCTGAGGGAGCGAGATCCGAAGGAAGCACTTAATGCAATGCACACGTTTGCCACCTCCATCAGTAATCGCACAGAGCTTCATTCCAGCGTTTTCTGCTACGAACTGATGAATCTAAGCCAAGCCATAATCGCTCCAAATTATAAGCGTTGGTCAAGCACGATGGATTTGAACAATAGCGAAAAAGATCGAAGCCACTTCCTTAGCCTCTTCGCCACTCCTCTTGTCTTTAAGAGCCTGATGTTTGAATCGGCATCGGCACAAGCGCGTGCCGCCGCCACAAGACAACTGCGATTTCCAAAAGGCGACCCTTTATCGCAATGGCAAAGCGGCACTCTCATGGGAAGCCCCAGTACAACTGAAGATCAGCGACGATTGTCCAAGTCCTGCAACGACCCCAGCGGCCTCGTCCGTCTCGAAGCAGCCATCGCGGCGAGTTACATCGGCACGCCAGAGGCCTTGGAGGCCGCGCTCGATCTGCTGAAGCACCCGATGGACCCTTACCTCACCTACGCGCTGCGCACCTCGCTCGACAGCCACACGCTGCAGCCGCTTTGGAAGGGCAACACCGCCTTCATGCAGAAGCATCCCGAGCTTACAAAATTCCTCAAAGACAGCGAGCCCACCAAACCCGCGCTCATGGCGAAAAAGAAGAAGCCCGAGCCGCCGAACCCCTTCGACGCCCAGCCCGGCCTGCAAACCATCACCATCAAGACCATCCCCGAGCGCCTGCTCTACGACCTGCGTGAGTTCAAAGTCGCCCACGGAGCCCCCGTGAAGCTCGTTTTCGAAAATCCCGACGTCACCCCGCACAATCTCCTCATCGTCCAGCCCGGCGCGGCGGACGAAGTCGGCCTCGCCGGCAACGAAATGGCCAAAACGCCCGACGGCTTCGCCAAAGGCTTCATCCCCGACTCCCCGAAGATCCTGCACAAAACCAAAATGCTCAACCAAGGCGACCGCGAAGTCCTCCGCTTCACCGCGCCCACCGCCAAGGGCAAATACCCCTACATCTGCACCTTCCCCGGCCACTGGCTCGTCATGAAAGGCGAGATGATCGTCGAGTAAAGTAGTGCCGGGCTTCAGCCCGCACCAGCCTCCTTCGGTCATTCGTTCACGCCATGTCCCAGCGCCCTCTTCCAATACGCGATGGGGGAGGCGTGATGCGATTTTGACTAGCTAGCTAGCTAGCTGCGCTCACCCTTCGGGCAAGCTTCGCTGTCTATCTCCGCTGCGCTCCGGTCCCCAGCAATCTCCGCCGCTTATCCAACTTGCGACAGATGAAACGTCTTTACCGTGATTTGTTCGGATGACACGCTAAAGAAGCCTGAACAACGTAAATGAGTGACGAATCCCACCACGAACGCGAACTCGGCGGCCAGTTGCTGGCTGCGGTGTCGCGTTCGTTTTATCTCACGCTCAAAGCGCTGCCGAAGGAGCTGCGGGAGCCCATTTCACTGGCCTACCTGCTCGCACGCACCGCTGACACCATCGCAGACACCGCCAGCGTGAGTGCTGAGGTGCGCCTGGACTGCCTTGAACGCTATCGTGCTCTTGTTCGTGGTGACTCGGCCGTGGATTCGCTCGCTAGCACACTCCGCGAACAGTTCTGCCCGCAGCAGAGTGACGACGCCGAGCGCCGCCTCATGGAAAAATTCGCCGATGGCATCGCCTGGCTTCGAACCATGCAGCCCACGCCGCTCGTCGCGATCCAAAACGTGCTGGAACACATCATCGACGGCCAGATGCTCGACATCCGCCGCTTTCCCTCCGACGGCCAGCTTCGCAGTCTCACATCAGCGGAAGAACTCGATGAATACACATGGCTCGTCGCCGGTTGCGTCGGCGAATTCTGGACCCAGCTCTGCGCCAGCGAACTTCCAAGTTCACTCGATCCCGCCGTCACCACCGCGCAAATGCAGGACTGGGGCGCTCGCATGGGCAAAGGACTGCAACTCATCAACATCCTGCGTGACATCGGCGAGGACACCCGCGACGGCCGCTGCTACCTGCCCTGCCAGCCTTCTGAAATTCAAACCGAGTGGCGCAAATGGCTGCAAACCTCCACCGAGCATCTCGAATGCGGCCTGCGCTACGTCCAGCACGTCGCCCACGGCAAACTCCGCTACGCCACCGCCCTTCCCCTGCTCCTCGGCATTCAAACCGTCGCCAAAATGCGCGACGCCTCGTGGGACCAAGTGATGAGCGGCCTCAAAATCTCCCGCCTCGACGTCGCCAGCATCCTCGCCCAAGCCGCAATCGCCTGCCGCAATGCGAACGCAGTCGAAAAGCTGTATCGAAAACTCGCGGTTTGAATCAATCCCGCACAAACCAGCCTTTCATGCGGCTGAAGATGCCCGGCTTGTCTTGATCGAGGTTTTTCGCCGCTGGATCAGGCGTCGTCGCAGGCATGGGCGCGGGCACTTTTTGATCCCAACCTCCGCCGATGGCCTTGATGAGGCCCACGGTAGCGATCAGACGCTGCCCGGCGATCTGTGCTGTGGCACGCTGCATGGCGAGCGTGGTGCGATTCGCCTCGATTACGTTGAGATAGGGGCTGGTTCCCGCTTCGTAGCGCGTCTTGGCCAGTTGCGCCGCTCTTTCAGCGCTTTCACGGGCACGCTGCTGCGAGCCGGCCTGGGTGCCGAGATTGCGGATGGAGGCCAGACTGCTCTCCACATCGGCCAACGCGGCGAGGAAGGCCTGCCGGTAGCTGGCAAGCGCCTCGTCATGCACGGCCTTCGATTTCGCGAGGTTCCAGCGGTTCTTGTTTCCGGAGAAGAGCGGCACGTTCAGGCTCGGGCCCACGCTCCACATCAACGAGGTGGGTTCGAACAGCAGGTCGATGTCGCCACTCTGAAATCCGCCACGTCCCAGGAGCTTCAGACTTGGAAAAAACTGCGCCTTCGCCACGCCGATGCGCGCCGTGGCGGCGTGCAGCGCACGCTCCGCCTGTGAAATGTCCGGGCGCCGCTCCAGCAGGTCGCTTGGCAGCCCTGTCGGCACAGAGGGCGGTGAAGACAGCGCACCCGTCGCCACGGGCACACGAAACGACGAAGCTGCGGTGCCGACAAGAATCGCGATGACGTTCTCGAGCTGATCGCGCTGAGCCTGGAGCGCTGAAATCTCCGCCTCGGCGCTGGCGACCTCCGTTTCCGCCTGCGCCTGCTCCAGTTCACTGCCCGCACCCGCCTGCACGCGTGCCGAGGCGATCTTCAGCGCCTCATTCCGCCATCCGACGGCCTGACGCACGATCTGCATCTCGTTGTCGAGCGTACGAAGCTTGAAGTAATTCGTCGCCAGCTCGGCCTGGATGCCAAGAAGGATGTTATGCACGGCATCCGCCGCCGCGGCAGCATCCGCACGTGCACCTTCATTCTGGCGGCGGATCTTTCCCCACAGATCGATCTCCCAACTGAAGTCGAGCGGCGCATTGTAGGCCGGACCATCGTAGCGCAGACCATTGAGAGGAAATGGCGAGGGCATGTTCTCAGAGGTCTGCTGCGTCTCACCGGTCAAGGGCAGGCTGAGTGATGGGAAGAAGTCGCCACGTGCCATGCGAGCTGCCGCGCGAGCCTGATCAAAGCGAGCAATCGCAGCTTTGATCTGCTGATTGTTCGCCGTGGCGGCGGAAAGAAGACCGTTCAGCCGCGAATCGTGAAACACCTTCCACCATTCGCCCTTCGGCAGGTGCGCTGAAGGCGTCGCCGCACGCCAGGTGACACCTTTGAACTTCGGCGGAGCCGCGCTGAGCGGACGTTCATAATTCGGCCCGACCTGGGCAAACGCGGAAGCGGTGAATGTGAGGATAAGAAGGGAGCGCATGAGGAGAAATCAGTTGTTGGCAGGCGTGAGGCTTTTGGGCAACTTGAGAGCATGAAACTGGAGATCGAGATTCCAAACCTTGAGGACGGTCATCGTATTCATGAACCAGAAGGCCGGGCAAAATTGCTCGTGGAGCTGGCCTGTCGGCTTTATGAAAAGGATGCCATCACCTTTGGTCAGGGGCGGGAACTGGCGGGACTTGGCTTCCTTGAGTTTCAGAAAGCCCTCGCAGAGCGCGAGATCCCCCGGATGACCCTGGAAAGCTTCATGCTCGAAATCAACCAGCCCCCTGCTCATGCTGGTCATTAGCGACACGTCCGTCGTCTCCAATCTGGCCTTGATTCGACGCCTCAAACTGCTCTTCCAAGTCTTCGATGATGTGGTGATTCCCGTGCGGGTGTTCTCCGAACTGAGGCGCTTAACCGGCGCACATGCCTTGAAACTAATCGATGAGGCCGTTGAGAGTGGATCGCTCAAAGTGGAAGAACTGACCACAGCCGAATGCCAGCTCGCTGACCAGCTTGTATCCGAGTTGGATCGCGGTGAGGCCGAAGCGATCGCGCTGGCCGAATTGCGCCACGCTGATGTTCTCTGCATTGATGAAGTGCGTGGGCGCAGAGTGGCCATAGAACACGGTTTGCGTATCAAAGGGCTGCTTGGCATCCTGGATGACGCCAAAGCAGCAGGCTTTCTCAACGCGATCACGCCTTGCCTGGATGAGCTGGAAGCCGAGGCTAATTTTTTCATGAGCAAGGGATTGAAACGTGAAATCCTACGACTGGCAGGCGAGTGACTCATGCGGCGGCGGATTCCGCATGTATCACCTCCGCAGTAGCCGCCTTCTTCCGCTTGTGCCCGATCATCACCAGCACATAAAACACCGGTGTGAGGAACAGGCCGAGGAAGGTCACGCCGATCATGCCGCTGAAGACGGCGGTGCCCATGGCACGGCGCATCTCCGCACCAGCGCCAGTGGAAACGACGAGCGGATACACGCCGGCGATGAAAGCGATTGAAGTCATCAAAATCGGGCGCAAACGCAGGCGGCAGGCCTCCAGCGCTGCCTCGAACGGCGTGAGGCCGTGATCGTTCTTCTCCTTGGCAAATTCGACGATGAGGATGGCGTTTTTGCACGCGAGGCCGATCAACACGATGAAACCGATCTGCGTGAAGATGTTGTTGTCCCCGCCGGTGAGATGCACCCCGGCCAAAGCGAACAACAGGCACAGCGGCACGATCAAAATGATCGCCAGCGGCAGCCGCAGGCTCTCATACTGCGCAGCCAGCACCATGAAGACGAGCAGGATGCACAGCGGATAGATGAACACGGCCGTGTTGCCGGCGATGATTTTCTGGTAAGTCAGATCGGTCCATTCGAACTCGAATCCACCCGGCATCGCCTCTTTGACGATGCTGGCGATCAAGTCCTCGCCCTGACCGGAGCTGAGCGGTGGCAGCGCCGAGCCGCTGATGTCAGCAGCAAGGTAACCGTTGTAGTGAAAGACGCGGTCCGGGCCGAAGCTCTCATTCACCTTCACCAGTGAGCCGATGGGAACCATCTCGCCGGCCGCGTTGCGTGTTTTGAGCCGCGTGATGTCGCCCACCTCATCGCGGAACTTCTGTTCCGCCTGGGCGACGACCTGGTAGGTGCGTCCGAAGCGGTTGAAATCGTTCACATAAAGGCTGCCGAGGTTAATTTGAAGCGTTTCGTAGAGGTTCGCCAGCGGCACGCCCTGTGACTTCGCCTTCTCACGATCCACATCGGCTTCGAGCTGCGGAACGTTCACGGTGTAGCCCGTGTAGGTCATGCCAAACTTGCCGCTGCCCATCGCAGCGCCGATCAGGCCCTGCGTAGTCTTGTAGAGCTCCGCGTAGCCACGATTGCCGCGATCCTCGATCATCATCTTGAAGCCGCCCGCGGTGCCGATGCCGTTCACCGGTGGCGGTGGCAGCACGAGCACAAACGCGTCCTGGATGGCCATGAACTGACCGTTGAGCGCCCCGGCGATGGCGGCGCTGTTGAGGTCGGGCGTCTTGCGTTTCTCAAATTCATCCAAGCCGACGAAAACGATGCCGCTGTTCGGACTGGCGCTGAATCCGTGGATGCTCAGACCCGGGAAAGCGATGGCGTCATTCACGCCGGGCTGATTCTTCGCGATCTCCGACATGCGGCGCATCACGGCGTCGGTGCGATCCAGCGACGAGCCTTCCGGAAGCTGCGCAAAGCCGATCAAGTAAGCTTTGTCCTGCGCCGGCACGAAACCTTCCGGCACGATCTGGAAGCCCTTCATCGTGGCCCACACCAGACCGCCATAAATCATCAGTGCGATGATGCTCAGCCGGATCGTGCGCTTCACGATGCCGACATAGACATTCGACGACCACTCGAAGAAGCGGTTGAACGGCCGGAAGAACCAGCCGAGCAGCAGGTCCATCGTCTTCGCGATGAGATCCTTCTTCTCGTCGTGGCCTTTCAGCAGCAAGGCGGACAGCGCCGGTGAAAGCGTGAGCGAGTTGATCGCCGAAATGACCGTCGAGATGGCGATGGTGACCGCAAACTGTTTGTAGAACTGGCCGCTGAGGCCGCTGATGAAGGCCGTGGGGATGAAAACCGCGCAAAGCACGAGCGCGGTGGCGATGATCGGCCCCGTGACCTCCTTCATCGCCTGCCGTGTCGCTTCGACGGGTTTCAAGCCGTTGCGAATGTTTCGTTCGACGTTTTCGACGACGACGATGGCGTCATCCACCACGATGCCGATGGCCAGAACGAGGCCGAAAAGGCTCAGATTGTTGATCGAAAAGCCCAGCGCATGCATCACGGCAAAAGTGCCGACCAGCGACACCGGCACAGCCGCGAGCGGAATGATCGACGCACGCCACGTTTGCAGGAAAATCACCACCACGATGACGACGAGCAGAATGGCCTCCAACAGCGTGTGAATGACCGCGTCGATGGATTTATCGACAAACACGGTCGGATCGTAAGCGATGGCGTAATCGACGCCCTCCGGCATTTTTTGCTTCAACTCGGCCATGCGTGCGCGCACCGCCTGCGAGACAGCCAATGCGTTGGAGCCAGGAAGCTGGAACACGCCCATGCCGACGGCTTTTTTGTTATTCAGCAGGCTGCGTAGCGCATACTCGCCGCTGCCCATCTCGGCACGAGCCACATCGCGCAGCCGCAGCTTCTCGCCATGCGGGCCGGTTTTGACGATGATCTGCTCAAACTCCTCCTCGGTGATCAAGCGTCCCTTTGCATTCACCGTCAGCTCAAACGCGACGTCCTTGGTTGGCTGCTGACCGATGGTTCCGGCTGCGACCTGGATGTTTTGCTCCCGGATCGCGTTCACGATGTCGCTGGCCGTCAAACCACGTGCCGCTGCCTTGTCAGGATCGATCCAGATGCGCATCGCATACTCGCCACCGCCGAAGATCTGCACCTGGCCGACGCCGGAGAGGCGGGACAACTCGTCCTTCACGTTCAGCGTGGCGTAGTTTCTCAGGTAAATCTCGTCGTAGCGATCATTCGGTGAGAGCAGATGCACCACCAGCGTCATGTCCGGCGAGGACTTCACTGTGGTCACACCAAAGCGACGCACTTCCTCGGGCAGCTTCGGCAACACCTGCGAGACACGGTTCTGCACCTGCACCTGCGCCAGATCGAGGTCCGTGCCGATCTTGAAGGTCACGGTCAGAATCATCACGCCGTTCGCCGTGCTCTGCGACGACATGTAAAGCATGTTCTCCAGGCCGTTCACGGTCTGTTCGAGCGGCGAGGCGACGGTTTCTGCGATCGTCTTCGGATTCGCACCGGGATAGTTCGCTGTCACGATCACCGTCGGCGGCACGACTTCGGGATACTCCGAAATCGGAAGCTGGAAGAGCGAGATCGCCCCCAGGATGAAAGTCAGCAGCGACAACACGCCCGCGAAGATGGGGCGAGTGATGAAGAAGGACGAGAAGTTCATGAAGCGCGTGAGTGGGGGTTCGCTTCGCAGATCACTTGGCTGACGCTTGTTTCGCCCCATCGCCCGACACCGGCGCGACCGGCATCCCTGGCATCGGCAGACGGGCCTGGCCGTTGATGATGATCTTGTCACCAGCCGTCAATCCGCTGCGGACGATGCGCTTGCCGTCGATGGCCGGGCCGATGACCACCGGCTTGTAAACCGAGACCGCAGGCTGCTTCGATTCATCGACACCGAGGACATATTTGTTTGCCTGGTCGGTCAGGATGCTTTTTTCATCGACGAGCAGCGCGGCGTATTTGCCCGTCATCGGCAGGCGGATGCGCGCAAAAAGGCCCGGCGTGAGTTTCCCGTCGGTATTCGGGAATTCGGCACGCAGCACCATGCTGCCCGTGCTGGCATCAAGGCGGTTGTCGAAGGATTCGACGTGTCCCTTGTGCGGAAAACCGGCCTCGTCGGAGAGTTGCAGTTCCACCGGCACGCGATTGTCGCCATTGGTGAAGAGCTTCTTGTCGCGTCGCAGCGCCTGCAGCTTCAGCAGGCTGTTTTCATCGATGTCGGCATACACATAGACCGGATCGACGGTGACGATGGTCGTCAGCAGCGTGGTTCCAGCGGTGACGAAGTTGCCCGTGGTCGTCATCGTGCGGCTGATGCGGCCGGAGATCGGCGCTTTGACCGTGCTGTGCTCGAATTCGATCTCAGCGCTGTGTTCCGAGGCTTTTGCAGCCTCCAGCGCGGCCTGACCTTGCTTGAACATCGACTCGCGCGTCTCCGCCTGCTCCGGGGCGATGGCTTTCGCGGCCAGCAAAGCCGAGACACGGTCAAACTCCCGCTTCATGGCCTGCGCGTTCGCTTCTGCACGTGCAACCTCCGCCTTTGCGGCACGCAGCTTGGTTTCAAACGGCCGCTGATCGATGGTGAAAAGCACCTCGCCCTTTTTCACGAGCGCCCCGGCCTGGAAATGCACCTCCGTGATGTAACCAGCCACCCGAGGACGCAGTTCGACGGTCTCCACCGCCTCGACGCGCCCCGTGAACTCCTCCCATTCGACCAGTTCTCTCTGTTCCACCGGCGCGAGGGTCACCGGTGCTGGCGGCATTTGACCGCCGCCATGGCCACCACCCTCAGGCGGTTTGCCACAGGCAGCAAGGAGCAGGATGAGCGGGAGGAGGGTTTGAGGTTTCACGGGGCGCGTTGGTTTTGGGGTGGGAAGTTGACCAGTTGGTTAATAATTCGACACAGAACTAAGTTCACGCCTCGTCTTTGACGCCAAGGATGCGGCGGGCTCCAGCCTCCATCTCATTGAGGTGGCCGAGGTCGTTCCAGATGCGGGCGTGGAGGAGCAGCCCCTCCCCGTAGGCGAACACAATTCGCGCCAGGGCGGGCGCGTCCGGCACCTCGATCACACCCTGGAAATGAGCGTCGCGGATGGCGCTCTCATAATAGCGGATGAACTGTGCCAGGATCTCCTGGAGCTTGTTGCGGAGCTGCTCGTCCGTGGTGCTCACCTCGGCACCGAGCGAGTGGATCGGGCAGCCAAGCACACGGCCGTGTTTCTCCTTCATCTGCTCCTGTTCTTCACGAAACTCCCGGAAACAGCGCCAGATGCGCTCCAGCGGCGGAATCACCGGGGAAAACGTCTGGTCGAGCTGCTTGCGGTGCTCCGTCCAGCCATGGTCGATGGCCGTCAGGGCCAGCTCGGTTTTAGAATCAAAAAAGTGGTAGAAACTGCCTTTTTTCACGCCGGCCTTTTCACAAATGTGATCAACAGACGTCGTGCCATAGCTCCCGGTCCAGATGAGCTCGCTCATCGCTTCCATCAGGCGTTCTTTGGCGTCGGAGGTTCGTCCCATTCTCGCTCTAAAGCTGTAACTAGACGATTGGTCAACAATTTTTCCACCTTGGGGCCTGTCTGCGATTGCTTAACTTTCCCGAGCCTGCCAATGTGTGCCATTCCAACACTCCATGGACGACCAAGCCACTGTTCTCATCGTCGATGACGAAAAGCATACTCGCGACGGCCTGCGGCAGTCCTTGGAAGATGATTTCGACTGCTATGTCGCCTCTAACGCCGCCGAGGCGATGGAATACCTGAATAATGACCGCATCGACGTGATGCTGACCGATCTCCGCCTGGGCGAAGACGACGGCATGAAGCTGCTCGACGCCGCACTGGCCCTGCCCAAACCACCGGTCTGCATCATGATGACCGCCTATGGCAGCGTGGACACAGCCGTGGAGGCGATGCGTCGCGGGGCCTACCATTTTGTCACGAAGCCGCTGAACCTGGACGAGGTGGAGTTGCTCATCAAACGCGCTCTGCGCAGCCGCAGCCTCGAACACGAAAACGTGGCGCTGAAGCAGCAGGTGGAGCGCAAATTCTCCATCGAAGGGATCCTCGGGCAGGCCGAGGTGATGAAGCCGATTTTGGACACCATCCAGCAGGTGGCCCCATCACGTGCCACCGTCTTGATCGAAGGCGAAAGCGGCACCGGCAAGGAACTCGTCGCCCGCGCCATCCACAATCTCAGCGGCCGGCCGAAGGCAAACATCGTCGCCGTGCATTGCGCGGCCCTTTCACCGCAGATCCTCGAAAGCGAGCTCTTCGGCCACGAGAAAGGCGCCTTCACTGGTGCGCAGGAACGCCGCATCGGCCGGTTCGAGCAGGCGAACGGCGGCACGCTTTTCCTGGACGAGATCGGTGAGATCGATGGCAGCACGCAGGTCAAACTGCTCCGCGCTCTGGGCGAGCAGAGCATCGAGCGCGTCGGCAGCAGCAAGCCGATTCAAATCAACGTCCGCGTCGTTGCTGCGACGAACCGCGATCTCGCGAAGATGGTCGAGGAAGGGAAATTTCGTGAGGACCTCTACTGGCGCTTGCGCGTCGTCACGATCCACCTTCCGCCGCTGCGTGACCGCAAGAGCGACATCCCGGTGCTTTCGGATCACTTCCTCAAGGAACTCGCCAAGGCCAACGGCAAGGCCTACAAGCCGCTGGGCGAGGATGCGCTGCCCGCCATGATGAAATACGACTGGCCGGGCAACATCCGTGAGCTGCGTGCGGCCATCGAACACGGTGTCGTCATGAGCAACAGCAGCCGTGTGATGCTCAAGCACCTGCCGTCCTACCTGCTCAATCCGAACAGCCCTGGAATTGGCCTTCGTGCCCCGAAATCCGGTGCTGCGATGATGGCCAGCACGACCGAGCCGCTGACACCGGCGCCGAAGAGCGATCTCGACATCAATGAGGCTGAGCATCAGCTCATCCTCGCGGCGCTCCAACGCAGCGGCAACAACCGCACCGTCGCCGCCGAACTGCTCGGCATGAGCCGCCGCACGCTTCAGCGCAAGCTCAAGGACATGAACATGGTCCGCACGCATCGCCGGCGCATGCAAACCGACGCAGCAGCGCCTCAAGCAGCGACGCCGGAGTCGTAAACGGTCGGATCGACCAACCCGGCCAGTTTGAAGGCCTCGATGCGCTCCACGCAGGTGCCACATTTGCCGCAGTGAACCTCGCCACCTTTGTAGCAGGACCAGGTCTTGCCGTAATCGACACCGAGCGACGCGCCGAGCTTCGCGATGCCCGCTTTGTCGAGATGAATGAACGGACGCAGCAATTCGATGCGCGCGTAGGTGCCCTCGCGCATCGCGGCAGCCATGCCCTGCATGAACGGCTCGCGACAGTCGGGATAAATCGTGTGATCGCCCGCGTGCGCCGCGATCACCATCGCCTCGGCTCCGCGACTCTCTACGATGCCACATGCAATCGCGAGCATGATGCCGTTGCGGAACGGCACGACGGTCTTTTTCATATTTTCGTCGGCGTAGTGGCCTTCCGGCACCTCGCCACCGCTTTTGAGCAGATCGGAGGCAAAAAGACGATTCACAAAGTCGAGCTCGATCACATCGTGGTGCACGCCCGACTCGCCGCAATGCCACGCGGCCAGTGGAATCTCGCGATGGTTGTGCTTCGCGCCGTAATCGAAGCTCACCGCACCCACGACTTCGTGTTCTGAACGTGCCCAATGAAGCGCCGTCACGGAATCCATTCCACCGGAAAGCAGCACGAGCGTTTTCATTCCGGCAGACGCAGCGTTTCGTCGAGATCAGGGAAGCGGGCCTCGCAGGTGAGCTGGATGCCGCCGCGCGCGCCGAATTTGCCACGCACGACAACTTGCTTCGGCGCACAGGCCTTCACGATGTCATCGAGCACGCGGTTCACGATCGCTTCGTTGAAAGCGGCGTGATTGCGATACGAGGCGAGGTAGAACTTGAGCGACTTCGTCTCCACGCACTTCGCATCGGGGATGTAGTAGATTTCGAGGTGCGCGCTGTCCGGCTGGCCGGTGACGGGGCAGATTGAGCTGAATTCCGGCGAGCTGAGATGGATGCGGTAATTGCGTCCGGGCGTGCGGTTAGGGAACGTCTCGAGCACCGCCACATCCGGCGATACCGGCAGGCGATTTTCCGATCTTCCGAGCAAGGTGAGGTCTGTTTCTTGAGCCATGTGCGCGCAGAATGCGGGAGAGAGGCCGGATTGCAAATGCGATGAGCCAAGAGTCCAAGATTGCCCGATAGTTTTCCAAATCTGGAAGCGTTTCTGGATTTAGAATGCTACAAGAAGCCTCCATTCCCATCACCGATGACTCCCTCGCGCCCGGCACGGAGCGCACGCTGGCCATCCTCGAACTCCTCGGCCGCCACCGCGCCGGGCTGAGCCTCACCGAGATCGCCCGCGAGCTCGATTTGCCCGTAAACTCGGTCTTCCGCATCACAGGCACCCTGCACAGCCGCGGCTACCTCCAGCGCCGCGAGGACGACAAGCGCTTCGTGCTCACCAACAAGCTCTTCGACCTCTCCCGCCCTCAAGTGCGCGAAAAGAGCCTCGTCGTCTGCGCCCTAGAATCCCTCAAATGGCTGCGCGATGCCTCCGGCGAGACCACCCAACTGCTCACCAGCGTGAATCACAAGATGACTGTGTTGGAGCAGTGCATCTCTTCCCAGCCCATCAAAGTCAGCAGCACCGTCGGCCTCCAAGTGCCCATGTATTCCTGCGCTCCTGGCAAAGCGGTGCTCGCTCATCTGCCCGCCGCCGAACTCGATGCCTTCTTCGCGAACGTGAAGCTCAAGCAATACACGCCGACGACGCTCTCCACCCGCAGCGCCCTCGAAGCCGACCTCACCAAAACCCGCAAACGCGGCTACGCCACCGACCTCGCCGAAGGCCTCGAAGGCATCCACTGCGCCGCCGCCGCCGTGCTCGATGAATACCGTTACCCCGTCGCCGCCGTCACCGTCATGGCCCCGAGCTTCCGCCTGAAGCGCGACCAATTCGAAAAACTCGGCCACCTCTGCATCCAAGCCGCCGAAACCATCACCCGGAGGCTCTTGGCATGAAAAATCTCTTCTCCAACTCACGCCAAGCCGCCAAGCCTCAGAACCTTTGCGCCTTTGCGCCTTTGCGTGAGACCCTTTTCATCCTCTCTGCGCTCTTTGCCCCTCTGCCCCTCTGCGGCAAATCCGAGTCCCCACCAACACCTCAACAACTCGACTTCTTCGAGTCCCGCATCCGCCCCATCCTCGCGCAGGAGTGCTACGAATGCCACAGCACCGCCACCAAGCAAAAAGGCGGCCTCGTCCTCGACTCCCGCCCCGGCTGGCAAGCTGGCGGCGACTCCGGCGACACCATCAAGCCCGGCGACCCACAAAACTCCCTCCTCCTCCAAACGCTCAAACACGAGCACGAAGACCTCAAGATGCCCAAAAACGGCGCCAAGCTCGACGCCAAAGCCCTCGCCGACTTCGAACAATGGATCAAAGAAGGCGCTCCCGATCCCCGCGATGCCCCACCGAGCAAGGAACAGGTCGAAAAAGAAACCGCCTGGTCAGCCACCCTCGCACGCCGGAAGAATGAGTGGTGGGCGTTTCAACCGATCAAAGCTCAAAACTCAAAACTGAAAACCATCGATGATTTCACCGACGGCGAGCTGAAAAAACAAAACATCCCCGCCGCACCGCCCGCTGATCCCTCCACCCTCGCTCGCCGCATCAGCTACATCCTCACCGGCCTCCCACCGTCAGACTTGTCCGACAAGTCCGACCCGTCAGACCAGATCAACGCCCTCTTAAACTCCCCCGCCTACGGAGAAAAATGGGCCCGCCACTTCATGGACTGGGTCCGCTACGCTGAGTCCTACGGTTCCGAAGGCGATCCCGCCATTCCCTACGCCTACCGTTACCGCGACTACCTCATCCGCGCCTTCAACGACGACGTCCCTTATCCTCAACTCATCAAAGAAGCCATCGCCGGAGATCTCCTGCCAAAACCACGCCTCAAGAACGGCCTCAACGAAAGCGCCATCGGCATCGCCCAGCTTCGCATGGTGCTGCATGGCTTCTCGCCGGTCGATTCACTCGATGAGATGGTCACCTTCACCGACAACCAGATCGACACCGTCACCAAAGCCTTCCAGGCCCTCACCGTGAGCTGCGCCCGCTGCCACAACCACAAATTCGACGCCATCAGCCAGACCGACTTCTACGCCCTCTACGGCATCTTCACCAGCACCCACCCCGCCGTCATCGACGCCAACGCCCCCGGCACCGGCGATGCCATCCGCGCCGAACTCCAAAAACTCAAAACCGAGATCAAAGCCACCCTCATTCAAAACTGGCTCTCCAAACTCCCGTCAACACCGTCAACAAGGTCAATAGAGTCCCCCAAAACGCCCGCGTTCACCTTCCACGGCCTCCTCCACTCCAAACCCGGCGAATTCACCCTCCACGACAACACCCTCCGCATCCACCCCAGCGGCTACCTCTCGAACACCCTCACGCAAAAAGACCGCGCCGCCCTCTTCACCAACCGCTTCGAGAATCCCGGTGGCACGCTCTGGTTCCGCGTCGCCGGAAACGGCGGCGTGAAGGCCAAATACGTTGTGCAGAACTACCCCCGCACCGGCACCATTCACAAGGCCATCGAGCTCAAAGACGCCAAAGACGAAAAACTCGGCTGGCGCAGCCTCGACCTCGAATTCTGGAAGGGCGACGAAATCTTCCTCCAACTCACCACCGCCGCCGACATGCCCGCCGAATACAAAGCGGACGCTCCCTCCTGGTTCATCCTCAACGACGCCGTCATCACCAAAGACGCCACCGCGCCCCCCGCTCCCGCTGCTTCCAAAGCATCGCCTCGCCACCTCGTCGAAGCTTGGCAATCTAACACCCTCACCGATGCCGACGCCGAAGCCCTCGACGCCCTCATCCAATCCAAACAGCTCTCCCTCGACTCCATCACGCCACTCCTCCAGCGCTACCGCGACCTCGAAGCCAAGCTCCCGCTTCCCACTCGCGTCCCTGGCGTCATCGAAGCCGATCCCAAAGACGCGCCCCTCTTCGTCCGCGGCGACCACAAACAGCCCGCCGAGCTCGTCTCGCGTCGTTTCCTCGAAGCCCTCGATCCCAAGCCCTTCGCCACGAAACAAAGCGGCCGACTCGAACTCGCCGAGCGCATGGCGGACATGAAAAACAACCCGCTCACCGCCCGCGTCATCGTGAACCGCCTCTGGCATCACGTCTTCGGCCGCGGCATCGTCGCCAGCGTCGATAACTTCGGCAAGCTCGGCGACCTCCCGACCCATCCCGAGCTGCTCGACTTCCTCGCCCAGCGCTTCATCGACTCCGGCGGCAGCATCAAAAGCCTCCTTCGCGACATGTTGATGTCGAAGACCTTCCAGAGGAGTTCGCAGTTCTCGGTTCTCAGTTCTCAGTTAGACCCGGAAAACAAGATGCTCTCATACTGGAGCACCCGTCGCCTCGAAGCCGAGGCCATCCGTGACTCCATCGTCACCCTCTCCGGCCGACTCGATCCCACCCTCTATGGCGAGTCCGTCGGCAGCGGCGATGAGCGACGCAGCATCTACGTCAAAGTCATCCGCAACTCGCTTCCGCCCTTCCTCACCACCTTCGATGCCCCCGTGCCCTTCGCCACCCGCGGCAAGCGCGACTCCACCAACGTCCCCGCGCAATCGCTGACCTTGCTCAATGATCCCAACGTCATCGACTGGGCACGCAGTTGGGCTCTACGCACCCTCAACGATCTCAAAGACCGCCCCGACGACCTCCGCATCCGCCAGATGTTCCGCGAAGCTTTTTCCCGCGAAGCCACCGACGACGAGATCAAACAAAGCCAGGCCTACCTGACCTCCCTCCAAGCCGAAAGCGCCCAACAAGCCCAAAAGCTCACCCAGCAAGAAAACCAGCTCGCAGCGCTCAATCACCAGATCACCGCCATCCTCGAGCCCGCCCGCCAAAAACTCCTCAAAGCCCGTCCTTCCGTCGCTTCGGTCTCTTCCGTCCCTTCCCCACTCGCCGAATGGACCTTCGATGACCTCAACGACACACGCGGTAAACTCCCGCTCACCCTCACCGGCAGTGCCCGCCTCGAAAACGGAGCCCTCGTCGTCGATGGCCAGTCCATGGCCGAAAGCGGCTCATTGCCCAAAACCCTCACCGCCAAGACCCTCGAAGCCTGGGTCATGCTCGATGACCTCAAGCAGCAAGGCGGCGGCGTCATCACCGTGCAGCACAAGGATGGCGGCTTGTTCGATTCACTCGTCTTCGCCGAGAAAACACCCGCGCACTGGGTCGCCGGAAGCAACTTCTTCGAACGCAGCGAACTCTTCGAAGGCCCCGCCGAGACCGAAGCCGCCACACGTCCCGTGCATGTCGCTGTCGTCTATCAAGCCGGTGGCACCATCCGCGGCTACCGCGATGGCCAACCCTACGGCCGCACCTACCGCAAAGCCCCCGGCGCCATCTTCGAGCCCGACCAAAGCCAGATCCTCCTCGGCTGCCGCCACGCCAAACCCAGCGGCAACCACGGCCTCCGCGGCCGCATCTACCGCGCCCGCCTCTACGACCGCGCCCTTACGCCCGAGGAGATCTCCAAGACCTCCACCATCGAAGCCAACACCCTTCGCGAATCCGACATCCTCGCCGCCCTCACGGAGCCTCAGCGCCAACAGCTCCATGCTCTCCAATCCCAACGCGACGCGATGAATCAAGCCCTCGAAGCCTCTCGCACAGCGATCAGCACTGACAATCCCAAGGTACAAGCATGGACCAGCCTCGCGCAGAGCCTCATCAACCTCAAAGAGTTCATTTATCTTCGGTAGGTTGGCCGGTTCTCTGTTCTCTGTTCTCTGTTCTCTGTTTCCAAACCACCAATATGAAAATCGAGCGTTTTGAAGACATCGAAGCTTGGCAGATCGCCAGAGAGGTCTGTGGAGCGGTCTATGCACTCGCCGCCTCAAGTGGTTTGGGGAAAGATTTCTCCCTCAAAGACCAGATGATCCGTTCATCAGGTTCTATCATGGATAACATCGCCGAGGGATTTGATGGCGGCACCAACAGAGAATTCATTCGTTTCCTCCAATACGCGAAACGTTCCTGCTCGGAACTCCAAAGCCAGCTCTACCGCTGCCTCGATCAGAGATACTGCACCACGGATCAATTCGATGCGCTCTATGCGAAGGCCAACCTGACTCGAAACAAGATCGGTGCCTTCATCAATTACCTGTCAAAACACCTCGACCGTCGCCCAAGCACCTATGACTCGTAAACTGAGAACCGAGAACCGAGAACTGAGAACAGGGAACGTTTCCCGCCGCGCCCTCCTCTCCCGCGCCTCCACCGGCTTCGGCATGGCCGCGCTCGCTGGCCTCATGCAGCAAGAAGCCCAAGCCGCGCTCGTCCATCGCGCCAAGCGTTTCGCACCGAAGGCACGCAGCGTCATCTTCCTCTACATGAGCGGCGGCGTGTCCCACGTCGATTCCTTCGATCACAAGCCGATGCTCAAGAAATTCGAGGGCAAGCCGATGCCGGTGGCGGTGAAGAAGACGCAGTTCAACAACAACGGCACCGTCCAGCCCTCGCACTGGGACTTCAAACGCTACGGCCAGTCCGGCATCGAGGTGAGCGATCTCTTTCCACAGATCGGCGGCGTGATCGACGACATCTGCCAGCTCCGCAGCATGACCGCAAAGTTCAGCGAGCACGCGCAGGGGAACTTCTTCATGCACTCCGGCTTTCCCTTCCTCGGCTTCCCCAGCGCCGGAGCATGGACGAGCTACGGTCTCGGCAGCGAATCACGCGATCTGCCCGGCTACGTCGTGCTGCAAAGCGGCGGCGCAGCCACACCGCATGGCGGTGTGGGATTGTTCAGCAATGGTTTCCTGCCTGCGCAGCATCAGGCCAGCATCGTGAAGGCCGATGAGGCCGAAGCCGTCGCGAACATCCGCCCGCGACAGCCGCACGACCTCCAGCGCCGCCAGCTCAACTTCATCGGCGCGATGGACCAGCGCTTCGCCAGCACCACTCAGCACGACACGCACATCGAAGCCGCCATTTCGAACTACGAGATGGCCTGGCGCATGCAAGCCGCCGTGCCCGACCTCTGCGACATCTCCGGCGAAACCGAAGCGACGAAGAAACTCTACGGTCTCGACGATCCCGAGCCGAAAAAAGCCGCCTACGCCCGCCAGTGCCTGCTCGCCCGGCGACTCGTCGAACGCGGCGTGCGCTTCATCGAGCTCAGCACGCTCGCCTACAACCTCGGCGGCGGCAATGCAGCCAATCCTTGGGACCATCACGGCGCGATCAAAGAAGGCCACGGCAAGATGGCGAACCAGATCGACCAGCCCATCGCCGCGCTCATCAAGGACCTCAAAGCCCGCGGCCTGCTCGACAGCACCCTCATCGTCTGGGCCGGCGAGTTCGGCCGCACGCCCTTCGCCCAAGGCACCAACGGCCGCGACCACAATCCCTACGGCTTCACCGTCTGGATGGCCGGTGGCGGTGTCAAAGGCGGCCACATCTACGGCTCCACCGATGAGTTCGGCTACAACGCCACCGAAAACGTCTGCACCGTCTATGACCTCTGGGCCACCGTCCTCCACCTCATGGGCCTCGATCACGAACAACTCACCTACCGCTTCGGCGGCCGCGATCTGCGGCTCACCGACGTGCACGGCAACATCCTGCGCGACATCATTGACTGATGCACCCGCCTCTCTCACGTCGCGACCTGCTTTCCCGCGCCTCCACCGGCTTCGGCATGGCGGCGTTGAATGGTTTGCTCCAAGCGGAGAATGCCACCACGCATCGGGCGAAGCGTTTCGCGCCGAAGGCACGCAGCGTGATCTTTTGCTACATGAGCGGCGGCGTTTCGCACCTCGACTCCTTCGATCCGAAGCCGCTGCTCGAGAAATACGCGGGCAAGCCAATGCCCGTCGAGGTGAAGAAGACACAGTTTAACAACAACGGCACCGTGCAGCCCGCTCATTGGGCTTTTCATCGTCATGGACAATCCGGCATGGACGTGAGCGAGCTGTTTCCGCACATGGCCACCATCGCCGACGAGATCTGCGTGATCCGCAGCATGACAGCGAAGTTCAGCGAGCATGCGCAGGGCAATTTCTTCATGCACAGCGGCTTCCCGTTCCTCGGCTATCCGAGTGCGGGTGCGTGGACGAGCTACGGCCTCGTCACCGAGTCGCGTGATCTGCCCGGCTATGTCGTGCTGCAAAGCGGCGGCGCTGTCGCTCCGCATGGAGGCGTGGGCCTTTTCAGCAACGGTTTCCTCCCCGCACAGCATCAGGCCAGCATCATCCGCGTGGACGATCCCGAACCAGTGCCGCACATCCGCCCACAGCAGCCGCAGGCACGCCAACGCCGCCAACTCGACTTCATTGGCGCGATGGATCGTCGCTTCGCCGATGCCTCACAGCACGACCTACACGTCGAAGCCGCCATTTCGAACTACGAGATGGCTTGGCGCATGCAATCCGCGGTGCCCGAACTCTGTGATGTGTCCGGTGAGACCGAAGCGACGAAGAAACTCTACGGCATCGACGGCTCCGCCTCGACCCGCACCGCCTACGGGCAGCAATGCCTGCTTGCGCGTCGTCTCGTCGAGCGCGGCGTGCGATTCATCGAACTGAGCTGCCTCCCGCAGAAACTCGGCGCTGGCCAGGGCCCCAATCCCTGGGACCAGCACGGTCAGATCAAAAAGGGCCACGCCAACATGGCCTATCAGGTCGATCAGCCCATCGCTGGCCTCGTCAAAGACCTCAAATCACGCGGCCTGCTCGACAGCACCCTCGTCGTCTGGGCTGGAGAATTCGGACGCACGCCTTTTGCCCAAGGCAGCGATGGTCGCGATCACAATCCCTACGGCTTCACCATCTGGATGGCCGGCGGCGGCGTCAAAGGCGGCCACATCTACGGTGCCACCGATGACCTCGGCTACTACGCCATCGAAAACATCGCCACCGTCTATGACATGTGGGCCACGGTGCTTCATCTCATGGGCCTCGACCACGAACAGCTCACCTACCGCTTCGGTGGCCGCGACCTGCGGCTGACCGATGTACATGGGAATGTGCTTCAGGAAGTGATCGCATAAACATTCAATGACAAAGGGCTGCCTCACGGCAGCCCTTTGAAGTAAGCAGGTGGCGATTGATCACGCTTCGAGCTTCCACGGTCCGCGATACTCGCGGCTGAGGAGCCTGGCGGCGTCGGCATCGCCAATGATCTCCTCCTTCACCGGGTCCCACCTGATGGAACGGTTGGTGAGGAAGGAAATGAGGGCGAGGTGGCCCGGCGTGGCGCTGTGATGCGCCGTTTCGACCGGTGTGACGGTTGGCTGACGGCTCTTCACGCAATCGAGGAAGTTGCGGTGGTGTCCCTTGGTCTCGTAGAGGCGTGTTTTGATGACGTCGTCACCGAGTTTCGGTGCCTTGGCGACCTCGATGACTTCGCTGTTCGGATCTTTGTCGTCTTTGCGCTTCTTGATCATCTGCTTCAGCGCCGGATTCGAGCAATCATACACGCCGCCGCGGTTCACATAGACCCAGCCGTCCGTGCCGATCCATTTGGTGCCCATCTGGATGTCATTGTGGCCGCCAGCGATGATCATGGTGATGTCATCCGCATATTTGGCCTCGGCGCGATACTTGGTGGCGGTGTTCCAGATGTCGGTGCGCGGCGGCATGTCCACCTGGACGGGTTTCACCTCGATCGGGCCGCTGTTGTCGCAATCCATGCCCCAATGAGCGATGTCACAGTGGTGGCCGATCCAGTCGAGAAGCTGACCGCCTCCGATGTTGTAGTCCCAGCGCCAGTTTTTGTGCACGCGGCACTCGATGTAGTCCTGCATCGTCGCCGGGCCGATCCACATCTCGTAATCGAGCTCCGCAGGCGGCGGCGTCACGCTGCGCTTGTCGCCGGTCTTGGCGAAGTCGTTGTGACCGGCGGGCAGGCCGACATGCACTTCCTTGAGCTTTCCAATGAGACCATTGCGAACGACTTCGGCACCGATGCGGAAGTTGTCCTCGCTGCGCTGCCAGGAACCCGTCTGCCAGATGCGTCCATGCTTCTGCACGGCCTTCACGATGGCCTGCTGCTCGGCGATGGTGCGGGCGAGCGGCTTTTCGCCGTAGATGTCCTTGCCGTTCTTCGCCGCCTCGATGGAAGTGAGCGCGTGCCAGTTGTCCGGAAGCGCCAGCATGACCGTGTCGATGTCCTTGCGGGCCATGACTTCGCGATAGTCATGGTAGGGCTTGCAGTCGTTGTTCTTGTAAGCGCCGTTGATGGTGTTGAGCGCCTTTTGCAGGTTGCCCTTGTCGATGTCGCAGGCGGCAACAATCTGGCAGTCCTGCTCCTGGAGGAACTTGCCCGTGTTGCCAGGGCCCATCATGCCCCAGCCGAAGACAGCCATGGTGATCTTGTTGGAGGGAGCGTTCTGTCCGAGCACGCTGGCCGGGATGATGGTGGGAAAACCGATGGCGGCAGCGGTGCGGCCGATGAACTGGCGACGGGAGGAGACGGGGATGCGCTTCATGGTGATGTTTTGGTGTGATCCTTGGGTTTTAATCGAAAGCAGAGTGGCAAGTCGAGTGGGAAAACGGTCTGCTTCCTCACCAAAGAAGGATCGTGAGCTTCTTCGGGCCGTGGGCGCCGAGGATGATGATGCGCTCGATGTCGCCGGTGCGGCTGGGGCCGGTGATGAGGGTCGTCAAACTGGGCCACTGCGAGCCGTAGCGCTGCCGGATGAGTTCGTAGCCCGCAGGCAGATCGGCGAGAAGCTGGTCGCGGCGGGCGAGGACGACGTGATGCTCCGGCAGCACGCTGAGGGCACGGCCGCCGCCGCTGCGGGCGGTAAGGAAGACGCTGCCGGTTTGCGCGATGAGGGCATCGCACTCGGTGATGCCGGCATCGCAGGCTTCGAGCTCGAAGCGGTCGTAGCCGTCGGTCGTGTCCAGAAACGGGCTGAAGCCCGAACTACGAACGAGGGCATCGGTGAGTGTGCCGCGATGCGTGGCGATTTTCTTCCAGCCATGTTTCGTGGCGAGTTCGGCGAGTTTGGCCTTCGCGGCGGCTTCGTCGGCGCAGGCGTGGAATTCGGCGCGGAGGAATTCGGCGTTCGCGGCGAATTGAGGCACGAGATCGTGCACGGCCGGCAACACGGCGCGTTTTTGAGCGGCGGTGGCTTCGAAGGGCTGCGGGTGCGTGTCCGAGAGAGCTTCCTCGATGCGGGCGAGGATGAGTTCGCGGCTTTGGAGTGGAGCGCGGACGCCCTCGTCCGCTTTGGAGAGATGAGTTTTGGTTTTGGCGGACGGGGGCGTCCGCACTCCGGTTTGGGGAGCGGACGAGGGCGTCCGCACTCCGGTGTTTCTCGTGCGCCACCAGTCTTTGAAGCTCTGCGGGGCCATCGCGGGGGCGTGGCGTGTTTTGGTCCAGGCACGCATCGGATCGAGTGGCGTGGCGGAAATGAGCCGGTGGAAGGGCTGCGCGAGTTTCGCGAGCTTCGTGCCGATTTGATACACGACGGGCTTGTTGATGCTTTTGGCGAAAAGACGCCAGGCGAGGCCTTCGAGGGGATCAGGACGTTCCTGCACGGCGTTGCGGCGATTTTGCAGGAGGTGGTGATGGAGGTCGATTTTGACGGGGCAGGTGGCTGTGCAGGCTCCGCAGAGGCTGGAGGAGCCGCTGAGGTGCTTCCAATCCTGCAAGCCGCGCAGATGCGGCGTGATGACGCTGCCGATGGGGCCTTGATAAGTCGTGCCATAGCTGATGCCGCCGATGTTTTTGAAGATGGGGCACACATTCAAACACGCGCCGCAGCGGATGCAGTGGAGAGCGTCGCGCTGCTCGGGATCGGCGAGGAGGGCGGTGCGGTGGTTGTCGAGCAGGACGATGTGCCATTCATCGGGACCGTCGATCTCGCCGGGCTGTCGCGGGCCGGCATAAGCGGTGTTGTAGCAGGTGATGGGCTGCCCGGTGCCTGCGGTGGCGAGCATCGGTAGGAAGAGCGCGAGGTCGCTCATCTTCGGCAGCACTTTTTCGATGCCGACGAGCGAGATCATCGTCTTGGGCAACGCGCCGGTAAGGCGGGCGTTGCCTTCGTTTTCGGTGATCGAGATCATGCCGGTCTCGGCGATGAGGAAATTCGCCCCGGTGATGCCGGCGTCGGCGGTGAGGTAGGTTTGACGCAGGAAGCGTCGCGCGATCATCGTGAGCTCCTCGGGATCGTCGGTGGGCGCGGTTTTGAGCTTCTCTTCAAAGAGATCGCTGATCTCCTTCATGCTGAGGTGCATGCACGGAGCCACAAAGTGATACGGCGGTTCGTTGCGAAGCTGCTGGATGTATTCGCCGAGGTCGTTTTCGAGCACATGGTAGCCAGCGCGTTCGAGATGATCGTTGAGGTGGATTTCCTCGGAGGTCATCACCTTGCTCTTGATGATGCGTTTCACCTCGCGGCGCTCCAAGATGCTGAAAATGATCTTCCGCGCCTCTTCGCTGTCCTTCGCCCAATGCACGACGGTGCCGCGTGCGGTGGCTTTTTGCTCAAACTCGACCAAATGCTCGTGCAGGTGGCTGATGGCCCCTTTTTTCGTCTGCGAGGCCAAAAGGCGTGCCTGCTGCCAGTCTTGGAAAAAGCCCTGCGAGCGGGTGCGGGCGTCATAATACTTCCACATGCCGGTGTGGATGCGCTCGCGGTGCACGAGGTCGTTCGTGAGGCGGGTGGCGGCGGAGAGGAATTCGGATTTTGGGACCACGGATTGCACGGATGAAACGGATAAAGACAGGTGGACTGGAGGGGGGCAGGAATCAGCGAACAACGCGCTTCCAACGCAGATCGGCGTGTTTGAAATTGATCAGGAGAGCCAGTTGAAGATTGGTGATGGCAAGGTAGCCCATCATTTGGGCCACATGGGTTTCGTTGAACTCTGTAACGACCTTTGGATCAACAATCACAAGACCGTCAACGATCAAATCAGGAACCAGCGTGTCTACCCAGATGCCTTCGTAAAACACGTCGAACCTGCGTTGCTGCTCAATCGCGTGCCCGCGCTTCTTCAACTCGATGACCATCGCGTTCTCGTATGCCTTCTCGTTTAGGCCGGGCCTCAAGGTGTTTAATACCTGCATCGCAGCTCCTATTATCGAACGAGACAGCGACTTGTGGACCAGTTTGCCTGAATCATCCGTGTTCATCCGTGGAATCCGTGGTTTTTTGATTCATATCCGGGATGTCAGCACCTCCGCGATGTGGATGGTCTTCAGCGGCTGTCTTTGGGCGGTGAGGAGGCCTTGGAGGTGCATGAGGCAGCTCGAATCGCCGGAGACGAGGTATTCGGCATTGGTGTCGCGGGCGGAGGCGCATTTGACCTCGCCCATGGCGGTGGAGATCATCGGGAATTTGGTGGAGAAGGTGCCGCCGAAGCCGCAGCAGGTCTCCGCTTCCTTCATCTCGACAAGCTGAAGGCCGCGCACCTTTTCGAGGAGCTGGCGGGCGGGCTTTTTGAGGTTCAGCTCGCGGAGGCCGTGGCAGCCGTCGTGGTAGGTGACCTTGTGCGGGAAGGAGGCACCGAGATCGGTGACGCCGAGCTTATTCACGAGGAAGTCGGTGAACTCCCAGCATTTCGCGGAGAGGGCATTGGCCTCGGCTTCCTCAGGCTGGCCATGGAAAAGTTCCTTGTAGAAGACCTTCGACATGGCCCCGCAGGAGCCGGAGGCGATGACGACAGCCTCGCTATCGCGGAGGCGCTGCAGCACGGGGCGTGCGGCCTCGCGGGCTTCGTCCCAGTAACCGGCGTTGAAGGGCGGCTGGCCGCAGCAGCCGAGCTCGTCCGGGTAGTCGATCTGATGTCCGAGTCCCTCCAGGATGTTCACGATGCTGATGCCGGCCTGCGGGCTGATGAGATCGACGAAGCACGGGATGAAGAGGGTGATGAGCATACGGGAGTGCCGATTGTGGAATGCGGAACGCGGAATGGAAAGCACTTCCAACGCGCTTCACCTTGTCCAAAATGCGTCGGGCTACGCCAAAGCGTGAACAACATACACTAACAACTCGTCGGCAAGCGCTGGGCCAGCTTCACGCTGTGCGGGATTGCACCAAGGACGAATCCGAGGCAATCGACGGCTCCCTGCGGCTTGCCGGGCAGGGCGATGACCAGGCTGCGATCCACCACGGCGGCGAGGCTGCGACTGAGAATCGCGTTTGGCGTGAGTTCGAGCGACTTCATGCGCATGACCTCGCCAAAGCCGGGAATTTCGACGCGCATGATGCCGCGGACGGCCTCGGGAGTGAGATCGCGCTCGGCGATGCCGGTGCCACCGGTGGTCAAAATGAGACCGCAGCCCTGCGAGCTGAAGGACTGGATGGTTTCCTGAATGCGCGAGAGATCATCAGGCACAATGGCTTCGGCGAGAACGCTCCAGCCGTAACCCTCGGCGGCTTTCTTCAACGCAGGTCCGCCAAGATCCTCGTAAACGCCCTCGGACGCACGGTCCGAGACAGTGATGATGCCGACTTGCATTCCAGGAGTCGCCAAATCGATTTGAAATGAGCTTAACCAGCCAGGTTTGCGATTACTGCGCCTTGCTGGCATCGGCCTGGGCCTTGCCATCGCCTTTGGAGGCCGTGGTGGGCTTGTTGTCCAGTTCGATGAGGTCGCGGAGGATGTGGATGGTCTCCAATTTCACCGGTTCGACGCCATAGGGGAATTTGTTGCTGTCGCCACCGCCTTCGTCGTCCTTCGCAGCGGCTGTGCGCATGCCGGAGTTCATTTCCTTGGTGAAGGCGGAATGTGGCACGAGTTCCGGCTTGTCCACATTGTCGAGCGTCAGGTGGTAGATCTTGAAGCCATTGTCCTTGATGCGGTCGGCGACCTCCTTGGCGCGTTTCTCACGCTCGTCAGTCTGCTTGTCGCGGCGGGCTTCGGTGTCGATGCGCTCCTTTTCACGCTCCTCAAGGTTCAGAGTGACGGTGTTGCGGTCAATCTTGTCCTTCAGGCGCTTCGATTCATCGACGATGTACTGGAACTCCGGATTGGCGGCGAGGCGGCTCTTCACGCGGGCATTGATCTCATCCACAGGGAATGGATTCTTGCGGAAGAGAGGGTATTTGCGCGGCGGGATGGTGTCGTAGGGGAGCGGATTCTCAGCCGATGCCTCACCGATGTCGAGCACGTCGCGGATGGAGGGCAGCTTGATGTCAGCCTCGACACCCTTGAGCTGGGTGGAGCCGCCGGCAATGCGATAGAACTTCTGAATCGTGACCTTGAGGTCGCCAGCGCCTTTTTTGTCGCTGAAGAAGGGCATGTAGCGCTCCACCGGCAGGATCGTCTGCACCGTGCCTTTGCCGAAGGTGGATTCGTCGCCGACGATCAAAGCCCGGCGGTAATCCTGAAGGGCCGCAGCGAGAATTTCGGAGGCGGAGGCGGAGGCCTTGTTGGTGAGGACGATCATGGGACCGTCATAAACGGGTTTCTCGTTCTCACAGTCGCGCCAGGAGATGCTGCCACGCCAGTCCTTGGCCTGCACGACGGGGCCGGCGGGAACGAAGAGGCCGGTGAGCTTGATGGCTTCATCGAGAGAACCGCCGCCGTTGTCGCGGAGATCGAGCACGAGGCCGTCGATCTTCTCCTTCATGAGGCGGCGGAGCAGGCGCTCGACGTCAGCGCTGGTGCTGACGGTGCCGTTTTCCATGTCGGCGTAGAAGTTGGAGAGGTTGATCCAGCCGACTTTGAGCGGCTTGCCGAGGTCGGGCGGAGTGACAAGCATCTCGGCGTTCGCGAGCTTTTCCTTCAGCGGCACCTCGTCACGGACGATGGCGATGACGCGGTTGGCGGAGGGATCGTCGGCGGGGACGATCTTGATGCGGACGGTCGTTCCCTTCTCGCCGCGGATCATGTCCACGATTTTCTGGAGCTTCATGTACTTCACATCGACGAACTCGTCATCCCCCTGGGCGACGGCGACGATGCGGTCATTCAACTTCAGTTCACCCTGTTTGTCGGCCGGACCGCCGACGACGATGCCCTGGATCTCAGCGCCATCGTTTTCCTTCTGACCGAGCAAGGCGCCGATGCCGACGAGCTTGTGCGACATGTGGATCTTGAAGTTGTCGCTCTCATCCGTGCTCATGTACTCGGTGTGCGGGTCGTAGGCGGTGGCGAGGCTGGAGAGGAAAAAGTTCACCACATCCTTGCTGTCGTTCTCCTCAATGCTTTCGAGCAGGCGGTCGTAATCCTTCAGCACGCGCTCCTTCGGCGTCATGTCCTTCTCGTCCTTCTCCTTGGGCTTGGCATCGCCAGCGTCGGCGACTTTGGGAGCCACAGGAACCTTGGCGGCGTCGGAAGGCTTGTTCTCGATCTTCGGGGCCGTCGCGGGGAGACCCGGGGTCTTCGGTGTGTCGGGGTTCTGGACTTCAGGCTTGGTGGTTCCGGCGGCCACATCCACCTTTGCCGGGCTCTTCACGTCAGCCGTTCCATCCTTCTTCGCAGCGGCTTTCTCCGCCTTTTTCTTTTCGTCACGAGCCCGGGCTTCATCCACGAGGCGTTCGGCCAGCAGATTGTCCTCAATGATGTCGAGCCAGACCTTGTCCTGCTCGCCCTTGTCTTTCGGCCATGGGGCCTTGTCGCGCTTGATCTGGATGGTGCGCTTGGAATCGAAGGTGAACTTGTGCGTTTCAAGGGACTTCTTGAGGAACTCGACGCGGTCCTTCACCCGCTCCTTGTAGATGTCGTAGATCTCAAGCGCCGGGCTGATGTTCCGCATCAGCACATGGTCGTCCAGCGTCGTGTCATACTTGTCCTTGAAGTCATCGACATCCTTCTGCGTGAAGAAGATGTGCTTGAAGTCGAGCATGTTCAGGTAGTTCTGCAGCATCGTGCTGGACACCTTGTCGTCGAAGTCCTGCTTCGAGTAGTGGTGGTTCTGCAGCATGTAGGCCACGTGCATGGCCACCTGGCCGAAATTGGTTTCCGCGTGCGCCGGAGGAGTGGAAAGCGCGAACGCCGCGGCCGCCGCCGCTACGTGAGAAAAGAGGGAACGATTCATGGGGGTATCCTGAACTATAACGAACCTCACAGTCCGTTTTGCCGGATGATTTTGCCTTTTCCGGGTTGAAATGTCCACACCTTTCCCGTCTTTCGCCCCCCATGCCTGACATCTCCAGCTACACCGGCGGGATCGCCGCCACCAATGCCTACCTGCTGCGTCTCCCCGGCGGAACGGTGCTCGTGGACGCGCCGGAGGGCGTCGCGGACTGGCTGCGCCTGCAGAATGTGCGGGTGGACGTGCTCTTCCTCACGCACCAGCATTTCGATCACACCCTCGGGGCCGCCGAGGTGAAGACCGAGCACGGCTGCCGGGTCTTCGCCTTCGCTCCCCTGTCCAAAGACCTGACCCTGGAACGCCTTTTCGGGGCCATGACCGGGAGTTCCATGGAAGTACCCACTTTCGATGTGGATGAGATCCTGGAGGGCAAGGACAGCATCGAAGCCGCAGGCGAAACGTGGCGGCTTTACCACGTGCCGGGACATTCGCCGGACAGCGTGTGCTTCCATCTGGAAAGCCTGCGGCTGCTCTTCGGCGGCGATGTCCTGTTCCTGGATGGCGTCGGCCGTGCTGACTTCCCAGGTGGCTCGATGCGCCAGCTCATCAGCGGCATCCAGGAAAAGCTCCTGCCGCTCCCCGATGCCACGCAGGTTTTCCCCGGTCACGGCGACGACACCACCATCGGCCGCGAGCGAATGGAGAATCCGTATCTCCAATGAATTCGTCTTCTGTCCTGATGCCACGATCGTTCCACGACCTAACCTTTGACCAGCTTCGCGAGGCCATGGTGGCGGAAGGGTTGCGCCCGGCGCACACCGGCACGCTTTGGAACACCCTGCAGTTTCGCGCCATGGCCGATCCGCTCGCACGCGACGATCTGGCTCCGCCGTTGCGCAAATGGCTGACCCAGGTGCTCGGCGACGGCTCCTGGACACTCGATGTGCCGCCCATTTCGTCCGACACGCCCAGCAGCGACGGCCTGACGCACAAGTTCCTGCTCAAAATGGCCGACTCGCAGGAGATCGAGACCGTGATCATGGGCTACACCGGCCGCCACACGGCCTGCGTCAGCACCCAGGCTGGCTGTGCGATGGGCTGTGTGTTTTGTGCCACGGGGCAGATGGGATTTGTCCGGCATCTCCGGCCGGGGGAAATCGTCGCCCAGGTGCTGCATGCGCAGCGCATCCTGCGGACGAAGGGCGAAAAAGGCCTGCGCAATCTCGTCTTCATGGGGATGGGCGAGCCGCTGCACAACTACGACGCGGTGATGACCGCCCTCGACATCATCTGCGACACGCGCGGCCTGAACATCGGCCCCAGCAAGATCAGCGTCTCGACGGTCGGCGTTGTCCCGGGAATCCTGCGCATGGCGGCGGAAAACCGGCCCTACAACCTCGCCGTGAGCCTTCATGCCGCCACCGAGGAGGAGCGCGCCAAATTGATCCCCGCCAACCAGCGCTGGCCGCTCACCGAACTCATCGCCGCCTGCCGCAGCTACAACGCGCAAACCGGCCGCCGCATCTTTTTCGCGTGGACCCTGATCGATGGCGTCAACGACACGCCCGAGCATGCCAGACGCATCGCCGAGCTGCTCCACGGCCTGGATGCGCACGTGAATCTCATCCCCCTGAACCGCACCGAAGGCTACGCCGGCACTGAGAGCAGCAACACCGCTGCCGATACCTTCCACCTCATCCTGCAAGACGCCGGATTCCCCTGCACCATCCGTCAAAGACGCGGGATCGATGTGGCTGCCGGTTGTGGGCAGCTCAAGGCAGCGAAGCAATCACGACGGAAGGCGGCTTGAGGCCCTCAAGGAGCGGGACTTGCCAAGTCCCGCCGCATTGTCACGCCGTATCTGCCCCTCACCCGACCTCTCCCCGAAGAGAAACGGAATGACTTGGCGCCAGCCATCGGCGGTGAGAGGAGATTCGTTTCACGGCGGCACAGCACGCGAAATCCCTCTCCCCAACGCCAAGCGTTGCTGACACCTTCCGCCCCCGGTTGGGGGAGGCCAGGTGAGGGGCAACTCAGAACTTCCGCTGTTGGCGGCTCAATGGATTCGCCGTCTCCCTGATGAACTCTGCGTGAACGCACGATGAATTCATCTTCACAATCCCAACGCCGGGTTGCCGGAACGGTTTTAACTTCCCAGTTTCACTTCATGCCCCGCCGCGTCCTGCTTCTCAATCTTTCCGCCGTATCGTGGTGCTGTCTGCTGCTCGCCCTGCGATTTCACCTCACCGGGCACTACCAGTATCGGTTCATGCTGTGGAATCTCTTCCTGGCCTTGATCCCGCTCGGCGTCAGCCTCGGATTGGCCCGCATCCGCCAGTTGGCCGTGGCGGTGCCGCTGCTCGGCGTCTGGCTGCTGTTTTTCCCGAACGCGCCCTACGTCCTGACCGACCTCATCCACCTCAACGCCCACCGGGCCAGCGTCCCCAGATGGCTCGATCTCGTCATGCTGCTCTCCTTTGCCCTGGTCTCGCTCTGGATCGGCTTCCAGTCGCTGCGGCTCGTCCAGCACTGGTTCACGCGTCATTTCTCCCACTCGACCGGTTGGTGCGTCGTGATCTGTTCGCTCGCCCTGAGCGGCTTCGGCGTCTATCTCGGCCGGTTTCTGCGGTGGAACAGTTGGGACATCCTGCGTAAACCGGAATCTCTTTTCAAAGACATCGCCAAGCCGTTCCTCGATCCGCTACATCACTCCCACACCTGGGGTTTCACGCTCGGCTTCGGCACCCTGCTGATCCTGGCCTACCTGTTCTGGATTTCGGCGCTGACGACTCCGCATGACACGCGTAACCCTGGTTAGCCATGCCAGCCTACGATCCCAGTCACGACCATCTGCTGCTCTTCGATGGCATCTGCCATCTATGCGATGCCACCGTGCGCTTCATCGTGCGGCGGGATCCGGCGGGAAAAATCAAATTCGCACCGATCCAGAGCCCGCTCGGCCGTGAGCACTACATCCGCCATGGCCTCGATCCCGACCACCCCACCGTCTTTCTGCTGCTCACGCCCGGCGGCACCTTCAAGGCCAGCGACGCCGTCATTGAGATCGGCCGCGTCCTTGGCGGAGCGTGGAGGCTGCTGACCCTCCTCAAACCTTTGCCCCGTTCCTGGCGCGACGCACTTTACCTGTTCATCGCCCACAACCGCTACCGCTGGTTCGGCAAAAAAGACGCCTGCATGATGCCGACGCCGGAGTTGACGGAGCGTCTCATAATCGCCGATAAGGTAGCACCCCCTTCATGACCAAGACGAAACGCAACATCTTGACGCTCGTGCTCACAGGAGGGGCGGCTGCGCTTTTTTCCACGACGGCCATGATCGAAAACTGTGTCCTGAACTGCCTTTGCCGCGCGGCTTCTGATGGTGACACCATGACCGTCAAAATGTGCCTCATGGCACATCCTGATTTGCACAAGAATCCCGTCAGCTTTGATGGCTTGGCGGGATTCCAGCCCCTCACCCGTGCTTCCATCGGCGGCAATGCCGAGGTCGTTACGCTGCTTCTCAAACACAGAGCAAACCCCAACCCATCTGGCCCGAACCCGTTGATCGCCGCATGCACCAGCGGTCATTTTGAGATCGTCAGGCTTCTCCTGGAACACGGCGCGAATCCAAACGCGAATGGAAACAGTTATGGTGACGGAACGCCACTGAGCGCTGCCATGGGGCGTCCGAAGATCATCCGATTGCTCCAGTCCTACGGAGCCAGGGAGTAGCCGATGGGTTTGGCAAGTTGATGAAACACCCAGTCTTGATGCTGAATGCGCTCGCGAATTTGCCTTCGCAACCGGTGGTTCGGCAAAAAATAAGCCTATATGATGTCGCCGCCGGAGTTGAAGAAACTTTTGCTCGGCTAGCCCCAAGGGCAGCAGGCCTGAGCCGGCACAACAGCGAGCGACCAGCGCAATCCCCGGAGCGCGGACCTCCGAGTCCGCAGCGGGTCGTCCGCAGAACCGACGTGCAAGCCACCCGACGTGCCGCAAGCACGGTGATCCCCGGTTTGACTGCGGGCGTCTGGATAAGCGAGGATGCTGGCTGTCGGCGGGAGTGCTGCGGGCTCGGAGGCCCGCGCTCCTCAGGCTTCGGGCCGCACGTAGGTCCACGGCCAGGTCTTCCAGTCCGCCACCAGACCCGCCTTCACCGGATTGTGCCGGACGTAGCGGACCGTGCGTTCCTCGTGCTCTGGATCACGCATGTAGGTGTCCCAGTAATCCGACTGCCAGAAGCTGCCCTTGCATCCCAGCAGCGTGTTCGCCTTGCGGGCCGTGAATTGCTTCCAGCTCCGGACGATCTCCGCCATCGGCGTGTCTCCGACCACAAACAGCACATGCACATGATTGGGCATGATCATCCAGGCGAGCAACCGGTAGCGGATCCCATCGAAGTGTCGCAACGCGTTCGCCACGATCCGCGCCACACGCTCGTCCTTCAGATGGCACGCTCCGTGCCCCAGATCGAGCCAGGCTTCGATCTGCGTCCGGCGCTCGCGGTCATCTTCGATGGCCAGCAGCTTCTCCCATGCCTCACGCAGCTCGGCGGGAAAGCTGTCCGCCAGGCGAAAGGTCACAAACTGCGTCAGGCCGGGTTCATCGCGATGGGGTACATAACCGCGCTCATTCCAGCCTCGAAAACCCGCGATCTGCTCCTCCCGCGTCAACTTGGGCGACACCTCCCTCTGCCGCTCGACCACCCGCCGTACCTCGGGACGATGGGGCAGCCCGGATCGGCGCGGTTTCGACGGCTGGCTCATGTCGCGATGAAATAAACTCCCCGATGACGCCGCAAGCAAAAACTCACGCCGAATCAACAACGCACCAACAACGCACCCCGGAGCGCGGACCTCCGAGTCCGCAGCGGGTCGTCCACGGACTCAACGCTCAAGCCACCCGCCGTGCCGCAAGCACGGTGATCACGGTTTGACTGCGGTCGGCTGGATGCAGCGGGTCTCGTCTGTTTGCGGAATGCTGCGGGCTCGGAGGCCCGCGCTCCTTCCCAGCTGCCCAGCCCCGCCAACAACGCGCCCTGGAGCGCGGACCTCCGAGTCCGCAGCGGGTCGTCCACGCAATCAACGCTCAAGCCACCCGTCCTTTCCGCAAGCACGGTGATCCCGGTTTGGCTGCGGTCGGCTGGATCAAGGGGGGTCTCGTCTGTTTGCGGAATGCTGCGGGCTCGGAGGCCCGCGCTCCCGAAGCCATCTGCACTTCCGACTCGCGCACCCCAAACCCTGCGTGCTAAGGTTTCCCATGCCGCAGGCCGCCCCTTCCCCGATTTCCACCCGCGAACGACTTGGTTTCGTGCGTGTGGCGGTGGTTTCACCGGAATTGGTTTTGGGTGATGTGGCGAAGAATGTGGCGGTCATCGTGCGGGAAGCACGATCGCTGGTGCATCGTGGCTGCAGGCTGGTCGTTTTCCCGGAACTCTGTCTCACGGGCTATTCCTGCGCGGATTTGTTTCACGCGGATGCCTTGCTGGCGGCCGCCGGCCGCGGACTGGCCGAACTGGCGGAAGCCACGCAAGACCTGCCCGCCGTTCTGGTCGTCGGATTGCCGCTGGTGGTGCAAGACCGGCTCTACAACGTCGCCGCGGTGATCGCACGCGGCCAGGTGCAGGGCATCGTGCCGAAATCGTTCCTGCCAAACTCGGCCGAATTCTATGAGCGGCGCTGGTTCTCCCCGGCCCACACACTCAACACCAACGAGATGCGTTTGAATGGCCAGGACGTTCCCATCGGCACTGAACTGCTGTTTGAAGCCCGCGATGTCGCCGGATTCGTGCTCGGCGTCGAGATTTGCGAGGATTTGTGGACCGTGATCCCGCCTTCGGGCCATCTCGCGCTCGCCGGAGCCACGCTGCTGGCCAATCCCTCCGCCAGCACGGAGGTGCTCGGCAAGGCACCGTATCGCCGTCATCTCGTGGCGCAGCAGTCGGCCCGTTGCTACGCGGCTTATTTGTATGCAGGGGCTGGCCCCGGCGAATCGAGTACGGACGTGGTTTATTCCGGCCACGGCATCGTGGCGGAAAACGGCCTCATTCTTGGCGAGACGGAGCGTTTCTCCTTCGAGACACGACAAGCCGTCGCGGACGTCGATGTGCAGCACCTCGCGCATGACCGGCTGAAAAGCTCGTCCTTCCGCGATGAAACGGCCGGCATCCCGATGCAGCGCATTTCCTTCGACCTCGGCCCGGCTCTCGGTGGCGATGACAAACTGCTCCGCACGATCACGCCGCATCCGTTCGTGCCCTCGGCCAAAGTGGACCGCCACGCGGTGTGCGAGGAGATCTTCGCCATCCAGGCCACCGGACTGGCCCGCAGGCTGAAACAAGCCCGCGCGAAGACAGCGGTGCTCGGCCTGTCTGGCGGCCTCGACTCCACCCTGGCGCTGCTGGTGATGCTGGAGGCGCTGAAACGTGCCGGAATGCCCATGAGCGCGGCTTTGACGATCACGATGCCTGGTTTCGGCACGACAACGCGCACGAAAGGCAATGCGGAGAAGCTGGCGGAGGCGCTGAACGTCGAACTGCGAACGATCTCGATCAACGACGCGGTGCGGCAGCATTTCGCCGACATCGGGCACTCGGAGCATCAGCACGACGCGACTTACGAGAACTCGCAGGCCCGCGAACGCACGCAGATCCTCATGGACATTGCCAACAAGACCGGCGGCATCGTCGTCGGCACCGGGGACCTGTCCGAGTCAGCGCTGGGCTGGTGCACCTTCAATGGCGACCACATGTCGATGTATCACGTGAATGTCGGCGTGCCGAAGACGCTGGTGCGTTATCTCATCGAATGGTGTGCGGAGGGGCCGTTCGCCGACAAGGCGGGAGCCATTCTGCGCGACATCGCCGACACGCCCATCACGCCGGAACTTCTGCCGCTGGCAGCGGATGAATCGCTCCAGCAGAAGACCGAGGACACCATCGGGCCGTATGAATTGCACGATTTCTTCCTGTTCCACTTCGTGCGCAACGGCAGCAGCGCGGAAAAGATCCGCTGGCTGGCCGCGCAGGCCTTTGCGGGCAAATACGACGACGAAACCATCGCCAGGTGGCTCGCGCTGTTCTTCAAACGCTTCGCGCAAAACCAGTTCAAGCGCTCCAGCGTGCCCGACGGCCCGAAAGTCGGCTCCGTGGCGCTCTCGCCCCGTGGCGACTGGCGCATGCCGAGTGATTTCTCCGGAGATCTGGGGTGAAACCAGACTTTCCAACCACTAATGCCCACTCATCTGACACTCATGAATCAGACAATCAGTGAGGATTAGTGTCGATTAGTGGTTCAAAACACACTTCACATGAAGCACCTTCTCTCCGCCGTCGTCCTCTGCCTGCTCTGCGCCTGCTCGCGCGGCAACAAACTCATCATCGGCACCGATGCCACCTACCCGCCCTTTGAGTTCGTGGACGAGCAGGGACAAATCGCCGGCGTGGACATCGAGATCGGCCGTGAAATCGGCAAGGCGCTGGGACGCGAGGTCGAGTTCAAGAACATCAACTTCGACGGGCTGCAAACCGCGCTGCTCACCAACGCGGTCGATCTGGTGATCTCATCGGTCAGCGCCACGCCGGAGCGGCGCCAGGCGGTGGATTTCTCCGAACCGTATGTGAAGACCGGCCTGTCCGTGCTGGTCTCCAAAAACTCCGCGGTGACCAAAGGCGATGATCTGCAGGCACCCGGCCGAAAGATCGTCGTGCGCCTCGGCACCACCGGCGAAGCCTGGGCACGTGAGCATTTCAAGAACGCGCAGATCAAGGCGCTCGACAACGACACCTCGTGCGTGATGGAGGTCGTGAACGCGAACGTCGATGCCTGGATTTATGACCAGCTTTCCATCATGAATCACCACGCGCAGCATCCCGACACCACGCGTGCGCTGCTGGCGCCGCTGCGTGAGGAAGTCTGGGCCGTGGCGCTGCGTCAGGGAGACAGCGAAACGAAGGCGAAGGTGAACGAAGTCCTGGCCCGCATGAAGCAGGACGGCAGCTTCAAGCGCCTGGCCGACCGCTTCATGGCAAAGGAGCAGAAGATGATGACCGAACAGGGCATTCCGTTCGTGTTTGAGCTCAAATGAGCCGCTGGAAAGGGCTGGCGGTCAGATGCTGGACTGACAGAAACAAGGGGACAGAAAAATGGGTTTGTTTTTGCCCTCTTGTTTCTGCCAGCCAATCTTCGATCACTTCGTCAGAGCGAAATCATCCGGCTTGAGGCCGGTTTTGTTGCCTTTGAAGCCATACATCGTCGGCTGGTAGTCGCCCACGGGCGTGACATCGGCTTTCTCCGGCACCTCGAGGCCCAGGCCCCAGAAGACGGCATTCACGACCATGCGGCGGGTGCCTTCGGTGGCGAGATCGGTAGCCGCGCCCATCGTGGTGCAGAAGACTTTGTTCTCCGTGCCGGCGTCGTTCTTCACCACACGCGCCCAGGCGACAGGCATCATCGGCGAATTCACATCCTGTTCGGTGCCTGCTTTGGTCTTCTTGGTGTACGCAGTTGGCGGGGTGTCGGCGGTCATGCCTTGAAGGATTTGACCACGGGCGAGAATGACGGAGTCAGCAGGCGGGGCAGCCTCATAGACGTCCGTGTTGCCGAAAATGTCGCTCACGCCGCGCAGGATCGGGTGATTCGCGTTCGCGGCCTCGATCACGCCCTTGGTGGCCTCGACTTTGTGTTTGCCCCAGTGGCTGACCCAGGTCTCGCCGAGGAATTTGCGGCCCCAGCCGCCGTCGGGGTTGTTCCAGTTCCATGAGGCAAAGGGGCTGTCTTTCGCATAGCCGTTGAACGCATGCGTGCTGGTGCGCAGGGCGATCACAGGCACGCCGCGCTGGATGGCGGACTGGAATTTCTTGGTGGTGGCGTCATCCCAATGGCGAAAACGCAGGAGCATGACGATGGCGTCGGCCGAATCGAGCGCCTCGGGATGCGTGAGGCTGTTTCCAGCCGTCGGGTCGATCACGCCGTCGGCATTCACACTGAAAAGCACGGTGCATTTGAAGCCGTGGCGCTGGCTGAGCACCTTTCCGAGCATCGGCATGGCCTCCTCGCTGCGATATTCCTCATCGCCAGCGAGCAGGACGACGTGTTTACCTTTCGATTCGCCGGCGGGTTCGTAAACAACGTGATCGGCGGCTAGAAGGCTGGACGCGGCGAGGAGAGAAAGTGCGATTTGTTTCATGATGGCTGGCGGGAATGAGCGAGGATGGGACAAACGCATTTTCAAAGCCAGCCATTTCCAGCGAAGTTCGGCTGGCGTATCCAGCGCCCACATCATCACCGCCATGATCCCGAAGTTTCCTCTCTTTCTCACTCTGATCCTCGGCGGCCTCTCCGCCTGGCTGTGGATCACCTCGCATGTGATGCGGTCGATCTCGGTGATGTTGCTCCTGCCGCTGTGGCTGCTGCTGATCGGCCTGTGGTGGGCGCTGAGGAAGAGCGGCGTGCGCTTGAAGCGGCTCGGCATCGTGACGCTGTGCATCGCCGGGTTTGTGGCCTTGTTCCGCTACGACGGCTCGGCGGATGGCTCGGCGTTTCCGAGCCTGGCGCTGCGCTGGAAACAGCGCGCGTCCTTGCCCGCGCTGCACAACATCGCCGGACCCTCCGCCACGACGGCGACTCCGGCCGGTGTGGCGGACATGCCGCGGTTTCTGGGGCCGAAAGGCGATGGCGTGCTGCCGGAACCAGGCTGGCAGACGGATTGGAAAGCTCATCCGCCGCGTGAGGTGTGGCGGATCCCCGTGGGCGATGGCTGGTCCGGCTTTGCCGTGGCAGGCAGTCGTGCGATCACCCAGGAGCAGCGTGGCCCGGAGGAATGCGTGACCTGTTACGACATCGGCACCGGCAAGCTGATGTGGTCGCACGCGGACAATGCGCGATTTGACGAGGCCATGGGCGGCATCGGCCCGCGGGCGACGCCGACGGTTGATGCGACGAAGGGCGTGGTTTTCACCGTGGGAGCCGCCGGATTGCTGAACTGCCTGGATCTGACGACCGGGGCGCTGCGCTGGAGTCGTGACGTGCTGAAGGAAGCCGGTGCCAGGGCGAATTTGCAGTGGGGCAAGAGCGCCTCGCCCTTGCTGGTGGGCGAAACCGTGGTGTGCAGCGGCGGCGAAGGCGGAACGTCGTTGATCGCTTATCACCAGAGTGATGGTGGCATCGCATGGAAGGCCGGAAACGAAGGCGGCAGCTACAGTTCACCCGTTCTGCTGACGCTGGCGGGGCGGGAACAAATCGTGAACGTGAACAACGGCTCGGTGACGGGTCACGATCCGGCCAGCGGTGCCGTGCTGTGGCGTTTTGACTGGCCGGGGATGTTTCCAAAGGTCGGCCAGCCGGTGCAGGTCACGCCGGAGCGACTGCTGATTACCTCCAGCTACGGGGTGAAGTCGCACCTGCTGGAAATCAAAGCGGGCAGCGGGGGCAAACTGGCCACGACATCGATCTGGAGCAGCAGCGCACCGCGGACAAAGTTCAGCAGCGCCAGCGTGTGCGGCTCACATGCCTACGCACTCGATGAAGGCACGTTTTGCTGCGTGAATCTGGCCGATGGCGAACGCGGCTGGCGGGAAGGCCGTTATGGCTTCGGCCAGCAGATCCGGCTGGGTGAGACCTGGATGCTGCTACAGGCCGAAAAGGGCTTTGTGGCGCTGGTGAAGGCCAATCCTGAGCGCCTTGAGGAAATCTCACGCCTGGAGGCACTGCATTCCAAGACCTGGAATCCGCCGACACTCGCCGGCCGCTGGTTGCTGCTGCGAAACGATGCCGAGGCGGTCTGCTACGAGCTGCCAGCGAAGTGATTCACCTGCCAGGGCGGAAAATGGCCCGCACCCCTTACCAGACGCGGTGCAGGAAGCGGCCGACCATGCCACGAGCGGAGTCCGGCTTGCTGTAGCGCTGTCCGTCGCCAGCCACCGCTGGCTGAACCTGCATGGGGCCTTTTTGATCAATGACCTTGATCGATTTGACCTCGATGCGGGCGATCGGGCAGTCATTGGCATCCACCGGCATGATTGAGATGCGCTTCAGCACGTCCAGACCGGACACCACCTGGCCGAAGACGGTGTACTTGCCTTCGAGCGAGCCGTAGTTGCCCAGAGTGACGTAGAACTGCGAGCCGTTGGAACGGCGCTGCGGATTCACCTTGTCGCTGCGGCGGGCCATGGCCACCGCACCGATGCCATGGGAGCGCTTGATCTCGGCAGGGATCGACTTGTCCTCGCCACCCGTGCCCCATTTCTCGCGGGCGGACTCATCAGACGTCAGCGGATCGCCGGTCTGGACGAGGAAACCCTCGATGGCCCGATGGAAGGCGAGGCCGTTGTAGAAACCGCTGTCGCACAGATTGATGAAGTTGGCGACGGTCTGCGGGGCATCGCCGGGAAACAGCTCGATCATGACCGTGTCACGCACACCACCGAAGGCGACCTCCATGACAGCGATCTTGCGGACGGAGTCCTTGTCCCAGCGGGAAGGGTCTTCCGGGCGCTTGAAAGGCAGCGCAAAGCCCGTGGAAGACAGTCCCTTCGTCGTCGTGGTGCCTGCCGTGCCCTTGTCCACGGTCTGATACAGCGACTTCTGCGCCTCCTCGGCCAGCTTTTCGACCTCTGTCGTGGAGGGTGCCTTCGGTTCAGCGGGCACGGTGGGGACCGTCGTCGAGCGGAGGGCTTCCGGTGCTTTCAATTGCTGGGCAGTGGCGACGGCTTGGCAACTGAAGGCGAACAGGCAGGACAGGAGCAGATTCTTCACGAGAACGTTCGTGTTGGAGGAGGACGTGAAATCAGCGTCTTAGCGCAGATTGGAGGGGATCGCCGGGCTGATCGGGGCCGTGGCAGGTGTCGCGGCACGAACCTGGGTCGGTTCAGGTGAGGGAGCGGCCGCGGCAGGCGCTGCGCTGGTGGGGGCGGAGAATTCGTCCTGCTGCGCACGGTATTGATAACGCAGCTTTGGATTGCCACGTGATTTGCGCGGCTGCAGGCCCCACTGCACGTCGTAGGCGTCCTGCTGGGAGACCGTGGGATTGCGGGCATCGATGCGCCCACCACCCATGCCGGGGCAAGAAACGAGGACGGTCGAGGCAAACACGGCGGCGAAAAGGAGGCGCAAAGATCTCATTGTTTGGCAGAATTAAAAACTTGGGAGGCTTCGATACTAGGCTGACGGCCTTTGGCTGGCAACAGCGAACTCTTGACCTGCACGAGGGCGGTTCGGTTCAAACTCCCCGCACGATCCGCACCGCCACGTGTTTCGTCTCGGGCAGTATGTGTTTCCGCAGCTCGATCGTGACGCCGACGGCCCCGAATTCCTCCAAAACGCAGGCCGCGAGCTCGGCGGCGAGCGTTTCGATCAGCTTCCGCGGCCGTTCCGCCGCCAGAGCCTGCAGCCGGGCGGCCACCGCAGCATAATCGATCGTGGCGTCGATCTCGTCGTTCATCGCTTCAAACCGGCCCTTGATGCGGAGGGAGACATCCGCCTCCAGCACCTGGCTGCCGGCCCGCTCCGCGTCGGGAACGCCAATGTGCGTGGTCAGGCGCAGGCCGCTGATGTGGATCTCGTCGGGCGGGTTCATGGTCAAATCAGGGCAGCAGTCCACGTCGCAGGCATTCCTCGATCAGGACGCGGGTGGGGATGTTCAAGTCCGCCTCCAGCGCCTGGGCCAGCGGCAGCCACTGGAAAGCCTGCGCCTCCTCATTGAGCACCACCTGCGGCTTCTCGTCCGCACAACGGGCGAGGTAGTTCAGCAGCAGGAAATGCGCGGAACGCTGAAACTCCGGCGGCTCGATGCAGTCCTGCACAAAGACGAACTCGATGTCCCGCAGCGTGAGGGCCGTCTCCTCGGCGATCTCGCGGATCAGGGCGGCCTCGCAGGTCTCGCCGCGTTTGATCTTCCCGCCCGGGATGCCCCAGCGGTGGCTCCACTTGTGCGTGCGGATGAGGAGCAGCTCCCCCGCCCCGTTCAGGATCAGCGCTCCGACGGTGGCGATGGGATGCGCCTCAGAACGGACGTTCCAGCCGCCCAGCAGCACCGGCAGCCGGGACAAATCCCGCACCAGCATGTCGGGCTCGGATTGCAGCAGCGTCTCAGCGCTCTCGTAGCCTGTGCAGGTGCCGATCGTGACCACGCCGGCCGCCTTTCCCGCATCAATGTCGTGCCGCATGTCGCCGATGAAGGCGGTCTCCTCCGGCCGCATGTCCAGCTCGGCCAGCAGGGCGTGGATCTCCTGGCGTTTGTCGATCACGCCGCAGCGCATCAGCTCAAAGGCATCCCGCACGCCCAGCGCCCGGGCTTGCGCCTCCACATGCGGCGTCGGAGCGCTGCTCAGCACCACCATGCGCCGGCCCGTGGCTGCGGCGTAGCGGATGAATTCCCCCGCATGCGGCAGCAGCGTCACGCCTTCATGCTCGTGGGGGAAATGCTGGAGGTAGAGCCGTTGCAGATCCGCCAGGGTCGTGCCCGGCAGCATCTCCTCAAAAAACTCGGTGTAGGGCAGGCGGAAACGCGCCTGGAACTCCACCCGCGTCAGTTCCTCGCGCCCCACGGAGCGCAGCATGGCGTTCACAGCCTTCAAGACGCTGGGCAGGTCGTCCGCCAGCGTTCCCGACCAGTCGAACAGCAGGTTCCGGATCATGCGCCCGGCGCATTAGCCGCTGGCGGCAGCCTTTGCAAACAGCGAAGCACCGCTTCAGCGACGGCGGCGCAGCATCAGCAGGCACGCCAGGCTCAGCAAGCCCGCGCTGCCAGGCTCCGGCACGGCTGTGACCTGGAAATTGATGCTGTACTGGATCTGCTCCGACCCTTCTTGAATCCAGAACGTGTACTCTCCGGGACCCAGCGGTCCATTGAAGCCATCACCGCCGTACTCCGGCCCGGCATCGAGGATCGCCATCAGGTCCGTGTAGGTGCCGCCGAAGCCGTCGAACTCCTGAGTCCACAGACCGTTGCTCAGGTGCTGCGACGGATCGGACATGTTGATGGTCGTGGCGTCATCCATGGCCATGAACGAATCATTCGGACCCGTCGGAGCCGAGTAGTCCGTCAGGCTGATCCCCGTGAGGTAATACCCCGCCGCGATGGTGAACCGCCACACGTCCGCATCCAACGGCCCCGTGCCACCCAGGGAACCCATGGTGCCCTCGATCAGGTTGGCGCCCTCCGTGAAGACGATGAAGGTCGGAGCATCGCCATCATCGGACAGGTCGTTTACTTC
>NZ_JACSRD010000105.1 GCF_014879935.1 Prosthecobacter sp.
AGCTGGGCGTCGGGCAGTTTTTCGATCTGGGCGGCATCGAGGGAGGCGAGAATGCGGGCGTAGTCACCGGCGCCGGAGCCGCCGACGGTGGCGAGGTTGTCCTGCTGCACGGCGGCGTCGAACTGGGTCTGGACCTGCTGAAGGTCGAGGACCGGCTGGATCTGAGCGCAGCCGAGCAGGAGGACGGGCAGCAGGAGGCGGGCGAGGAAGGAGAGGCGGCGGGAGTTCATGGGGTGGGGCGGGTTTCAGGCGATGTTTTTGAGGATGATGCGGGCGGAGCTGAGCAGCGCGGCGCTGTCGGCGGGCGAGAGCTCTTCCTGCAGGACCTGGAGGAGGAGTTTTTCGACCAGGACGGGCAGGGTGGCACCATTGACGCGGTTTTGCAGCGTGTCGGAGGCGAGGTCGAGTGCGGCGGTGAGGGTGGCCCTGACGGGTTTTTTGACGCTGGAGCCCAGGAGGCCGTCGAGATTGGCGGAAACGACGGGCAGGATGCCGGTGACGGTGGCGACAAAGACATCGCGACTCATGAGGCGACGCGGGTCGGGGTGGGCGAGCACGGCCTCGGCGGCCTGCTGGGTGACCTGGAAGAGGACGTTGTCGCGGACGTTGCTGGTGTCGAGCTTGAGCAGTTTGTCGGCATTGAGGACGCCGGTGCTGACGGCGGAGCGGACGAGGGTGAGGAAGCCTTCGCCCGTGACGAGCCGGGCGGGATTGTCGCCGAGGGCTTTGGCGGTGGAGCCGATGATCTGGGCGAGCACGGTCTTCACCTCGTCGTCATCAACGCTGTGGAGGAGCTGCTCGGGGTGTTTCGCGACCTCGGCGAAGGCGAACCGGGTGAGCTCGACCAACTGCCGCTTCGAGAGCAGGTCGCGCGCGGTGGCATCGCCTGCGAGGCGTTTGCCGAGGCCGTTGGCGATGGCGGTGATGGTGTCGGCGAGTATTTGCTTCTGAGGGGAGTCGGCGGGGACGAGGGTCTCGATGTTTTCCGTGACGACTTCCAGGGCGCTTTGAACGACTGCGGAGACGGTTTCGCGGCCGAAGACCTTGCCCGCCTGGGCGGTGGAGAGAGCGCCGACGGTGCTGCTGATGAAGGCGGCGAGGAGTTTGTCGTCGGTGAAGACCGTGCTGTTTTCAGCGACGGCGGTGAGGGCGCTTTTGTAGATGAGTTCGAGGGATTCGTTGGTGAAGAGGTCTTCTTTGCCACTGATGCCGGCGATGAGGCCGGAGAGGGTTTGTTTGACCAGGGGCTTGGCCTTGGGGTCATCGGGCATGAAGAGATCGAGGTTCCCGGTGAAGGCGGAGGCTCCACCCCGGACGACGCTGGAGGCGATGCGTTTGATGAGCGTGCCCCGGCGGTCGCGGGCGGCGACGGAGGTGAGGGCTTCGTAGTCGTCGAGAAGCGACTGGGTGATGCCGCCGACGAGGGTCTGGAGGCGGCGGTCGTCATCGAGCAGGCTGACATGGTCCTGGAGCGTGCGGATGGAGGCGTGCAGGACGTCGTGGAGGAGGTCTTTGGGCGTGCTGTCAGAGAAGCTGACGTCATCGAGCTGGCTGATGAACGAGGCGAGGACCTGACGCGTGCCGTTGCTGCCGCCGAGTTTGTCGGGATTGAGGGCAAAGTAGTCGATGCCGATCTCAGCGACGAGACCGATGACGCGCTGGAGGGCGGGGCGGGAGCCGAAGCCGTCCTTGAGCTGGTCGAGGCCTTTGAGCTGCTGGATGATGGTGAGGGCATCCTGGGAGTTGCTTTCCTGGATGTTCATGAGGGTGCGATAGGCGCTGACCTTGTCCTCCTTGCTCTGCACCCAGGCGAAGGCGGCCCCTGGGGCGCGCAATTCTTTGTGGTCGCGGAAGTAGTCGATGGCGGCGGACTCCAGTTCATCGCCCACGAGGTCGCCGACGGGCAGGGAGGCGGCGTGCTCGTGGGTGCGGTCGATGACGATCTGCTGCACCCGGTTTGCCAGCTTGATGCCTGCCTGGATGGCGAAAATGACGGTGGCTGGATTGATCATGCGCCGGGTAAAGCGCATCGGTGATTTCAAGACAAGACAAAAGCAGCCCGGGAGACGCGGCAGCTCGCGCAAAAGCTTGATCCGGCCGTGCCCGCTCCGGTATTCTGCGGCGCATGTGTGATCTCGCTGCCGTGATGGCCCGATGGCTGCCGCTGCTGGCCGTGGGGCTGGCTTCCTGCCAGCAGACGGCTCCTGTCGAGGAGGTGCGGCGGGCAAAGGTGCCGACAACGCAGCGGCTGGTGGTGAGCGTGAAGGATCAGATGATGGTGACGTTTGACCGGGAGATGCCGAAGAAGATCTACCCGGTGAGCACGTCGAAGTTTGGCACGGGTGACAAGCCGCGGTCGTTCAAAACACCGCTGGGGTGGCTGGAGGTGGTGGAGGTGATCGGGCAGGGACTGCCCGCCGGTGCGAAGTTAAAAGCACGGCAGCCGACCGGGGAGGTCGTGCCGCTGGAGGCACCGGGGCGGGATCCGATCGTGACGCGGGTGGTGCGGCTGCGCGGGATGGAGCGTCGCAATGCGCGGACGCTGGAGCGGTTGATCTACATTCACGGAACGCCGGAGGAATCGAAGCTGAAGACGCCGGTGTCGTTCGGCTGCGTGCGGATGGGTTCGGCGGACATCATCGCGCTGTGCCACTGGCTGAAGCCGGGGGCGCGGGTGGACATCGTGGCTGGAAAGCTGCCAGCGCCAGAGGCGTTGCCGGACTGAGGTGGTGTCGCTGGCTGAATGGCTTGCGGCTTGATGTGGCCGTGCAGCGGGGATATGGAGTGGCGGCAGCCCCTGGCTGCCGCCTCCCGAATGACTCCGAGTGTCCTGAAACGCCGCCAGATTTTGAAGACCGTGTCATTGACGGTGTTCGGCACGCTGGTGGCGTGGTATGTGAGTGCGATCCTGAGCTTCGCGGGGAACTCCTACGGCTTTAACAACCGGTTCTCGGAGGTGGCCCTGCAGCACCACTGGTGGTATCTGGTGTGGAGCAATTTCGTGGTGCTGAAAGGGTATGTGCTGGTGGCCGCAGGCTATGTGGGGATGATTTATCCGCTGGTGCGGCTGTGGGGGCAGGTGTGGTCCCTGACGCGGAAAAGCGTGGTGTGGCTGACGCTGCTGTTCGCGGCGCTGCTGTATGGTTTCTTCATCTTCAAGCTGATGCTGGAGAAGCCGTACTTCGGTGATTACAGCTACCTGCTGGGGTGGTATGACGCGCTGGGCCGGGGGTGCGGCACGCGGGTGCAGGATGCTGTGCATGGGCTGATCGTGCAGGTGTTTCCCACGGTGGCGATCGCGGCGGCGGCCGGCTTCTACCTGTTTGAACTGCGGAGCTGGTTCACGCGGGCGGCGCGTCCGCTGCTTTTCAGCATGGCGGCTGTGGGCGGCGTGCTGGGCCTGCTGGTGGTGAGCGGTTATGGAGGTGCCAGGGCTCCCGGCGTGGATGAGGAGCTGGCCGGGACGAAGAAGCGGCCGAAGAACATCCTGATCCTGGGCTCGGACTCGCTGCGGGGCGATCATTTGTCCTGCAACGGGTATCATCGCGCCACTTCGCCCAATATCGACCGCATCGCGGCGAATGGCGTGAACTTCCAACGCTGCCTGACGCCCATCGCATCGACACTGGAGTCGCTGACGAGTCTGTTTTCGTCGCAGTATCCGCACACGCATGGCGTGCGGCACATGTTCCCGAACCGGGCGATGGTGGACCGGGCGAACAAGGAGGCGCCATCCCTGGGGGCCACGCTCCAGCAGCATGGCTACGACACGGCGGTGATCGGTGACTGGTGCGCGTGCGGCTTCAACGAGCTGCCGATGGGCTTCAAGGACATCATCGTCTCCGACTTTGACAACTTCCGCGTTTACATGAGCGAGGTGGTGTTTCTGCATCACCAGATCCTGCCGCTGTTCTTTGACAACCGCGTGGGCCACATGCTGTTCCCGAAGCTGAAGTCGTTCGCGAACTACATGACGCCTGAGGTGGTGACGGACCAGGTGATCGACCGGCTGAAACAAAGGGCTCAGGATGGCAAGCCCTTCCTGCTTTTCGGCTACTACTCCTGCACGCATCTGCCCTACAAGACGCCGACGCATTACGCGAAGCTGTGGACGGACCCGAAGTACGACGGCCCGCACAAGCATGAGCTGGCGCTGAACGTGGACGAATTCATCGGCAACACGGACATCAATGACAAATGGAGCAAGCTGCCGCCCGAGGAGGTGGCGCAGATCACCGCGCTCTATGACGGCTGTGTGCGGATGTTTGACGACTCGGTGGGCCGCGTGATGGCGGAACTGGAGAGACAAGGCCTGATGGATGACACCATCGTGCTGGTCACCGGAGACCATGGCGATGACCTGTTTGAGCCGAATTGCACGTTTGGACACGGCACGACGTTCAATGGTGGTGACCAGGCCAATCATGTGCCGGCCATTCTTCATGTTCCAGGTCTGAAGGAGCCGCAGAAGCATGCAGGAATCTCCCGGACGATTGATTTCGTGCCGACGCTGCTGGATCTGGTGAATGTGCCCGCCGACCGGCGGTTTGAAGGCACCAGCCTTGCTCCGCTGATCCGCGGCGAGAAAGAGAGCCTGGGCCTCGCCTTCTTCGGAGAGACGAGCTACCTGTTCTTCCGGCGGAAAATTCCCGGGGAGGAGCCTCTCTTCATCCCGCCGATGGACGAGACGACGTTCATCGATCCTGATTTCGACTTCCACTTTGTCCTCAAGGACAAGTTTCAGGACGCGGTGCTGAAGACGAAGGAGCACTGTGTGCGCACCGAGCGCTTTAAATACATCCGGACGCCCGGCGTTCGCCATTCGATCGAAAGGCTGTTCGATCTGCGCAATGACCCTCACTGTGAACGTGACGTCAAAGAGCTGTATCCAGACGTGAGGGCACGTCTTGCCGCGGCGCTTGATCATTGGCGGGAGACCCGGGCTCAGAGCACGACTCACGAGATCTACGGGATCCTCGGTGAGGAGACGCTGAAGGCGGCGGCAAAGCCGTGACGATCTGAGCGGGCTTGTTTGCGGCCGATCACGCGGGTGCCACGCACCACTCAATTGCGGTGGTTTGGCGTGGTTTAAAATCAGGAATGAGCGGCAGCTTTGAGAAAACTTACATTTCTGAAATTGAGTGGCCTGTTGTGGCGGCGCATACTCATCAGCAAAGGCATCAAAAACTAGAAGCATCGCGTTTTTGACTCCTGAGTTTGCCAAACCGCCCCACTCTTATGAAGACCCGCCTCCGCAATGCGATTGCCGCGCTCACGCTGGCCTGCCCTCTGCTTGCTGCAGGGCACGCTGGAGATTCGCTCGAGAACGTTCTCGTGCTGTATGACTTCAACAAGCTGATCTGCAACGACTCGCCGAACGTTCCCGCCTTCGTTTCGCCCTGCGTATGCGCGACCGACGTGACGTTGAACCGCCTGTGCCAGCAATTGGAGCAGTGCGGACCTGACGGCAGCCAGTTCCGCAATTTCAGCGGGTGGGACACCGCCTACGACTACTCGTTCGCGCGGAATGACTTCAGTTCGGTGCCGGGAACCCTGTCGTTTGATGTCTCCGTCAGTCCCGACGCCATCGCGAACATTTCGGGCGTGTCGTTTGATTGGATGCGTCCGAACCCCAGCTCGGCCGACTCCATCCAGGCCACCATCTTCTGGGAAGACTCCGCCGGTGCGATTCAATACAGTTCCACCGGTCCGATCGCGCTCACGGACGTCGGTGTCTGGACTTCACGCACCCTCGATTTCCCCATTGACGTGGCCCCGCTGCCCACAGGGATCGACACCTCTGGAAAGCAGTTTCACGTCGAGATCTATGCCTGGGGAGCGGATGGCGGCTCTCTCTACCTCGATAATCTGACCCTCAATGGCACGTGCGCACCGATCCCCGAGCCTGGCGGTGCGGTGCTGGTGGCGGCTGCGGGGCTGGCGCTGCTTTTGCGCCGCAGAAACCGGGCATAAAACGTTCCGATTCTTCATCTGGGAGGGGCCGCAGGGAGATCTGCGGCCCTTCTTTTTTGGGATCAGGCTGGCCCCCGATTGCTGGGTATTTTATACAGATTGTGAAAAAGTGCCGTGCGTGAGGCCGTTTGAGCCGCCATGAGGCCCCTCTCTTTCTACTCTCTTCTTGTCGTTTGCTCGCTCTCTTCTGCGCAAGCCGCGGGCAAAACAGACACCGCGTCAGCTGCCCGGCATATTGACGCCATCCTGGCCAAAGATTGGGCGGCGAACAAGCTGCAGGGCAATCCTGCGACGGATGACACAACATTCGTCCGCCGCATCTACCTGGACATCATCGGACGCATTCCGACCACCCGCGAGGCGGACGAATTCCTCGCCAGCAAGGATGCCGGCAAGCGTGGCAAGTTGATCGACAAGCTGCTGTCCTCGGAAGCTTACGTGCAGCATTTCTTCAACTACTGGGCTGACGTTCTGCGGGTGACCTCCAACGGCAACCAGACAGGAGCCATCACCGGCGCCGCCTACGCCAGCTTCGTGAAGCAGAGCCTTCGCGAAAACAAGCCTTACGACCAGTTCGTGCGCGAGATGGTCGCGGCGCAAGGCAAGGCCTGGGACAACGGCGCCATCGGTTACTACATGCGTGATCGCGGAATGCCGCTCGACAACATGGCGAACACGGTGCGCGTGTTCCTGGGCACCCGCATCGAGTGCGCCCAGTGCCACAACCATCCGTTCGACAAGTGGACGCAGATGCAGTTCTTCAAGATGGCGGCGTTCACCTACAACGTGCAGACCCAGGACTACAACGGCGGAGTGATGGGGGATGTGCGTGATCTGCTCCGCGAACAAGAGAGTGAAGCCCGTGCCGCGATCAAGGAGCCGCAGCGTCCGCAGCGGCCAAAGATCTCCGGCAAAATGACGAAAGAGGAGCGTGCCGCCGCCGAGAAGACCTACGCCGACGCCTACAAGAAGTACGAGGCCGAGATGAAGGACGTGCAGCAGAAGCGCCGCGAGGTGCAGGACAAGCTGCGGAAGGAACAACGCGGCTATCAGGAGGCCATGAACGATGTCCGCGACACGATGCGCTACACCAGCGTCAGCATGCGTGACACGAAGCTCACGTTGCCGCATGATTATCAGTACTCGGACGCAAAGCCGCGTTCCGCCGTCTCCCCAGGCACGATGATGGGCCATGAGAGCAACTGCCTGACGGGCGAAACGCCCCTCCAGGCCTATGCGCGTTGGATGACCAGCGCTGAAAACCCACGTTTCAGCACCGTGATCGCCAACCGCCTCTGGAAGCGTGTGTTCGGCCTCGCTCTCATCGAGCCTCTCGACGAGCTCATGGACACCTCGGTTCCGATGATTCCCGAAATGGAGAAACACATCGAGAAGCTGATCGTGGACCTCAAATACGACATGAAGGACTTCCTCCGTGTGCTCTACAACACCAAGGCCTATCAGGCCCAGGTCACCCGCGACGAATACGCTCCGGGCAATCCGTATCATTTCACCGGTCCTCTTCTGCGCCGCATGAGCGCGGAGCAGATGTGGGATTCGTTCGTCACGCTGATCAATCCGAATCCGGACATGATCAATCAGACCAGCCGTGACGCCATGGAGCAGCGCATCCTGCAGGCCAAGAAGATCGCCGACGGGGTGGATTCTCTGTCACCAGAGGAAGCCTTGGAGGGGCTGAAAAAATCGGCCACGATCTACGGCACCAACCGCGAACGCACGGAGAAGCAGCAGAAGCTGTATGCGGAGGCCCGCAGCGCCGCACGCGAGATGCAGGAGAAGGCGGATGCCATGAAGCCCGGACCGGAGCAGGACGCCGCCATGGCCAAGGCGAAGGAATTGAAGGCCAAGTCCGACGCCATCCGCTCGGAGGTGAACCGGATCCAAAATGAAGGCCGCCGCGTGACCTATGCCGAGGTGATCAACGTGGGGCAGAAGAAGCTGTATGAAAAAGTGACTGGCAAGCCCTACCAGACCGTGGCCTTGAACACCAAAGGTGGCGCTGACGGTGCTGCTCCCGCGATGATGAGTGGCGGAGAAATGATGATGACATCCACTGGCGTCCGCACGGAGCGCGTCAACGTGCCTGGATATGATCGCAAGGAGCTGACTCCGGAGGAAAAGCAGGCGGTGTCCGAGAAGGTCCGCGCCGCGCTGACCGAGGAGGCCGACTTCTATGGCATTCCCGAGAAGGAACGCCGCAACTACTACCGCGATCGTGAAGGGGTGAACCGCAACTGGCTCCGGGCCGCTGAGCTGGAAAGCCCCGCTCCGCGCGGCCACTACCTGCGCGAGTTCGGCCAGAGCGACCGCGAGACCATCGAGAACGCCAACAACGAGGCCAGCGTGCCCCAGGCACTGGCCATGATGAACGGCCAGCTCCTCCCGCAGATCCTCAGCCGACACAGCCAGCTCATGCTCACTGTGAACAAGGCTCAGTATCCTGATGACAAGGTCGAGGCCATCTACAGGACCGTTCTTTCACGCAAGCCCACGGATCGCGAGAAGGAAGCCTGGCTCAAGGCGCAGGACGGCGGGCTCACCAACATGGAAGACCTCGTGTTCTCCCTCCTGAACACCCAGCAGTTCATTTTCATCCAGTAAGACCATCAAAACACCAACAACACGCCCAACGCCATGAAGCACGAACTCGCCACCCAACTCCTCCGCTCCGGCGAAATCACGCGCCGTGACTTCGCCGCCAAGACCGCGTCCTCACTCCTCGGGGTCGGTCTTCTTGGCCACTCGATGACCAGCAAGAGCTTCGCGGCTTTTGAAGGCTCCTCGAAACTGAAGCAGGCCGCCACCGCCAAGAACGTCATCTTCCTCTACATGAGCGGCGGCCAGTCGCACATGGACACCTGGGATGTGAAGGAAGGCGTGGAAACCGCCGGTCCGACCAAGCCGATCCAGACCAGCGCCGATGGCGTCCGCATCTCCGAATACCTGCCGCTCACCGCGAAACAGATGCATCACGGCACCATCGTGAACTCCCTCAGCTCCACGCAGGGCGCCCACGAGCAGGGGAATTACATGATGCACACCAGCTACGAGTTGCGCGGCACGATCCGCCATCCCGCGATGGGCGCCTGGCTCAACGTGTTCCAGGGCGGCGGCAACAGCACGCTCCCGAACTTTGTTTACATCGGCAACGACAGCCGCCACCCCGGCGCGGGCTTCTTCCCGGCCGCGCAGGCCCCGTTGTTCGTCAGCAATCCGGAAAACGGCCTCAAGAACATCAAATCCAGCGTTTCCGAGGACAAATTCAAGGCCCGCATGGCCTTGGCTGACGAGCTGGACAAGGACTTCCGCACCACCTTCCCGCATCGCAACGTCAAGGCCTACGCCGACATGTATGATGATGCGATCGCGATGATGAAATCCGAGGATTTGAAGGCCTTTGAGCTTTCAGACGAGCCTGCCGACGTGCGTGCCGCTTATGGCCGTGAGGCCTTCGGCCAGGGCTGCCTCCTGGCCCGTCGTCTGGTGGAACGCGGTGTCCGTTTCGTCGAAGTTTCCCTCGGCGGCTGGGACACGCACAATGCGAACTTCGTCTCCGTGCCCGAGCGCTGCGAAACGCTCGACAAGGGCCTGTCCGCCCTGCTTGGCGACCTCCACAACCGCGGCCTGCTGAAGGACACGCTCGTCGTTGTCACCACGGAGTTCGGCCGCACGCCTGACATCAACCAGAATGTCGGCCGCGATCACTACCCGAAGGCCTTCTCCGGCGTCATGTTCGGTGGCGGCGTCAAAGGCGGCTTCGTCTATGGCAAGACCGACAAGGAAGGTCGCGAAGTGGTCGAGGACAAGGTCAAGATCCAGGACTTCAACGCCACGATCGCCTACGCACTCGGCTTGCCGCTTGACCAGGTCATCTACAGCCCCAGCAAGCGTCCGTTCACCATCGCTGACAAAGGCCAGCCGCTCACCTCCGTGTTCGCGTAAGCGCCGGAGACTGCATAGACTTACGAGACACGCGATGCTTCACCGGCATCGCGTGTTTTTTTTGTTTGGCGGCGAGAGTCAGCCTTTCGTTTTCTTCACCAGACGGATGCCCTCGATGCGCATCTTCTTGTCCGCGGCCTTGCACATGTCGTAGATCGTCAAAGCAGCCACCGAGACGGCTGTGAGGGCCTCCATTTCGACACCGGTCTGCGCGACGGTCACCGCCGTGGCGGTGATTTGCACCGCTTTGGGCCGCAATTCGAAGTCGAGCTGCACCTTGCTGAGCGGAATCTGATGGCAGAGCGGAATCAGGTGCTGCGTCTGCTTGGCGGCCTGGATGCCGGCGATGCGCGCGATGCTGAGAACGTCGCCCTTTTTGACCTGATTTTTGCGAATCAGATCCAGCGTGGCCGCCGCGAGCATGATGCGGCCTTCCGCGACGGCTTCACGACGCAGCGGCGGCTTGGCGGAGACATCCACCATGGCAGCTTTGCCTTTGCGATTGAGATGGGTGAGCTTGGACATGCGTGTTCAGCCACCGATGGCGATCATGCGGCGGTTGGGCTGGTAGTTGTGCCGAAAGTCGTGCTCCTTCGGCTTCCGGGCCACCACGTTCTGGAAGAAGGCCGCCAGTTCGGCGTCGCTGCATCCTCCACGCAGCACGCTGCGGAGGTCGAATTCCAGATAGCTGCCCAGGCAGGGGCGCAGCTTGCCGTCACTGGTCAGCCGCAGCTTGTTGCAGTTCTCGCAGAAATGCAGGTTCGTCATCGCCCCGATGAAGCCGATGCGCTGACCCGTGGCCGGGATGCGATGATAAACGGCAGGGCCGTTGGTCTTGAAGTCCGGCTCCTCAATCAGCGGGCCGGTGGTTTGTTCGACCAGTTGTCTGGCCGTGGCGATGGCCAGGAAGTTGTCGTCGCTGAGCACTTCCTGCGTGCTGACCGGCATCAACTCGATGAACCGCAGCAGCGCGTTCTTTTTCGCGGCGTAATCGATCAGTGCCGGCAGTTCGCGTTCGGTCTGATTCTTCATCAGCACGCAATTTAGCCGGATCGAGTCAAATCCGGCGTCGATCGCCGCGTCGATGCCGCTCAGGACACGGGGCAGCAGGTCACGGCTGGTGGTGCGCTGATAGACGTCACGATCGAGCGAGTCGAGGGAGACGTTGGCCGTGCGGACGCCGGCTGCGGCGAGCTGCTCGGCCAGCGTGCGTCCGTTTTCGACCTTCGCGAGCAGGGTTCCGTTGGTGGAGATGCCGACGCTCTCGATTCCCGGGATCTGGGTCAGCTCTGCGCAAAAGCCGGCGATTCCAGGCCGCGTGAGCGGTTCGCCGCCCGTGACGCGGATCCGTTTGATGCCAAGTGTGGCCCCGATCCTCACCACGCGGACCATTTCATCGTAGGAGAGTGTTTCCTCCTTCGCGAACCACGCCTGCTCCTCCTCCGGCATGCAGTAACGGCAGCGTTCGTTGCACCGGTCGGTGACGGAGACGCGCAGGTAGGAGATGCGATGGCCGAAAAGGTCTTCCACAGGGCAAGGGGGGCGGGCTGGGCCGTCCTCTAACCACATTCTACGTCTGTGCTCAAGCCTTCGTATGCCGCGATGGAACTCGCATCTTGAAGGTCGTCTCGATGCCTGGCGTGCTGGTCAGTTCGATCGTCCCGCCATGGGCTTCCACGGCACGTTTCACGATGGACAGGCCCAGGCCGGTGCCCTTGATCTGCGATGAGTGGTGCTTGTTGCCCCGATAGAAGCGTTTGAACACAAACGGCAGGTCGTGGGCGGGGATGCCGATGCCGTTGTCCGTCACCTTCAGCGTGCAGCCTTCGTCATCCCACTCGCCGGAGATGCGGATGACGAGCCCCGGCCGCGAGTTTTCCTTGATCGAGTTTTCGACCAGGTTGGTGAAGACCTGGTCCCAGTAAAAACGATCTCCCAGCAGCTTCCCGCCATCCTTGGGGAAGGCGAACTCGATCCGGGCGTCGCGGCCCTCCAGCATCGGCGCGAGGTGATCGGCGGCATCCTGTGCACAGGCCCGCACATTGAAAGGCTCCATGTTCAAAGGCGTCGCCGTGTCTTCCAGTCGCGAGATCGCCAGCATGTCCTCGATGATCCGGGCGATGCGCTTCCCGTGCTTCTCCATGATGTCGAGGCTGCGTTTCATCGTCGCCGGTCCCTTCGCGGCATCCTCTTGCAGCATCTCGATGTAGCCATTGATCAGGGTCAGGGGCGTGCGCAGCTCATGGGACGCGTTGGCGACGAAATCCCGGCGGATTTGCTCCGTCATCGCAGATTCCGTGATGTCCTGGATCATTAACCACGCACCACCGCCGACGTCAGCGGGCAGGGGAGCCGCCTCGATCAGGAAATGCCGGCCGCCCAGGTCCGTTCCGGCACCGACATTACCCGGCAGGATCTGGATCCGGCGTGTGGCGTGGCGCTTTTCGGCCAGCGCCTCCTGCACCAGATCGGCCAGTTGATGATCCCGCGCCTCCTCGATCAGCGCCCGCCCGGTGCGGATCACCTGCCGGTGCAGCAGCCGGCCGAAGGTCCGGTTCGCATAGCGGATCCGCTGCTCCTCATCCAGCAGCACCAGGCCCTGGCTGATCTCATCCAGCAAAGACTCAAAGATCCGCCGCTGCTCGGATTGCTGCTCGGCTTTTTCCTTCGCCAGCCACACCGCCGCCGCCTGCGCTGGCAGTTGGTCTGCGTCACGGGCCCGCATTCCCAGAGTCTTCGCCACGCCCTCCCATCGCTTCTGCCATTGTCGCTCGCGCCGCGTCCAGAGGACGGCGCCGAGGATCAGCAGCAGAAGGAGAAAAAGGCTGAAGGCGGTCATGCAGGCAATCCCGGAGGATTCGAATCAAACTGGAAGCCTGTCCCGCGCACGGTCACGATGTGGCTGCCTGCCGCGCCCAGCTTCTCCCGCAGGCGCTTGACGTGCGTGTCCAGCGTGCGGGTGGCCACGTCCGAGTTGTAGCCCCAGACCTCCCGCAGCAGGTCGGCGCGTGTGTGTACGGCAGTGTCGTTTTCCATCAGCGTGGTCAGCAGTTTGAACTCGGTCGTGGTCAGGTCAAGCGGACTGCCATCCAGGTACACCTTCATGCTCTTGCGGTCGATCAGGAAACGGCCGCGTCTGACCTCGGACACGTGCGTCACCTTCTTCACCCGGCGCAGGATGGCGCTGATGCGGAGGTAGAGCTCCCGCGGGCTGAAAGGTTTCGTCAGGTAATCATCGGCGCCCAGCTCCAGGCCGGCGATCTTGTCCACCACCTGGCTTTTCGCGGTCAGAATGATGATCGGGATGTGCGTCGTGCGCGTGTCGGCACGCAGCCTTTTGAAGACCTGCCCGCCGTCGAGTCCGGGCAGCATCATGTCCAGGACGATGAGATCGGGCTGCTGCTCGACCGCCGCCGGCTGCACTTGCAATCCGTTGGCCACACAGTGCGTTTCATGCCCTTCGCGCGTCAGATGCAGCGTGATGAGATCGGAAATGTCCGATTCGTCCTCAACAATCAAGATCTTGCTCATGAACCGGTGTTCTGTGACGGGGCTGCTCCCTGGGCAAACGCATCATGGTGACGAAGATGTCACATAGCAACCTCCTTGCGGCACGATTCCCCGCCGTTTGTGACGCATTCGTCACTTAGGCCGGCTTGGACAGGGGGGCGAACGACGTTTATGAGGCAGACCATCCTAGGTCCATCCCATGAGGGTCATCATCGTCACCGACACCTTCCCGCCGGACATCAACGGCGTCGCACGCACGCTCAGCACCCTGGGCGAGGGCTTGGAACGCCGGGGCCACGAGGTCAAAGTCGTCACCACCGTCGAAGCCACCGCGCCGGGTGGTTTGCGACGCGAGGTGATGCACTCCATGCCGCTGCCCGGCTACCCCGGCCTGCGGATGGGGTTTGCCTCGCTGCGGCAGATGCTGGAGATCCTGGATCATTTCCGGCCGGATGTCCTCTACGTCGCCACCGAGGCGGTCCTGGGCATCGCCGCCATCCGGGCCGCCGCCAGACGTCGGGTGCCGGTCGTCTCCGGCTTTCACACGAACTTCCAGACCTACCTCGAAGACTACCATCTTCCCGGGATGGAAACCGTGGCGCAGGGCGTCTTGCGGGCCATTCACAATCAAACCGCACGCACCCTCACCCCATCCGCCGACACCGCCACCATGCTGGAGCGCTGGGGCATTCAAAACGTCGGCGTCATGGGGCGTGGTGTGGATACGGAGCTGTTCCAGCCGTCGCGTCGTGATCCTGAACTGCGCAAGACCTGGGGCGCGGACGATTCGACGCCCGTCGCCATCTACGTCGGCCGGATCGCCGCGGAAAAGAATCTCGCGCTCGCCGTGCGTGCCTTTGCGGCCTTCCAGCAGGTGCAGTCTCACGCCCGCATGGTCTTTGTGGGCGATGGTCCACGGCTCGCAGCGCTCAAGGAGGAGCATCCAGGCTTCCTCTACGCCGGTTCACGCAGCGGGGAGGACCTCGCGGCGCACTACGCCTCGGCCGATGTGTTTCTCTTTCCCAGCATCAGCGAGACCTTCGGCAATGTGGTGCTGGAAGGCATGGCCGCAGGCCTCGGCGTCGTCGCCTTCGACTACGCGGCCCCGCGTCTGCTGATCCGTGGCGGTGAAAACGGCTGGCTGGCACCCTTCGGTGACGAAAACGCCTACCTGGAGCAGGTACGTGCCGCCGCGTCCTCGTGGAATGACTCCGCCCTCCGTGCCGCCGCACGTCAAACGGCGTTTGATCTTGGCTGGGAACGTGTGATTGAGCAGTTTGAAAACGAGCTGGCGGCCGTGAGGCACGGACCGGCGCTCCCGCAGTGATGAATGATGAATCTCCAGTGCTGAACCCCGCCACAGGCAAGGCGAAGCTGCGTTTCAAGACCATCTTCATCTCCGATGTCCATCTCGGCATGCCGGACAGCAAGGCCGCCCAGGCCGCGCACTTCCTGCGCAACTGCCTCTGCGACAAGCTCGTGCTCAATGGCGACATCATCGACGCCTGGCACCTCCGCCGCCTCGGCGGCTGGAACAACGGCCACACCAACTTCCTCCGCACCGTCCTGCGCAAGATGGAGAAGGAGAGCACGCAGATCATCTACCTGCGGGGCAACCACGACGACATCCTCGACCGTTTCATCCCGATCCGCTTCGGCTCCTTCGTCATCACCGACGAGCACATTCACAAGACCCCTTCCGGCGACTACCTCGTCGTCCATGGCGATGGCTTCGACGCCGTCACCACCAATCACGCCTGGCTCGCCCGCCTCGGCGGCTTCGGCTACAACTTCCTCCTCCGTATCAACCGCATCTACAACGCCTGGCGCGTCTGGCGCGGGAAGCCGCCCTTCTCCTTCAGCGCCTGGGTGAAGCAGAAGGTGAAGTCCGCCGTCGGTGCCGCCGGGAAGTATGAGGAGCAGCTCCAGAGCCTCGCCCGCCAGCGCAACTGCAAGGGCATCATCTGCGGCCACATCCACAAGGCGGACAACAAGATGATCGGCACCACGCACTACGTGAACTCCGGTGACTGGGTCGAGTCCATGACCGCAGCCGTCGAGACACTCGCCGGTGACTTCGAGATCCTCAGCTACGAGGAGTTCTGCCGCCTCACCCATCGCGATCCGAAAGGCACGGCCGGAACCGGTGATGATGGCGATGAACATTTCCCGCCTGAATCTTCCTCAATTCCAATGTAGCAAAACCGTCACACTGGGTCATTCTAGCTCATGCAAGAACACATCTTGTCCACCTTCAATCACTCGCTCGGCCGGCTTCGTCAGGATGTGCTCGCCATGTCCAGCATGGCGCGCAAAAACCTCGCCAGCGCCATGCGCGGGCTCTTGGAACGCGACACGGATCTCTGCAATGCCGCCATCGCCGCCGACCAGGATGTGAACGAGCTGGAGAAGGCCGTGGACAAGCTCGGCATGCAGATCCTCGTGAAGTTCCAGCCCACCGCGCACGATCTGCGCGTGGTCATGGGTACCATCCGCGTCGCCAACAATCTCGAACGCATCGCTGACCAGGCCTCCAGCATCGCCAAACGCGCCCGCCTCATCAACAACCTGCCCGAGTTCGCCGAGGTGAAGCTCATCCAGCCGGTTTACTCGCTTTGCGACCGCAATCTCGACGCCAGCCTCCAGGCCTTCCTCAACGCCGATCCGGATGCCGCCGCTGCCGCACGTCTGCTCGACAAGGAACTCGATGCCGCCGAGAAGGCGCTCGATCGTGAGCTCATCTCCGTCATGGAGTCGCATCACTCGGAGCTCGAAGGCTACATCCATCTCATCTTCGTCGCCCGCTTCCTCGAACGTGTCGGCGACCACGCCAAGAACATCTGCGAGGACACCATCTTCATCGAGCGTGCGGAGGACATCCGCTTCAGCAAGGACAAACGCGCCGAGGCCACGGCGCCCGTCACCGCTTGAGGCCCACGCGGCATGTCTTCGCGGCGCAAACCTTCCTCGTGGCTCCTCGCCGGTGGGTTCATCGTCATCGCCTGGGTGTTTGCGGATGTCGTCCTGTTGAAAGGCCCGCTGCACGTGCTGGTCATGCGGGGCAGGGCAGGGGAGGCCGCGGTGGAAGTCGCCGGCATCACCATCAGCCGCCGCGAATTCGCTGAGGCGCTCCGGGATGACCTGTGGCGGCGTCATGAAACCTGGGCGGCGCTGGATGCGGCCACACGCAGCCAGCGGCGGCACGGCGTGGTGGAAGCGCTCGTCAGCGACCGCCTCGTTCACGCCGCACGCCTGCGTGATCCCGCCTTCCATCCCGCCGCTCCATCCGTCCGGCGTGAAATAGACATGCAGCAGCGTCAGTTCGCCACGCCTGCGCAGCATCCACCCCGCCTCGCCGCGCAGGGCCACACCCCGCAGTCCTTCCAGGAGGCCGTCCGTGCCGCGCAGCTCGATGAACAGTGGTTGCAGGCGCAGCTCGACCTCCGCGTGCCGCCACCTGGCGAGGCTGCCCTGCGCTCCTGGTATGAGCAGCGGAGGGAAACCCTGCGCATTCCACCCGCCCATCATGCGGCGCACCTCTTCCTCAAAGGCAAAGATCGCAGCGCCGAGCTGGCGCGGCTGCGGCACCAGATCGTGACAAAGCAGCAGACCTTTGCCACGCTCGCCGCCAAGCACTCCGAAGATGAACGCACCAAGAGCATCGGCGGTGATCTCGGCTGGTTCACCCGCGAGCGCATGCCGGCGGACTTCATCGCCGCTGTCGGGCGGCTCCCCGTCGGCCAGTTCAGCGAACCTGTCTCCACCAAGCTTGGCTGGCATCTCATCATCGTTCTGGAGCGCCGTGAATCACGCCTGCCCGGCTTTGACGAAGTCCGGGACGAGATCGCCGCCCTGCTCCACCGCCAGCAGCGTGACGCCGCCCTTCAGCAGCTCATCACCGCGCTGAAAAAAGACGCTGCGGCTTCCACGAAATATCACGCCGCGATCATTGACCACGTGGAGCCCGCGCCCTAAATGCCGGCATGAAATCCAACGTCGGCGTTCTTGGTCTGGGCATCATTGGCAGTCGGGTCGCGGAAAACCTCCGCAAGGCAGGGCATGAGGTCTTCGTCTGGAGCCGTAGCGCCCGCCCCGTGCCGAACTTCCTCGCCTCCCCGCGTGAGGTCGCCGAGGCCGCTGGTATCATCCAGGTCTTCGTGCGCGACAGCGCCGCGCTGCTGGAGGCCGTCAACGACATGAAGCCCGCGCTCAGAGCCGGCCACCTCGTGATGAATCACGCCACCGTCAGCAAGAAAGCCACCCTGGAAGCCGCCCGCATCGTCGAAGCCACCGGCGCCGCCTTTCTGGATGCCCCCTTCACCGGCAGCAAGATGGCCGCGCAGAATGGCAAGCTCTGCTACTACATCGGCGGCAGTGATTTGATGCTCGAACGCGCCCGGCCCGTGCTCGAGGCCAGCTCCGCCAAGATCCTCCCCCTCGGCGGCGTGGGCGATGCCATGGTGCTCAAGATCGTCACCAACCTCGTCTCCTCCGTCATCGTCGAGGCCGTCGCCGAAGCCGCCGCCATCACCAAGGCGAACAACATCCCGCTCGAACTGCTGCACACCGCGCTGGAAGGCAACGCCAACTACTCCACCCTGATCGGCATGAAGCTCCCCGCCATCATCCAGAAGGACTTCGAGCCCCACTTCTCCCTGCGCAACATGCTCAAGGACGCCGACTTCGCCCGCGAACTCGCCGCCGAAGCCAGTCTCGCCGTCCCCGCCATCGACTGCACCGCCGCCATCATGCGCAGAGGCGTCGATGCCGGCCAGGGCGACCTCGACTTCAGCGTCATCGGCGACCGGTAAAGCGTGTTCGCTTCATGGACCTCGGCATTCCGATGCCGGGCCAACGTATCCACCCCATCCGCGCACGCGGTTGAAAGTTTCAGGTTTCAAGACTCTGCAAACAACCAGGAGGGCCATCAAGTCGCCCCAGTCGCGACGGTTCGTGGGCCTTGGGCTCATCCACGCCTGATGCGGCGGGCCTTGAAGATTGTCGTGGGCAGCTTGGGTGCGGAGCATCCGAACGCGCAGACGGTTCGACAGAACTACCTCGGCCTCCTGAAAGCCCTGAACGTGCCGGAAAGTGAGTGGGAAGAGCGGGTGAGGAGCGCGGTGGCCGGGGAGTAGGACGCGGGGTCTCCACGCGCCGACGCTCAACTTTGAAGCGGTTCTCTCGGCTCGAAAGGAAGCGGTGGAGAAGGGCGTCCGAGCGTCGGAGCGCGAGGATGGCGAAGCCTGCTCGCCTGTTTCAAGGCCCAACGTGAACGACGGGCCGGTGATGCCTGAGAATGACCGATCGTGTTCGTGAGCAGGGGAGCCCGCGCGAAGTGCCAGAACGCTCTCTTCCATCGACCCCAGGTCGCCTGATCCATGAACCCACGCCGCAGCAGTCCGGGCAGGAGCGCGGAACTCCGATTCCGCAGCAGGTCGTCGAAGGGATTCGCGGGATGAGGCCGCAAGAACGTCATGGGGCCAAGCCGCTGCTGCGGGCTCGGAAGGCACCCTCGTCCGCCTGGAGGGCGGTGAAACGGCAGGGACGCGCGGCACCGCGTCCGCGTTGGAAAAGGCTCGCCGCTCGGAGGATCCGCGCTCCTTGCCGACTTGTCGTCGGCCGTCCATACTGCCCGCATGCCCGATTTCGACCATCTCCGTGTGCTCCTCCAACGCCGCATCGATCTCATCGCCGATCATGCGTTCCGGGATCGCGATGCGGCGGGGCATCTGGAGGCGCTCAAAAATGTTTCGGAGGAACTCATGGCCGAACATCAAAAGCTGCGCCCGCAACTGCCGCCGCGGCTGAATCATTTCCTCACGCAGGCCAGTTTCTCCAAGGCGCTGGAATATCTCGATAGCTCGGAGGACTGAACGCGTTGAAGTCGGACCATGAACCGACCTCTTCTGGCTCTCGCATCGTTGTTTTCCCTCGTGATCGGTGCCGTGTCCGCGCCTGCGGCCGACAAACCGAACATCATCTTCATCCTGTGTGATGACCTGGGCTCCGGTGATGTGAAATGCTTCAATCCTGAAGGCAAGATCGCCACGCCGCACATGGACCGGCTCGCGAAGGAGGGCGTGAAGTTCACTGATGCGCATTCTGGCTCCAGCGTGTGCACGCCGACGCGCTACGGCGTGATGACGGGGCGCTACGCGTGGCGTTCGAAGCTGCAAAGCGGCGTGCTCGGCGGTTTGAGCCCGCGTTTGGTCGAGCAGGGGCGCCTGACCGTGGCGAATCTGCTCAAGGAGCAGGGTTACTCGACGCACTGCGTCGGCAAATGGCATCTGGGCATGGATTGGGTGCGCAAAGGCGAGGTGGCCGAGCTGAACATCGAATCCGCCGACCAGGTGAACAATGTCGATTACACGAAGCCGATCACGAACGGACCGACCAGCGTCGGCTTTGACACCTACTTCGGCATCAGCGCCTCACTGGACATGGTGCCGTATTGCTTCATTGAAAACGATCACGTCACCGCGAATCCGACGGAGACGATGAAGCTGGAAATGAATGCCGCCGGTGGACGCAAGAGCTTCACGCGTGAAGGCCCGGGAGCGCCCGGCTTCCGTGGTGAGGACGTGCTGCCGGCCCTCACCGAGCGTGCGAAAAAGATCATCGCCGAAAAGGCGGCCGCCGCGGCCAAAGGCAGCCCCTTCTTCATCTACCTGCCGCTGAACTCGCCGCACACCCCGATCCTGCCGAGCGAGAAGTGGGTAGGAAAGAGTGGCATCAGCCTCTACGCCGACTTTGTGATGGAGACAGATGACGCCATCGGCCAGGTCATGCGTGCGACGGAAGAGGCCGGCATCGGACAGGACACGCTCATCATCGTGACGAGTGACAATGGCTGCTCCCCAAGCGCGGATTATCCCAAGCTGGCCGCCGCCGGGCACAATCCGAGCGCGATCTATCGCGGCCACAAGGCGGACATCTTTGATGGCGGCCACCGCGTGCCGTTCATCGTGCGCTGGCCGGCGAAGGTGAGGGGCGGACAGACATCGACACAGCTCGTCTGCCTGACCGATTTCATGGCCACGGCCGCCGACATCGTGGGCGCGAAGCTGCCAGACAACGCCGCCGAGGACAGCTTCAGCTTCCTTCCAGCGCTGCTGGGCGAATCCGGCCAGACCACGCGCAAGAGTGTGATCCACCATTCGATCAACGGTAGCTTCGCGTTGCGTGAGGGGGACTGGAAACTGGAGCTGTGCGCTGGTTCGGGCGGGTGGAGTGATCCGCGTCCCGGTTCTCCTGGCGAGAAAGGTCTGCCTGACACCCAGCTCTACCATTTGAAGGACGACATCGCAGAGAAGAACAACCTGCAATCCTCAGAGCCGGCCGTGGTGACCAAAATGACGGCGGAGCTCGAAAAGATCATCGCGGATGGTCGCAGCACGCCCGGTGCTGCGCAGAAGAACGCGGTCGATGTTCTGGTGAGAAAACCGACGCCTGCCGCCAAGGGCAAGAAGAAGGCGAAATGAGCAAACTTTCTTCGTGCGTTCCAAATCCGACCCGCTAACCTCGCGGCCTCGTTTCCCCTAAACCAAGCACCCACCATGAGCAAAAGCGCACCCAAACTTCACAACGCGATGTGGCCCGGTCTCGTCGGCAAAGGCACTGGCGAAGGCCAGGATCCGCCGATCAGCCTCGAAAAAATGCTCGATCTGACGGCCGCCGCAGACGTGAACGGCCAGAAGTTCGAAGGCATCGACTACTTTCTCTTCCTGCCGCACACCGACCCGAATGCCAGCGATGAAGAGATCAAGAAGATCGCCGATTTGATCGCCTCCAAGGGCTTCGCCGTGGGTTCCCTCGTTGCCCCCGTGTGGCCCGGCACCGTGGGCGACAGCGCCATGGGCGACGACGCCCAGCAGGCCAAGTTCCTCGACGCCGTGAAGATGGCCTGCCGTATCGCGAAGGTCTTCAACAGCACCGGCATCCGCAAATATGGCGTCATCCGGATCGACTCCGCCGAGTTCGGCGTGAACAAGTGGCGTGAGAATCCGGAAGTGAACACCGCCCGCATCATCGACACCTTCAAGAAGGCCGCCGCGATCGCCGCTGACCACGGTGAGCGTCTCGCCGCCGAAGGTGAGATCTGCTGGGCTGGCATGCACTCCTGGAAGGACATGCTCGACGTGCTCGAAGGCGTCGGCATGCCGAACGCCCTCGGCTTCCAGGCCGACCTGGCCCACACCTACCTCTACACGCTGGGCTACAACGCTCCTGAGCACGCCTTGCTGAAGGAAGGCTACACGCAGGACGAGTTCTACGCCGCCTACGAGCAGATGACCGACAAGCTCCGCCCGTGGACGATCGACTTCCACGTGGCGCAGAACGACGGCACCGTCCACGGCGCCGGCTCGCACGACAAGACTGGCAAGCACTGCCAGGCCGACGATCCGAACGGCAAGCTCGACATCGTGAAATGCGCCGGTTACTGGCTGAAAGACGCCCAGGCCCGTGGCATCCAGCACATCTGCTGGGATGGCTGCATGTTCCCGAACGCGGTGCTCGAAACGCCGAAGACCTGGAACACCATCCTCGACACGATGATCAAGGTGCGTGACGCGCACGGCTGGTAAAGCCACCGTGGTTCGCACAGTCATCTGTGCGGCTCTGATAAGTCTTCACAACGCCGCAGAGTCTCCGTGCTCTGCGGCGTTTCTTTTTCGCTGATGCATCGCCTTCTTGTCATCATGATCGTGCTGGCCTCCTGTGCGCGCATGCCTGTGTCTATCCCGCTGCCTCCAGAAGCCGCTGCTGCTTTGCCTTCAAGCTGCCAGCAGGTGATCTATGTGACAGCGGCAGATGATCAGGCGACGGCGGGAGAAATGCGTCTCTTTGAGCGGACCGTCGCGGGAGTTTGGAAAGCCTTCAGCACGTCGATTCCGGTGCTTCTCGGTCGCCATGGTGTCGCCTGGGGTGTCGGTGAGCCAGCATTGCCAGCCCCACGCGGGTTTCGCCTGAAAAGGGAAGGGGATGGCTGTGCTCCCGCCGGTGTTTTTCGAATCACCCAGGCCTTCGGATCAGGATCGAGGCCCGAGTGGGTCAAACTGCCCTACATTCACTGCACCACGCACCATTTCGGCATCGATGACGGTCGTTCACGTCACTACAACCAGATCGTGGATGATCGCGAAACGACCTGCGATTGGAGCAGCCCGGAAACGATGATGCCGAAGGGAGGCTGTTACGACCTCGGCGCTGTGATCGCCCACAACCCGCAAAACGTGCCGGGTCTCGGTTCATGCATCTTCTTGCACATCTGGCAGGGGCCGGAGATCCCGACCTCAGGCTGCACGGCGATGGCCAAAGCCGACCTTCGAGCCGTGTTGACGAGGCTGGATCCTCACAAGGACCCGCGACTGGTTCAATGGGTGCTCAAACAGGATTGAGGGGAAACCTCAGCGATGCTCGACCACGTCGCTGGTCTTGAAGCGCACCTTTGGCAGCACGGCGTAGCGATCATCAGCGTGGCGATAACCCGCGGGGCAGAGCACCGCGGTGGTGAGGCCCTGCGCTTCCAATCCGAGCAGCTCATCGAATTTGGCCGGGACAAATCCCTCCATGGGACAGGTGTCGATGCCGAGCAGCGCACAATTCATCATGAACTGCCCCAGGGCGATGTAGGCCTGCATCTTGGCCCACTCCGTGGTCATGTAGCCCTGTGCCTGCGTGCCTGCGACCATCTTGCGGAAGCCGGCGAGTGCTTCAGGCGTCCCACCACGCACTTCGACCATGCGGGTGATGAAGGCATCGAGGTCGTCGAGGTTGTAGCTCTTCTTCACGGCCATGACCACGAGGTGGGAGCAGTCGGCGACCTGACGCTGGCGCCAGGCATGCGCCACGAGCTGCTCACGCAGCTCCTGATCCTGCACGATGATGAACTTCCAGGGCTGCAGCCCGAAACTCGAAGGCGTGAGCACCAGCGACTCCTCCAATGCGGCCCAGATGTCGGCAGGGATCTTCTTCGTGGGATCGAAGACTTTGGTGGCGTAGCGCCAGTTCAGGGCATTCAGGAGTTCAGTCGTGTCCATGCAGGTTCGAGAGTGAAAGTGCGGGCTGCTGTTTTGGCATTTGCCCGTCATTTCCGCAACAGCGAACCGAAAGCGGGAACCCCGCTACTCCAGCTCCGGAGGGACGTTGCCGTAGCTCCACGGTTTGCCGAAGGGCGGGGCTTTCGGAGGCTCAGGTTTCGACTCCGCCGCCATCTGGTTGGCCAGTTCGATGCCTTTCTTCGCCATCTGTGTGCCCGCCGTGATTTCGAGGTTCGAGTAAGCCGTAAGTCGCGTCTCATAGCCGCCCCCCTGGGGTCCAAAAGCCTCCTCCGTGGGCACGTAGCCGACGATGCCGTTCGAAAGCTCACACGGGAAGGTGAAGGCGTGCTGGCTGCCTTTTTTGATGTCGAGGCCGTATTGCACGAAGTATTCCGCCGGATTCGAGACAAAGCAGGCCGGGCCGATCTTGATGCACTGCACCTCACAATCGACGAGCGGCGAGGTCTTGTTGAGGAAGTCCAGCATGGCGATCTCCTTGGCAAAGAGCCACTCGCTGGTGTCGCCTGCCGGTTTCGGCTGCGAGACGATCGCGAGGGCCTTCTCCACTCGTTTCCGCGATGGCGGGCGACGTTTGATCTTCAAAACTTCCTGCCGTGTGTCGATGGGCGCAGTGGTGCCTCTTGGCATCGAAAGAAGCACACGGACCGCCTCGGCACCGATGCGCCCACCGACGAAACGGCTCCAGTCTTCCGGCTTCGGCCGCTGATTCGGGCTGAGGTTGTCCACCTGGGTGACGTCACCGCAGGCCCCTTGCATGAAGACGACGGGCGCATGGGTGTCGAGGCCGCCCTGAATCGTCTTTTCGAGGTAGTGAATCCAATTGGCCGAGATGCCGCCGGGATTCGTGGTGGCGTGACAGGCGTAGTTGACGATGACGCCGACGAGCTGCCCCTGCAGGTCCCAGGCACCGATCACGCCGACTTGCGGGTCGATCGGTCCGGCGTATTCGAGGATGTCGGGGTTTCCGGGGCCCGGGTGGCTCCAGCTCTGGCCGTTTTTCATGCGCAGGCGGCGGTTGAAGGCGACTTTGTCCTCGTGACCGAAGCCGAACCCAAGTTGCACTGGCACCTTGTTTTGATTCGCCGCCACGACGCCGCTCACGATCTCACGCGTCAGTCGCAGCAGATACCCTGCTTCCGCACAGGAGGACTCCTCATAGGCCAGCTTTTTCACCAGATCGGAAGCGCCATCGTATTCACCGGGCAGGACCATGCCGACCGGCCCGGAACTGTGGGAATGGGACGCGCAGATGAGCACCGCATCGCCTTTGATTCCGGTCGTTTTTTCGATCTGGGCGCGGGCGTCGAGCACGACCTGACGCGGAACGACGAGTGAATCGAGGCCGATCACTGCGGCGGTCTTCCTGCCATCGTCAAACACTGACACACGCACCTTGCAGGCGTCATGGAAGGTCCGGTGGAAGCTCTTGCCGTAGCCGCCGGGCTGCTCGGAGCCGATGTCCGGCGTGATGTCCCGTTCGGCGAAGCCTGCCTTGATGCTAGAGGAGGGCAGGGGAGTCTGGGCGAGTGTGGACGAGATGAGAAGGCCGATGAAGAGGGTGGTCAGGCGCATGAGTCTGATACGCGGAAATGGCCCGCCTTCTGCTTGCGACTCACAAACGATTTACACAGGCAGGTTTTCTCAGTGTTGCTTTTTCCGGTCATCACACCTTAAATTTACCGTGTTCGTTTTCTCCCGACGACCGTGCACGCGCTCTATTACATCGCCAAAGGCCAGAAGACGCTGGGTCCTTGCTCCAAGGACGATCTGCGCAATTTCCTCGCATATGGTTCCATCCGCGACAGCGACCTGGTGAAACGTGAGGATGACGAGCACTGGCGGCCTGTTTCGACCCTGCTGGAGCTGAACCTCGCTGGCGAGGTGCTGGCGGATGGACTGACGACCAAGCCCGTGAGGCGTCGCGTCGCCCGGTATCGCGATCATGATCGTGTGCCTTACGACCAACGGGGCAGCGTGGTGATGCGGCGCATGTTCTTCGGTTTCTTGTTTTTCCCGCCGTTGCTGTGGTGGGCTGCCGTGTCCCTTTACACGGATCACATCTTCCGCCGGAAGAAGGACGAGAACGGTTACCTGCTGGTCTGGGGACGCTGGGTGGAGGTGCTGGCGACGGTGATGATCATCGTGAACGCGCTCGCATGGTGGATGGGCATCACTTACGCCTCCTGGATCCTCGGTCCCGGTCTGCGGGAGCTGAGCAGAGGCATGGGCGAGGCGTGGGACGTCCTGCGCGGCCTGGTGCGGGACATGGGGCTTTGAGAGAGATTTCTGGAGGCTGGCAAGACACGGATTGTCATTCCCTGTGCCGGATTTGGCATCGTGTGCCGTGACTGACATTGAAGCGAAAACGGCCGCGTTTGTGACCGGCATGAAAGCCATGCATTTCATCCCGACCATCGCCCTTTGCATCGCCGTCACCCTTCAAGCCGCGCCATCTGGCACGGACGCCGCCTCGAAGCAGATTGACGCGCTCCTCGCCCAAAGCTGGAAGAAGCACAAGATCACTCCCAACCCGCTCATCGACGACGCCACGTTCCTACGGCGCGTTTATCTGACGGTGGTGGGCCGTATCCCGACCTACGACGAGGCCAAGGCCTTCCATGCCTGCCAGGCACCCGACAAGCGTGCGAAAATCGTCGAATCGTTGCTTTCCAGTGAAGGTTACGTGCAGAACTTTTTCAATTACTGGGCGGACGTGCTGCGCGCGCAGACACAAGGAGTCGCCGGCAGCACAACGGCGGAAAATTATGTGAACTACCTCCGCCAGTCGCTGCGTGAGAACAAACCGTGGGACCAGATGGCCCGCGAACTCGTCTCCAGCGAAGGTTCCTGCTTCGACACCGGCGCCATCGGCTACTACATGCGTGATCGCGGCATGCCGCTCGACAATTTGTCGAACACCACGCGCATCTTCCTCGGCACACGCATGGAGTGCGCCCAGTGCCACGACCATCCCTTCGACAAATGGACGCAGAAGCAGTTCTACGAGATGGCGGCCTTCACGCACAACATGACGGCGTCCAGCTATCGCTCGAAAGGCAACGATGAAGTCAACAAGCTCATCCGAGCTGACAAGTCCATCGACAAGCAGACCCAGGACCTCATGCGGCAGGCCCTTCAAGAGGTCTTCCGCCCGCTGCGTGACACGCTCGTGGTGCAGAACAAGGGCAGCATCCGCCTCCCACACGACTACAAGTACAGTGACGCAAAGCCGAAGGACGTGGTGCCTGCCTCGGTGATGTTTGGCAAGCCCGTCACCCTCGCGAAGGAGTCCAACACCATCGGCGAATTCGGCAAATGGCTCACCTCCGCGGAAAATCCGCGCTTCACCACCATCATCGCGAACCGCCTGTGGAAACGCGTTTTCGGCGTCGGCATCTACGAGCAGGTCGATGAGATGATGGACAATTCAGTCGCCTCGAACCCGGAACTGATGCGCTTCCTCGAAAAACAGATGGTCGCGTACAAGTATGACATGAAGGCCTACCTCCGCATGCTGCTGAACACGCAGGCCTTTGCCCGCGCCAGCGAGAAAGAAGCGCCCCCCGGCGTGCCCTACTACTTCCAGGGCCCAGTCTTCCGCCGCATGACCGCCGAGCAGGTCTGGGACTCCATGGTCGCCCTTGTCAGCCCCGAGCCTGAGCAGCCGAACTGGTCCGCCCGTGAGCGTGAGCGCCGCGAGCTCAACAACCGCCACAACCTCGCCAAGATGCTCGACAAGACCGAGCCCGAACTCCTCTTCGAAGCCTCCAAACTTGTCGCCACCGCGATGAAGGAACAGAACAAGGAATTCGACCAGCTCCGCAAGGAGCTCGATGTCGCCCGTGCGAAGGACGACAAGGAAAAGTCCAAGGAAATCCAGCGCCGCCTCAATGAAAGCCAGCGCATCCTGCGCGAGACCGTCTCCCGCTGCTTCTACGAGGCCGCGAAGAAATCCAACAACCAGGAAATCCAGGCCCAGCTCGCCGCCAGCGCCGGAGACGGCCCCATGGAGATGGCGATGATGAACATGATGGAAAACGCACGCGTCGATGCCAGGGACGCGCCGCTCAATGAGAAGCTCATGACCCGCATCAAGGCCGATGAAGTCCTCCTCGGCATCAAAGATGCGAAGAGCATCAAGAGTTACGAAAACTACCAGAAGACGCTTCACCAAACCTGGAGCCGCGCCGCCGAACTGCCCTCGCCCGCGCCTCGCGGTCACTTCCTCCGCGAATTCGGCCAGAGCGACCGCGATGTGATCGAAAACTCTTCCGATGAAGCCTCCGTGCCGCAAGCCCTCACCATCATGAACGGCTCGCTGCTCAGCCAGATCACCAGCGGCTGGTCGGCCTTCAGCCTGAATCTGCGCAAAGCCGCCACCAACGAGGAAAAGATCGATGTTCTCTTCCTCAGCCTCTACTCCCGTCCGCCCACCGGGAAGGAGAAAGCCAAGATGCTGCAAACCCTCGAGTCCTACGCCTCCAACAAAGCCCTCTGGGAAGACATCACCCTCGCCGCCCTCAGCACGCAACGCTTCATCTTTGTCGAATAAGCCCACGCCGCGTCAATTCCTGAAACTTGAAACTTTTAACCTGAAACTCTTCATGAACTCTGACCTCTCCCGCCGCTCCGTGATGACCCGCATGGCACAGACTTGCCTCGGCGTCGGCATGCTTCCTTCCATGGAGCATCTTTTCAGCAGCAAAGCCTTCGCTGCGGGTGAAGGTGCTGCCACGGCCAAGCAGGCCGCCACCGCACGCAATGTCATCTTCCTCTACATGACCGGCGGTCAAAGCCATCTCGACACCTGGGATCCGAAGCCCGACAACAAAGAGGTCGCCGGTCCGGTGAAAGCCATCAAGACCAGCGCCGATGGTGTGCGCGTCAGCGAATACCTCCCGCGCATCGCCAAAAAGATGCACCACGCCACCGTCATCAACTCGATGGCCACCAACACCGCCGCGCATGAGCAGGCGAACTACTTCATGCACACCAGCTTCGGTTTGCGCAGCACCATCAAGCATCCCGGCATGGGCGCATGGCTCAGCTTCTTCCAAGGCCCCGGCAACCCCGCGCTGCCGCCGTATGTTTACATCGGCAACGACAGCCGCCATCCCGGTGCCGGTTTCTTCGCGAAGAAACACGGCCCGCTCATGGTCAACAACCCCGAGGCCGGCCTGCAAAACGTCCGCCCGCAAAAAGGCGTCACCGATGACCGCTTCGCCATGCGTCGCGACCTCGCGGGCGCTCTCGATGCCGAGTTTCAGGCCAAATGGGACACGCGCGGCGTCAAAGCCTACGCCGACATGTATGACGACGCCGTCCGTCTCATGAAAAGCGAGGACCTCGTCGCTTTCGACCTCACCAAGGAACCCGAAGACGTGCGCAAAGCCTACGGTAAAGAAACCTTCGGCCAAGGCTGCCTTCTCGCTCGTCGCCTCGTCGAGCACGGCGTGCGCTTCATTGAGGTCAGCTTTGGCAGTTGGGACACCCACACCGCGAACTTCATCAACACGCCGCGTCTGTGCGACACGCTCGACACCGCGCTCACCGCTCTCGTCGCCGATCTGGAGCAGCGCGGCATGCTCGACAGCACCATGATCGTCGTCAGCTCCGAATTCGGCCGCACGCCGAAGATTAATCAGAACCAAGGCCGCGATCACTACCCCATCTTCAGCTCCGTCATCTTCGGCGGCGGCATCAAAGGCGGCTTCACCTACGGTGCCACCACACCCGACGGTGCCGGCATCGCCGCCGACAAAGTCGGCCCGCCCGACCTCAACGCCACCATCGGCTACGCCCTCGGCCTCCCGCTCGACCAGGTCATCTACTCCCCCAGCAAGCGCCCCTTCACCGTCGCCGACAAAGGCCAGCCGCTCACGCATCTGTTTGCCTGAGCAAGCCGAATCAACACCAACAACGAAACGCCCGGCAGTGTGAGCTGCCGGGTGTTTTGCTTTGAGAGTCAAAGAACGGGCTGACTGTCAGCCCGTTCCATGCGAAGGCGGATCAGATGTCCGCCGCGCTGTATTCCCAGCCCTGACGAACGGCCGCGCGCTTGATGAGCTTGTTGGCGTCCTCGTTGTCGGTGGTCTGTGTGGCGCTGTCCCAGCGGATGACCTTGCCGGGGTTGGTGATGCCAAAGTTGCCGAAGAGGCAGAGCTTGGTCAGCGGCACGGAGTAATCGAAGTTGCTGCCGGCGGTCTTGTTCTGCTCGATCGCCATGACAAGTTCGAGCTGCGGCTTGCCAGGGGCGAGGCTGCGTTCGAGGGTCTTCGGCGTTTCTTTGAAGAACTTGGCCAGTTTCGGACGATTGCCGACGACTTCCAGAGCCTCGCAGTAATCGCCAGGATTCAGGATGCTGTCCTCGTCACCCACGATGAGGAAGCCGCCCTTCATCTTGTCGAAATCACGGTCAGCTTCCAGCTTCGCCGGACGCTCAGGCTTCATCGGCTTGCCGTCCTTCATGCCTTCATACCAGTGCAGCTTGATGTCGCCGTATTTGGCATGCTTGAAGGAGCAGATCACGTGCGACCAGGCCGGCCAGCTCACATCGGTGAGTTCTCCGACTTCGGCTTCAATCTGGTAGGGTTCGCCGAGTTCGCAGGCCCAGAAAGGACCGTCCATGATGTGGCAGCCCATGTCGCCCATGGCACCAGCGCCGAACTCGCGATGACCGCGCCAGGCGAAGGGGTGAAGGCCGGGGATGTAAGGATGATCGGGGACCTGGGCCAGCCACTGCTGCCAGTTCACGTGGGCGGGAGCCTGGCCGACCGCTTCGGCGACTTCGTTGGACTCTTCCTTGCGGCGTGGCTTTGGAGCTGTCTTGCCGGTGTAGATGTCTTTGGCGGCATTGCCCTGCGGCCAGATCGGACGATTGGTCCACACGTGGATTTCCTTCACATTGCCGACGACGCCGGCGTTCATCCACTCCTTGAGCTGGCGGATCTGCTCACCGGTGTGGCCCTGGTTGCCCATGTTGGTCTTCACGCCCTTCTTCTTGGCGGCTTCGTGAAGCTGATTGGCCTCCCAGATGCGGTTCACCAGCGGCTTCTGCACGCAGACGTGCTTACCACGCTTGATGGCTTCCATGGCGGCCGGGTAATGCGCGTGGTCAGGCGTGGAGACCGTGCACATGTCGATCTTGTCGCCCATCGTTTCGAACATCTCCATGAACGAGGTGAACATCTTCGCGTCCGGATACTTCTTCTGGGCGTCCTTGAGGCGGTTGCTGTCGATGTCGCAGATGGCGACGATGTTCGCACCTTCGGCGGCGATGCCGACGTCAGACGCGCCCTTGCCACCCGCGCCACCGATGCCGGCGACGTTGAGTTTCTTGGCGGCTTCCTGCCCGAGGAGGAGGTTCGGGAAGAAGATGCCACCAGCGGTGGCGGCGGTGCCGCGCAGGAAGGCACGGCGGTTGGGGAAGAGTGTGGGCTTCATGGTTTGGTTTGAGGGCCGCGACGATAGCGGTTAGGCCGCTTGGAACGCAACGGGAATGTCGTCTCCTCCACGAAAATCACCCCGTGGGCAAAGAAACACCGGCAGGGCATTCTTTGTGCTTGGCGAGGCGGCAGCTCACCCGCTAAAACGCCCCATGGACTTTGCCAAATTTGCTTCCGAACTCTCCGGTTTTGTGTGGGGCGTGCCCCTCATTGTGCTGCTTTTCGGCACGCATCTCTTCCTGACCATCCGCACCGGCTTCATCCAGCGCTTTCTGCCTCGTGCGATCAAGATCTCCCTCTCACGCGAGAAGGAAGGGGAAGGGGATGTCTCGCAGTTTGGCGCCCTCATGACGGCGCTGGCCGCCACCATCGGCGCGGGCAACATCATCGGCGTCGCCGGTGCCGTCGCCACGGGTGGACCGGGTGCCGTGTTCTGGATGTGGCTCACGGGCGTGTTCGGCATCGCCACGAAATACGCGGAGGCAGTCCTTGCCGTGAAATATCGCGTGCAGATGCCGGATGGCAGCTATGCCGGCGGCCCGATGTATGCCCTGGAACGCGGCCTGGGGCAGAAGTGGCTCGGCGTCGTGTTCGCTGTCTTCACCTGCGTCGCCGCGTTCGGCATTGGCAACATGTTCCAGGCCAATGCGGTCGTGGAGACGCTGAAGGAGTGGATCAAGCCCGGCGCTGAATCTGAAAACGTCATGCGCTGGGTGGCCGGACTCGTGATGGCGGCCATCACCGGTGCCGTCATCCTCGGCGGGGTGAAAAGCATCGCCAAAGTGTGCGGCTTCCTCGTGCCGATCATGGCCGTGGGCTACGTCATCGGCTGCGTCTTGATTCTGATCAAGAATGCCGCGCTGCTGCCACAGGCGCTCAGCGACATTGTCGGCGGTGCCTTCACCAGCCACGCAGCGGTGGGCGGTTTCACCGGAGCCGCGCTGAAATCCGTCATCCAGTCCGGGATCGCGCGCGGTTTGTTCTCCAACGAATCAGGCCTGGGCAGCGCACCCATCGTCGCGGCGGCCGCGCAGACGCGGAATCCGGTCCGTCAGGCGCTGGTGTCTTCCACGGCCACATTCTGGGACACCGTCGTCGTCTGCGCCATCACTGGCCTCGTCATCGTGAGCAGCGGCCATTGGAAGGAGGGCCTGCCAAAGGCAGCGCTGACGAACGCTGCGTTTGAAGAGCTCCACACCATCGGTCCGATCTTCCTGCTGTTCGGTCTCATGACCTTTGTGTTCTCCTCGATCCTCGGCTGGTGCTACTACGGCGAAAAAGCCGCCGAATACCTCGTGGGACCGCGTGCGGTGAAGCCCTACCGCATTCTATGGGTTCTCATGGTCCTGGTCGGGTCAGTGCAGCCTGCGGCGGCCGTCATGGATTTCTCAGACGCCGCCAACGGCCTCATGGCTGTGCCGAATCTCATCGCCCTCATCTGCCTCAGCGGTGTCATCGCCGCCGAAACCAAGGCGCACTCGAACGAACTGACCGGGAAGGACTGAAAAAGTCTTTCCAGACACTTGCAAGATGGTCATGGACCTCTACTTTGGCGGCCCTTCGACCACCACTGCCTCATGGTGTAATGGTAACACAGCAGATTCTGAATCTGTTATTCAAGGTTCGAATCCTTGTGAGGCAACCAACTGAAAGAATCAGTAGGTCCACGGCTCGGCAGCTCAGGCTCAGAATGAGGTGAAGGTTACGACGCTGATGTTTCGCGGACTCCTGTCAGGTTCGTCGCGTACTTCGGACATCCTCCAGGTCGCGGTGATTGAACTGGATCAGCACCTAGGGCGTCATCTTCTTGATCAGACGATCCCCCAAGCCGAGATCGCGACAGTTCTTCGTGCTCGGGCCGCAAGGCGTGTGTTTCACCGGGCATCTGCCCCCTGTCAGCTCATCAAACCGCTGCCGCCTTGACCCTTCTGTCCTCCTCCGCATGGGTGCGCCCCTCCTGCATGGCTGATCCCAATCTCTCCTCCTTCCTCTGGTCCGTCGCCGACCTGCTTCGTGGCGACTACAAGCAGTCGGAGTATGGCAAAGTCATACTGCCGTTCACCGTACTGCGCCGTCTGGACTGCGTGCTGGAGGGCACCCGCGCCGCGGTGTTGAAGGAAAAGGCCATGCGCGAGGCCGCCGGGCTGAATCCCGAGCCCTTCCTGCTGCGCACCGCCGGGCAGCTCTTTTACAATACGCACTCGATGAGCCTGAAAGAGCTCACGGGCGACGCGGCGAACATCGGCGAGAATCTCCGCGCCTACATTGATGCCTTCTCGCCAGCCGTGCGGGACATCTTTGAGAGCTTCGAGTTCCACACCCAGCTCGACAAGCTGGAGAAGGCCGGGCTGCTCTACCTCGTGGCGGAGAAGTTCAAGAACATCGACCTCCACCCGGAGACCGTCAGCAATGCGCAGATGGGCGCGGTGTTTGAGGAGCTGATCCGGAAGTTCGCCGAGCTTTCGAATGAGACCGCCGGGGAGCACTTCACGCCGCGTGAGGTCATCCGCCTCATGGTGAATCTGCTCTTCATCGAGGACGATCAGGCGCTGACGCGGCCCGGCGTCGTCCGCAGCCTCTACGATCCCACCGCAGGCACCGGCGGCATGCTCAGCGTCGCGGGCGAGCACCTCGCGGAGATCAATCCGGACGCCCGCCTCGTCATGTATGGCCAGGAGTTGAACCCCGAGTCCTACGCCATCTGCAAGGCGGACATGCTCATCAAAGGCCAGGACATCGCCAACATCGTCTTTGGAAACACCCTTTCCGCCGATGGCCTGCACGGGAAGCAGTTCGACTACATGCTGAGCAATCCGCCCTTCGGCGTCGAGTGGAAGAAGATCGAGAAGGAAATCCGCAAGGAGCACGAGCAGCAGGGGCACAATGGACGCTTCGGCCCCGGCCTGCCGCGTGTGAGTGATGGCTCGCTGCTCTTCCTGCTGCACCTGCTTTCAAAAATGCGGCCCGCGAAGGATGGCGGCAGCCGTTTCGGCATCGTGCTGAATGGCTCCCCGCTCTTCACCGGCGGCGCGGGCAGTGGCGAGAGCGAGATCCGCCGCCACCTGCTGGAGAGTGACCTCGTGGAGGCCATCATCGGCCTGCCCACCGACATGTTTTATAACACCGGCATCAGCACCTACGTCTGGATCGTCAGCAACCGGAAGCCCGCCGCGCGGAAGGGCCGGGTGCAGCTCATCGATGCCTCCAGCTTCTGGCAAAAGATGCGCAAGAGCCTCGGCAGCAAGCGCAAGGAACTCAGCCCCGCGCACATCGAGGACATCACCCGCCTGTTTGGCGAGTTCCGGGAGGAGACCCGCGACGGCGTGCCCATCTCCCGCATCTTTAAAAACGAAGCCTTCGGTTATCGCACCATCACCGTCGAGCGACCGGAGCGCGATGCGAAAGGCCAGATCGTCCTCAGCGCCAAAGGCAAGACCAAGGGCAAGCCCGTGCCTGATCCGGCCCTGCGGGACACCGAAAACGTCCCGCTCACCGAGGACGTGGACGCTTATTTCAATCGCGAGGTCCTGCCGCATGCGCCGGATGCGTGGATCGACCCGGAGAAGACGAAGATCGGCTATGAAATCCCCTTCAACCGCCACTTCTACGTCTTCCAGCCCCCGCGCCCGCTGGCGGAGATCGACGCCGAGCTGAAGACCGTCACGGACACCATCCTCAAACTCATCGGAGGGCTCAGCGCATGACGGCGGGCATCTTGGGGACATTTTCGAACTTGGGCGGCTACGGGACTCCAATCCGATCTCACGCAAAGGCGCAAAGGCGCAAAGGTTCCCAGATGCTTTCAGGACTTTGCGCCTTTGCGCCTTTGCGTGAGACCTTAAAGACATTCACTCCGAGGATAACTATTGGACGTTCCGAGGGAGTAATTGCCCGGTCTGAGGGACCTTTTGCCTTCTCCTGGGAATTTATAAGTCTGTCCGGGATACCAAAAGCTCCCTCCGACCCATTAAAAAGTCCCTTCGAGGGAGAAAAGGGGCACCCGGACCTTCGAAAAGGTCGCTCCGAGGGAGCAAAAGCTCGGTCACGGGAATTAAAAAGACCCTCCGCGAGACCTTTTGGTCCCTCCACCCGTCCAAAAGGTGGCTCGGAACGTCCAAAAGCTGCCTTGGCGGGACTTTTTGGGTGCTCCGAAGGCCCAAAAGGCACGATTGACCCCTCAAATGCTCTGGAGGTGCCCGCATGAGCTTTCCCCGCTACCCCGCCTACAAGCCCAGCGGCGTCGAATGGCTCGGCGACGTGCCGGAGCATTGGAGTGTCGAAAGAGTTCGCTGGTTGTGCGAGATCAAGAAAAGGATCTCTGGCGAGCTGGGACATGACGTGCTGTCGATCACTCAACAAGGGATTAAAGTGAAAGACTTGGAGAGCAATGATGGCCAACTGTCGATGGATTATTCCAAGTATCAGTTCGTCGAAGTTGGAGACTTTGCCATGAACCACATGGACTTGCTCACAGGCTATGTGGACATTTCCGCTCAGCGCGGGGTCACGAGTCCGGATTACCGCGTCTTCTCGATTCGAGACACGTCTGTCTGTCACGACAAATACCTGCTGTTTTTGTTCCAGATGGGATACAAGAACAAGATCTTCTACGCCTTTGGGCAAGGGAGTTCACAGCTTGGTCGTTGGCGGCTCCCCACGGAACAATTCAACGATCTAAGATTTCCTATTCCTTCCCACGCCGAGCAAACGGCCATCGCGGCGTTTCTGGACCGGGAGACGGGGAAGATTGATGCGCTGGTGGCGGAGCAGCGGCGGCTGATGGAGCTGCTGAAGGAGAAGCGCCAGGCCGTCATCTCCCACGCCGTCACCCGCGGCCTCAACCCCAAGGCCAAGCTCAAACCCTCGGGAACTCTCTGGTTCGATCAGATTCCATCTCACTGGACGTGTGGACCTTTGAAGCATTTTTGGGAAGTCATCGACTGTAAGCACGTGACCGTTCCTTTTTTGGACGAAGGCATTCCAGTCGCCAGCATCATTGAGGTTAGAAAGTTTGATCTCGATCTCAGTCAGGCGGAGAAAACTTCAGAAGAATCATTCAATCTGATGATCGAGGGTGGTCGCCAGCCGCGCCGTGGCGACGTCATTTATTGCCGCAACACGGCAAATACGGGAACGTCTGCTTATGTGGGAACCGACGAGCGAATTGCACTCGGTCAGGATGTCTGTTTGATAAAGTCATCAGGACGAAGCGGGCGTTATTTGAACTATGTGCTGCACAGTGGCTTCATGAAGTCTGAACTCGACACACTAATGGTCGGCTCGACCTTCAAGCGAATCAACGTAGCCCAGATTCGTGGCTTAATGGTGCCTTGTCCGCCTGTGGAAGAGCAAAACGCTATCGCAAGGCATTTAGACAATGTCACGACCACTTTCGACACGCTGACCGCCGAAGCGCAGCGAGCCATCGACCTGCTTCAAGAACGCCGCACCGCCCTGATCTCCGCCGCCGTGACCGGGCAGATCGATGTGCGGGGGCTCGCGCCGATCACGCTGCCTGCTCCCAGGCTGCATCTGCATCCGTCGTTGCACGGGCCCGTGCCCGGAGCGGAGGAGATGCAGGCCTTCTGGCGGGGCGCTGATCCGGCCGATCTGCCGGAGAACCCCGCCGTCGTGGTGGTGATGGACTGGCTGAACCGCATGGCGGACGTGCGCGGCTTTGAGGCCGCCCTGGCCCGGCTGGGTCTCACGCATGACCAGGTGATGGAGGAGGTCTTCCAACCCGCCGAGAACGGTGATTTCCGCCCCCTGGAGCAGGCGCACCCGCTGGTGCTGATGCAGTGCCTCTGGCGCATCGGCGTGCAGATCGGGATCAACGGCTACCACGACATGAGCGGCCTGATCCTGAGTGATGATTTTTGCGCGATGAACGTCTTCTGGGCCACCCTCCGCCGCAAACTCGTCGCCAACGACTGCCAGCCGCCGCTGGTGTTTGAGACCGTGGGCCGGTAGGAAGTAGCTACATCAGATATGTCCCTTTCCGCTCCCCTTTCTGCCTCGCTCCAACAGCTGGTGCAACTGCTGGCGGTGGTGCGTGCCCGTGCTGAAGAGCGGGCACGCACGACGCACGAGCGCTTCAATGTCTTCACCACGCTGCTGGAGGCGCACGATGAGGTGCGGCTGCACACGCGCTTTCTGCACAACCTCCTCAATCCTGCCGGCACGCATGACTGCGGGGCGCTGTTTTTGAACCTGTTTTGCCAGACGCTCGCGGAATTGCCGCCGCAAGACGCGGCGGGGAATCCTGTGACTTGGGAGCCCGTGCCCTCCGAGGCCGCATGGTCCGTCGGGAAGGAGGTCTCCACCGCCGCGGGGCAGATGGATCTGCTGCTCGAGTGCGCGGGCTGCGGAATCGCCATCGAAAACAAGATCTGGGCGGGGGAGCAGCCCGACCAACTCAAGCGCTACGCCAGCTATCTCCAGCGCCGTCTCGGAACTGGCGGCCGGCTGCTCTACCTGACGCCGGACGGCAAAGCCGCCAACAGCCATGGCGGAGCCGATTACCTGCGCATCTCTTACCGTGAGCACATCCTGGCGTGGCTGGAAAAGTGCCTCCAAGCCTCCTACCGCTTCATTCCCATCAATCAGGTGCTGCTGCAATACCGCGAGGTGGTGCGCGGACTCACCGGCCAGACCGCCGACCAGACTCTCATGAACCAACTGACCGACTTCGTGCTCCAACACCCGGAACTGCTGCGCCAACGGCAGGTGATCAATCAAGCCTTCGACCAGACCCGCGGTGCCTACTTGGACCGGCTGGTAAAACGCCTGCAAGACACGCCACCCACTGGCTACTCGACACGCTGGAACCCGCTGAAGCCCCAAACGCCCTTTGGCCAGCAGGACAACGGCATACTGGTGATCGTGCCCCCGCCTTCCGAGACACGGATGCCGCTCCACGGTGCCGAGTGGTGTCTGTTGCATATCCCGCGCTGGCAAGGTCTGGTGGTGGGCATTGGCTGGCTGCAAGTCAGGCCGATGGAGGAAGATGCTCAAGCCTATTTCAAGCTCCTGAATCAACGTCTGGATGACCAATCGAGGCAGACCGGCTATCACAAAGCCGACCCGCATGACCTCTGGGACGGCACAAAATGGCCGACTGGCTGGCATAACCTCTACCACCCGATGAGCGATGCCTTTTTGGCAGGCTTGGTGGAGAGGCCGGTGGACGAAGTGGCCGCCGAGGTGTGGAAGGGGATTGTGGACCACGTAACTTTGGTGGAGTCGCTGGCCTGCAAAGCGGTAGTGGGAGCCTGAGCCGTAGGCGTGCCGGAAGTTCTATGATTGCAACAGCCTAGCAGAGGCGTAGCGTCTCATTACCTACCATGAGCGACCGGGTACAGATCCAATCCAAGCTTTTCCGATGGGCGCAGGAGCGCTCCAGGCTGAGCGAGGAGGTGCTGTGCCAGAAGTTCCCGAAGTATCCGCTTTGGCTGAGCGGGGAGGAACAGCCGACGGTGAAGCAATTGGAAAAGTTTGCGGCGCAGACTTACACGCCCCTGGGCTACTTTTTCCTGCCCGAACCGCCGGAGGAGCGCCTGCCGATCCCGGACTTCCGCACGGTGAAGGATCGCGGCGTGGCGAGGCCGTCCCCGCACCTGCTGGACACGATCTATGCGGTCCAACTGCGGCAGGAGTGGATGAAGGGATTCCTGATCGAACAGGGGGAGCCGGCGCTGAGTTTCATCGGCAGTCGCACGCTCAAGGACAGGCCGGAAGAGGTGGCCAAAGACATCCGCCACACGCTGGGGCTGGAAGCGCATTGGAGCCGCAGACTGACGACTTGGGAGGAGGCACTGCGCACGCTGATCCAGAAGATCGAAGGCGTGGGTGTGCTGGTGATGATCAACGGGGTGGTGGAAAACAACACGCATCGCCCGCTGGATGTGGAGGAGTTTCGCGGCTTCGTCCTGAGTGACTCGCACGCTCCGGTCATTTTCCTGAACGGCACGGATGCCAAGGCGGCGCAGATGTTCACTCTGGTGCATGAGCTGGCGCATCTGTGGCTGGGGCAGGGCGGCATTTCGGACTTCAAGGAACTTTTGCCCTCGGAGAATGCCGTGGAGATCTTCTGCAATCAGGTGGCGGCGGAGTTCCTCGTGCCAGCGCATGAGATGCGAACTGCCTGGAAGGAAGTGAAGGACGGGGAGAAGCCTTTTGAGCGGCTGGCAAGATTCTTCAAGGTGAGCCCCGTCGTCGCTGCGCGTCGTGTGCTGGACCTGGAGTTGATCAGCCGGGCGGCCTACTTTGCCTTCTACAAAGACTACAAGCAGGCAGCCGCCGACCGTCGGGCGAGTGGTGCCGGTGGTGGGAACTTTTATCTGACGCTGGGCAGTCGTCTGGGGCATCGTTTCCCGGCAGCCGTCTATGGCGCGGCCAAGGAGGGACGCCTGCAATACCGGGAGGCTTACCAGCTCACCGGCCTGAGTGGCAGCAGCTATGACCGCTTTGGGAGGGAGCTGGGCTTCGCGGTATGAAGACGGAGGGCCGAAAATACCTGCTGGACGCCAACGTGCTGATCACGGCGTATCGCTCCTATTATGCTTTCGACCTCTGTCCTGGCTTTTGGCAGTCCATTCTGGATGGCTTCGCCGCCGGACGCATTTACAGTACGCAACGAGTGAAAAAGGAGCTGTCGAAAGGGGACCGACTTCACTTGTGGGTGGAAAGTGATCTTTCTGACGGATTTTTTCTGGATGACTCCACGGCGGCGATCACTGCCGAGTTTGCGCCATTGATGGCCTGGGTCGTGGCGAAAGGCTTCCTGCCAGCTGCACAGGCCAAGTTTGCCAATAATGATGCCGATGGCTGGCTGGTGGCGACTGCCAAAAAGGAGGGATTTTGCCTGGTTACCCATGAGGGACGCCAAGACGGAGCCAAGGCGCGTGTGCCCTTGCCAAACGTGTGCGAGGAGTTCGGCGTGGAATACTGCAATACCTTCGAAATGCTGAAGGAACTGGGCTGCGCCTACCGCTGAATCAACCGCGCCCACTTTTCCATTCATGCCCCTGCACCAAGAACTCAGCTTCGAGACGGAAATCTGCGAGCACCTCGCGGCGAACGGCTGGCTCTACGCGCCGGGCGATGCGGCGGCCTATGACCGGGCGCGGGCGCTCTTTCCAGCCGATGTGCTGGCCTGGGTGCAGGAAACGCAGCCGAAGGCCTGGGATATCCTTTCCAAGAACCACGGCGCGAAGGCGGAGGAGACGCTGCTCAATCGGTTGCGGGATCAGATCGACCAGCGGGGCACTTTGGACGTGCTGCGGCATGGGATCGAGCTGCTGGGGCTGAAGCAGCCGCTGAAGCTGGCGGAGTTCAAACCGGCGATGGCGATCCATGAGGAGATTTTGAAGCGCTACGCGGCGAACCGCCTGCGGGTGGTGCGGCAGGTGCGCTACTCGCTGCACAATGAGAACTGCATCGACCTCGTGCTCTTTCTCAACGGCGTGCCGGTGGCGACGGTGGAGCTAAAGACGGACTTCACGCAAAGCGTGGGCGATGCGATCGACCAATACCGCTTTGACCGGCACCCGAAACCGAAGGGCCAGAACCCGGAGCCTCTGCTGAGCTTCCCCAGCGGGGCGCTGGTCCACTTTGCCGTGAGCAATCACGAGGTGGCGATGGTGACGAAGCTGGACGGACCGGCGACGAAGTTCCTGCCCTTCAACCTCGGCAATGACGGCGCGGCGGGCAATCCGGTGAACCCGGACGGCCACCGCACGGCCTACCTCTGGGAACGTGTGTGGGCACGCGAGAGCTGGCTGGAGATCCTGGGGCGCTACCTGATCGCCAAGCGGGACAAGAAGAAGGTGATCCAGCAGGTCATCTTCCCGCGCTTTCACCAGCTCGATGCCACGCGGAAGCTGCAAGCCGCCGTTTTGCACGACGGACCGGGCGCGAAGTATCTCATCCAACACAGCGCAGGCAGCGGGAAGACGAACAGCATCGCCTGGGCGGCGCATTTCTTGGCGGAACTGCACGATGCGGAGCAGCGCAAGGTCTTCGACACGGTGCTGGTGGTCTCCGACCGCACGGTGATCGACACGCAGCTCCAGGAGGCCATTTTTGACTTTGAGCGCACGAGCGGCGTGGTCGCCACGATCACGAACAAGGACGGCAGCAAGAGCAGCAAGCTGGCGGAGGCGCTGGACGGCTCGAAGAAGATCGTCGTGTGCACGATCCAGACCTTTCCCTTTGCCCTGGAGGCCGTGCGGCAGCTCGCCGCCACGAAGGGCAAGCGCTTTGCCGTGATCGCCGACGAGGCGCACAGCTCGCAGACCGGCGAGGCGGCCTCGAAGCTCAAGCAGGTGCTTTCTCCCGAAGAACTGGCCGAACTCAACGACGGTGGCGAGGTGAGCACCGAGGACATCCTCGCCGCGCAGATGGCGGCCCGCGCGGCGGACAGCGGCATCACCTTCGTGGCCTTCACCGCGACGCCGAAGAACAAGACGCTGGAGCTTTTCGGCACGAAGGACGCAGACGGCCTGCCGCGCCCGTTTCATGTCTATTCCATGCGGCAGGCCATCGAGGAGGAGTTCATCCTCGACGTGCTGCAAAACTACACGAGCTACAAGCTGGCCTTCAAACTGGCCCACGAGGGCAAGGAATACGATCAGGCCGAGGTGGAGCGCAGCGCCGCCATGAAGGGCATCATGGGCTGGGTGCGGCTGCACCCCTACAACATCGCCCAGAAGGTGCAGGTGGTGGTGGAGCACTACCGCGAGTTTGTAGCTCCGCTGCTGGAAGGCAAAGCGAAGGCCATGGTGGTGGTCAGCAGCCGCCTCGAAGCGGTGCGCTGGAAGCTGGCCATCGACAAATTCATCACCGAGCAAGGCTACAAGATCGGCACGCTCGTCGCCTTCTCCGGCGAGGTGAACGACAAGGACAGCGGCGCGGATGCCTTCACCGAGACGAGCAAGACTTTGAACCCGAACCTCAAAGGCAGCGACATCCGCGAGGCCTTCAAAGGCGACGACTACCAAATCCTGCTGGTGGCGAACAAGTTTCAAACCGGCTTCGACCAGCCGCTGCTCTGCGGCATGTATGTCGATAAGCGTCTCGACGGCATCCAGGCCGTGCAAACGCTCTCCCGCCTGAACCGCGCTCATCCCGGCAAGGACACAACCTACGTCGTCGATTTCGTCAACGAGGCCACCGACATCCTCGCGGCCTTCAAGACTTACCACACCACCGCCGAACTCGCCGCCACCACCGACCCGAATCTCGTCTTCAACCTCCGCGCCAAGCTGGACGCCGCCGGTCATTACGATGACTATGAGGTAGATCGCGTGGTGGAAGCCGATTTGAAAGGCGAAAAACAAAGCGAACTGCTCAAAGCCATCGAGCCAGTCGTGGATCGCCTCATGAAGCGCTACAAAGCCGCTCAAGAGGCCCTCAAAGCCGCCCGCGAAAAGAAAGACGAGGCCGCCATCAAGGCCGCGCAGGACGAACTGAACGCGCTGATCCTCTTCAAAGGCGACCTGGGGGCCTTCATCCGCCTCTACACCTTCCTTTCCCAAATCTTCGACTACGGGAACACCGCCATCGAGAAACGCGCGATCTTCTTCAAGCGACTCATTCCGCTGCTGGAGTTTGGCCGCGAGCGTGAGGGCATTGATTTGTCCAAAGTCGTGCTGACCCGCCACAAGCTGGCCAACAAAGGCAAGCAGTCGATGCTCTTGAGCGAAGGCGAGACCCCGAAACTGGAACCGATCACCGATACAGGCGGCGGCAGCGTGCAGGAAAAGACGAAGGTCTTCATGGGCGAGCTGATCGAGAAGCTGAACGAGCTCTTCGGCGCTGAAACCACCGAGCAGGACCAGCTCGTCTATGTGAACCACGTTTTGCGCGGCAAGATGCTCCAGTCCGAAACTTTGCGTCAGCAGGCTGCCAACAACACCAAGGAGCAATTCGCCACCTCACCCGATCTCGACAGCGAACTCATGAATGCCATCGTTGATGCGCTCGATGCCCACACGTCGATGAGCAGCAAGGCCCTGAACTCCGAAGCAGTGCGAAAAGGCCTGAAGAGCATCCTGCTCAACCATGCTGACCTTTGGGAACTGCTGCGGATGAAGGCTGCGTGATTTTTTATCCCAAACCTCAAAACAACTCCGGAATCATCACACCGTCAGTGAGCGGCACGGGGCGGCCATCGGCGGAGCGGTATTCGATCTCGCGGTAGTCGTAGCCGAGGGCGGCGTAGATGCTGGCGTGGATGTCGGAGGGGGAGATGGGGCGGTCTTTGGGATAGGCACCGGTGGCATCGCTGCTGCCGATGACCTGCCCGCCGCGCACGCCGCCGCCGGCGAGGAGGACGCTGTAGCAGCCGGGCCAGTGGTCGCGGCCGGCGTCGTTGTTGATCTTTGGCGTGCGGCCAAACTCGCCCATCCACACGACAAGCGTGCTTTCGAGCAGGCCGCGTTCTTCGAGGTCGTCGAGCAGCGCGGCGTAGGCCTGCTCCATCGGCGGCACGAGCTTGTTTTTGAGGCCGTTGAAGTTGTCCTTGTGCGTGTCCCAGGTGATCGACGGGCCGTTCACGGTGGTGACAAAGCGTGTGCCGGCCTCGATAAGACGACGCGCGAGCAGGTGCGACTGGCCCCAGCTATGGCGACCGTAGCGTTCGCGGACTTTTTCGGGCTCTTTGGAGAGGTCGAAGGCCTCGGCGGCCTTGCCGGTTTGCAGCATGCTGGCGGCCTGTTCGTTGAAGATGTCGATTTGAGCCGTCTGCGGCGAGGTGATGGGCCGTGCGGCGGCGCTCATGTGATTGAGCAGCGCGAGCCGTTCCTGAAAACGCGTGGGCGTGAGGCTCGAATCCAGCGCCATGTTGCGCACGCGGAAGGTTTTCGCGTTCGGATCGTCATCGAGCACAAAGGGATCGTAGCGATTGCCGAGACAGCCGCCGAACTGGCCGGGTGTGAGGTACACCTTGCTATCGCAATGTGGAAACGGCGTGATGACGTATGGCGGCACGCCTTTGGAAAAACCATCGCGCTGAGCGAGCCAGCCGCAGAGTGTGCCGACGCCCGGAATGTCGGTCGGGCTCGGTGTGATAAGCGTGCTGTCCACGCGATAGGGCCTGCCGACGGTGGCCCAGTGCATGCCGCCGTTGTGGCTGCTGTGGCCGTGATGCACGCTGCGGATGAGCGCGAGCTTGTGCATGCGTTTGGCCATCTGCGGCAGCAATTCGGTGATGTGAACGCCGGGGACGTTGGTCTTGATCGTTTTGAACTCGCCACGGATCTCGGATGGCGCGTCGGGTTTCGGGTCCCACAGGTCGATGTGGCTCGGTGCGCCGCCGTTGAAGATCAAAATGACCGATTTGGCCTTCCCGAGGCCGATTTGAGCCTTCGGCATCGGTGAACCGAAAGCACTCAGATGATTCAAACCAAAGCCCAGCATGCCCATCCCGCCTGCTTGCAGGATGTTTCGCCGCGTGGCGCGGATTTCGGGGAGTGCCGGATTCACAACGGCACAAACCTACGACGCTGGCACCGAGGTCTTGCGCTTCATCGTGAAGGTCGTCCCTTGTCCCGATTGCAGGGCTGGCTTCGATCATCAGTGGCGGACGGATGCGGCCCCCAGGATTGCATGCTGGTCCCAGGAGTCACGTGCCGTTGGGCTTCTCATCATTGAGGTTTTCATACACGAGCTGGGCAGGCAAGGGGGGCGGCATCACTCCTCGCTCTCGGCCATTCGCTTTCCCGGCTCTGCAGAGCCTGGGTACGGCTGGCTGCGGCGATCCATTCTCCTTAGCAAGACGGAGACGGGTGATGCATGTCCGGGGCGTAGGCGTCAGAACGGCTGGAAAGCAGGTTCACCGCCTGATCACGTCGTGTTTTTCGCGATAGGGCACGTTTTCAGCGCTGATTTCTGCGCCGGTTGCCGGGAAGGCTTGCGCAAACGAGGGCGCTGGCGAGAATCGCGCCTGCCATGCCCGACCTTGCCACCTTCCGCCCGCTGTTCGACAAGCTCAAAGCCGAGATGCAGAAAGCCATCGTCGGTTATGACGAACTGCTGACGGATGTGCTGGTGGCGATCTTTTCCGGCGGTCACGTGCTGCTGGAGGGCGTTCCGGGGCTGGGGAAGACCTACCTCGTGCGCACGCTGTCCCAGGTGGTCGGTCTGGAGCCGGGACGGGTGCAATGCACGCCGGATTTGATGCCGGCGGACATCCTGGGCACCCACATCGTGGGTGAGGATGAGAAGGGGCATCGTACGCTGCGCTATGAAAAGGGCCCCGTGTTCAAGAATCTGCTCCTAGTCGATGAGATCAATCGTGCGACGCCGAAAACGCAGGCGGCGCTGCTCGAAGTGATGCAGGAACGCTGTGTGACCACGGGGGGCGAACGGCACCTGCTGCCGGAGCCGTTTTTCGTGCTGGCCACGCAGAATCCGATGGAGATGGAGGGCACGTATCCGCTACCGGAGGCGCAGCTCGACCGCTTCATGTTCAAGATCAAGGTGCCGTTCCCGGATCTCGATGCGCTGGTGGAGATTTCCCGCCGCACCACCGGCTTCACCGAGCCGAAGCTCGAAAACATGACGAGCGGGTCGCAATTGATCGAGCTGCAGAAGCTGCTCTCCCAGATGCCTGTGGCGGATCCCGTGGCGCACTACGCGTCCCGCCTTGTCCTGGCCAGCCATCCCGAGCAGCCGGATGCGCTGCCGGAAGTGAAACGCTTCGTCAGTTATGGGGCCAGCCCACGTGCGCTTCAGGCGCTCATTCGTGGTGCTCGTGTGTGGGCGGCCGTGAACGGCGCCACGGCGGTCTCCACGGATGACATTCGTGCGATCGCGCACGTGTCGCTGCGTCATCGCATCATCCTGAACTTCGAAGGCGAGGCGCAGCAGGTGAAGATCGACGACATTATCACCAAATTGCTCGATCAGGTGAAAACACCGGCGCAGCAGGCGGCGTGACTGGTTGAACGGCGGGAATCTCCTGTTTGGAAGTCGCGCTGCGACGCGGGGCATGGCTCAACGCGATCCACCCGCATCGTCTCCCGGCCTTCAAAGGCTTGGAGAAGAGACGGCTGCCTCTCTGCGTCCGAGGTCTTGACCACGGCTTAGCCTCAATGCCGTTAAGCTATAATTTCTGTACTTTCTGTTTTGGTGGTTAACTGACAATGGATGCCCCCATCA
>NZ_JACSRD010000192.1 GCF_014879935.1 Prosthecobacter sp.
ATGGCCGGCCGTCTCGACCTGCAAATCCCTTCAGCTTTTACCCACCCAGCATAGCGAAGCGCCCAAAATCGTTCCTGAGTTCATGGCGATAGTTGGTGCGTTTGGGGAGTGGAAAACAGATGAAGTAAATTTGTAGCTGAGGCTAAACGAAAGTGGCCTGGCTCTTCTGAGCGGTAAGTCGCCAAAGCCCCAGGCGATACTCGGTGGCGTCCGCGCCGTCGGCTCCGTTGATGGCTATGAGGCGCTGACCGTCGAGGGCGAAGCGGTCGTTGGCATCGAAGTTGACGCCGCCTTTGACGCCATCCTGCGCGACGGTGCGCCCGACGCGGCTGATGGTGCTGAGGCCGCTGAGCGAGAAGCCGACGCCGAGCGGGCCATTGCCGCCCTGGCTGGAGTAGTTGATGGAGAGCTTCGGCTGCATCCCGGCGGTGCCGGGGGCGACGACAATCGGGATGCTGATCTGCGCCGCGCCGGTGTCCGAAACGCCTGTCTCGACCGGTGTGTAGCCGGAGTCCGTGCCCGGATGATCCGGCACAGCGGCGCTGCTGCCCGCCGTGAAACTCCAGGTGGCGGATTGGCCGCCGATGGTGAGGGTGTAGTTCCGTGGCAGCCCGGCGATGCCCGGCGCGGTGGCCTGCATCCAGAGCACGTCCCCCGCCTTCACCGTGGCGCTGGAGCCAGTCTGCACGGTGCCATTGACGAACAAGGTGACTCCCGCCGGGATGCTGGCGCTGAGCGTGCCCGCGAATCCCGCCAGCGTGATGCTGCTGGACCGCGCCGTGGAGCCTGTGGCGACCGTTTGCCCCGGCGTGAAGGTGAAAGGCTCGATGGGCGTGGTGCTGGCACTGGCGAAACGACGCACGACATGCAGCCGCATGAAGGCCCGCGAGCGCTGCGCCATCGACAGGCGGTCGATGTAGCGCATCTGCCGCAGCCCGCGCAGCGTGCTCCCGGTGGCCTGCTCCCACACGGCGGGATTTTCCGGCTGCGGCTGGCTGAAATCCACCGAACTGGCCTGCGGCGACCAAAAAGCGAGGTCCTGGCTCGTCTGCGCAAGCACCCGCAGGTCAGGATCATCCGTGCGCAGATGCGCGGTGATCTGCGGATAGCGATACTCAGGCGCTCCCGAGTCCGGCAGGAAGAACTGCCAGCAATCGCTGGCCGGATTATGCCGCGTGGGATCGGTGTCACAGGCATACTCAATGAGATTCGCGATGCCATCGCGGTCCGGGTCCGCCTCCTCACCCCAGGTGACACTGCGCTGAACCACACTGCCCGTGGTGGCCGTGCCCCATTTGGAAGTGGCCCAGGCCAGATACATGTCCGGCGCGGCCAAAGCCGGGCTGGCAAACGCGAGGGCGAGAAAGAAGCGGCACACCTTCATTTTCCGATATTGGGGAAATGAGCAAATAGCGCAAGTGACAGATGTAGCGAACCTCCTGGTCTGTCGGAAATAGTCCGACAGGCGATCAGTTCACATACACGAACTCATTCAAGCTCATCACCACCTGGCAGTAATCCGCCAGCGAGGCACCGCTTTTCAGGAAATCTAGCCCGGTGGCCATCTCGGCAGGTTTAGGCTCGCGATGAAAACAAAGCCGATACGTCATCGCGATCTGCTTCGCGGCATCACCGGCACCGGAGACGCGTTTCGCGAGTCCTTCAGCCCATTGGCGGGCCTGCGGGCTGTTCATCAAAATGAGCGCCTGTGGTGCCACGGTCGTCGTGGGGCGTGCGCCTTGGCTCACGAGCGGCTCCGGCTGGTCAAAGGCCACCATGCTGCCGATGAGCTGGCTGCGCTTGATGTTGAAGTAGATGCTGCGTCGCTTGCTGTTCTCATCGCGCGTGCCGGGCCCGTGCATCGTCGGGTCGAGCACGCCGCTCACAGCCAGCATCGAATCGCGGATCGCCTCGCCTTCGAGGCGATAGGGCACGAAGCGCATGAAAAGGCCGTTCGCCGGATCAGCGGCCTCTTTATTCGCATCGCGGGCACTGCTCTGCTGCCACGCGCGGCTGCTGAGGATGAGTTTGTGCATCGGCTTTAGCTTCCAGCCATTCTCGATGAGCTTCGCCGCCAGCCAGTCGAGCAACTCCGGCTGCGTGCACGGTGTGCCGGTTTTGCCGAAGTCATTCGGCGTGGGCACCAAACCGGTGCCGAAATGATGCTGCCACAGCCGGTTTACGATCACGCGAGCCAGGAGAGCGCCAGCGCCATGATCGACGTCGGTGATCCAGTTCGAGAGCGTACGGCGTTTGCCGCTCGATTTCGCGCCCGCAGGCGGCTGCCACTGCCAGCGTTGTGCATCCTGCGGCCGTGACATCACCTGCAGAAAGCCCTGCACGGCCTCGCGGTCCTTCATGTCCGTGTTTCCGCGCTTCAAAACGAAGGTCTGGTCGAAAAAGGGTCCGCCCTGCGTGTGCATCACGATGGGATCGTAGCCTTCGGCGCAGATCATCATGCGCGTCGCGTCCTTCACTTCCGGCGTGTTCTTCTTTTTGTCCATCGTCGTGACGGCGGAGGTCACTTTGCCGTCGGGATGCACGTCCACGTTCATGCGGGTCGTCTTCGTGAAGGTGCTCAGCATCGCGTAGTAATCCGCGGTGGGGATGGGGTCGTATTTGTTGTCGTGGCAGCGGGCGCAGCCCACCGTCAGGCCGAGGAAAGCATTGCCCGTCGTGCTGAGCATGTCGTCCATCGCATCGTAGCGCGTGCGCTCCACCTCGTTCGCGGTGATCTGGGATGGGAAAACGCCCGCGCCGAGGAAGCCGGTGGCCGCCAGTGCCAGCGGGTTCTGCGGCTCGTATTCGTCGCCAGCGAGCTGCCATTTCACGAACTGGTCGTAGGGCATGTCCGAGTTCAGGGCCTTGATCACGAAATCACGGTAATGATACGCATAGGGCCGGTCATAGTCCTGCTCGAAGCCCGTGCTCTCCGCGTAGCGGGCCACATCCAGCCAGTGACGGGCCCAACGTTCGCCGTAACGCGGTGATTCGAGCAGCTGGTCGATCAAGTCAGAGAAGTCCGACGTGTCCGACACACCCGCTGGCGGCAGGCCGGTCAAATCGAGGGACAGGCGGCGCACCAGCACGGCTTTTTCGGCCTGCGGTGCGAAGCTCAGGCCTTTCGCATTCTTCAAGAGCAGCTCGTCGATGCTTTTCGCCTTCACTTTCCGCAGAGGCTGAAACGACCACCACTTGCGGTCCTCCTCAGTCACCACGCTGAGATCTTTCTTGGGCTTCTTGCCGGTGACGAGCGGCGCGGAGTAAGGCGCGCCGTCGTCAATCCACGCCGCGATCTTTGCAATGGCCTCGTCGGGCAGCTTCGGGCTGCTGTCCGGCATGTTGGGCTCCTTCTGGTGGCGGATCATGGCCACCAGGCGGCTGCCCTTCGCATCGAACGGCACGACTGCGGTGCCGTGCGAGCCGCCGCGCAGCAGGTCCTCCCGTGTCGTCAGGTCGAAGTCACTCTTCAACTTTTCACCGCCATGGCATTTGAGGCAGTTTTGCTTCAAAAGGGACGCCACCTCGTTGTCGAACAGCTTGAGGCCGCGATCCATGCGCTTGGCGTGGTCAGGCGGAAGATTCGCGGCGAAGGTGGCACCGGCGGTGAGGATGAAAAAGAGCGCTCTCATCGCGAAAACCAACGCTGGACGAGCATGCCCTATTCTGCCGTAGTTGTGTCCGATCATGGCCACCCGGCGGAAATACCTCAACTACACCACCCCGTGGGGCGTGGACCTCGCGCGTGTCGCCACGGCGGGTTGGACACCGTTCCTCATTCACGAAAGCGGCTACCAGCCTGCCTTGGAGGATTGGAACCATCAGGGCGTCGATTCGCCATTCTGGCGCTTCTACCACAATCCCAAGCCGGGCTGCCACCTCGTCTTCCAAGGTCGCAAAATCCCGCTGGAGCCAAAAAACGCCGTCTTGATCCCTGCGGACACCGTTTTCGACTGCGTCGGTCCGGTGCGTGCCTGCCACTACTGGCTGCACTTCACCACCAATCGCCCTGGTGTGTCCTTTCCTGCCGAGCCGATGCTTTTTCCCGTCGATGACACCATGCGCATGCTGCTGGGGCAATTGATCGACACGCATCAGACTCACACCGACGGCCACGGACTGCTCCATCTGGCGTCTGCTCTGCTGCATGTCGTTTTCGCCAAGCTCGAAGCACCACCGCAGACGCTGCCGGAGCGTCTTTCCCAAGTTCTGGCGCTCATCGCCCGCTCGCCGCACACGAAACTCACGAACCACTTCCTCGCCGAACGCGCCGGCATGAGCGTCGAACGCTTCATCCGCAGCTTTCGCGAGCACACGGGCCAGACGCCTGCCGCCTACGTACTCGCGGCGCGGATTCGGCTGGCGGGCGAGGCCCTGGCGCTCACGGACAAAACCATTGATCAGATTGCCTCCGAGGCCGGTTTTCCCAACCGTCACTACCTGAGCCGGATGTTTGCGCGGCAGGTTGGCTGCGGACCGGCGGAGTATCGGGCGCGGCAGCGGGAGAGGAAGGGCAGGTGAGGTGGCGCCATGCCGGAAGCGGATAGGCGCAGGTGTGAAACGGTTGCTGTTCTTTCCGCGCCCGCTTTTATCGTGCGGGATGGCAACCATCGCAGTTCTCGGCACGCTCGACACCAAAGGTCACGAACACGCCTACGTGGCGGAAATCATCCGCGCACGCGGGCACCAGACGCTGCTCATCGACACCGGCAGCGGCGAAGCACCGCAGGTGACGCCGGACGTGACGCGTGAACAGGTCGCCGCTGCGGGAGCTGTCGATCTCGCCGGCATCATGGTGCGGAAGGATCGTGGCGAGGCGGTGACGGCGATGGCGGGCGCGGCCGCGACGTTTTTGTCGGCCCTGGTCGAAAGCGGCAAGGTGCAGGGCGTGATCTCGCTCGGCGGCGGCGGCGGCACGGCGATCGGCACGGCGGCGATGCGAGCGCTGCCGGTCGGTTTCCCGAAAGTGATGGTCTCCACACTGGCCGCTGGCAATGTGGCGCCATATGTCGGCACGAAGGACATCGTGATGTTCCCGAGCATCGTCGATGTCAGCGGCATCAACCGCATCTCCCGCGTTCTGCTGGCTCGCGCCGCTGGTGCGATCTGCGGCATGGTCGAGACAACGGTGCCCGCAGGTGCTGACAAGCCGCTCATCGCCGCCTCCATGTTCGGCAACACGACCGATTGTGTGAACACGGCGAAGAAAGTCCTCGAAGACGCCGGTTACGAGGTGCTCGTTTTCCATGCCACCGGCACCGGCGGCAGGATCATGGAGTCGTTGATCGAAAGCGGCATGTTTGCGGGCGTTCTCGATGTGACGACGACGGAATGGGCTGATGAACTCGTCGGCGGCATTCTCGGTGCAGGGCCCACACGGCTCGATGCGGCGGCGAAGGCGGGCATTCCTGCGATCATCACGCCTGGATGCCTCGACATGGTGAATTTTGGCGAGCGTGGCAGCGTTCCGGCGAAGTTTGAAGGTCGCACCTTCTACATTCACAACCCGCAGGTCACGCTCATGCGCACCAACGCTGCCGAGTGCGCCGAACTCGGCCGCATCCTGGCGGAGAAAGCCAATGCGTATCGTGGTCCAGTCACCGTGCTGCTGCCCCGCAAGGCCATCAGCATCATCAGCGCCGCTGGGAAGCCGTTTCACGATGCCGCGGCAGACGCGGCATTGTTCGACGCGATCAAGCAGCACCTGCGCCCCGGCATCCCGCTCGTTGAAATCGACTGCGAGATCAACGCGCCGGAGTTCGCCGAGGCGTGTGCGAAGGCATTGCTTCAGAGCTTGCCAGTTCGCTAAGCGCCGCCAACTTTGCAGCCTTATGAACTACCCGATCACGTTTCGCTTCAAGCTCATCGCCCTGGCTCCGCAGATCTATGTGACCGACGCTTCGGGCAGGACGCTGTGTTATGTGAAGCAGAAGCTGTTTCGCTTCCGTGAGAAGGTGGAGGTCTATACGGACGACACGATGCAGACACTGCTGGCGACGATCGAGGCGGACCGGGTGATCGACTGGTCGGCACGCTACACCTTCAAAGCTCCCAATGGCCAGGTGCTCGGTGCAGTGGGCCGCCGGGGGCTGAAGTCGCTGTGGAAGGCGCATTACGATGTGTTCGCGCCTGGTGCGCAGACGCCCACGTTTTCGATCCAGGAGCAAAGTGCGCTGGTGAATCTGCTCGACGGCCTGGTGAGCGGCATTCCGATCGTGGGGATGTTCTCCGGCTACATGCTGCATCCCAGTTACAACGCCACGCGGCTCGCGGACGGTTCCGGTGTGATGCAACTGACGAAGCAGGCCGCGTTCTTTGAAGGCATGTTCAAGCTGGAACCACTCGGCCAGGCCAGCCCCGGCGAGGAACTGGCCCTGCTGCTGTCCTTCCTGATGATGAATCTGCTGGAGCGGGCGAGGGGGTAAAGCGAGGCTGTCAGGGGGCCATGATGAAGATTGAGCTTTCTTCCCGCCATATGCATCACCCTGTGCTCAAGCTTTCGCTCGAAGAGATCAGACAGGAGTCTTTCGAATGGATCGATTTCTTGCAGAGCACCTCTGTTGATCATCCAGATTTGAATTGGGTGTCGCCACAGCTTGCGCTGGCGCGTGAATTTCAGACGCTGGCAACGGAGCATTCGCTCGATGCTGTTCGCATTCACGATTTCATTCTCCGACTCAAACACCACATTGTCAGTCATCGCATCAAGGGCGTGGACAGCATGATCTGGACTGCGGAAGCACTTGAGCGATTGGCACTGCGAAAGCCTGACGCTTAAGTCACTTCGGCAGTCCCTCCATCGCCACCGCAGGCAGTTCGACGGTCTTCTGACGGCTGGAGGTGCCGCGGAGCAAGGTGACCTGGCCTTTGGGGCAGTCGAGGGCTTCGGCGAGGAAGCGGATGAGCTCGGTGTTCGCTTTGCCATCGACCGGCGGGGCGCTGAGCTTCACGAGCAGCACGGGGCGGCCTTTTTCATCGGCGGTCCAGCCAGCGAACTCGGATTTCCTCGCGTTCGGAGTCACACGGACGGCGAGTTGGGCACGATCGTTCGATGCTGCCATGATCAGACGAGCTTCAATTGCTTCCGCAGGAGCCATTCGACGGTGAGCAGCAGGATCGCCGCGCCGAACCACCACCAGCTTGACCACAGGATCGTCTCCTTGGTGATGACCTGCTTGCGATCCATGCTCTGGAGAAGGTTTGGCAGGTCGGTGGCGGCCTGTTCCTCGCGCAGGAAGCGCCCGCCGCTGTTCTGGGCCATCGTTTCGAGCAGCATGCGGTTCATGGTGAGCGTGGCCCACTCGGGATTCCCGGAGTCGGAGACGTGCAGGGAGAGGCGTGAATCGCTGCGCGGTGCGCTGGGGCTTTCGGCAACCGCGATCTCGTAGGTGCCGGCCTTCAGAGGCGGTGTGAGGGCGCGATAGACGCCGATGTGAGTCGGATCGGCCTCCAGTTGCAGCGTGGCGACCTCATTACCCTCGTGCAGCAGGTAGGCGCGGGGCTGGGCATCGCTGATGATGTCGCCGCGGTCGTTGCGAACGCGCACGCGGATCTCGGAGGCCTCGCCAGGGGCGTAACGCAGGCGATCGGTGCCGAGGGACACCTTCTTCTGATCGATCTGGAACGGCGGGGCCGCAATCCACGCCGCGAGCTGCATCCACAGCCGCTGGTGATACAAGTCGGCGACTTGGAAGCGCCAGCGCCAGAGTTCGTCCGTGCCGAGATAGAGCACGGCACCGGCGCCGACCTGACGAAAGACGAGCGCGGGCTCCTGGGCCTTGGCAAGCGTGATGGCGGCGGGCAGCGGCTCCACGTTCGAGTGCCAGTTCACCTTTTGCAGCGTGGGCCAGAGCGTGGCGTTGGCGCTGGGACTGTCGCTGAGGCGCAGGGCGTCGAAGCGCTGGCCGTCGGCGGTCAGCTCGATGCTGGAGGGCTGGGGCTTGTTGTTGTTTGAGGCAAAACGCACGGGGATCAACGATGCGGTCCTGCCAGTGCTCCATTCACGCAGCTTGCCGCGCTGGCCGTCGATCATGATCAAGCCGCCGCCGCGTTTTTCGACAAACTCGACGAGCCAGTCGAGGTGCTCGCTTTTGAAGCGGGCCAGCGACGCATCGCCGAGGATGACGAGGTCGTAGCTGAGCAGGTCGTCGCGTGTCCTGGGAAAGTCGCGCTGCAGGCTGCCCTTGGCGGCATTGTCGTTCATGTCATCGAAGATGAGCGTGGCCTGCCAGCGATCATCGCGGTCGAAGTGATTGTGGATGTAGCGGGTTTCCCAGCGCGGACGGCCGTCGAGGATGAGCACCTTGCGCTTTTTCTCCAGCAGGTGGATCGCGAGTTCGCGCGCATTGTTGGAGCGGGTCTTTTCCAGCGCGGCACGATCACCGCTGGCGGAGATGTGGATGTTCACGCTGCGCAGCGTCTTGTCCCGTTGTCCCGGCGCAGGCGGCGGCAGTTGGGCCACGGGGAAGATGAAATTGAAGGTCTTTTCTCCTTTGCCATCGGTGGTGAAGTCCTTTTGCCACAAGGTTTTGCCCTGGCTTTCGATCCGGACGACAGCGGGAATGCCAGCGGGCATGCTGTCGTTCACCGTGAGGCGACCTTGGAAATTTTCCTTGGAGAACACGGACTCGGGGGCGCTGACATCCAGCAGCGACAAATCGGCCGGCGGGATTTCCGTGCCGAAGCCGATGGGAAAGACGGAAGTGCCGCTGGCCTTGAGCGCGGTGCTGAATTCTTCCGGGGAGCCGGTGGTGTTGTGCTGGCCGTCAGTCAGCACCACGAGCGCCGTGCCGGCGGTGACGGGGCCGAGCGCGGAACGGAGCGTCTGGTCGAGGTTGGTGATTGGCGTGCTGGCGGGCAGTTCAAACGCCGTGGGCATGTCTCCCGAGGTGTCCTTGCCGCCCTGGCGATGCCACCAGAGACGCTGCGTGTTGTTTCCTCGAAGGGCAACGAGTTCGACATCCTGCGTCTCGGCGAGCTTTTTCACCAGAGGCGTCGTTCCTTTGAGCAGCAGGTCCTCAGCACGCTGGAAACGCGATTTCGCACCTGGATTGGCGTCTGAGGCCGTCTGATCGCCGTTGTCGTCGGTCAACTGCATGCTGGCCGAGCTGTCCACGGCGATGATGACACGGCCGAGCTGACGCAGGGTGGTGACATGCCGCAGAACCGGACCCGCGAGCGCGATGACGAGCAAAAAGACCGCCAGGGCACGGAGTACAGCCGGAACTTTGGCAAATCGGCCGCCGATGAACTTCAGCTCCCGTTGATACAGGAACCACATCAGCGCGGAAAGCCCGAACGCGAGCAGGATCACCGGCAGCGGGGCATAGCCGCCGGTGAAGCGCAGGGAGGTCTCGGTGGTGGGATTCATGATCAGGCGATGATCGAAAGCTGTTGGCGGTCGATTTCGACCAGGGTGTTCGTCTGCAAGGCGGTGGCGATGGCGGGAAGGTGCGTCTCGAACATCTGGCGAGTGTCCCTGTGGATCGCATCATGTCCCGCAGCCGCGAAGACGCGGCGCAGAGCGGGCGGGAGATGCGCATCGATCAGGAACTTCATGCCGCGACAAGCTGCCAACTGCGAAGTTTGAGGGACAGGTTTGCGAATTCGATGCAGGCCCTGAGATCGTCCCGTTCCAAGTCATTGAACTCGGCCAGCACATCATCAAAGCTGTCGCCGGCCGAGAGATATTCGAGGATCGACTCCACCGGATAGCGCATGCCGCGGATGACGGGTTTCCCGTGGCAGACTTCGGGATCAATCGTGATCCGGGAAAGCAGCGGACTGGCGGCAGTTGCGGTGGTGGACATGGGAGTAGATACGGGCTCAAAGGAGGCTTTCAACGCGTTCGTCAGCCGCGGGCAATGCGCTGCTGGAGCAGAACTTCGAAGAACAGCAGGCCGAGGAGGGCGATGAGCAGCGGCTGCCAGAGCTCGCTGCCGTGACGGCGGGTGCGGTCGAGGGCCTGATAGGCCTGGAGTGTGTCGGCAAAACCGGCTTCGTGCCGGGTGGCGATCTTTTGCACGTCGGCGGCCGGGAGAGGGGTCAGGTTGGACTCCGTGCCATCGACATTGAAGGCGAGGAGCATCGGTTGGTCCGATCCGGCGCGGGTGAGCTGGAATATGCCTGGCTGCGCGACGGGCGGGCTTTGCACAACGACGTTTTCGCCGTCCTTGGCGGCGCTCAAAGTCTGCACCTGTCCGGTGGGATCACGGAGCGTGAATTCGGCGCCGAGATCCGCCGCTTTGACAGTCATGCGCAGCGGAGATCCGACCAGCTGCCAGGCCGGGGCGCTGCCCTCTGTGGCAAGGTAGGTGGTCAGGCGCTGCATCAGCGGCACGAAGAAGGGCTGCAAGGGCAGGTTTCCCCACACCGCATTGGCCGTGGTGGCGGCTGCGATGACGCGTCCGCGGCCGTATTTCTTCTCGATGATGAGCGGCACATTGCGGTCGAGGCTGAAGATGCGCTGCACCTGGTCGCCCTGAGGGACGAGTTCGATCCAGTGGCGGAATTCGGCATCCTGAAGACGGCCGCCGCGGGCGTCGTTGAAGTAAAGCGCGGCCGGATGGGTGAAGCGCTGCAGCAAAATGCGGGCAGGAGCCGCATCGGACTCGGACCGGGCGTAGCCTTTGATCGACGCAGGGTAGGGGCCTTCGCCCTTGCGATAGAACTCGCGATTGTACCAGTCGAGGTCGCAATCCGGCCCGGCGAAGACGAGCAGTCCGCCGCCTTCTTTGACAAACTTGTCGATGTCGCTCTGCACGCGGCCCTGGAGGCGCTGGACATCGGCCATGAAGATGACTTCCTGCCCACGCAGATCATCATCGCGCAGCTTGCGCAGATCGACTTTTTTGGTGCGGATGAGATCCTTGAGACTGGCCGCGGCGGCGGTGTGTGGTGTGAGAGCGATTTCGAGGAAGTCGGTGGCACCTTCCAAGGGCGCAGAGCCGGGATTGCCATCGATCAGCAGCACGTTGAGCTGATTCCGCACCTGAACGACGCTGTGGAAGGCGTTGTCATCACCGAAGCTGTCGCCTTCAAGGCGCACCGAAAGCGAATGGTCGCCGACCTTGTCGAAAGCATTGGTGAAACTCAGCACGGCCTCGCCTTCGGGAGCCAGGGAGACGCGGGCGGTGCGCAGGCGTGCGCCATCGGCCTCCAGATGCACGGGAATGTCCTGCCAGGGGCGTTTGCCGTGGTTTTTGATGCGAACGCGCAGGCCGATGGGCTGCGTTTCGGCGGCGACAAGGGCGGAAAGATCGGCGCTGGCGATGCTGAGGTTCTCGGCAAGATCGCTGCCGACGCGGAGGAAGGTGATCTGCGGCCTGGGCTCTTGTTTTGACAGGGCCTCGAGCGCTGGGATGGCGGCGCCTTCGGCCACGGTCTTCCAATCGGCTTCCTGGAAGTCCGAAACCACGAGAACCTCGCGGGCGGCGTTGGGGGCATCCTTCAAGGCCGAAGTGACGGCCTGAAAGGCGTCGTTGGCCGCCAAAGGGCCGGACATGGACGGCAGATCGCCGAGTTTTTGCGGCACGAGCTCAAGCGCGGTGGTGGCTTGATCGAGCAATTTGCGAGGCGTCCCGCCGGCGAGCACGACTTGGGCGCTGGAACCTTTCGGCAGGTCATTGACGATGGTTTGAAGATCCTGGCGTGATTGCTCGATGACCGTTCCGCCTGGAAGCGTGGTCTGGGCTGCCGGCGCACGCATGGAGAAGGAGTCATCCAGCATCACGACCAGCGAGGAACTGCCCATGCCGAGCGAACGCAACGCTGTGAGCACCGGTCGCGCGAGGCAGAGTGCCAGAACGATGGGGATGCTGATGCGCGTGATGAGCAGCAGGAGCTGCTCGATCTTCATCTTACGCTTTCGCTGGCGGATGACCTCGTGGAGCAGATGCATCGCGCCCCAGCGCACGGTGACCACTTTCCGCTTGTTCAGCAGGTGGATCAGCAGCGGGATGAGGAACGTGAGCCCGCCCGCGAGGAGAGCGATGTTGAGGAAGGTCATTGGGGCGGGCGGGAATGACGAATGTCGAATTCAGAATGACGAATGAGTGACGAAGCCATGATGCCGACCGCCATGAAGGCGCTGTCATTCGGCATGGGGGCTAGATTTGGCATTCGGAATTCTGGTTTCGTCATTGTGTCGGTTCAGCGCATGCGGAGCGCGAGATAGTTCCGCAGGGCCATCGAGTGCGATTCGTCCGTCGGCAGGCTCAGGTAGTCGATCTGGTGCTTGCGGAAGCCTTCCTTGAGGTCATTGGCAAACTGCTGCTGCACCTCGTGGTAGCGCTGGCGGATGGTGGCGGGATCGAGGAGGAGGAAATCTTCATCGTTTTCGAGGTTTTCGAAACGAGCCCAGTTACCGAAGGAGAAATCGATTTCGTCGCGGTCCCAGAGCTGGAGGGCGATGACCTCGTGGCCTTTTTTTCGCAGGATGCCCACGGCTTTCAAAATGGCGGCCGGATCGTCGAAGAAGTCGCTGATGAGGATCACAAGTCCCCGGCGTTTCAGACGCTGCGCGAGTGATTCGATGACTGGTGCCAGGCTGGTGTCCTTGCCGGGCTCCGTTTTAACCATCGTTTCGAGCAGCAGGTGCAGGTGCGAGATCTTCGTGCGGCAAGGAACGACGTCCCTGACCTTGGAATCGAAGGTGATGAGGCCCACGGCGTCCTGCTGGCTCATGAGCAGGTAGGCGAGCGATGCGGCGAGCTTGCGTGCGTAGTCGAACTTCAGGACGCCTTTCTGACCGCGATAGTTCATGCTGCCGCTGGCATCGAGCACGATGGTGGCACGCAGGTTCGTTTCCTCGTCGTATTCGCGGATGTAGAAGCGGTCGCTGCGGCCGAAGACCTTCCAGTCGAGGCGGCGGATCTCATCCCCCTGCACATACGGCCGGTGCTGGCGGAACTCGACGCTGAATCCCTTGTGCGGTGAAGCGTGGTGACCGGTGGTGAAGCCCTCGACCACCGTGCGCGCGAAGAGCTGCAGAT
>NZ_JACSRD010000100.1 GCF_014879935.1 Prosthecobacter sp.
TCCGTCGTCGGCAGCGTCAGATGTGTATAAGAGACAGATATAGGCATGCTGCCAGAAACCAAAAAGCGCGAGGTGCTGAACCTGGCGCAAAAGCGCCTTGTCCGCACAAGGGATCTGGAAGCGCGTGGGGTGTCGCGAATGCAGTTGCGGAAGCTTGTGGATCAAGGAGTGCTTCAAAAAGCACAGCGTGGACTCTACACAGCTCCGAATGCGCATATGGACGCCCATGTTTCCCTGGCTGAGGTGGCAGTCCGCTCACCCAAGGCGGTGATCTGCCTGCTCTCGGCCCTCCGCTTCCATGAACTCACCACGGAGAACCCCGTGAATGTGTATGTCATGCTGCCCGTGGGTGTCCAGCGACCTCGGATGTCGAATCCCCGGCTTGAGGTCTTCTGGGCGTCTCCCAATGCGTATCATGCTGGCATCGAGGAACACCTCATCTCCGGAGTGAAGGTCAGGATCACAAGTCCGGCCAAGACCGTAGTCGATTGTTTCAAATACCGCAGCAAGGTCGGCATCAACGTGGCCGTCGAAGCCCTGCGGGATGCCTGGCGAAAGAAAAAGGCTAGTGCCGATGAGCTTTGGAAGATCGCTCGTCTCTGCCGGATGACGAACATCATGCGCCCCTACTTTGAAAGCATTGTGGCATGAACAAAAAGGGCGCGCTCACCAACGTCGCGGCCTCCGTCCGTGACCGGCTGAAAAAGATCTCCGTCGAGACCGGGCAGGATTTCAATACCTTGCTCACCCGGTATGCCATCGAACGGTTGCTGTTCCGTCTGGCAGCCTCAAAGCACCGGCAACGATTTGTGCTCAAAGGTGCCATACTGTTCGCCCTCTGGCAGGAGACCCCTCATCGGGTGACGCGTGACCTCGACCTCCTTGGCTTTGGTGAGTCTTCCATTGATGAGTTGATCGAAGTCTTCCGGGAGATCTGTGGGCAAAAAGTGACTGACGATGGCCTGGTCTTTGATTCTGCCTCAGTAATGGCTGAACCCATTCGATCCCAGGAACTGTATGCAGGCGTCCGGGTGACGGTTCATGGCAAGATTGGCAACGCACGAACTCCGTTGCAGATCGACGTGGGATTTGGTGACGCCACAGCCGTCAAACCGGAGGAGGTGGAATTTCCCAGCCTGCTGGACATGCCGACTCCGAAGCTTCGTGCGTATCGCATGGCAACCGCCCTCGCCGAAAAATTCGAGGCAGCCGTGACACTCGGCATCCTGAACTCACGAATGAAGGATTATTACGACTTCTGGTTCCTGGCGAGTCATCACAGGTTCGATGGACAAGAGTTGGCAGACTCCATTCGTGCCACCTTCGACAGACGTGGCAGCAGCCTGCCATCCGATACGCCCATCGGCTTCAGTGACTCGTTTTGGTCCGACCCGAGCCGGCAGGTGATATGGAAAGCATTCTGGAAGAAGTCCGTCAAAACAGAACCAGCACTTTCACTTGATCAGGTTGTCCAGTTTGCCGCTTCATTCTTGCTCCCGCCCGCATCTGCCGCCGCCAAGAAGTCCAAGTTTAAACTTCACTGGAAGCCGGGAGGACCGTGGGAGTGAGCCGCTTTCAGAACGAACTTTCGGCTCAATTTGCAAATGAGCGGTTGTAAGGAATGGATGCAGCTTCTGCATCGACAACTGCGACTAAAACCGAATTTCAAAATTCCCCCATCATTTTGAAATGCGCGACAATTCGCGAAATACGCAGCGTTTTTTTTAGCCGGGGGAAGTGCAGGTAATACTCCCGGTAGAACTACCCGCCAGCGCGCGCCAATTTCGACTGTTATGGTGCCCTCATCAGGGAACTGTCGATAATTTTGGTTTTCCAAAAATTGAGGTTCTCACCAGCTGTATCCAAGGCATGCGCCACGATAAGCAGGAGAGCACCGTGAGGTTTCACTACCGACAGTAAAGGCCACGAAGTTGATAGGGAATAAATTCTCTTTCGGATGCCCCCATTTTTGCCCTCAAAAGCGCCCGTTTTGATTAGCTTTTCAAAATTGGGGTGAAGAGCGACAATCGAAAACCGCAGCTTGTGTATTCATAATTTACGCTGGCAGGTCCCATTCATCAAGATCGTCTGCCGGAGCGTCATAGCGCAACCAATTTGAATGCAGACTACGAAGCAGGTTTCTGAAGAACTCACGCTGTTCAGTATCAAACCCCTCTCCTGGTCCAGGCATGTTATATATGAGGTTGCCACCTTCATGATTGAACGTGCGCCCAACATCGTTCAGGCGACCAAGGCAAAGCAGTTTGTAAAAGCCGGACTCGCTGATGACGCAATACCTACTGGTTCGTTCTTCCGAGTCAGTCCATACTGCCGTAGTTCGTTGCGTGCGAGCAAACAGATGCTGGTTCCAACGAGGGGCTTCCTTGAGGCCCAACGCGTTTAATACATCCTCGCGCAAATACCAAGTCTCTTCCCCTTCCAGAATGGCTCGAATCCGCGAGCCAAAAAATGGCATGATGATGAAGCGTGGTCGGTGGAGATGCAAAGATGGTGGCCGAATACGGCGATGTCTGGGCGACGAGGATGAGGGAGTGTTGAATTTCATTTTTGGTTTCATGTTTGTCAGCTTGTAAATTGGTTTGATGGGCTGGCTATTTTTCCGCCCAGGTCTCGATGGTTTTGACCTCCACTGTGATGTGGACATCAGGGAAGAGCTTCTTCATCTCTTCCACCATGATTTGTTCGACCATGGCTTCGACAGTCTCCGCCTCTTGGTCAGGAGCTTCGACAAGGATTTCATCGTGAATGCAACTGACGATCCTGCTTCCTGTAGGCAACTCCGTATGGAGGCGGCAAAGCGCGCGCTTGAGGCCGTCTGCAGCGGAACCTTGAACCGGCGTGTTCAGAAGCGATGAGTATCGCTTCCACCAGTTCTCCCGACCTGAGGGTAGTAGTCTTCTCCTGCCGAGAATAGTCCGCACTTCCTCTGCACTGTTCGCTGCATCTGCCTGACGGGATTGCCAGTTGGCGAAGTGAGGATATGCATTCAAAAAAGCGCTGCGGTAAGACTCGGCCTGCTCCCTGGTCAAAGTAACCCCGTAGCTTTTCCGTGCGTATTCAACCAACCCCTCGGCTCGTTGTCCGAAGAGCAGACCAAAGTTCACGGCTTTTGCGAGCTGACGTTCTTCTTTTCCAATCAGGAGCTTATCTTTGTTGAGCACAAGTGAAGCAGTTTGGACGTGGAGATCAGTGCCAGCCGCGAATGCAACGATCATTCTCATCTCCTTTGACAAGGCCGCAGCCACCCTCAGCTCGATCTGGGAGTAATCACCACCAATAAGTTTATGCCCCTTCTTTGCCCGGATGCACGATCGCAACTCTCCGCGAGGAATGTTTTGCATGTTGGGATTGCTGCTACTGAAACGACCTGTTCGTGCCTTCAGAGGGTCGAAGGATGCATGAACACGCCCATCGGCTTCGATGTGATCCAACAAAGCGTCACAAGCCTCGACCGATTTTTTGGACCGGCGGTAGCGAACAAGTTTGGACGCCACTGGATCATTGATTTGGCTCAAGGTGTCTTCTTTTGTGTCCTTAATCGCGTAGCCCCGTTGGCCCAAGACCGCCTTCACCTGCTGAGGGCTGTCAGGATTGAATGAAGATCCGGCGAGCTTGCCAAGTTCTTGCTCTTCTGCACTTGCATCCTGCTGGTAACGGTCACGGAGTGATTTAGCGTGCTCAATATCAACCTCAATGCCTTCGTTCTGTAAGGATACAGCCACCAATAGTGTGGACATTTCGAGATCAGCGGTGTCCTGCAGACTAGCCGCACGCAAACTGGCCTTGAGTTCATCTGCGAGTCTCACCAAATGCACCACATCCCGGGCAGCGTAGTCCAGTTGCTCCGGTGCAAGCGCGCCGCTCCAATCGGAAGCTCCGTGTTCTTTTTGGATCCTTACGTTGAGCACCCTATCCAGCACGGAGGCCAGATCGTGCGCAGGTGCGTCATCCCCGGCGTGGAGGATGCGGGATGCCGTCATCGTGCAAAATACGGATGAAGCTGTGAATCCGTAACGCTTCGCCAGGAACGAGAGGTCGAAGCGAAGATTGTGGCCGATCAGGTGGCAATGCCGCAGCACCTCCAGAACTGGCCCTATCGAAGCATTGACGGCTTGCAGGTCGATTACATAAACATTGTCATCAACGGCCAACTGGAGCAGCCTGATGTCACCTTTCCTTGGGTCAAGAGCATCGCCCTTCTCCTTTCCAAAAGTTTCAATGTCCAAGGCAACAGCTTTTTCCGGTGCACTACGCAAGGCTGCTTCGGCCAACGCCAAGCCGTCCTGCGTATGAACGTATGTATAATTCAGAATGGAGCCTGCAACTTCGCAAACATTGCAAACCTCAAACTGACGCGTTGATGGGGGATCACCCTCCGAAGCATGGTGAGACGAGGAAGGACACCCCGTTCCCTCTGTGCCGACCGCTGAAGCATCCTGATTGCATGTTTGCGAGGTTTGCGAGGTTTGCATCGACGGGCTGACTGGCTCTGGCCCATCCTGATTTTCCTTGGCCCGCACAAAAGCGAACTTTTTGCGATGTGGGTCCGAGGCATCAATTCGCATCTCAATTCCGGACAACTCTCGCCCATCAAAACGTGCCAGAATCTTGCCCAGTTTGGTCTGGTCGTCCCTGTTGTCGAGCTTCAGGTAGGGAAAAGGCCATTCTTCTCCGGTCCGCATGATTTCGTACAGTTGGGTCTTGTTGATGGGTGCATTTCCAAACCGTTCGTGCGCTGAGAGGTAAACCCTCCGCATATCTTCCGTGTCGCGATCGCCAATTTGTGTCTTGATGTCTGGTGGTCGTATGCAGGGATCACCAAGTTCGCATGCTGTCATGATACCGCCCACTATCCTGCTCCATGTTGGAAATGAGGCAAAAGGAGTTGGACCTTCAGGTCTTCCCATCTCTTGCCACCTCTTTAAAAGCGCAAAGAGAGCTCCTAGCAATCTGGGCCGGTTGCCTCTGACCCACTGTTGAAGATTGGGATGCCTGAATGTTCTGGCGTTCGGGTTTTCCCCGGGATAGCGAAGGCGTATAAAGATCGCTCGCGCATCAAGGTCAACGGTAAGCGTTGCCCCCACGTTCATTGACAATGAGTATTCAGCCTCATTGGGCAGCTCCAATTCGCGGGAGTGTCCAAGGCAGCGGTCTTTCCACAGCAGTGAAGCATCGGTAGCCGCTTCCAGGGAGGGGTAGTTGATGTGGCCCCGGAGGTTGGCTATATGGAAAAACGGATTTCCTGTCCGAAGTGCTGATGTGATGCGTTTTCGCATCTCGGCGTCACCATCCTTTTCCAACGGCGGAGCTACTGCGCCTTCGCCTGTGTAAAGGGTTGATACCATCATGGCTATGGTGTCCTTGCCAAGCCGTGGTTGGTTCGCCAGCATGATGAAGACCGGTGTTTTCTCCCACCGCATAAGCCCTCGGCAGAAAGGGGTGAGCAACCGGCTGATCGCTGATGTTTTGGAGAGCTCATCGTGCCAAGGAAACCCACCCGACTCAGCATCACCCATTAGATCGTGGATGATTGTCAAGGCTTCGTCATAACTGACCTGCGCGATTTGCGGAGCTTTCGGGTCAAGGTACGTCTGATGCCGGGGATCATAGCCATGCCTTGGAAACTCAATGCCCCCATCTTCTCCTTGCACCGGTATGGGAACCTGAAGAACGCGGCCTATGGTAGGAAGTTTGTCCTTCAGCGAGTGCGACTCCAACAAGGTGGATGCGATATCCATGGACATTGATTTTGGCACGAACCGCGACTCTCCGTCCCTCGCCGGCTTATGAATGCCAAACTCGATGTGTTCCTCGAATGCCGTGATGGCAGCCCTCGGAGTCAGTTGCTGGAGCTTGGTCCTGGATCCACTCGTGGGATGTGAGCGGATCTGAACAACCTCCTCCCCGCGCACATAGTAGCCAGACAAGCACGATAGCTCCTTTGTAACGTCCCGCACAAACAGCCTCAAGGGTTGCCCTTCACCAGGAAGAATCACGCGAGGTCGGTATCGCTCGCCGCAACAGTCGTCGATAAGATCGGGGTGGCTGGCGTCGAATGCAGCGATGGCCTCCGGTAGTTTCCGAGATTCACAATGCGCATGTGAGCAGTGGAAGGCAGCACGTCGCCCCTCATTTCCCTCAAATACTACAGTCGAACTGTCGTCGGGAGACCATTTCAGGCCCCCGTCCCCGTGCTCTTCGCAAAAGGGACACCTCACGGTGTGCTTCTTTTCAGGCCCCCCAAGCGCTTTGCCGTATTTCCCTGCCCGCGTGAACACCTCGACAATGTCGAGTGTTCGCAGGTCTCCCTTGTGGTTCCTCTGAAGTTGTTCCCATGCAAGCTCGATGTCATGTCCATGATCTTGAGCTTGGTGCGGAAGTTCAAAGCCAAACACATCCTGAAGAGTTTTCCACGAAATGACCCAGGGCTCACCGCACCCCACCCACTCGTAAACAAAACCGCACTCCCGCCGTGATGGAGGGACAGTGATGTGCATGCCCGACAAGAACAGTTCCGCGCCTACGGCACCGGGCAGAATCGAACGAAGTGGTGTGCCTCTTGGCGTGCCATCGGGTTTGAGTATGGTGGGCAGGTCCGGGCATCGGAAATAGACGTGCCGCCCGCCGCGTGTCGAGACGTTGAGCGCCCCCCTCAACTCGGGTCGTGAATCGGCCCAACCCCGTGCGCTTGCGCCCTTGTCCACCTTACTGTCGAGATCCACAACGACATGCTGTGGCGGAAGAAGAATCGCTACATTGTGCGGATTCACACCACCCCAGTAGCGGTGCTGCGTTGCGCTGTCGCTCCAGTCGGGCTGGAGGTCGCGGTAACCTTTGATGGCGGGTACCTTTCCATCCTGTCGACCAGGTCCTGAACCGGGAGGATGCAAAGGGAAGACTGTGATGCCCATGTCGGCATAAATCTCCGCCGCTTCCAGTGGGCTGGTCGGAAAGCTTGAGGGGATGAGAATTCTTGGGCTATCCTGCTGCTTGGAGACCCCTTGCGATTTATCTGAATTGGTGTAAATTTTCATCGTTTGAAGTAGGAATGGGGCGCGTTTTGCTGACCGGCGGGCGCGCCCCGTTTTTTTATTGGGCGGAACTGGTTGGCGTGGATTTTTGAGCGAGGTCCGACTCGGAAAGGTCCGTGGCTGCTTGAGCGTGCAGGTGTTCGATGAGGCTGCGAAGATGGATAAGTCTTTGTCCTCGAGTTGCTCCCCGTCGTCGCAGGACAACAGATTTTACAGGGGCTCGTGCTGGCAGTATGAGTTCGCAAATGGCAGACCTTGAAAGACCTGTCCACGGACAGCGCGTTCCTGACTTTGGGAGACGCACGAACTCGGGCAGAAAGCGTGCGATGTCGAAGTCCTCTTTGAGTGGGAGTAACCTCGGTATTCGGATGAGTTCCGGCCCAACATTTGATGTTAACGGCAATGAGAGAGAGGCGACGGAAGGCTCGGGCAGATGGGCTGCCGTCATCGTCGCGAAACGTCGTTGGTGATCTTGGATTTTCTGAAACATGGCGACGCTATCGTGCCTGAACCACCGCCCGAAGCACGGGTCATCGTCGCCTGGTGAAATTAACCCACGCGGATGGAACCCCCGTAGAATAAGGGTTCCAGCTCACTGACCATCCTGCACTATTTTTTTCTCACGACTATTTGGTAGCCGTTCGGTTGGAACGAGGGGGCTGGATAAGCCTTCCCGTGAAGTGAGGTGAATACGCTTCCTTTTATCTCATATCCGTTGATGGACAAGACTCCCGCCTGTGCGTGAGCGGCAGTTATTGGCGTCTGACTACTACGCTTAAACCTCTTTCCTCTGAGGCGGTTGTTGACCGCCTCCTGAGTCATATTGGTTCGAGGGGGAAGAGCTTTGCATGCCTGAAAAATGGCCGGTCTTTCCATCAACCAGAGCGGACAGTGGGGGTTCGTCCAATTGGCTGCCATGATCCACCTTTGGTCATCAACACCAAGCCTATCGGCTCGCGTTTCAGCGTTTTTGAAGTCCTCTGCCAGTCGCTTCAAAAACTTGGAGCCACCGCTGCCTATTCCGTCAGCCAGAAACTCACTTACTTTTTCACTGCTGATCTGAATGCCGGGATCTTCGATCAACAGTGCCCGATAAAGCGCCTTGTTCATAGCCCCATCCTCGTCCTTCAAATATCTCATGGCTTGGTTTGTGGCACAGTCGAAAAGAATGCCGCGAGCCGACCGACGAGCCTCCACATACTGCTGTTCAATGTCCTTCACTCCAGATGCTTTCATGATCTCGATGAGATCCTCCTGGATAGAATCAGGCGGGCGCATAGAACTAAGGTTGTAGAATAGCCGCTCACCGGCGTGACGCAGCAGAACGGCGATGGGATGATCTTGAAACGGAGGGCGAACTTCGAGCGTCCCAGGAAGATCGTCGGCAAACAGTTCTCTAAAATATCCGATGTTCTTCTTCGCGACCGTCACAGACCTTGATTCCGGCGATGTGTTCGTCGGTGTGGCTTTCTTCGCTTTGGATCTAGAGCGCTTAGCCTTCGTTGGTGGCTTCTTGCCTGTCGGCTTTTTCCTCATGGCGAAATCATCAGCAGGGTGTTCAACAAAGTGGTGTTACACTGTCACATCAGGCAGCGCACTCGCCGCCTTCTTCAGGGCCTCGCTGCCAACGTGAGTGTAGTGTTCCGACATCTGCTCGCTGTCATGCCCGATCAGTTCCTGAACCACGGCATGAGGGACGCCGGCTTCCTTAAGCAGCGTGACAGCGGTGTGACGCAAGCTGTGGAAAGACAACTGGGCACCGGTCTTGGCTCCTGTGCGGCCATTCTTCTCCTTCTCTTTCTTGTGGCTCACCTTGTCGCGCAGCCCTGCTGCCGCCAGCAGGTTGGCGAACTGGTTGCTCAGAGTGCTCGTCTTGTAGTTCTTATTCAACGTGGCAGCAGCACGAGGATGGATGGGGCCGGTGCCAGTATCCTTCTTGCGTAGCAACTTCAGATGGGAGAGCAGAGGCGAAGCAATGGGGATGATCATGCGTCGTCCTGTCTTGGCCGTCTCGAAGCGCATTTCAACCTTCTCCAGGTTCACCTGTGCCCAAGTGAAGGCAGCCACATCCGAGAGTCTCTGTCCTGTGTAGAGAGCAAACAAAATCATCGAGCGCCATTCATCGTCAGCTTGAGCCAGCACACTGCGAATCTCCTCCTGCGTGAATGGCCTGCGCTCAAAGCCCCCCTTCTTTTTGACCCGCTCCACAAACTCGGCCGGATTCTCTGCGATCAGAGTGTCCCTCCGTGCCGTCTTGAACATCATTCGGGCGCACTTGATGTGATGGTTGGTGCTCGTGGAAGACAGGGTGGAGGCGAGAGCCTTTCTGTAGCCGATTAAATCGCCTCTAGTCACCAAGGAGATCTCTTGGTCTGCTCGCTCTCCGAGGAAATCCAACAGCTTCGTGGTGGATGTCCCGTAGAAGTGCATGGTCGCAGGCTTCGTTTCGTCTTTTTTCTCGGCCAGCCAGTTTTTCACATGCTCCCGGACAGTCACAGACTTCAAATCCTCTCCAGTGATCTCCCGGTGCAGATCTTGGAGGACGGTGCGCACCTGGCTAAACGTCCGGCGTTTCCGGGCAGCTTGCTCATACTGCTCCGCCAGCTTCTCGGCCTTCCTGCGGTTCGTCTCTTTCGTGGAGCGCTTTTTTCGCCTCCCATCAAGGTCCGTGAAGCACGCCGTCCAGTAGGGCGAGTTGGGGTGTTTCCAGACAGAGGCCATAACCGAAAAAAGTAAGAACAGGAGTAAGAACATCCAACCTTGTTTCGGGATGTCCAGCGAAATTCGGAAATCGCGCTCTTCCTTGTAAATCAAGGGTTTCAGACGTTCCCAAACATCCCCAAACAACCGCCTGGGCAAACGTGGGTTCGATTCCCATCACCCGCTCCACGGCCCTGACAGCCGTGTCTCATGGCGGACGAGGCCCGTTCCCGGCCAGCCCTTCATTTTCCCATCAAAATGAAGATGCCTGCAACCACCGCCAGCACAGGCACCAGGATGCTCAGGACACCGAGGCTGATGTCAAAAGCTCCAATGAGCCCGATCACGATGAGATAGATGCCGAGCAGCAGCATGCCGCGATTCTTGGTGATGTTCATGGTCTGGTTCCCTTTCTGAATGAGTGAGGTTGAGACGGACGGCGCGGCTTACTTGGCACGCACCAGCAGCACGACGCCGGCGATGATTGCCACCGCGCCCACGACAGGCGGCAGCGGAATCGTGTGTTTCTCTTCGGCGGTGACTTGGATGGGCCCGAGGTCAACGGCCTTCTCTCTCGTCGTGTAGGAGATGCCTTGGTAAATCAGGGCGACCACGCCGAGTACTATCAGGACGATCGCAAGAAGGGTGGGTGATTTCATAAGCGAGGGGAGCAGAAGTGAGATTGCGCTCCTACCCCTTGATCGTCCTTCGCCCTGAAAACGGTTCCCTGATAATGCGGAAAACCCGCGCCTGCCCCGCGCCGATTTCACTTCAGCGGGCGAACATGCGCAGCAACGTCTCGCCTCGGGTGCGCTTCGACACCTCCACACCCGACTGCCCGGCCTCGCGCACTTTTTTCATGACATCCATCGGCTTCAGCGTGCCTTCACGCAACGCAGCCAGCCCTTCCTCCCAGACCGCGAGGACGCTTTCTGTCAGCGGCTCGTCGAGGCGGGCATCGTAATCGGCAAAAAAGCCCTTCGTGGCAAAATACTGCGCTGCGGCGACTCGCGGATGATCGGAGGAAACGTCCACGTCATTGAAAAAGCTCAGCATCACATGACTCGCGGCGATTTTGCGCAGAAGCACGTCGGGATCGAGTGCCGCTGGCGTGACTTTGTTTTGAATCGCGAGAGCGGCGGCGTGTCCGGCGGATTCGCAGAGGTTCATCCACGTTGGCTCCAGTCGAATCGTGCCCCACGCGACGTGCGTGCTGCTCAGGCACACAGGCACGAGCAGATTGTCCACGCCTCGAGGTAAAATGGCCCGATACGGCACCTGCCCGGGAAAGGTCTCCACATCGAGCATCATCTTGCCTTCCTCCAGCGCACCGTCGATGCGGCGCGGCGTGCAGGCATGCGTGTCGAGATACCACTCCGTCACGCCGATGCTGTCCTCATTCACGGGCGCACGCTCCAGGCCGTTGGCAAGCATCGCGTCATGCTGCGTGAAGATATAGCGCCCGGTGATGCGCCGCGCCTCGCGCACATAAAACTCATGCGGACGATGCCCGTTGTCGGTGAACTCATCCTTCGCCAGCCCAAACTCACGCCACGACTTCTGCCGCGCTGGCTCCACGGATGGATCATTCTGCAAAAAGTACAGCAGCGCCATGGTCGTGTCCCAAAACGCATTCATGATCTTCTGCCGCCCGGTCCAATCGGCCTCCACATAGTCCGTCTGCAATCCAACGAGCTGCGGACGATTCCAGCCGCGCTTCGAGTTCGGGATCGGCGACACGATGGAGCCGTGTTCGAGCAGTTTGAGCTTCTCTGGATCGTAGTTCGCCGGCTTTTCGACCGGCAGCCGGTTTGCCGGATCAGAGCTGAGGATCGTGCGGTAGTTGAATGCCTGCACAAAGCCATCCGCCTCGCCCGTGCTTTCTGGATGCTTGATGCTCTGAAAGCCGCTGAATTTCCGCAGCTTGAGCTGGTGATGCAGCTCCGCCGCCCGCGCCATCTCCGGCGTCGGAGCCGCCTTCACTGGCGACATGAAAATTACGCCCGCGTGCGGCTCATTGAACTCAGTCCGCGCCTCACGCCCCAGCCGATACCGCACCTTCGCCATCGCCGCGAGATCACCCTCGTAACTGCAATCCGCGAAAACCTTCGCCTGCACCTCAATGGCTTCCACATTGCCCCACAGGCTCATGAAGCTCGCGGATTGAATCAAAGCTCCCTCACGCTTTACACCGCCCAGCACACGATGAGTGATCAAGCGGATGCGTTTTTCCTTCGTCACCAGCTCGGTGAGAATCTTCTCCGCCACCTTCGGCTCAAACTTCCCGTTCGTGTGCCCGCTCTTTCCGGGCAAGGCATCGCGATACTGCCGCGAGTCTTCGCCATAGGTCTTGCGGTAGTGATCAAAGATCGCCTGCCTCACCTCATCATAAATCGGCGCCCGTTTTCCCTCCCACAGCGTGTCCCACACGCCGAGTCCATTCGCGAGGATGCCGCCGAGATGATCATTGTGATTCACCAGCACGACATTCAGCCCCTCGCGCGCCGCCCGCACCGCCATCGCGATGCCGCCAGGCGTGGCTTCATAGATGCACAGGTCCGCCTGGAGCGTCTCTGCATGAACAGAAGCCGCCACGGCAACCATGAATCCGAGAAAGACAGCCTTCATGTTACTCCTCAGGCTCCGGTGTGAGTTTCAGCGCGAGGCTGCGGAAGTTCTTCACGCGATGAAACGTCGCGTGATCGGCATCGTGCTGGTTCGGTGCGTTGATGCTGCTGCGCGCGATGATCGCGAGGTCATCGCCATCAATGACAGGCCGCGCATACATGAAGGACTGCGAGATTTTGCCCGCCTGCGCCACGCAGCCGGCTTGAAACCAGTTCAGGCCATCGACGCTGTATTGCAGCATGAGGAAGCGCCGGTCGTTGCCGCCGAGGCCACTGGCGTAACGCACATTGCCGCGCTTTTCGCCCTCGCGGAACCAGTCGAACGCGCCTTGTCCATCGACGACGAGATTGGCCGTGGCCCAGAACAGCTTCGATGTCTCATCGTAGAGGATGCAGAACTTCAACTGCCCGCCCGGCATCGGGTGAAACTGCGTAAACTTCAGCTCGATGGGTCCGCCCTTGTCCTCAAAGTCGAGCACGGCAGCGAGTCCGGCGGTGGACTGGCGTTTCGGCTTCACCGTCATCATCACGCGCAGCTTGCCCCGCACCTCGATGACATTGGGCTCCAGATACTGGCTGCTGAGCTTGTCGAACTGCGGATTCGTCATCATCTCTGGCACACCGGGAAACGGCACCGGCTCGGACAAGCGCCATGCCTTCGGATTCATCGGATCGCCGGTCAAATCGCCCGCGATGACACGCGGCCCGCGTTTGCTGCCGAGCGCGAGATCATCCGTGGCCCAGTAAAGCCGGTCCGCCCTCTGCACCATGCCCGTGTGGCAGTTCCAGAAGTGCCCTTCAAACAACGTCACCGGCTCCGACCACGTCTTGCCGCCATCCGTGCTCTTCAAAAGCAGCAGATCGTCATTGCGGACCCTCGTGCCGCCTTTGTTCGCGAAGAGATACAACGCACCTCCATGCACCCACGGCGCAGCGGAGTAATACGGCAACTCCGACACCTGCGCCCAGCTCTGCCCGCCATCGCCACTGCGCAGAATGTGTGTGCGACTCTGCGTGGCACGCCGCTCCTTGCTCCATTCTTCACGAGGCACCACCGGCACCACCGCGAGCAGCGACCCATCATCGAGCCTCACGAGCCCCGGCCCTTCCACATAGCGTTCAGGATCAGGATTGTGAAACACGATGCGATAATCCTGCGCCAGCGGTTTCGCCTGCGCATGAATGAGTAGCGGAGTGAGCAGCAGGCAGGCGATAAGGAGCGGCTTCATGAGTCAATCAATCACATAGCTGAACAGGTCTCCATTCGAGAGATGAAACCGCAAACGAATAGGCGTGCTCGCAGGAAGAGCCATCTTATCTTTCCAGCGGACGGCCAGCTTCACGCCATCCTGTTTTTCGATGAGGCTGGATGCTTTGTCGTAGCCCTCGATCACCTTCCCGTCGGCATCCAGCACCTCCACGGCGAGGCTGCCGCTTTTGACATCCGCATTGACCGTGAGCTGGCTGCCTTCAGGGACAAAATCATGCGTTTCGATGCTCCCTAGCTTGCCCTTGGCCTGCAACGAAGCCAGTCCGTCGATCCGCCAGGCGGCACGGGCGATGGACTGCTCCTTTTCCGGTGCCAGACCACCGTGCGGCGTGGTGGCGGCGGTGTAATACATCCACATCTCATCGCCGACGATCACGGGCGCGTTGCACAGGCCAAAAATGCTGCCGGCATCATAGGCATGAGGCCCCAGCGGAATCACGGGACTGCGATCCGAGCAGCGGTGCCAATGCCGGCCATCGCGGCTGGTGACGAGCTGGACATCGATGATGCCAGTGGCGGATCTTTTGCGGCCATTCACCTCGTCATTGCCGAACAAGGCGGACGGCGGCTCGACACGTCGGAAATGCGTGACAAAGCCCAACCATTGGCCCGCATAAGGAAAGGCGGAAAGGTTGTAGTATTCCGAGTAAGTGCCGCCCTTCAGCTTGCGCGTCGCTTTGTTGTCCACCTCATCGGCCACCACCACGGGATGCGGCTCGGACCAGTGCTTCATGTCCTTGCTCACCGAGAGAAAAATGTGGCGGATGCCGATTACCCGCGGATCGCCCTGGCGCTTGTGAAAGGCGAGGTATTCGCCCGTCACCGGGTCCTGCGAGAGCGTGATGGTGTCGCAGCCGAGCAGGATGGGCTCGGGATCCACCTTCCAACGCAGGCCATCGGCCGAATGAGCCGCGTAATACAGGCGCTGCGTTTTGTCCCGATACCAGTCCACCATCTCAAACTTGCCCTTGAGCCGCTGCAGCTTGGCGTCGTCCACTCCGGTGCTCGCATTGCCAACCGCCTTGAAGCGCTTCGCCGGGTCCGTCTCAAACTTGTCCTCAATGATGCTGGGACTGTGCAGACGCAGATCCGTTTCATTCGTCGCCCCCTTCACATTCAAGACCGGTCGCTCCCAGCGAATGCCGTCGCTGGAGGTGGCGTAAAGCACACTGCCAGCATCGGCATACCACATTCGGAAGGAGCCGGACTTCTCATCACGCAGCACTGTTCCGTAAATGTTCACCCGCTTGTCGATGATGCCGCTCTCAGCCCTCACTTCCCAAGGCATTTCAGCCGTGAGCACAGGGTGCTCGAGTTTCTTCGCCGGGTGGATGACGCGCGTGACTCCTTGCTTGCTGCGAATCATGACGCTGTCCACCATGAGCTGTTTTTCACCCTTCTTCAAAACCGGCGCAGGCGGACGCTTGAGCGCGGCTTCCTGCGAGAGCAACGGCGCGGCTAGCATCAGTGCGCCGAGATAAAGAATGTGTTTCATGGCTTGTTGGATGGCTTCTTCACGAGATTGCCGCTCAGGATGGTTTCCGTGCCGTCGTCGATGATGGGAGAGGTGGTGATGTTTCCCATCAAGAGATTCGCTTTCGCATCAGCAGCGACCTTCAACGTGCCCTGGGTGTGCGTGTTGCTGTCCCAGATCCACTCGCTGGCATTCAGCGTGATGGAGCCGGCATGTCGTAGCAGATTGCCGCGCACCACCACCATGCTCGAAGCCATCGTGGCCGCAGGCGCGGAGAAGAGGGTGCCGTTGCAGAGGTTGTCTGCGAAGAGAATGTCCTGCAGCGTCGTCTTTGCGGGGTTCCGCCTGTCCATGAACTCGATGTCTCCGTCAAAGGTGTTCCCCGTGATAACAATCCCCGTGTAGGAGCAGGACAGCGCCTCGGCCTGCGTCTGGAGACGGACCGTGCATCGCGATGCCGCATTCTGGTTGCGAAAGACATTCCCGGTGACGACGACATCCGAAACCGTCGAGTGCAGCGGCAAGGGTTCGGTGCGGAAGAGGAGGCAGGAGTTCGCCGGGTTTTTCTTCATGTCCGGCGCTGGCTCGACGTGGTTGCCACTGACGCGGATGTGATGCGATCCCTGCGTGATGTTGATGCCGGTCCGCGTGAAATACACCGTGTTGCCGCGAATCTGCACATTGCGGCTGCCGAAGATGACCTGCGGGCCATCGACGACATTGACGATGTGATTGTCCGCGATAAGGCCGCCTTTGCACTCGGCGAGTTCGACCGCCTTGTTCCCGCAGGTGTCGATGTAGTTGTTGTGAACCTGCCAGTTCTTGAACTGCGCAGCCATGCGGTCGGCGTCGAAGTAGCCCGTGCGCATCATTTCCTTGTCCGTCGCCGCTTTCTTGGCATCCGCGGCCGGAATGACATGCTTGGCGAGATAGATCGCCGTTGCCGCCTTGGTGCAGCCCGCCGCCTGCTTCGCATCATAAATCCAGCAATGGCGGACGGTGATGTTGTCGCAGGACAGCAGCAGCGATTCCTTTTCATCCAGTCGCGCATTGAAACCCATGATCGAGCCGCCGCCGATGGCCTTGTCATGGCCCGTGTAGCGCAGGTGCTCGATCACCACATTGTGCGCCGGCACCTTGCTGGTCCCGATGCGCACGGGGAAATAGCGCAGGTCATTCGGAGGCGTTTTCGGATCGAGATAGATGTGCGTCGCGTAACCCTGGCCGCGCAGGGTGACATTGCTCTTGATGATCACCGTCTCGTCATCCGCATGCCGCGAAAGCTTGAAATCCCCCGCACCGAGCAACACCACTCCGCCACCCGCTGAAGCCACCTTGTCGATCGCCTCTTGCAGGATGGAATCAGCGATGGCATCAGGACCTGGAGCTGACACCCGCAGCTCAAATCCGCTGGCCGAAGCTGGAGCTTTTGCTGGCTCAGTCGGACCTGCGGCATGGGGGGCCCGGCCCGACAAGTTGGGGAGTTCAGCAGCGCGAAGAGCCGGCCTCTCGCCAAACGGTGAGAGGCGAAGGAAAAGCAGGACGAGTAAACAGCAGCGATGGAGCATGGGCAGAGAGCCTGGGCGAAGATTGCCCATTACACGATCTCAAAGTCACCCGGCTTGCTGGTTAGTGTGGCAGACCACTCGCCGCAGCTTCAAAAAACCATGCTTGGCAGCTCAACCTGCTCCGCTATCCTCCGTCCTACCACACATGGACCTTCTCTCCTACCAGCGCACCGTCTTCGGTTTCCACGGCTGTGACAAACGCGTGGCCGATGCCGTCCTCACCGGCAAGGCCAAGCTCAGCGCCAGCGAGAACACCTACGACTGGCTCGCCCGTGGCATCTACTTCTGGGAGCACGGCCCAATGCGAGCGCTTGAGTGGGCCATCCAGCAGTCCAAGCGCAAAAACAGCCACATCAAGGAGCCTGCCGTCATCGGCGCGGTGATCCAGCTCGGCACCTGCTTTGATCTGCTGGATGTGAGATTCACAAGGGAACTCGCACGCTACGCCGCCAGCTTGGAGCAGATGATGGAGAGCAAGGGCCAGTCCTTGCCACGCAATCAACGCATTGGCATCCGTGACGGCGACTGGCTGCGGCGGGAGCGCGACTGCTTCGTCCTGAAGTATGCCATTCCCGCCGTTGAGGTTGACTGGGGATGCCAGTTCGACTCCGTGCGAGGTGTGTTCCAGGAAGGCGCACCAGCGTTCAAGGGCGCGGGCATCAAGCTCAAATCCCATATCCAGATCGCCGTCCGTGATCCGCGGGCCATCATTGGCTATTTCCTTCCAGACTCATCCATGCTACAAACTTCTTTAAGCACACCATGAACAAGCGCCGCTCCTCATCCTCTCGCACCATGGCCAGGACAAGAACCGCCGCTCCCGCGCGGACGCTGGGGTTCCCTTACCTCACGCCCGCCGAAATGGAGCGCCGCTCTGCCGAAGGTTGCGCCCGCCGCCTTCGCATGTCCCCGGCCAAACAGCGTCAGATGCTCATTGAGATGGAGATTCTCAACCCCGACGGCACGCTCAACCGCCCCAAGATGGACCATGTGCCGTATGGTCCGCAGGACTGACGGCCCGCTCTCGGCGATGAAACCGAAACGCCCATCCGACCCCATGCGTCTCAGCGAGAAGGACTTCTCCGCCCGCATCACGGCTTATCTGAAGAAGTTCGACGCCCTGCCCAGAAAGAAGCAGAAGGCCGAGATGATCAAGTTCGGCTGGTTCAACGCCGATGGCACCGTGCCCGTGTATCCCATGGACCATGTGCCGCTCGGACCGAGGGAGTAGGCGGCCCAAGAAACGTCACCTACAGCCGCTCGACGATCTACGCGCCCCAGCCCTCCACCTTCTGTGCCCGCAAAATCTCCTGCCCGATGTGCCAGTAGAGCAGAATCAACTCCCGGTTCACCGACACCGCCGCCTTCACCTGCGCAGCTCGGACTCGGATGGTCAACTCGCAGCAGGCAAGGGCACTGCTAGAGCATCGTTCTTGATCGAAGCACACGACTGGCTAAACTGGAAAAAGCAACAAGTGAACAAACCTTATGAGCGAACAGATTGATCAAAAAATAGCAGTCGGCTTCGGCCATGACGAAGGCGACATTCATGGTAACGCTGACCGACGTTGCCCAACGGTTCTATTGCTTGATGTCTCGGGTTCGATGTCTGGCAAGCCGCTGGAGGAGCTTCAAGCTGGGCTGACACAATACATTGATGAGGTGGCCGCTGACAGTCTGGCAAAACGTCGCCTTGAAATTGCAATCGTGACTTTTGGCGGAACGGTTCAAGTGGTCCAAGAATTTGCCACACCTGACAGAGTGTTGATTCCGACGCTTTCAGCCAGTGGAGACACACCAATGGGCCAAGCAATTGTGGCTGGGTTGGACTTGCTGAAAGACCGAAGAATCGAATTGAGCCGCCAAGCCGTTCCTCAATACAAGCCTTGGGTTTTCTTGATCACAGACGGAGGTCCAACGGACGATGGACGGGAAATTTGGCATGAGGGAGTTCGCCGCCTCCGAGAGAGCAGAAACAATCGAGCACAGTTCTTCGCTGTTGCTGTGGAGGGCGCGAATATGGAAAAGCTCAAACAGCTATGTGATGAGACGCGCCCCGCAGATGAGGAGGCACGACCACCGCTGAAACTTCAAGGAGTTCGATTCAGAGAACTTTTCCAGTGGATTACCCAATCACAGAAGGCCATCACACAATCCAATCCTGGTGACAAGGTTAGCTTCCCTTCGATCTCGGGTTGGGCAGCAGGACAATCATAATGCTCAATGAACATCGCAACAAATCTATGGAGTTGCGCTGGTCACAGCATTGCAGGTGGCGCACACATCCAGGCTGGCCTGCCATGTCAGGACTTCTTTTCACTCACGAGTGTTGTAGATGGCCGTCGTGTGGTAGCGCTCGCAGACGGTGCAGGCAGTGCCAAATGCTGCAAAACGGGTGCGAGACTGGCGGTTGAAACAATCATCAGCGCCATCGCCAGCCACCCTGGCAGCTTGAAGGACATAACGGATGTCGCGGCCCTTGAATTCGGCAGGCAGGTGCGCCATGAACTTATCGAGAAAAGCAAAGCCGATGGAAATGAGATCGGTGACTACGCCTGCACGCTGTTGGCTGCGGCATTTGAGGATGATTGCAGCTACTTCTGGCAGGTCGGCGATGGAGCCTGGATTGTCGAGACAACACAAGGGATCGAATGTGCCACTTGGCCCTACAAGGGAGAATTCAACAATCAGACAGCTTTCATCACATCTGATAATTGGGAATCTAAGTGGACGCCCGCCATCTTTGAAGATGCCGTTGCTGCTTTAGGTTTCACTGATGGCATGGAGATGTTTTGCCTGGATGCTGCCGTACGGAAACCTCATCTTCCTTTCGTTGAGAGGATTTTTTCTGCGCTACGAAGTCAGCCCTCTGAATCAGAGATTGCCCTGAGAATCGAGCAAATGCTCACTTCGCCGGTGATTACCGAACGCGAAGATGACGATTTGACCTTGGTGTTAGTTTGGAAGAATTCGGCCAATGCTCCTGGATGAACATCGCAACCGTATCGTTCTTGGCGAACGCGTTGGAAGCCCGGGCGGCGAGGGCACAACTCATGCCGTTGTTGGCCGTAGCGACATGGTCGCAAAGATATACCATGCGCATCGGCTGCCAGATCGGCATCAGTGCGAGAAGTTAAGGATCCAAACGGCCGCACAACTGCCTCATGTTCGGAAGATTGCCGCATGGCCTCAAAAGCTGATTTTCAGTGACGGGAAAGCCGTGGGCTTTCTCATGCCGAGAATCTCGGGAAAAAGCATTCACCTCCTATACCGACCGGATGATCGAAACCATCACTTCCCCAAGGCCACCTGGCAAAGTCTGATTGATGTCGCAAGGAACGTGGCTGCCGCATTCCACTGCTTGCATCAACACGACGTGATCATGGGCGATGTGAACGAGACCAACGTGTTCGTTACTGCCGAAACCGGCGAAGTGCGGTTCATTGATTGTGACTCCTTCCAAATTCAAGGGGCGAACGGGCAAGTCTTTCCCTGCTCGGTGTTCACAGCCGGTTGGGCTCCACCGGAATTGATAGAAGCTCCATCGCTCATTTCTCGACGCACGGTGCAGCATGATTTGTTCGGCCTTGCCGTGATGATATTTCATCTCCTTTTCATGGGCAAGCACCCATTCGCGGGGGTTCCGCCCGACCACCTTTTGGAGAATTCACCCTCGCTGGAAGACCTCATTAAGCAGGCAATATTTCCATACTCGCAAAGCAGGCGTGGAAGCTTCAAGCCCCCACCAAAATTTCTGACGCTCCAAGCCCTTCCAGATGGAGTCGCCAACTTGTTTGAGCGCGCCTTCCTCACGAGAGTTCGCCCCTCAGCAGACGAGTGGTGCCGTGAACTGGAACGGATCGAGTTAAAGAAATGCCAGTGGGGGCATGTCTTCTACAGACGACTGAATGAATGCCCTTGGTGTGCGATTTGGAATCATGGCGGCGGAAACTTCTTTGTGGTCATCACAAGCGGTGACGGTTCGGGATCATCCCTGACCGAAGTCGAAAAGCTCCTTTCGGCTGTAGAGGCTGCGTCTTTCCCAACCACCGCGAACCTCTGGGCGAGTCTTGAAAAGAAGGAAGCGTTCACTTTAGCTGTTCCTGCATTGTCATCGCTGAATGTGCCATCCCTTCAAGCCGCACCGTTCCCAACGATTCCGAAGGAGCGAATGGGTTTTGTTGGCGGCGTTTTTGTGCTGTTGATAAGCGTGGTGATGATGCTCGTCGCACCTCCGGCCTTTTTTGTTTGGATTATCGGGATCGTTTGGGGCTGGTCGTTGATCGCGCCAGGGACGGCGAACCCTGCCTACAATCAGGAGATCGAGAAGCGGAAGAATGCGCCAGCTCAAATGACGGCTGACCTCGAAAGCCTGCTGCAATACATGCAGCAGCTTTCCACTCGGAGTTTGGGAGATTTTAGAGATGAGAGGAAAAAAGCTGCCCAGCGGGTCTCTTCCATGTTCGATCAAGAGAAGCGCAATTTTGATGTTCAGATAAGCCTCGTGCGACAAGAACTGAGAAATCTTCGCGATGAGACAAAGAGCCTCCCAAAGCTGAGGGATTCGCTGCGCCGTCAGTTTGCCGAAAAGGCCCAACTCGAAGCACACTTGCGTAGTGTGCGGGTCCCAAGTCACGGCATTCCTCAAATCGGCCCTGTCCGCTATAACACACTGGTATCCTATGGCATTTTTACTGCATGGGATGTGAGGCACATGCGAGGTGTGCCAGGACTGGGGCAAGGAGCCGCAGAGTTACGAGACTGGCTGCGGCGAATTGAAGGGCGGTTCCATTTCAATTCATCTGCACCCCTGCCTTCCGCGGCTGAGCAGGAAGTCCGCAAGAGCGTCCAAGCAAAGGAGCAGGAAATTCTCAAATTGTATCAAAAGCTCCGTGCTCGCTGGATCACCCTTCAACAATCGGCTGACGGGAATCGTGTTCACGGAGTTCTGGGTGAAGCAGTAGCTAAAGAGGCTCGGAATCTTGATGCGTTGGTCACGAAGACAAAAAAGGATTACGAGGACATGCGGCTTAAGCTGGAAGAACAGGTCAAGCTGTATGCACAAGCGATAGCTGACGCTCAAGTGTGCCCACAACCAGTCAAGAAGTGGAATTGAGCGTTCATTCCCGACTGAAGTCGCAAAAGGTGCTTCTCTAAGATGCCCTATGGCGATAGCGTCTTCCATATGGTGACGAGAGCCACACCCCGCGTCTCCTTCATGGCCGTAGAATTCTGCGCTTCAGCCACATTCATAGCCCTCGAGAGCTTCATCGGCTCCAGCCTGCCTTTTTGGAGATCGGCGAGGCCTTTCTCCCAAGCGGCCTTCACGGCCGCGGTGAGCGGTTCATCGAGTTTGGCATCGTAGCTCGCCAAGAAGCCCTTCGTGCCGAAATACTGGGCTGCGGCCACTTGGGGTGCATCGGAGGTGACATCGACATCGTTGAAGAACGAGACCATCACGCGGCTGGAGGCGAGTTTTCGGATCAAAGCATCGGAATCGAGCTTTCCAGGGGTCGTTTTGCCTTTCACCGCGAGCGCAGCGGCAAATCCGGCGCTTTCGCCGAGTTGCATCCAGACGGGTTCGAGGCGGATGCTGCCCCAGCCGACGTGGGAGGCGCTGATGGCGACGGGGACGAGGAGGTTATCGACTTCGTTGGTCAGAATCGAGCGATACGGCACCTGCGCGGGGCGGGATTCTTCGCCGAGGAAGAGAATGCCGTCGGTGTTGCCGCCGGGTGCCTTGCGCGGCAGGCAGGCGACGGAATCGACCGGCCAATCGGTCATCGCGATGCTGTCGGCGTGGATTGGTGTGCGGGCGATGCCTGCGGCGACGACGTTGTCCTGCTCTTTGAAGACATAACGCCCCACAAGCCGCCGCGCTTCGCGGACGTAGATTTCATACGGCGCATGGCCGTTGTCGGGGAACTCATCGGCAGCGAGACCGTAGTTCGCGAACTGCTTGCGCTCCTTTTCTGGAGCCTCGGGATCATTTTGCACCCACCAGAGACGCATGAGCATGGCGTCGAGGTAACGCTTTGAAATCGCCTCACGCGTGGGCCAATCGGCACCGGGATACTCGTTCTGCGGGCCGATGAGGCGTCCGCCGTTCCACGCGACCTTCTTGTTTGGCAGGTTCGGCACGAAGCCGCCGCCGATGGCCTGCTTGGCGATGGCGAGATCGAAGTTCGCGGGCTTTTCGCCCCTGATCCGGTTCGATGGTTCTCGTGTGAGAATGAGGCGGTAGTTGTAGGCCATCACGCTGCCATCGGCCTCGCCGCTTTGCGGCCCTTCGACGATGTCGGCGGTGGCATGACTGTTGTAGCGGATGTTCAGCGTGCCTTCATCGGCGGCTTTGGGGAAACCGCGCTGACCGGGTTCCTTGTGGCGTTCCTGCGTGTAGATGACGCCAGCATGCTTCTCGCCGTATTGCGCACGGGATTCGCGGCCGATTTGAGTCTTCACACCGGCCACGGCCATCAAATCGCCCTCATACATGCCGTCAGCGAAAATCTTGCCGCTCACCGTGATCGCTTTCTCGCCATGCATCGGCTTGAGCGTCACGCTTTGGATCAAAGCGCCCTCGCGCTGCGCTTGAGTGACGATGTGACCGAGCAACACGGTCAGTGTCTTTTGCTTCGCGACCATCTCGTTGAAAAGCATCTCCGCGATGCGCGGCTCGATCTTCGGACGGTCGATGTGCGCACGGCTCGTCTTGCTCGGCATCGAGACGATGTACTGCGGTGAGTTCTCGCCGTAAGTTTTCGCGTAATACTGAGCCGCGCCCGTGATCATCTCGCCATAGATCGGCGAGCGCAGGCCGTCATACGGTGCCTCCCAGCCGCCTGCGCCGCTGGTGGAGAAGCCGCCGAGATGCTGCGTGTGATTCACCAGCAGCACGCTCAAGCCCTCACGCGCCGCACGCACCGCGCAGGCGATGCCGCCCGGCGTGCCACCGATGACGACGAGGTCATACGACTTGCCATCCACATCCGAGGGTTTCGCCGCGCTCTTCAAAAGCATCGGTGGCGGAATTGTCACCGGGGTGGCCTCGCTCGCCTTGGTTGCCGGGAAACCGGCATCCGTTCGCGTGTTGCGTTCCGCGATGGCCTCGGCCTCCGGCACGAGTTGCAGACCATCGACGACCACATAGCCATCCGCACCTGCGTTGGAGATCTCGATGCTGCACGACTTGCCTTTGGCAAAGGCGAACACACCCAGCGAACGCGGTATGCCATCTTCCAGGCACGCCTCGCGTTGATTTTGCGTCACCGTTCTCTCACCGTCAGCACCGCGAATGGTGATCTGCGCCTTCTGGGCGCGATTCGTGGCATGCACGTAAAGCAAGCGCACCTCGTATTTGCCGTTGCTTGGGATCTCCGGCGTGAACTTGGCCACCGCGTCCGACTTCTTGGCCCGATCATCATGACGATACGAAGCACCGACGAGCGCCGGGAGTTTGTCGGCCACTTTCCATGCGCCAGTGTATTCCGCCGCATCGTCATCGAGCACGATGCCTGCCGATTTGCGTTCCACCGAGGTCGGCGTGGTTTTTTCGGCCTTGTCCGTCTCCGCGAGCGTGAATCTTGTGTTCACCACTGAGTTCTGCTCCGGCCCTTCGCGATACTTGATGTAGGTCGTCGCGACGAGCGTGCCATCCGGCAGCAGTTCCAGGCCCGGATAGCCGCAATCGCTGGCTTTGTAGCTGCGCAACAGCTTGATTTTGTATTCGCCGTCCTTGCCGCTGACGATGTCCTCGTAGCGACCCACCCACGCGACGAAGTGATTCTTTGTCGGACTCTTCAAGCCGGTGTCGCGGAAGGCGATCACGAGCCGCCGATCCTTCGTATACACCGCTTTGTGCCGATCACCGTGCAAACCGACCGGCAACGCCTTCACCTCAGACCACGTTTTGCCCTCGTCATCGCTCGTGATGAAGTGCGCAGGTTCCGTGCGGATGTTTTCGCGCATCATGCACAGCAGTTGTTTGCCGTCCGGCGAACGAATCACCTCCGGCTCACAGGGCTTCAAATCGCCGAGATCAACGAGGATGCGCCACGGGCTCCACGTCAGCCCACCGTCGAGCGACTCGCTCTGCGTGACGACATTCGACCGCTTGTCCTTCGTTTCACCGGGCCGTCGGATGTTCGAGAGGCCGATGAGCTTCTTGCCACCCTCCACCGGCATGATCGTGCAAAAAGGCATCACACACACGAGGCCGTTGCTCTGCATCGGCGACCACGTTTTGCCTTCATCGGTGGAAACCGACTGCTGCATCGTGCCATCCGGCCCCTGACCCGCATACACGATGAGCCGCGCCACACCCTGCGGATCGGTGAGGCGATAGATCGCCGGGCAGTTTTTCACCTTCCACCAGTTCTCCGGCACCGGCAGCTCCTCGCTCCATGTCTTGCCGCCATCATCGCTGCGCTTCAGAGGCCCCGCCGTGCCGCCATGCCCATGCGTCCACACGCAGAACATCGTTTTGCCATCCGGCATCAGCAGCGTCGTCGGATGGCCTTGATAGACCTCTGCCGTGCCTTGGGAGATGATGACGTGGCGCTGCGTGTCTTGAGAAAGATCGACGACAGGCAATGGTTCCGCTGCGAGCGAAATCAGGGCCGGGAGAAAGACAGCGAGTGTCCGATAAAGGTTCATTTACGGACAACGAGCATGTGAAACGAGGCTTGCTGGACAATTCAGCTTACCAAGGTGTGGCTTCGCCCGGGGAAATCGCAAAATCTTGTAACGAGACGGCATCGCCAGGTGTGACGGGAGGATGAATTCTTCTCGTTCACATGTCACGCCTCTCTTGTTTTCGTCGTTTCGTGCCCGTCATCACTTTGCTGCTGACGGGGCACACCGTGGCCGGTGCCGCCCAGTTGCAGGCAATGCTTTTACCGGCAGGCTGCGGATGGACAAACAGTGTGGATGATCCGGTTTTGGAGAAGGAGCTGGAGTTCAGCGAGGACGCGGCGGGTTCGGGGACATGGACGAGCACGAACCAGTTCGCGATCTATCTGGCGGAGGAATCGAAGCCTGTCTTCATCAAGGCGAGCAAGGTTCACTACGATGAGAGCTCCGGCGTCTTCACGCTGGATGCCACCGATGCGATCTCTGAGAACACGCCGCTGCTGGCGCATCTCAATGCGGTGTCGTTGGATTTGGAAAACGCCCAGGGTAAGACGAAGCGCTCGAATGCCTTTCTCTACAACAGCGTGACGGCGAGTGATGCGCACCCGACGATCACGAAGGGCTCGGATGGCTCGGCGAAGCTGAATGTGACGCTGACGCTCGCTGGCGGGGCTTACGCGGCGCATTTCCCTTACAACGTGGGGATTTCCCATGGCGGAGGATCGGTCCGGGTGAGCTCGGACGCGGTGGTGTCGTCTCAAAGCGAACTCACCGGCGTGAACGCGGTCTCGATCAGCTACACCAAGGGCTGTGCGGGATGCGATGAGCCGGTGGGCGGGCCGCCCTCGGGCAGCTACAGCCTGACGCCGACCGGTGGCAATGCGATCGTCACGGCGGATGGCGGGCTTTGGATTCCTGGGACGCTGAATGCAGAGGCTGCGCTTCAGTGGGGCTACCTGCCAGCAAGTGCCGACTATGCGCACCGGCTGGTAGGCTTCTTTGAAACGGGGACGATGGTGGTGGCGGGGTCGTGCATGCCGGGCACGGCGCAGTCGTCGCCAGAGGATCTGGCGTGTGCGCTGCACCTCACGGGTTTTCGCAATCAGGCGGGCACGCTGGTGGCGGAGCGGCCGGGCTCGCAGGCGTATGCGAATGGGGATGGCGACTACGCGGGGATGAACCTGCGCTGCCCGGCGGGATCGGTGATGCAGGCGGTGAGCATCCTCGGCGGGGCGGAATCGGACGTGTACGCTCTGACTTCCCGCAGCAAGTATGTGGTGCGGGCGGGCGGGGTTTCCGGCAGGCACAATGCGGTGGACACGGGCGTGCCATTGGTGGTGCCGGTATATGGTTACGACTGCCAGTTCAGCAGCTTCGGCCTGGCGTTTTTGGACAACTCGAACACGGACACCTTCTCCGGGCGGCTGCTGCCTTCGCGGGTGGCGGGCACGCTGTATGTGCCGAGGCCGTCGGACATCACGATCCCGTTTGAGAAGCTGAACTTCAACTGTGTGGGCGGTGTGACGGAGTTCACGCCACCGGCGAGCTATACAGGCGACACGTTGCTGGCCTGGGGCATGGAGTTTGCGGCATCGCGGATCCGTTTCAAAGAAGGCGCCGGGGCGGAGTGCGGCACCGGGGATGCGCGGTTGTTTGTGAGCCTGAAGGCGAGGGCGTCCTTTGTGCCGCAGATGCTGTTCGCGGAGCTGGGTTTTGAGAAAAACGGTCCGCTGAGCCGGCCGATGGATGACATGAGCAACCCGGGGCGCTTTCCGCTGCCCTTGCAGTTCACGCTGCCGGGGCCGAACGGCACGTCTTTCGAGCTGACTGCCTGCGAGGGGGCTTATCTGAATCATCTGCCTGCGGGAGCGGACCACGGCGGCTACTTCAATCTGGCGGCGACGGTGAATGTGCCGTTCTTTGAGGACATCCCGGTGCATCTGCATGTGACCGCCCGGTCGCTGGGCACAGGCACGGACCCGGCGCAGCTCTACCTGATGGGCGGCTGGCCGAATGGAGGTTTTCGCGATGCGGATGGCGGGCACTTCTTCGATCGCGAGATCGCCGACGCTGGGAACACCGGCGTGCCTGCGGGGATAAATCGAGATGCCTATCGCACGGTGGGCCATGACGGCGCGAATGGTCCGTATCTGCCACGAGCACTGCAAACCTGGATCGGCGGCACGAATTTCGATCTGCCGCTGAAGTGGAACGCCTCACGGCATATCTTTGAAGGCGTCGATCCGGTGCAGCAGTCGCTCTCAGTGATCAAAGATGCCGAGTGCCGGGTGACCTTCATCACGCCGCAGGACACGGAGATCAAATTCGGCAAGGAGTACACCCTCATCCCACGCATCTCCCTGGCAAACATAGGCTTCGATGCCCTGGCGGATGGTCTGGGCGTGAATGCATCGCTGGAGGATGCCATGGACGCGGTGGCGGCCAAGCTGACCTCCGGCGTGAACGCGTTGAAGCGTGTGTCCTCCGAGCAGGCGGAGACCTTCATGGGCGCGGCATTGGAGCAGGAGCTCGGTGGCGCGGCCTTCACGAACCTGCTGAATGCCATGCAGAACGCTGGCGCTGGCGGGGATGTACAGGACGTGCTGGATGTGGTGGACGCACATCTCTCCACCGCAGGCGATGGCGGTGCCATGACGCAGAAGCTCTTCGCCTCCATCGGCTTGAAAAACGATGTCACCCCCGCCGTGCTGACCGCGAGTGCCGGTGACATTCAAAAGGGGCTGGATGCCATCGCGGGCCTCGTGGAGGACGGGGGCGGCCTGCTGAACTCGGAGGTGACGCGGAGCCTGCTCCAGAGCCTCGTGGGAGCTTTTGCGCCGGAGTTTGCGGATGCGTTCAGCGGAGCGGACTTCAGCGGGGCCTTCGGGGATGCGCAGGCGGCGCTGGGCCAGATCACGGACGCGCTCAAAATCGTCAAAGACCGGCTGCAGGAGATCAAGGACGCCATGGAAGGCGGCGAGTTCTCCCAGGAGCTGAAGGATCTGGCCACGGCCGCCCGGCCGGACATCATCGCGGCGTGGGACGCGGCACGGGTGCGCATCCGCCAGCGTGTGGAGCTGGCGATGGCGCGTGGCGGCGGCGTGCGTGACTTCACGGATGCGGAGTGGCGGCAGATCATCCTGCGCGAGCTGATGGACGCGGCGGTGACGACCACGGACTACACAGGCCGCGTGCAGGCGACGATGCGCCAGCGTGTGAGCATGGCGGAGTCCGCCTGGCGGCAGGTGCTGGACGATCTCCTGGCGCAGTTCAACGGCATGCTGGTGAAGATCATCACACGCTCGATGCCCGGTTTTGACTCCGCCTTCACCGACGCGCTCGAAGGCCTGATGGCGACGGCGGCGGTGGACGGCTACGCGCACATGCGCGGCGATTCGCTGGCGGAGCTGCGGGTGAACTCCAACCTCAAGATCACCATGGGGAAGGACATGACCTTCAGCGGTTACTTCCTCGTGCGAGACATGCGGGTGACCAGTCCGGCGGCCACTGGAGGTGCGACGGCTCCGGCGGATTATTACCTCGTGGAGGCTGGCACGGAAAAGATGCCGCTGGACTGGACGGGCCTCGGCAAGGACGTCACCGGCACGATCCGCATCAAGCTGGCCTTTGATACCAATGAGGACTTCATCGGCTTTGGCGGCGGTGTGGAGTTGGACGGCAAAATGGACAACGGAGGCGTCACCATCAACAAGATGACGGGTTCGTTCATGGCCTCGACGATGGAGCAGTATGTGAGCGCCGCAGCGGACATGGACATGGGCAGCGCCGGGCTGAAAGGCGGCTTCTTTGCCGGCAGGACTCGCTCGCTGGAGCCGCTGGCCATGATTGATCCCTTCGTGGCGGACTTCCTGGGCCAGCCGAGCCCCACCTTCACCGGTTACTTCCAATACGCTGAGGGCCGTGTGCCGCTGGTGGACTACTCCTGCGCCTTCCGGGTATCCGCAGGCCTCGGCGTGGGGTTCTTTGCCTTCCTGGAGGGGCCGACCCTCGGCGGACGCATCCATGCGGAGGTGAAGGGCGAGGCGCTCTGCACCCTCTCGGTAAAGGGAGATGTGGACATGGTGGGCCGCATGACGCCGGACGGCTTCAGCTATCGCGGTCACGGCCGCATCCGTGGAAAAGCGGGCTGGTGCCCGTGCTGCGTGCGCTTCCGCAAGAGCGTGACCTTTGAATGCCTCAACCAGCGCTGGAACGCGGACTACTGAGCCCCTCACCCACCTTCTTGTCATGAATTCGAACACTCGCAGGAACCTTCCATGGAGATCTGGGCTGGCGGCTCTGCTACTGGCTACCGGTCTGGCGGTCGCGGCGGAGACAAATCTCTCCAAAGCCGTGCTCTTTGGCGGCACCACCATCACCACCGGCGGGCGGAACTGGTCCTACCTGCTTTGGCAGCCGGGGGACGAGGCGCTGCTCAGCACGAAGACGCTGGCCATCTATCGCAAATCAGGCGATGCAGCCTCCGTGCAGCCCTACCAGCGGGAGTCGGTCATCGGCCCGGCCTGGGATCTGCGCATGGTGACGGCGGTGCTGGGCCGGGCGCAAAATGTGGGGGAGGACCTCGGTGCCTTGGAGAGTGCCCTTCAGGAAAACTTCCGCCAGGTGTTGCCTCCCGGCGGCACCCAGCTCGCGGAAAAGGTGCTCTTCTGCGTGCAGGCCTCTTTGGACAAGGAGGAGCTGCGGGAGAACCTGAAGCTGCTCGCACGTCGTCATCCGGGCCTCGGGCTCGTGCTGGGTCGTGCTTATGTGGGCGAACTGCCGGCAGCGGGTCAGGTGACGTATGAACTGCGGGAGTTTGACCCCGCCAGCAGCACGGATCTGGGCGTCATCGGCCGTGTCACGCTCACCGCCGGGCAGGTCGTGCCGCTGCCGCAGCCAGATCCGCCTTTCAAACTGCTGCCGCTGGTGCGTGAGGGCGCGGGAGACACCACGCGCAAGGAGGCCCGCAAGCGCCACTTGTCCGTCGATCTGCGCTGGGGCACCCCGGATGATCTGCGGGTGAAGTCCCTGCTCCAGTTCGGCTTCAATGTGTATCGCGTGGAGAAAGCCTACGCCGAGTCCAAGGGCCTCGCTCCCCAGACCACGGCGGCCACGCTGCTGGCTCACATGGCCGCCGCACCGGGTCAGGTAGCACGGGTGAACCGCCTGCCGGTGCTCCCAGATGGCGAACTGACGAATGCGGATGCCTGGAAGGCCGCGGACACCACCACCAGCTTCTTCACGGATGACAACGACCGTTTCGGCGGCGGCACGCCGTTCCAGGACGGCCAGCAGTTCTACTACTACATCGCCGCTCGTGATGTCCTTGGGCGCGATGGCGAGCTCTCGCTCGGCACGCTCGTCACCGTGTGCGGCTGGATGCCGCCGTTTCCGCCGGAGGACCTGCGGGTGGAGCCGCTCTACGACTACAACACGGTCACCAAGACCGGCCACCAGCACTTCCGCCTGCGCTGGTTGCCTGCGGAGCCGGGAGAAGGCATCGGCGCCATCGCCGGGTATCACGTCTATCGCTGGCAGAGCGTCGAGCAGATGCAGCACTTCGCCCCGATGGTGCAGTCGGATGGCCTGATCCACGCGCCCGTGGGTGACCCGGTGCCCGTGGGCACGGGACGCATCGCCTTCGTGCCGCATGTGGGTGCCACCCTGCGGTATGTGTATGAGGACACTGGTGCCAAAGCACCCGTCACGCCCACCAATGCCGGCCAGCCCTGGGTTTACAGCGTCCGTGCCGTGGACAATGGCGTGTGCGGCCCCAACATCTCCGAGAACTCCGCCCCCAGCGTCGGCCATCTGCCGAATCTGGGCCTCATCGATCCACCCATCGGCACGGTGAACGTGAAACGCTTCACGGCGTCACTCGTGGCGAAGCCGCTTCAGGGCTCGGTCATCATCCCGCCTGAATATCCCGCCGGGAACGTGCGCTACGTCATCTTCCAATGCACCAGCACTGCCGCGCCCCTGGTGGAAAGCGTGGAGTTTTATGACGCCAGCCAGCACTTTGTCGGCTCGGCCCCCATGAACGGCCAGGTGGCCTCCATCACGGTGCCAGTGCCGATTGTGAACGCCGCAGGCGGAGACAAGCTCTGGTGCCGCGCCCGACTGCGGGTCGGCATCACCACGGCGAAGGAACCCAGTCTCGCCATGCCCGCGAATGTCGGCAGCACCATGACCATCGTGCCGTGGGAGCTCACGGTGGCGTCGGTGGATGTGCCCGCCGGGGCGGATGATCACGTCGTTCACCACGTCGGGCCGGGGTTGGATGGAAAGACGCTCGTCGGGCCGGAGATCGACTTGATGTGCGGGGCCGAGGGCAAGCGCTACCGCCTCTACCGCCGCGTCAACGAAGGCCCGCTCACGCTCATTCACCAGGGCACAAGGCCGGTGAACAACGAAAACGTCACCCTGCTGGACAAGAACCCGCCCGCGCACAGCGCCCGGCTTTGCTACTACGCGCAGGTGGATGACCTGCACGGCCATTTCTCGCCGCTGGCGCTCATCAAGTGCCTCGAATCCCGCTCCGGCAGCCTGCCGCAGGTGCAGCTCAAGCCCATCACCTCCACCACCACGGACGGGAACGCCCCGGCGATGCGGCTGGACTGGGTGTGCCCGCCGCACGGTGTGGAGCGCTTTGAGGTCTGGCTGGCCAAGGAGGCCTCAAATCCACCCGCAGCCGCCGGAAACCAGCTTTCCGCCAATCTGCGCCCCAACCTCCCGCCCTACGGCAGCACCGGCGATTTCAGCATTCCCATGGGCGCGTATGAAACGCCGCGCGTGGCTGTCGTCCAGGTGGCCACCGGCCCTTCGGATAAGTTCACCGCCACCATCCCTATTGAGGAAAACCGGAACTATCTCGTGGCTGTCCGTGCCGTGGGTCCCGGGCCGTTTGTCGATGTCATGGAGCCCACGGACCCTGCTGACGCGGTGGAGGGCCGCCCAGCCGGTGAGTTCAGCGAGATGCTACTGCATCGCTGGGTCTCCGCCTCCGAGCCGCAGCCGGTCGTCCCGCAGGGAGACCTGGCCTGGCCTGCGCGACCGCTGGCTCCCGTGCTGCCAAACTCCGAAGGCCTGGAGGCCAAGTATGACGAGGTGATCAACCAATCCATGAGCCAGGTGCGCGTGGGGCCGCGGGTGAAGATCGGCGAGTGGGGAGTCCTCACCCACACCACCTGGGGCGGAGCCCGAAGAAGTGGCTCCGTGCTCACCAGCTACCTCCACGGCCATGTGAACCCGCTGGACTACGTGACCAAAAAGTATGGCCTCATGGGCTCAAACACGACCGGGATGCTCGGCGACTTCACCGACCGCGTCACGCCCCTGCCCTGTGCGCTTTACCGCCGTCGTCTGCCAAATGGCGAGATCGTGCAGGTCACGCCCCTGATCGAGGACATCGCCTACAGCCACGAACCCGCTGGCCCGGCTCCTGAAAACCAGCCGCACACCATCATCCATGATCCGTGGGTCATGGCCCTGCTGCCGCGCTCGGGTGATGAGCTGAAGGGCAGCCTCTGGATCGTGGACCGCCATCCCGTCGTGAAGGACGCCCAATACCAATACTACGTCGTCTTTTACAACAAAACGACCCACGAGGTCCGCGCCGTGATCCCCACGAACACCGTCACCATCTCACCGCCGCCATGAAAACCTCCGTTTTGCCTCTTCCTCGCGGTTTCCTGCTCCTGCTGTGCGTGTTGCTGCCGCGCATCTGCCCGGCTCCACCCATCCCGGTGTGCCCGGATTGCGGCCAAACCTACGACAACGGCCCCGATGGCAGTCTCACGGGCGAATTTGCCGCCAATACCGACTTCAACGGCGATGGCCGCGTGGACTTCCTGGTGCTGGACAAGGCCACCGGAGCCTGGCGCATGGCGCTGGCGAATGCGGCGGGTGCCGGGTTCACCTTCGGCGAGGTGCAGTCCGCCGGCATGACGGGCATCAGCGGCATGGCGGTGGGAAATTTCCTCGACGTGAACCATCCCGCCCTCGGTGTGGCCTCGCCAACGGCCAACCGGATGCATCTGCTCGCGATGAACGAGGAAGCACCGCAGCCGGTCGTCGTCACGCTGCCCTCGGCTGGTCCGGCAGTGGTCGGCCCGCTGGATGTGCCCGGCGCGGTGAACAATGCCCTCGAAGAGGTGAACCTGGCCTGCGACCTCGGCATTTCAGGCAACTACCCGCGCCACATCCTGCGCCAGGATGCCGGCGGTGCTTGGACTCCCTCCGGCAGCACGACGATGACGCGGCGGCCGCTGCGCCTCAGCCGTATCCTGGCCACGGCAGACACCCGGGCGCTCGGAGCCATCCTGGCGGACGGCACTGGCAGCCGCTTTGAGCTGTGGACCGCTGGCACGGATGCGCTCACGACCTCCGCCAGCGTCACCGGCCTGCCTGCGAACTGCCGCTTCACCAGCGGTCCGCTGGAGACCACGGCCACGGATGTGGTCTTTTATGTGCGTGGTAGCTCCACGGTCCGCACCAGCCGCATCTCCTCCTTCATCTGGGGCCTCTACACGATGAGCGCCCCGGCTTCATGGAGCTTTTCCAAGCCCGTGCAGTCCATCTACACGCTCTCGCGTGGTGCGGAGACGGAGTTGCTCGTGCTCTTCACGGATCAAAGTGCCCAAATCCAGACTTTCACCGCCGCAGGAGGCTTTTCGCCCCAGCAATCGCTCCCCGTGACCGGTCTCGGCGTCTCCGGCGCGGTGCCGCTGCATGACGCGGGCTTCATTGCCCTCTCGCCGGCCTCGGGAGACAGCAGCGGCCTCTCTGGCATCGCGCGTCGCTTCCAGCATGATGGCAGCGGCTATGTGCAGACCTGGCAGGGCACGCTGCCGGTGGTGAATGCCACGCAGCTCGCCGGGAACGTGCTGTTTTATGACAAACACCCGCTCGCCGACAGCAGCGCCCGCTTGCTCAGCGCCGAACGCGCCCGCCACTGGAGCAGCAACGCCGTGGCGCAGGGCGATGGCAGCATCAACGTCACCGCCGAGGCTTATCAGAGCGCCAACGGCGGCCTCGGCGATCCGCGCATCATAGGGCGCTTTCCACCGCCACCGCCGAAGATCCCCATCACGAACCAAATCACCGCCGATCTCTCCTTTTTCACCCTGGATGCCACGCTCGGCACCACGGGCGACGAAGTCAGCGCCGATCCGCCCGGCGGCGACTACGACACCAGCGTGCAGGTGACCCTCAGCGCCCGCAATGGCACCACCACGCTTTACTGGCGCACCTCTCCCACCTCCGCCTTCCAAAGCGGAGCGCAGCCTTCGCCCTTCGTCACGGACACCACGCTGGAGTTCTACGGCCGCGCCGCAGATGGCACGCTCACCCCGCGCCAGACTGCCAGCTACACCTTCCGCCGCACCCCGGAGGATCAGGACAGCGATGGCGATGGCGTGCCGGACTTCGTCGAGCGTGCGCTGGGCCTCGACCCCGATGGCTCGCTCACAGAAAACGGCACGCCCAGCGACTACGATGGCGATGGCTTCAGCGATCTGGATGAAATCCTCGCCGGAGGCACTGCCGATCCCGCCAATCCAGCCGCGAAACCCGCCGAAACGGCACGAACCGCTGCGGGCGACACACTTGCGCTCACCATCATCCCGCGTGGCAACCGCGTGAATGCCGCAGGTGGCATCATCGGCACGGGAGCCGCCGCCGTTGGCACCGAGGTGCGGGTGCATGACACCACCGGCGTCCTGCTCGGCACAGGCACCGTGGAAGTCATCAGTGGCGAGCGCCGCTGCGATCTCGTCTGCACCGGCATCCATGACCGCCAGCGCATCCTCATCGTCAGCACGCAGCCGATCTTCACGCTTCCAGCCGCCGTTGGTGAACCCAGCCCAGCCGGGCGCGAAACCTTCGGCGTGGTGCGCGTGCCTGCCGTGGTGCCCACCGCCTTCACCTTCAGCTACAATGCCACCACTGATGCCGCTGCGGAGGCGCAGCGCTGGATCACCGCCCGCCGTGCCGCCGCCCCGCCGCAGCGTCCTGCCCAGGAGGTGACCATCGACCACCGCACCACGGCCCGGCTCGTGATGCTGGAGCGCTTCCTACATGATCTCGGCCCCATGCACGGCGTGTTTTTCAACGGCACGCTCACGCCTTTCCGGGATCTCGACATGCTCCCGGCGGATCAAAAAGGCCTGTCCTTTGCCGCCATGGAAGCACTGGCCGCCGCGCCCACCTTTTGGTCCAGCACCACGGACATCCGCGCCTGGCGCATCGCCGATCTCGTCGCGCACATCGACTCCATCCTCGTGGACACCGCCGCTGATCCGCTCAAAGCCGTGCTGGATGTGGCGGAGGACATCTACCGCATCAGCGCCACCTACAACAACGCCAACCCCGGCCACTACCGCCCGCCGTTCGACGTGCTGCGGGAGTTTGTCTCCCATGGCATGCTCGATGCCACCTATGCCACGCTCAGCACCGTGCCGGAAGCGAGACGCATGAGCGTGATGGCTGGCATGTATGCCATCACCTTTGCCGCCCCAACGCGGCCAGTGTTTCAGGGCACGGGCACGCCGCACCTGCCCGCGGTCGATGAAACGCTGCACACCACCTTCCGCAGCGGCACGGATTGGAACCTCGTGAAGCCGAACGGCTCCCAATGGCTCTTTCCGGGCAGCTTTGGCCTCACCGCCAGCACGCAGGTGGAGGTCACCGCCTTTGCGGACATGGGCAGCACGGCCGGGCGGGAGAATCTGGAGGTCATCGCAGCCCGCGTGACCAGCTTCGACCTCGGTGCGCCTGTCGATCTCGATGGTAATCTGCTCGCCGATGCCTGGGAGCGCTATTTCCTCGGCTCCACCGGTTTTGACCCGCTCTCGCGTGCCCCCGGCTCCGCGCACTCGCTGCTCCAGGAATACCTCCTCGGCAGTGATCCCGACCTCACCAACGACCAGCCCGCCTACCCGCCCGTGGACCTCCTCATCTCCGGCCTGGAAGTAACGCCAGACGCCGGGCCAGGCATCGACCTGCGCTGGAGGTTCCCCGCCGGCTACGGCGGCTACTTCCGCTTCGGCATCCAGGAGTCGGCAGACCTGAGCAGCTTCGGCGAAAGCGGCCGCGAAGGCACCGAAGCCACGCCCGGTGAGTTTTCGCTCAACATCCCCCGCGGCACCGCGATGAGGAAGTTCTTCCGCGTGGTCACGCGACTGCGTTGAGGCCGATTGAAAAGAGAACCGATGCCACTTAGAATCTGACCATGACGAGCATCTTTGACTCCATCGTGCGCGACCTTCGCGAAATGCCAGCCACCAAGCTGGTGGAAGTCTCGCGTTACATCCACTCGCTGCATCCCAGCAACGAAAACGCCAGCCGTCAGCGTGCCGCCATCCTGGCCACCGCTGGCTGCATGACAGGCCAGGAAGGCGAGGACTTTGAGCGTGCCGTGCGTGAAACTGCCGACCGCATTGATGCCCATGAATGACGACATCCGTTTGCTGGACAGCAGCGTGGTGATCCGCCACTTTCGCCAAGGCGGGGAGATCAGTTCACGACTTGCCGCACTCTCCGAACGTTACCTTCCCAGCATCGCCCTTGGCGAGCTTTACGACGGAGCATATCGCTCCGCACGACCCGCCAAACATCTGGCCCAAATCGACGAGTTTCTTGGCGGTGTCACCCTCGTCAACGTCGATGATGAAACAGCGAAGTATTATGCGCAGATCAGTGCGAGCCTCGCTGCAAAAGGCCAGCCCATCCCGCTCAATGACATGTGGATCGCCGCATGTGCGATGCATCTGGGCCTGACCGTGGCCACTACGGACGCGCACTACCAGCGCATCGACGGGCTGAACCACGAGATGTGGTAACTGGGCATAAACGGGATGTGGAGGATGTGGAGCCGAGCCTTGCTCTCTTCGCTTGGCATGCACGAATCAAGGAGCATTCACTTTTGCCGCACCGTCACCCACGCTATGGTTGCGGGCATCATGGCCGCCACCACCGCCGCAGGCTCGTCCCAGCTCCCAGCCACCCGCTGGAGTGTGCTGCTGGATGCCCGCAGCGCGGATGCGACGACGCGGCAAAAGGCGCTGGATGCCTTCTGCCGCATGTATTGGATGCCTTTTTACGCCTTCCTGCGGCGTCGCGGCCATAGCCCGGAGGACGCGGAGGATCTCACGCAGAGCTTCTTTGCCCGCATGCTCTCCGGGGACCGTCTGGAAAACATCAGCACCGATGGCAGCAAGGGCCGCCTGAGGTCCTACCTGCTCACCGCGCTGGGGAATTTCGCCGCGAAGCAGTGGACCCGCCAGGCTCCGCAGCGCCACGCGGGCATCGAGCCGCTTGTCTCGCTGGATTCCGAGGCTGCGGAGGCCGCCTATCTCAGCGAACCGGCGGACCACGCCACGCCGGAGCGGCTCTTTGAGAAGCGTTGGGCCATGGCCTGGCTCGACCTGTGCATCAAACGCCTGCGCGAGGAGTATGAGGCCGCGGGCAAAGGTGCGCTCTTCGATGCGCTGAAGCCCACGCTGGCTCTCACCGGGGCACAGACCTCTTTCCAAACCATCGCGGAGGCCACGGGCATGAGCGAGGGCGCGGCCCGCGTGGCTGCCCACCGCCTGCGCCAGCACCTGCGGGCCATTTTGGAGGAGGAAGTGGCCCAGACGGTGCAAAACCCAGCCGATGTGGCGGACGAGATGCGCTACCTGATGACGGTGGTGGCCGAGGGCGCCTGAGAGACCTGCAAAACATCCCGCGCATGTCCACCCAAGCTGCCACCGTCGCGTCCGCCATCTGCCCCACCTGTGGAAAGCCGCTGCCGGCGGATGCTCGGGAGCAATTGTGCCCCGCCTGTGTGGCCGCGAGGATGTTTGAGTCCGTCTTTTCCGATGTGGCGGAGACAGACGAGACGTCGGTGGGCTTTGGCGACAACGGCACGCGCTGCATCGGCCCCTACGAGCTGCGGGACAGGCTCGGCGAAGGTGGTTTTGGCGAGGTTTTCAAAGCGGAGCAGCTCCGCCCCGTGCGCCGCATCGTGGCGCTGAAGGTGCTGAAGCCCGGCATGGACACACGGCAGGTGATCGCCCGCTTCGAGGCCGAACGGCAGGCCCTGGCGCTGATGGATCACCCCGGCATCGCGCGGGTTTTTGACGCCGGTGCCACGGAGGAGGGCCGGCCCTACTTTGTGATGGAGTATGTGCCCGGCCAGGCGCTCTCCACCTTCTGCGAGGAGCATCATCCAGCGCTGCGTGACCGGCTGCTCATCTTCCTCCAGGTCTGCGATGCCGTGCATCATGCGCATCAAAAAGGCGTCATTCATCGCGACCTGAAGCCCTCAAACATCATCGTGGTGCGTGGTGAGCAGGGTGGTGAGCCCGTGGTGAAGCTGATCGACTTCGGCATCGCCCGCGCTCTTTCCCAAACGCTGACGGAGCGCACGCTGCTGACCCGCTTTCATCATGTGCTCGGCACGCCGGAATACATGAGCCCGGAGCAGGCCGTGTCCGGCGGCGTGGATGTGGATGTGCGCAGCGATGTGTATTCGCTCGGCGTGGTGCTTTACGAGCTGCTGACCGGCACCACGCCCTTTCGCCCGACACTGGGCACGCCCGTGAGCGAGGCCGAGCTGCTGCGCCGCCAGCGCGAAGAGGACCCGCCGCGCCCCTCCACCCGCGTCGGCACCTCGGAGGGGCCGGCCACCAGCCGTGTGGCCCTCGTTTTGCGCAAAAACGCCGCCCGCAGCCTGCGTGGCGAGCTCGACTGGATCGTGCTGAAGGCCCTGATGAAGGAGCGTGACCGCCGCTACGCCTCCGCAGGTGCCCTGGCCGAGGATGTGCGCGCCTACCTGGAGCACCGGCCCGTCACCGCCCGGCCGCCGAGCACGCTTTATCAGTTGGTGAAATTCACCCGCAGGCATCGCGCCATGGCCGCGGGCATCATTTTGACCGCCAGCTCCCTCATCGCCGCCGCCTTCGTCAGCCAGCGCATGGCGGTGAAGGCAGAAACAGCCCGTGCCGAAGCCGAATCTGCCCAGCAGCGGATGCGGGAGGTGTACAGCCAGGCCGACTTCCGCATGGCGGAGGAACTCATGGCCAGTGAGCGTGCCAGCGATGCCGTGGCGCACCTCTGCCGCTCCCTGCGCACGAATCCCGCGAACACCGCAGCCGCCACGCGCCTCATCGCCACCCTGGCCTCTGTTTCCACGCCACAGGTGCTCCGCGCCCCCTTGCAGCATCCCACCACGGTGATGGCCATGCGCATGACGAAGGACGAGCAGCACATCGTCACCCATTGCAGCGATGGCCACCTCTGGCTCTGGACGACCCCTTTTGGCAACGAGCCGCGTCTGAAGCTGCCCTTTCCCTACATCGAGGCCCTGGACCTCAGCCCCGACGGCCAATGGCTCGGCGGCATGGCCACCACGAACCGCCTCACCGTCTGGCGCATCGCCGATGGCCAAAAGCAGCTCCATCTCGATGCCGCGCTGCCCGGCAATGACGCCCGCTGGCCCGCCCTGGCCTTCATGGCGGATCAAGTCATCGCCGCGAACGCCTCCGGCCATCTTGCGGCCTGGGATCTGGCCTCTGGCAAACAGCGCTGGATGGTCAAAACGGCCGATTGGCTGCAAAGAGCCCCCGGTGGACTGCCGAGCCTTCGCGTCACCAAAATCGCCGTCTGCCCGGCTGGCTCCGGCCGGATCGCCGCAGGCCTCAATGATGCCCGGATCGTCCTGCTGGATGCCTCGGGCAGCCTGCTGGCCCTCCTGAACGTCGTGCGCGACAAATTGCCAAACGGCATCACGCAGCTCGTCTGGTCGCCCGATGGCACCCAGCTCGCCCTCGGCACCGCCCGGGGCAATGTGGCCCTCTGGGATGTGGCCAAAAACACCGCCATCGGCCGCACGCCGCGCCATGTGCGCGAGGTCCACGCCATCCGCTTCAGTCCGGATGGATTGCGCTTTGCCACCGCCTCCTACGACAACACTGCCCGCGTCTTCAGCACCCGCTCCGGCGAGGCGCTCTCCGAGTTCCTGCTGCATGGCGATGACCTCTACGACGCCGTCTTCAGCCCGGACGGCCAGACGCTCGCCACCGCCTCGCGGGACATGCTCGTGCGCCTCTGGGCCTGGAACTCCGATCCCTCAGTGAGCCAGCCCGTGCCGCTGGCCCACACCCGCAGCCCGAATGCCATCGTCTTCGCCGATCAGGGCCGCACGCTCATCACCTCCGCCCGCGATGGTCTCGTGCGCTTCTGGGACCTGCGCCGCACTTTGGGACCAGAAGCCGCCGTGCATCGCCTGCGCCAGAGCCTCATTCCCGCCAAAGCCGCCCGCGCGAGGCTGTTCCCAGCCGCTGGCAGCCAGACGACGGCCACCGGCACCAGTCTCCGCGCCGCGCAGCACCTGCACGATCAGGCGGACAAGCCCTGGCACCAGCACGCCGGCGGCGATCCCGCCCGCCTCGCCGTTTCGGGCGATGACAGCACCCTGGTTTCCTGGAACGGCGCAGATTTGCAGGCGTGGCAGGTGAAAACCGGGGCCGCTTTGGGCCCGCCGATCGAATTGCCCGCCCGCATCCAGACCGCCGCACTCTCTCACGATGGCACCCTGGCCCTCCTCGGCCATGAAAACGGCCTCCTCACCCTCCTGCAAACCGCCTCGGGCAAAACGCTCGCCAGCCGGGCCGGACATCGCGGCCGGGTGAATCGCGTGCTGCTGAATCCCGCCGACACCCAGGCCATCACCGCAGGCGATGACGCCACCGCGCAGGTCTGGTGGCTGCCCATCTTCAAGCCCGCCGGCCCGCCCATGCGCCACGAGGCCGCCATCCAGCACCTCGTGCTCAGTGTCGATGGCAAACGCCTCGCCACCGGCTCCCTCGACAACACCGCCCGCGTCTGGGAAACCGCCACCGGAGCCCCCGTGACTGCTCCTTTGCGCCATGGTGACCGTGCCATGGAGGACACCGGCATCCTCGTGGCCCTCACGCCCGATGCGCGGCACCTCGTCACCACTGGCTCTCACGATCTCACCGCCCGCGTCTGGGACATCGCGACGGGCCGCGAACAAATCACGCCGCTCTACCTCAACGCCCGCGGACGTTCCCTCGCCATCAATGGTGACGGCTCCTGGTTCGCCGTAGGCGACGACGCCGGAGCCACCCGCGTGGGCGAACTCGCCACCGGCCGCCTTTTGCTCCATCTGCCCGCCAGCGGCCTCATTGATGCTGTCGCTTTCCATTCCGACAGCAACCGCCTCCTCGGCCTGCGCACCGGAGGCCCGCCGATCCTGTGGAATCTGCCCCGCCTCACCGCGCCACTGCCCGAATGGTTCCTTCGGTTCGCCGAAACGTGGTTCGGCCGCCGCTTCAACGATCAGAACGTCCTCGAATCCGTGCCCTACGCCCACTTTGAGCAAGCCCGCGCAGCGGCCCGCCAGCCTCCGCCCGACACAGACAAAACAATCGCCGCCTGGGCCGCCTGGCTCACCTCCGATCCTGCGAAGAATTTGCTGCCGCCGTGAGCGTCATCAGACCCGGCTGCAGTCAGCGGTGCCACACCAGCACTTGGCCGTCCTTTTCCAACCGCAGTTTCAGCTTCGCATAGTCCACATCCTGCACCGAGACACCCTCCTCAATCGCCTGCACCGCGGCCGTCGCTGCGCTCTGACTGGTACACATGAAAACAGGCTCCATGCGAATGCTGCTGAAGGCTGTGTGGCTGGCGCTGAGTGCGAAGGTGACGAGCAGATTCTCGCACTCGCTCTTCTTCGGCAGGATGGCGTCGTAGCCGATCGGATAAGGCGGCGCTCCATCGCGTCCTCCGGCTGTCTTGCCCTCGCGCGTCACCACGCCGTCCTTCACGATGCGGCGGATCTCGTGCGTGTCCGTGCCGTAGCTGCCGAGGCTGACGCATTTCGGCGCAACCTTCAGGCCAAACGTGTGATGCTCCGTCAGCACGAGGTCGCTGACCATGCGCCGGGCCTCACGCACATAGATTTGATGAGGCCAGCCGCCGTTGTCGGTGAACTCGTCCTTCGGCAGACCGAAGCGCTGCATGTCCTTGCGCACCTTTTCCGGCACGCGTGAGTCGGTGGCGAGGAAGTGCAGCAGGCCGCGATGGTAGTTCTCATGCTGCTTCGCGATCTTCTCGCGCTCGGCATACGAGGCCTCCGGCCAGGCCCACGAAGCACCGGGCAGGTTCCCGCCGAAGGTGGCCGTGTTGAAATCCCACTTGTCATTCGGCAGCGGATCGTGCTTGGAAAACCAGCGCAGGTCCATGTCGTCGCCGTTGGCGATGCAGGCCTCGATGAATCGCACCACGATCTCGTAGCGTTTGGGATCATAGTCCGACGGTGGCGTGATGGGAATCATGTTCGCCGGGTTCGTCGTCAGGCAGAGCCTGTAGCAGTAGGCCTGGACTCCTGGAGCAGGATCACCGGGCGTGCCTGGCTCGCCTTCATTGATCAATGGCAGCAGTCCGCTCTTTGGATCACCTTTCACGACATAAGGATCGAGCGGAAAGTCGCGATCCCACGCGCCGAGGCCATTTTTCAGGCGTCCAGTCGGCCCCGGCTGCTCAAACCCGGTGCGCGGCAGAAACCTCTCATTGTAATGAATGCCGTTGTAGGTCTCGCCATACTTCGCGTTGCCCTCGCGCATGATCGTGTAGCTCACACCGGCCTTCGCCATCAAATCGCCCTCGTAGGTGCAGTCGATGAACATCTTCGCGCGAAACACGGTGCCATCTTCCGTCACGAATTCGGTGATACGCGCACCCTCTTTCTTCACAGACGCCAAGCGTGCCATGACATGCACCTTCACGCCCGCTTCCTTCGCCATGTCAGTGAAGACCTGCTCCGCCTTGTGTGGTTCGATGGCATACGCCCCGCCCGTGGCCGGCCCGCCGCCCTTGCTCTCGAACGGCTTGTCCCACGCCAGTGTCACGCCCACCGTGGCTGCCAGCTTGGTGAAATACTCACGCGCGATGCCGCCAACGGAACGCGGATCGCCAATGTCCACCGCACTGAGCCCGCCGCTCGTCATCCCGCCGAGATGCCGTCCCGGCTCCGCAATCACCACCGACTTCCCCATCCGGGCCGCCTGCACCGCCGCCGCCACGCCACCGGAGGTGCCGCCATAGACACACACGTCCGATTCCACCACCGCGGCAGCGGCAAGTGACGACAGGAGGGCAAGGGCGGACAGAAGAGTCTTCATGAGGTTGGTCGGTTTGAGACGAACCAACCGCGCCTGCCTTGCTGGTCAAGGCGTGTGACCACTCGCCAGATCGACAAAGATCACGGAGCATGGATCTCCCGAGGTTTGCGTGACTTCGAGGCTATTTTTGCCTTCGCGCAGCATGGGGGCCGGAATCTGCCATGCGCGCAGTTCCTCCGGCTTGCCCAGCATGGAGGGATAGGGCACGGCAAAGGGCTCGGAAACGTCATTGGTCGCAGAGAGCGGCTCTCCATTGAAAACGGCGGTCCACTCGCTGCCCGCGAGGCTCCTGTCGGTTTGAATCCGGACTCGGGCTTCACCGCGAGGCGCGGCAAGATCGAAGTTGAACTTCGCGGGCTTGTTCAGCTCGATTTTGCGTGGCACTGGCAGCGGTCTGGCGCCCGGCGAACGCCACCCGGAGGCTATGAACCAGTGCTGTGGCTCCTTCGCCAGCGTTTGCGGTTCTCGCAGAGCCTTCAGTGCCTCAAACGGAGGCTCACCGAACTCGCCGCGGCCTTCGCCTCGGCCGTGCGGGCGATAGTAGGCGAAGTTGAAGAGGCTGATGCCATCGGCACCGCGACCATACGCGAGATGCGCGCTCGTGTGCAAATGCTCGCGGGTGGCACGGCGGAAGGGAAACACGTCGTAACCGGCCTGCACTTTGTCGCCTTTCCAGATCGTGTGACAGAGTTCGAAGTAGAGCGTCGCACCGGTGGTCATTTTCCGAATCGCGGCGAGATCGTGCTGCTGGGTGGTGAAGTAGTGCGCGGAGGCGTTCACCATGTCGAGACCGGTGGCGACGAGAGCTTTGAGATCGAGACCGAGTTCGTCCAAAGCGGGCAAGTAGCACGGAACACGGGCGCAGAGCCATTTTTTCGGCCCGAGGAGCTTTCGCACGTCTTGGACGAAGTTCGTCATGATGACGCGTCGTTGCTCGATGGGCGTTTCGGGGCGGAAGTAGCTGTAAAAGCGCAGGAAATCGAGTTCGAGGCCGTCGAGGTCGTAGTTCTCGATGAGCTCGCGGAGCATGGCGAGCTTTTGCGCCCGCACTTCGGGCTCCGCCCAGTTCAAAACGAGGTCTGCACCGCGCAGCGAGCCCGGCTTGATGCGGTGCTCGGAATGCTCGGCATACCAGCGGGTGACGCTCATGCCGATGCTGCTGCCCGGCTTGTCACCGGGCTTCGGATCGACGAACTCCTTGTGATGCGCGTCGTTCATTCGCAGCGAGACGAAAGCCGCTTGTCCCTTGGAGCGGCAGCGGTCGATGAAGCGTTGCACGATGTCGCCACCATTCAGCACGAACTGGCTGAACGAATCCGGTTTCTGCCCATAGCGCTGTTTGATCCACGCAAAGTGCTCTTTCAGGTCGATCACTTTGCTCGGCCACAGCGGCACCACGCCGAGCCCCGGCTGGAGAAAGTGCGCATCCACCAAGCCAGCGACCTCATCAATTGACGCATCGAGCATCTCCGGCCGAAACGGCTCCCGGGCGGCATGAAAGGGACTCACGCACGAGGTGATATTCGTGAGGTCATTGCTGTAGATCACCCGAAACGGCGCTTTGCGCGGCGCATCCACCGCCAGCAGCGGCGTGGCGGCGAGAGTGTGGATGAAATGGCGGCGCTTCATGGGGTGAGTTGGAGTCCAGGCTTTAGCCGACGGTTTGGGGTGTGCGGGAGGTCATTGATCGGCTAAAGCCTGGACTCCAACGTCGGAATTCGCGATCACATTCCTGGATCGTCCCAGCCAGAGCCGTAGCGGTCGATCGGGTAGGTCTTCCACAGGCGCTCTGCTTCGTCGCGGTTGGTTTCGGAGAGAAAATCAGACGCGCTGGACCAAGGCCAATCCGTCCACTTTTCGACGTAGCCGTGTTTCACGGGGTTGTGATGGATGTAATTCACCGTGGCGTGGAAGTGGTCCGTGCTCTTCATCACGGTTTCGACGGCGTTGCACCAGACTTGGCGGCCCCTCGTGTTTTCCTGACCGTTCCATTCGAAGGAGCAGCGGCCGTGAAGCCGGCCGAGTCGCTTGAGAAGCATGTTCACCTCGGAAGTGCAGACGAGCGCGTGATAGTGATTCGGCAGCACCACCGAGGCAGCGATGCCAATGCTGTGCTCCTGGAGAGCGTCGAGCCACGCTGCGGCGAACGCATTCATGCGCTCCACCGTGTGACCGATATGCGGCCGATGCTCATAGCAGGCGGCGGTGATCAAGTAATGCCGCTGACCGCTATCGAGATGAGGCGGGCTGTGCGGCGGACGCTTCATCTGCCGACGCCAAGCGAGCGTTGCGACACGCTCTTCCTCATTGAGTTTTCGCCAGCGATACATGGGTCGAATGGGTGAGTTGGAGTCTAGGCTTTAGCCGACGGTTTGGCACGTTCGGGATGTCATTGATCGGCTAAAGCCTAGGCAGTGTTTTAAAACCTCAAAAGGCGAGAGAAAGAAGTTGTACTCACGGGTTGGATAACGGAT
>NZ_JACSRD010000171.1 GCF_014879935.1 Prosthecobacter sp.
GCAGGCCGATATCCAGCGCCGCCTCCCAGGCCTCCTCCGCGCTGCCGATGGTCTGGCCTTCCGGCACGGGCACGCCGGCCTGCTTCAAAAAGGTGCGCGTGAGATCCTTGTCCTGAGCGATGTATTCCGCGATGGCACCGGTGCGATCCGTCTCCGCCGTCCAGATGCGGCGCTGTTTCGCCCCTTGGCCGAGCTGGATGAGGCTGCGGCCCTCTTGCAAGCGTCGCCACGGGATGCCGCGTTCTTTGGCCGCATCGACAATCGCCTTCGTGCTCGGACCAAGCGCATTGCGGTCCACCACGTCTTGCAGGCGCTTCACCTCCGCCGCGACATCGAAGCTGCCACCTGTGTAAGCCGCGAGAAGCAACTCACGTGCCGCCCGCAGGCACTCCTGCGCGACGACCTCGTCATCGAAACGGACGATCACTTTGTACAAACCCTCCACGCAAGTCTCGCGGGCCTTGCCAAAGCCCAGCGGATGCCCCGCCAGGGTCTGAAGCTCCAGCGTGACATGCTCGAGAATGTGCGCCGGATAGGTGCCTCGGTCGAGACGCTGAAAAAAGCCCCCACGCTCGCCCACGCTGCACCGATGCTCGATCATGCCGGGCAGCCAGGCCTTCAGCCGTTCGTTGAAACCGGGCACTTCGTCCGAGCCGGTGTCCTTCAAGCTGCCGAGATCGACCCACGCCTCCATCACCGGATAGTTCGCCCAGATGTTCGGGCCGCGGAGGATGTGGATTTCACGAATGTCGAGGTCAGGCATGCGGCGCGGATGTTACGCGAGCAGTTTTGACAGGCAAGGGATGCCCGGCTGAAACATAAAACCTTGCCATCATCCGTAGAAGGTCTTGAATCGCCACGATGCAAATTCCCCTCGAAGATCTGTTCAATGATGTGCTCGCCAAGGCCCAGCGCGGCCTCGCCTTGAGCGATTCAAAGCTCGCCGCCCTTTCCGGGCTCACCGCCGATGAGATCGTCGCCGCCCGTGGTGGCCAGGCGGACTACGCGCAGTTGCTCCGGCTGGCCCCGCATCTCAATCTCCATGGCCCGTCGTTGGTGACGATGTCGCAAAACGCCTGGCGTCCGCTCGAGGTGCGGCTTCCGGGGCTGGCACAGTTCAACACAACCTGGCAGGACATGACCGTGAATGCCTACCTCGTGTGGGACCCGGAGACGAAAAATGCCGTCGCGTTCGACACCGGGGCCGATGCCTCGCCGATGATCGACTTCATCGAGAAGAATGGCCTGAACCTCAGCCTCATCTTCATCACGCACACGCACCCGGACCACATCCTCGACCTCAAAAAGCTCTCCGCTGACGGGGCCGTGACCGCCTTCGTGCATGAACGCGAGGCCTTTGATGGCGCCACGTCGTTCAAGCTCGGCGAAACGGAATGCTGGGAGACCGGCGGCCTCAAGATCGAGCCCCGCAGCACCTGGGGGCACTCGAAAGGCGGCATCACCTACGTGGTGAGCGGCCTTGAGCGCCCCGTCGCCGTCGTCGGCGATGCCTTGTTTGCCTCCAGCATGGGCGGCGGCATGGTTTCGTATGCCGACGCTCTCGCCACGAATCGCCAGGAGATTTTCTCCCTGCCTGACAACACCGTCATCTGCCCCGGACACGGGCCGTTGACCACGGTCGGAGAAGAAAAGGCGCACAATCCATTCTATCCCGAGTTCAAGTAATCCAACCACACCCAACCAATCATGTCTCAAACCGTTGCTTTCGTCGGAGTCGGCAAAATGGGGGCCAACATGGCCCGTCGCCTCAAAGATTGTGGCTACAGCGTCACCGCCGTGCTCGATGTGAACACCCAGGCCGCCGCTGAACTGGCCGCGGAACTCGGCTGCAAGGCCTGCACGCAGCTGGCCGATGTCACCGCCGCCGCGGATGTCATTTTCACCGTCGTCACGAACGACGCCGCCATGCGCGCCATTTTCCTCGCCAGCGGCGACAGCCTGCTGACGAACGCCAAGGGCAAGATTTTCATCAACTGCGCCACGCTTTCGCCCACGATCCACCGTGAGGTCTATGCCGCCGCCGAAAAAGCGGGCGCGCACAGCCTCGAAGCCTGCATGGCGTCATCCATCAGCCATGCCCGCGAAGGCAAGCTCTACCTCATGCTCGCTGGCGATGAAGCCATCTACAACCAGGTGCAGCCGATGATCGAGCAGATGAGCGTGAACCGCCGCTTCATCGGCGGTCCAGGCCGTGCGGCGGAGGTGAAGGCACTGGTGAACATGGTCATGAACATCAATACCGCCGGCCTTGCCGAAGGTCTGGGCCTCGCAGCCGCCCTGGGCCACGATTTGGGCATGATCCGCGAGGTGTTCAGCCAGACCGGAGCCAATTCCCGGGTTCTGGAGACCGACAGCGCCGACATGGTCGCCCGCGAGCACGATTGCTGGTTCTCTGCCGAGCATGCCGCGAAGGACAGCGGCATCGCCGCCGACATCGCAAAGTCGGTCGCCCTCAACCTCCCGCTCAACGACGCCACGAAGGCCCAGTATGACAAAATGGTCACTCTCGGTCTTGGCGGACTCGACAAGAGCGGCGTCGCCGAACTGACCTTCAAGGGCCGGCACGCCTGAGATCAAGTTTGGCATGGCAGCGGGCGTTGTGATCGGCTATTCTGCAAGTCTGACACCCTGAATGCCTAAAAGGTCTTCCAATGCATTGATTGCCGCGCTGGCTCTGCTGGCGCTGGTGTTGCTCACGGTCTGGTTCCTGCCGGCACCCGGAATCACCCACGATGCAGGAGGGCAGAACCGCCCGCAAACCGCCCAAACCAAGGCGGAAGCCAGCCCTGTTCTACCAACCGCTCCTCAGCCGGCCGCACCTCCCGAGGCGTCCGTGCAGCCTCGTCCCGCGCTCGTGTTGAATGGCGGGAAATCCGTGATGCAGGTCTATCGACTGGCGCTGCGTGGAGGCGTCATCTCCCTGGACGCGGCTGACCGTGTGGAGGGTGATTTTCATCGCCGCCGTGGCCCGATGACGTGGCAGCCAGGCATGTGGTGCGTGCGGGTATTGGACGCCAGCCACCGGGCGCTGGCCCAGGAGACGAGCGCGGCGCCGGATGAGCCTTGCGTCGTCCTCGATCCGAACGTGGCGACATCGTCCGGCCAGCCGCAGGCCGCCCGATTGAAACTGACCGATGACGTGATGACCCAGGTGCGCATGCCGGCGACTCCAGGAGCGAAATGGGTGAAGATTTACCGCCTCGCCGGTTCACAACCCGCCGCGCTGGACGTGGAACCCCTCGGCCAGTTGCTGGCCACCCTGCCGATTCCATGAGTCACCGGCTTGCCATCGCCATTCTGCTTTTCCTGGGCATGCAAACGCTGCTCCAGGCACAGACCGCGACCTTGGTCGCAGTCGAAGAGAACGGCCCACGTTCCCAGCGGATCAATGTGGTGTTCCTGTCGGAGGGTTACACCACGGCAGACATGCCAAACTTCGCCACGCACGTGAACACTGCGGTGAACTTCCTCTTCTCCAAGGAGCCGTGGCAGCAGTATCGCAGCTACTGCAACATCTACCGCATCGAGATCGCCTCGAACCAAAGCGGCTGCGACAACGGCAACACCAGTGGCGTGAACGGCACTCGCGACACCTACTTCAGCACGGGTTTCAACACGCCGACGGTGTCCCAACTGCTGACTTTGGCCGGGAACGGCTCGACCAGGGCATACACCTTGCTCAACCAGCATGTGCCTGAGTACGATGTGCCCGTGGTGCTGGTGAACGACACCAAATACGGCGGCTCAGGCGGCAGCATCTCGGTGGCGTCGATTCATTCGCTCAGTGCCGCCGTCGTTGAACATGAGATCGGCCATTCCTTCGCTCAACTGGCGGACGAATACGACACCGAGTACCTCATCTACACGCCCTACGAACGTGCGAACAACACCGCCCAGACCACGCGTGAACTGATCCGGTGGAATCACTGGATTGAAGCCACCACTCCCGTTCCAACTCCCGAAACACTGACTTACGATGCGCTGGCCGGCCTGTTCGAAGGCTCCATGTATCGGACGTCCGGCTGGTATCGCCCTCACAACAATTCGTTGATGAAAAACCTCAATCGCCCCTGCGGTCAGGTGAATCGCGAGCAGTTCGTGCTGCAATACTACAGCCGCGTCAGTCCGCTCGATGACTTTTCGCCGGAGTCCACCACAGCCACCGTCACCACGCCTTCCACGCTGTCTTTCCAAGTGACCCCGAAGTCACCCTCCAGCGGCCTCGCCTTGCAAGTGAGTTGGAAGATCGATGGCGTCACGCAGGCTGGCCAGACCGGCACCTCCTTGACCACGCTTTCAGACTTCATCGGCAACGGCAGCCACACGGTGACCGCGACGGTTCAGGACCCGACACCGTTTGTGCGCCTCGACACGAGCAGCCTGCTCAATGACGAAATCACCTGGAATCTCACCCTCGACGGGCAGATTCCCGCCACCCTGGCCGCCTGGCGCACGACCTACGGTGCCGACACCGCCGTCAATTCCACGGACCAACTGGCCAACTTGATCAAGTACGCGCTCGGCCTGAATGCCACTATGCCCGCGACCCCATTGCAAATGCCTGCTGGCAGCCTCACCTCCAGCAGCGGAGAGCAGTACCTGACCCTCACAGTGCCGCGGCGGATGAAACGCACCGATGTGAGCTATCAGATCGAAGTCTCCGACGATCTGGCCACCTGGCACTCCGGTGCTGGCCACACCATCGTGGTGGAGGACACCGAAACGACTCTGGTCGTCCGTGACGCACAACCCATGAGCAGCGGCGGCCGCCGCTTCATCCGTCTGGCAGTGCAGGCAGCACCGTGATCAGTTTCGTGGTCCCCCCACCTTCAGCACCTCCAGCTTCTTGCCGATGGTGCGGCGTTGAAGCTCCTGGCCGCCGGTGGTGGCCTTGATGATGAGAGTTTCGCCCACTTTGGCGGGGATCATGGCCTCTTCGCCCGATTGCAGGGAACGGACGAACTGCTCACGCTCAGCACCGATGCTGATGCCAAACACACGCACCGCGCCGGTGTGGTTGTTGCTGACGACCACCTCCGCCGGATCGCCGGCATTCGGCGGCGGCCTGACGGCGGTGGCTGCTGCGGGCAGTGGTTTCGCAGGGGGCGTGGCAGGATTCACCGGCATGGGCGTCACTGGCGGCTGGTTGATCGCCGGAACGGTTGAAACCGGCGAGGCAGGCAGCGCCCGCATGACACTGGAGCCAGGAGTGGCGGCGGAAACAGCGGCGGGACGCTTCACGGTGATGGCCGGCTCGTTGATCGATACGCCAGGAACCGAATTGGCTGGCCGTTTCGGCTCCTTGGCGGCTCCGCAATTGAATTGAGCCAGCAACTCCTCCCGGCGCGGCTCCAACGGCAGATCGGAATACGTTTTGAGCGAGTTCCGCCGCCGGGCGAGATCATCGATCTCCGGTGTCGTGAAGGCAGCAGGATCAAAGGGGGCGACACGCTGGCGGTCGAGCGTGTCGAACTCGTTCGCCATCCGCTCGCGCTGCTGGAGCTTGCTGTTGAGGCTGGCCTGCGCATTGCCGACCTCGCGTTGGAACTGGTTCTGCAGATTCGCGATCTGCGCGGCCATCTGCGCATCCTGGTTCTGGATCGCGGCCATCTGGGTGCGGATCTGCTGCATCTCGACCTGATGCTGTTGAATCTCGGCCAGGATGGCCTGCGAGTTGCCCATTTCCTGGCGCATGCCGGGCTGGAACGTCTGTTTTTCCGTGATCGGCGGCTGCTGCTGGGCTGCTCCACGCAGCTCCACCTGATCCTGGGCCATGCAGGCGGATATCTGCTGAAAACGAGCCTGCAGCGGCGCGATCTGCGCGGCAATCTGCTGCCGCTGCTGCATGAAGCCGACGATCTGAACGCGGTATTTCTGGTCAAACCCGTTCACCGTCGTCTGCAGCGTCTGGATCTCCGCATCGAGCGCGGCCACATCGCGGCTGAGGACGCTCTGCCGCTCCATCAGGCGGGAGATCTCGGCATTCCGCTTCTCCGTGACCTCGGCCACGAGTTTGTTTCGTGCGGCGTCCTCGGCGGCTTTCAGTTTGTCGTGCTCAGCCGTCACGTGATCGCGAGCCTTGGCACACTCCGCCTGCAGTTCGCCTTTCAGCGCGCCCAGCAGCTCGCTTTCGAGCAGAACCGCATCCCCGGCGCCCACTTGATCACGCCACGGCCCTTTGATCAAACCCAGCGCGATGCCGCACACGTGCGCCGTGTCCTTCGAAGCTGGTGTGGCAGCACGGTTGGCGTAATGACGCTGAACCAGGGAGCGGATTTCCTTCACCGCCTGTCCGGGCTGATGCAGGCACAGATGCATCCACAAACGAGCCTCACAAGCACGGTCCCAAACCGCCGCGTCGCTCTTCTGGCCGATGGCTGCGGCGAAACTCTGCTGCGCACCGCCGTAGTCGCCTGAGCTGAGGCGTGTGAGGCCTTGCGCGTAATTCAGCGCGCAATCCACCGGCCCCGCCTTCCCTGCTCGCTGCCAGGCGCGTTCGCTCGCGGCTTTCGCTTGTGCCGAGGGTCCCCAGCCATCGTTGAGCATCACCCGCACGTAGCCGTGCTGCAGTTCGTTGCAGGGCTCGAGTTCGAAAATAACCGAGCCGTCCTTGTCGCATTTCACCACCAGCGGTCCGGTGAAGGGTTCACACTCCGGAGCGTCGATGGCGACGGTGTAACTGCCCTCGCCCAGCAGCTTCGCCATGTATTCGCCCCTGGCATCCGTCACGAAGGGCTGGTTCACCGGCGCCTGCTGGCTTCCCTGCGGCTGCAGCAGCAGTTTGGCATTCGCCACCGGCAGACGTGCGTCGGTGGAGCGATCTTTGCCGCTGCGGATCACTTTCACCACCAGGATGGCGAGGTCGCAACGATCTCGCTTCGGCGGCGTCTTCGACAGCAGGAAGTCATGCACGTATTCCAGCGTCGATTTCGGCACGGTGAACCCGCGTCCGGCGTTCTCGGTCTCAAATCCGACGGCACTGACACGATACCCGTAATCGGCGGGCGGCAGGTTCTTGATCTCGTAGTAGCCGCCGGGCGAGTTGGCCGTCGCCGTGGCCACCACCGTGCCTCCCGGGCCGGAAAGCAGCTCGATCTTGGCTCCTGGAAGCGGGCCGAGGTTCTCGCCCTTCTCATTCTGTCCGTAAACGCGGCCATGCACGGCAGGCTGGACGATGTTTGACTGCGCGATGCCGCTGGGAGGCGTGCCGGGCCTCACTTCCTTTGTGAGCAGGAAGTCATGCACAAACTCACGCGTGTCCTGCGGCATGGCGAAGCCGCGTTGCTCGTCCTCGATGCGAAAATCACTCGCTGTGACCTTGTAGCGATAAGCTCCAGCTTTCAGAGTTGCGATCTGGTAGTAGCCGAACTCGTTCGTTTTTGCCGTCACCACCCCTCCGCCTGCCTCGCTCTTCAATTCGATCTGCGCATTCGCCACCGGCCCCAGGTTGGCCCCTTTTTCATCCTGACCATAGACGCGGCCATGCACTCCGCCGTCTGCCGCCGGAGAGACGCCGACACCCAAGGCGAATAAAAGAAGCGTGAGCGTTTTCATGGTGTGTTGTCAGGAACGAGACGTGCCCCAATGACGCCGACGGAGTCGGTGAGATCGCCCGTGGTCATCATGATCATGTAAGTCACCGTCACATACATCGTGCCGGTGCCCGCCTGGGCTGTGTAGGCGGCGAAATTGAAGGCAGGAGGCCCCGCGAGAGAGTAAGCCGCACCGTTGACCGGATCGAGCGGATAGCCCACCAGGTTGTTCGCGCCCAGACGATCCGAACGCAGCGGCATGTCAACCAGCATCAGCGGCTGGGACTTCGTCAAAGGAGCCGCGGGGATCGGCGCGGTCGTTTGAATCATGAAAAACGGCTGCGTGAAGCCCAGAACGGCCGAGCCCGACAAATTCCGACGCAGCGGGCCGCTGCTAAGCTCCGCCCGTGCAAGGATCTGGCCCGTCGTCACCGCCGATGATCCGCCGACAAAACCCACATGGGCGATGGAGCGCAGTCCGTTCGCACCCGCTGGCGGCCAAGGCACAAAGCCTTCAAAGCGGATCGTGATCGTCTCCGCTCCGTCGCCCGTCGGTCGTGAGGCTGTGCTCCACGCAGGCAGGGTCACTGCTCCGGGAATGTTCTCATGGCTGGCAAACAACAGCCCGAAGTGACTGCCGTGCTCGGCGGTGAGGCTCCACGCATTGCGAATCGCGAGCGGATCAGCCAGCGGCATTGCGGACAAATTCAAAAACGGTGGCGTCACGGCCGGAGTCACCTGGAAACTCGGAGCCACCGCACTGGCCAGCACCGGAGGCGGCCGCAAAACGGTGCCACGACGCAGACTGACGGCTGCCGTGGGCGTCCCAGCCGGGAACAACGGCAGCAGCGAGCCATTCGCCGCCGTGATCACATTTCCCAACGGGCCGAGCGCCGTCACACGCGGCTGCACATAGAGATAAAGCGCCTCCGCCGACCCGGGAGCGAGCAAACCGGCCACGGCGGCACGGTTGATCGGGGGCATCACCGCCGCGGTGGATCCGGCTGGCACGCCGATCAACGTGGACATCGGCGTGATGAGCACTGGCGCCGGTTTGTGCGGCAGAACGGCGAACAGATCGACACGCCACGCGGCGATGTTCGACGTGTTGCCACCAACAGCCCAAGTCACCGTCACCGCGTCTCCATCACGCACAATCGGAGTCGTCGGCGTGATGCGCACACCACTGATCAAGGGAGCCGCTGGCGGCGGCAGCGGGAAAAGCAGTTGAGCCAGCGCATTCAGAAACGGCAGCAAACCTCCGCCCGGGGGCGGCAGTCCGCCGGGCAGGACCGTGCGCACCGGCGGCAGCAATGGTGGCGGCGGCAAACCAATGGGCGGGCCGACAATCGGCGGCAAAACCGGCACCTGGGGTTCCGGCGGCAGTGGCGTGGCCGCAGGTGCGCCCGCTAGCTTCGCTCCCGACATCCACACGGGGATCTCTGTTCCTGTGGCCGGGGTGCGCACCAGCCCGCCCGACTCGTCGAAATGCGCCACCGGCGTCAAACGCACCGAAGGCAGCAGCGTCTTGTCGTCCGCCTGCTTGTCACTGTCATAGATGACCTGTCCGTCCGCCTCGACCTGCACGCGCTGGAGCTGCGCACGATCTGGAATCTTGCCCGCAGGCGCTCCACTGCCGATCACACCGACGCCAGGCGCGTCCAGCGCTTGTTTCGTCAGCGGATTCATCGCCACTTCGAAGGCAGCGATGTCAAACAGGCGCGGCTTTTCGTCATCGGACAACGGATCGGCCTCGGAGGAGAGCAGGAACTTCCGCGCTCCTGCCACGAGATAGACGGGATTGCGTGTGCCCTGCTGCGGCTGGCTGCCGCCGGTCAGTGTCACGCGCAGACTCTCGACTTTCGCACCAGCCATCGGCACCGGCTGGAATTTTTCATCCGCCTCCTCATACCACGGAGTCGCCCCCACCACACGCCCGCTCAAGGCACGCACCAAAGCGTGCTCCGTCTTCAGAGCGGCCTTTTCCGAGTCGCTCAGATCCGCGCGTTTGGTCTTCGCCTCGTATTCCGGCAGCAGTTTCATGAGGCTCTCGCGACTGGACGCCAGCTTCTTCTGCGCATGCACGTCCACCAGGCCGTTGGCGGCGAAAAGCTTGCCATTCACCTCGATGCGATAGCCCGCCAGCACCCAGTCAGTGCGCCCCTGGGAGGCAAACCCGATGCTCTGCAAGTCACCGCACTTCACACCGGTCAGGAGTTGCTGAGAAGTCCCCAACGTGTCGAATCCCACGTCACCTTCCTTCGCCGAAAACTCAAACGTGGCCATCTTTCCAGGCCCGATCTCGGTCAGCATCTCGTTGAGGGACGATTTGAACGGAAACGCCGCAAAGGAAGGCTCACGCTTCATCCCGCCCAGCGGATACAGCCGCAGCGGAAAGCCGAGCCCGAGGTGCACATCCACCGGCTCTTTCAAAGGATCGCCATCCGTGCCCACACCGAGTGTGATCTTGATCGACTCGACCATCTCCCCCGGCGGGAGCTGCCCCATCTCAAATGGGGTGCGTGGCAGCCCTTCGTGCTTCACGGTCTCCTCGACCACTTCCGGCCCGACGGCAGCGCTGACCGCCACTGCGGCGGCCTCCTGCGGCTTCAGTTTGTCCAGCAGCGAAGGATCGACCTTCGTCACATAAAGAGCGCCGGCACCGGCAGCCCCGCCAAACAGCAATCCCAGAAACAACTTGCCCCATCCCGATGAGACTTTACGTGGCAGCTCTGAAGCATCAGTGGAATCGTCTCTCATGGCAGTGTCGTGTAAAACCTCGACCAGCATCCACGCAGGATCTCCGCGTTGAATCTGAGCCGATCATAGTCTCCCGCCCTGCCCGGACGCAATCCTTATCTCAAGCCAGAATCCCCGGCGCCACCTCGCCACCCACGTTGGTGAGGCGGAAATTCCGGCCGCCGTGGTTGTAGGTGAGCTTGGTGTGATCGAGGCCGAGCAGGTGGAGGATCGTGGCGTGCCAGTCGTGGATGTGCATCGGGTTCTGCGCCGCCTTGTAGCCGATCTCGTCCGTGCTGCCGTAACGCAGGCCGCCCTTCACACCGCCACCGGCCATCCAGATGGAATAGCCTTTGTGATTGTGATCACGACCATCACCGCTCTGCGCATATGGCGTGCGCCCGAACTCGCCTGCCCACACCACGAGCGTGTCGTTCAGCATGCCTCGTGCTTTCAGATCGCTCAAAAGCGCCGCGATGGGCTGATCCGTGGCCGCGCAGTTCGTCGCCAGTTGCTCGCGCAGGCGGTTGTGGTGGTCCCACTGCACGCCGGAGGCGATTTCGATGAAACGCACACCCGCTTCGGCCAGACGCCGGGCCAGCAGGCACTGCCGCGCGAATTGATCCTTCCCCTGGCCGATGCCATAGAGTTTCAGCGTCGCCTCCGACTCGCCGCGCAAGTCGAGCACCTCCGGCACCTCGCTCTGCATGCGAAACGCCAGTTCAAACGATTGGATCATTCCCTCGATCTCCGGATGAGCGCCGTCCCGCTCCATCTTCCGCTCGTTCAGCCCGCGAATGAGGTCGATCTGTGCCCGTTGGAGGTCACGCGACACGACTTTGTTCTCGATGTTCTTCATCGGCGGTCCCGGGGCCACATCCTTCTTCAACAGCGCGGCATACAGATCAGGCAGCTGCGATCCGCCGATGCGCGTGCCCTGGCAGATCGCTGGCAAGAACGCGCTGCCATAGTTCTGCGCCCCCCCGTTGTCCGCGGGCGGGTTCAGCGTGATGAAGCCGGGCAGATTGTCGTTCTCGGTGCCGAGGCCGTAAAGCGTCCACGCTCCCACCGAAGGCCGCACAAACTGAAAACTGCCCGTGTGCATCTGCACAAAGGCCTGCGCGTGGTTCGGCAGGTCGGTGTGCATCGAGTTGATGATGCACAGGTCGTCGGCATGCCTGGCCAGATGGGGGTAAAGCGTCGTCATCCACTGGCCTGACTGGCCGTATCGACCGAAGGGATGCACCGCGCCGAACAGTTTCGCGCCTGCCGAGTCTCGGCCGAGCGCCGCCCTCTTGCCATCGCGCTTCGCCAGCTCCGGCTTGTAGTCGAAAAGGTCCACATGCGACGGCCCGCCACGCATGGTGAGAAAGATGACCCGCTTCGCCCGTGGCGCGAAATGCGCCGCTTTCGATGCCAGGCCGCTTTTTCCCTGAGCCAGCGCCGCAAACGCCAGCCAGCCGACCCCGGACGACATCGTCGTCAGCATCTCGCGTCGTGAAAAGATCGTGTTCATGGTTTTTCTCCCGCAGGTTTCAGTTTTGGGTCGTCGAGGTCGAGACGGTAGAGGACCTGGTTGTAATCGTAACGTGGTGTGGCCTGCGCATGATCGGCAAACTCCTTGGTATAGGTGCCTTCGAAGAACAGAACGGGCGATCCAGCGGGTGTGAACTCCGGATGGATGCGTGGATTGTAGAAGGTGTGGTTCTCATGCGTGATCACCTTCACCGCCGGCCCCCACGGTCCCGTTGGCGCGTCGGCTTCGGCATACCAAAGCTCGCCAAAGGCCGATGGTTTCCCGAGGGCCTGCATGAAAACGGCAACCCAGCGTTTGCGATGCTCATTCCAAGCGATCGAGCCGCTGTGCGGTTTGACCGCTGCTCCATCGGCAGCGGCGAGCACAAACTGTGGTTTCAATACCTCCCACGTCGATGAATCCTGCCACGCCTCAAACGTCGCAGGGCAGCGCAGTGACGGAAAAGGATTGCCGAACAACACCCATTCGTTCCCGTTTTCGTCCTTCCAAAAGGCAGGATGACCTTCCGGCATGGGCTTCTGCGTCGGCGCGGACTCCGACATCGTCCAAAGCACACGCAACAGGTCGAAACGGCTCGTTTCATCATTCCACACGCACAAGCCGGACTCGTAGGCGTCCATCGGCGGTTTGATCTTCACATAACTGCCCACGAGCCTCTGCGCGCCGCTCTTGTCGGGCAGACTGACGTATCCTGTCACCCAGGTCGGACCGCTGCCGGGCATCTTCGCCACACCACGTTGTCTGCCGTGGTCGTCGGTGAGGTAATCGAACTTCAAACGCAGCGGCGGCTCCAGCGAAGCCAGAGGCTGCACCGAGGTTGTCGCGCTGCTCATGTCGAAGATGCCCAGAGGATAGTTCGGCATCGTCGTGTCGCCCCAGGCCCAGAACAGACGCCCGCGATGCACCGCGTTCTGAACGCTGTCACAGCCGAACACGCCCGAGTCCTTCCACTCAAGCTCCCGGCCCAGTTTCTGGCTTTCCGCGAACAAGCCTGCGCCAGTCAGCCTGCCGACTCGCTTCGCGATGTTCACGCGATTCACTTCCACCCGCAATGTTTTGCCAGGCTCCGGCTTCAGCCGGACGCCACGAAAGCCAAAACCATCCTTCGGCACCTCATACCCGTGTCCGATGACCGTGAACCAGGTCTCCCGTCCCATGAGCTCTGGTGCGTCCATGGCGATGACGCCCGCGTTGTCGGTGATGAAACTGAGATTGTGCGTCGTGCGCAGCTCCACGAGCGGCACCGGCCAGCCGCTGCCTTTTTCGACGACTTCGATGCGGCATGCAGGTGCTGCGGCGGCTTGCAAAAGCGATCCCAGCAGAAAGGCGAAGAGTGTGGAGGTGATTCTGGTCATGCAGATTGCGTGCAGAAAATGAGATTGGAAAACCGGAGGTCGCGGGTATTCTTGCGCCATGAAGACAATGGAAATCGAACCAGCGGCACTGGTCGTTGAAGACGACGCTGCCCGCGCCCGCCGGAAGCAGGCAGCTGTGCGTGAGCTGATCCGAAAGAGTGGCAAGGACGGCAGTCGTGTTTTCGGCAGGCTTCCTGACGATGAGATGACCCGTGAAGCGTGGGCGCTTGGCGAGGCATGGCGCAAGTCCGAAGCCCCATGACAGCTTCATGTTCATCCTGGACACCAATCACCTCCGTGAGCTGGCGGACGGCACCACCCTCGGTGAAAACCTTCGCCGCCGTATCGTCGCATCGCAGTCCGGTGTCGTGACCTCGATCATCAGCGTTGATGAAACCCTCCGGGGCTGGCTCGCCTACATCGCCAAGGCAGACTCTCCGCAACGCGAGGCCGAAGCCTACGCCCGGCTCAACGAAACCATCGACATCTTGAGCGACTTGATCCGACTCCCCTACGATATGGAGTCCGCTGCCAGATTCGCCGCCTTTCGAAAGGCAGGCATGCAAATCGGCAGCAAAGACCTCAAAATCGCCTGCATTGCCTTGGAACACGACGCAGTCGTGCTGACGCGGAACATCAAGGACTTCAACAAGGTCCCCGGTTTGAAAATCGAAAACTGGCTGGATTGAGCTCATGTCGGGATTCAATCAGCAAATCGGAACTCCGCGCTTGAAAGCAATGACTGGCAGAAGACCGCCATCAGTTGTGGTTCGTCAGGGGATCCGCTTCCAAAGAACTTCTCGGCCAGATGCTGCTCTCTCGCGTCCGGAAGCCGGCTGAAGCACAGTGAGAATGCGCACCGAACCCGTTCCGGGAGCGTTTGTTTCTCCTTCATCAATCGTTTCGCAAGCGCCGCGGCCTGTTCCTGCACAAACGGGCCGTTGAGAAGGTAAAGCACCTGAAGCGGCACATTGGTCACATCACGATCCCCCGTGACGAGGTTTGGATTCGCCACGTCGAACTGCTCCAGCACATCTGGGAGGTGATCCCGGATGACCGGCAGATAAACCGAACGCCGATGCGAGCCATCAAGGTCAGCCGGCAGCTTGGAATTGAAGCCGATCAGCGACACCGACTGGCCGTCCAGCTCCGCCACGAGCGAGCCCGGCCGCCGTGACGTGTCCAGCAGCCCGGACACGGCGAGCATCGAATCGCGAATCACCTCGGCGTCGAGACGGCGTTTGTTCGCATGCGACAGCAGACGGTTGTCGGGATCGATCAAATGCGGATTGCGGATTGTGGAATGCGGACTGGACTCCGCATTCCGAACTCCGAATTCCGCATTCGCAGAAGTCTGCCGATACGTCTTCGACATCACAATCTCCTTGATCAGCCTCTTCACTGACCAGCCGCCTTCCATGAAACGAATCGCGAGGTAGTCGAGCAACTCGGGATGACTCGGCCGCTCGCCACTGAAGCCAAAATTGTCCACCGTGCGCACCAATCCGGCGCCGAACAGATGCCGCCAGACCCGGTTTGCCATCACGCGGGCGGTGAGAGGATTGTCGCGGCGGGTGAGCCATTTCGCCAGTTCGAGGCGACCGCTTTGGTCCTTCGGCATGCCGATCTTCAAATCCACCACGCGCGGAAAACCACGTGGCACGGTTTTGCCTGGATGGCTGATCTCGCCACGCTCATAGAGGGGCGAATCATGAATCCGGCCGTCCTTCACGCCCATGCACAACGGCCGGGCGCGACCATTCTCGTCCACGGCATCGAGCGCACCCTCCACACCGCCACGCGTCCACAGGATGCGCAGGGAGTTGCCCAGCAGCCTGTTGAATTCACCGCTGATGTCGCGTCCTTCGAGCTTCGCTTTGAGGATGTACTCGTTCTGCGCCTTCTCGTCCGCATTCAGCTTCGCCAGATCGGCCTGCAGCTGCTTCACCCGCGCCTGCGGGATGGATCTGCCGACGATGATCTGTCCTGGCAGCTCCGGCAGGCGGATGAGACGGCCGTGATTGTTGTTCTCGGAGTCAATCCAGTTCCCGTAAAAGGTCTGGGTGCTCTTGAAGATGCCCGCCAGCCCGTAGTAGTCCTCCATGCTGAACGGATCGGTCTTGTGATCGTGACAACGGGCGCATGCGATGCTGCTGGCGAGCACCGCCCGTGTCACCGCATCGAGCTGCTCATCCGCCACATCCGCGGCGAACTGCGCCTTGTTCTGCTCATTGAGGCCCTTCGGCCCCATGGCGAGAAATCCGGTCGCGATGAGCAACCGCGCACGTTCCGCATCGTCTTTCGCCGGCAGCAGGTCACCGGCGACCTGCTCCGTGATGAAGCGATCGAAAGGCACGTCCGCATTCACCGCGTCGATCACGTAATCGCGATAACGCCAGGCATGCGGAAAAGTCAGGTTCGACTCACGGCCGTTCGACTCCGCGTAGCGCCCCACATCCAGCCAGTGACGCCCCCAACGCACGCCGAACTCCTGCGATGCGAGCAGCTCGTCCACGGTCGCTTCCAGTTTCGCCATCGAAAACGCCTGCACCTGCTTCGGCGTCGGCGGCAGGCCGATGAGATCGAAATACAGCCGCCGCAGCAACACCACGGGTTCCGCCTCGCCCGCTGGTCGCAGACCGTCTTCCTTCAGCTTCGCTCGAATGAACCCGTCGATGCCCGTCTCGGCCGATTTTGGCATTTGAGGTCGCTGATAGCTCCAGAACGTCCTTCCAGCCTCCAAATCCACCGGCGGGCGTTCCGCAGCCTTCACGGCCGCCACACGCGGATCAGCCGCACCCGCCTTGATCCACGTTTCGATGTCCGCGATCACGGACGCCGGCAGTTGAGGCTCCTTCGGCGGCATTTCGAGATCGGGATCGCTGTGCTTGATCGCGGTCAGCAGCAGGCTTTTGGACGGATCTCCGGGCACCACGGCGGGTCCAGTGTCACCACCGGTCAACGTACCGTGTTTCGTGTCCAACATCAGTCCGCCTTTCGACTTCCCTGATTCCACGGAGTGGCACTCGTAGCAGTGCTTCGCCAGCACGGGCCGCACTTTCGCTTCGAAGAGGACAAAATCCTCCGCGCCATTGGCGGCGAGGCTGGTGAGCAGCAGAACTGAAATGATGAGGCTGGTTTTCATTTTCGTTCCTTGTCTTCGTGCAGCCATTTCTCCGTGCTTTCGGCCGGCCAGGAGCTGCTGAGGCAGCGCAGGCCGCTGGATTCGCTCCACAGCATCCACGCGGGCCGTCCTTCATGCAGCGCGGCGAAGGTGAGCTCTGTGGCGGACTTCCAGGCGGGCATCGTGCGGTTCTGCCACTTCGGCTGCGGCGGTGAAATGATCTGGGTTTTGCCCGTCTCGGTTTCCACGACGGCCACAGCGTCCGTCTCGCTCTCCACCACGGCAATGTGCCTGCCATCGGGCGACGCGACGAAATAGCCGAGATTCGTCGGCAGGTCCCCGGGGCTGGTCGGCACCGCCTGGATTGACCCGCCATCCTCGGCAGCGAGGTAAAGCCTGGGCTCCAGCTCGGCTCCGGTGCCTGCCACAGGCAAGGTGACCGGCTGGCTGGCGAAGAGCACACGACCGTCTGGCAGCACCTGCAAGGCGGGACGATTGAGCGTGACGGCAGTCGCGAGGGTGTGCGGCTCACCGGACTTCACCCGTTTTCCTGCTTCATCCAGCACCTGCACGCGATGGATGCTCTGCAGCTTCTCACCGTCACCGCCGAGAGGTGCCATGAAGACCAGTGAACGACCGTCTGGCGTCCAGTCAAACGCACCGGACACATTGCGGGCGATCAACTGGCTGCGGCCGCCATCGAGCGGCAGCACGTGCAGTTCGGCGCTTTTTTCTTCTTCATCCAGCTTCAAGCAAGCCACGAAAGGCTGCCGCGGCGACACCTTTGGCAGCAGCGACGGCTGAAAAAGACTGCGCGCCAGAGACACCGGCGCAGCAGGAGCATTCAGGTGAAAAAGAACGACTTCCTGAAGCTCAAAGCCCGCCGCGTCCTTCCTGAGTTCAGCCAGGAGCTTGTCGCCGTCTGGCAGCGTTTGCACGAATCGCTGCAAGGCGGCGGGATCGTTTTGAAACGCACGGTACATGGCCACGCCAAAGCGCTGCATCGCAGTCACTGGCAGCGCTTTGACGACAGTCTCCAGCGTCGCCTTCTCACCCGCCAGTCTGCCTGCCACCTCCAGCAAGGGCAGCACGGCGGGCATGAACGCGTCCACCGTTTTGACCTCCTCCTCTGGGATCAAGGTTGTGATCTCATCCCAGGTGGCCACACGGCGGATGCGCTGGCAGACAAACCCGCTGCCATCCGGCAGCCAGCTCACAGACTTCACCAGCGCATCCTTCATCGACAGTTCTTCCGGCAACGCGCTGATTTCCCCCGCCGCCGTGACGACATGCAGTCTGTCCTCGATGGAAACGACCGCACGGTCACCCTTCGGCGACCACCAGAAGCGCTCTTCCGGCAGGCAGGCCGCAAGACACAGCGCCAGCGCACCGGTCAGCATACGATGCAGGATTCGTTTCATGGAATGGAGTTCGTTTTGAGATCCTGCGTGTCCACGCGCACCACCTGCATGCCCTCGCCCGCAGGATCGAAGCTCATGCGATAGCGTGCCCAGGGACTCGCCTTTCGCGGCGATGAAACAGGCGTTTCGACAGTTCCCGCACTCGTTCGCGACTCAGATTGGCCGACGTGATAGCCCATGACGCCCGTGACCAGGGCGAGCAATGCGACCGCCGCCGCACGCACGAGCCATGGCGTGACGAAGAAGCGGCGAGGTGAAGAAGCGACGCCCTTTTCCACAAGCGCAGGCGGCACATGCGCCAGTTCCGGATGCCGCAGAACCGCATCATGCATGGCGGAAAGCGAAGCGAGAATGCGTTCCACCTCGGCACGGGCTTCGGCGTTGCTCGCGAGGTGCAGGTCCAGCAGTTCCGCAGCCTCCGGGGTCAGTTCGCCAAGATGCCGGTCGATGACGAGTGCGTGAAGGGACGATGTTTTCATGACGTGAGGGGTTCAGTGGTTTTCAGATTCCAGACGCTGCCGCACCTCCGCGACCGCGTGATGCAAACGCGAGCGCACGGTGCCGATGGGGATGCTCAAAGCCTCGGCAATCTCGGCATACGACAGCCCTTGGGCGAAACGCAGGTCGAGGATTTCACGCTGCACCGGCTCCAGCGCCGAAATCGTCTCCCGCGCTGCCTCCACGCGCTCATCTCGCTCGGGGGCAGGCGTTTCGTTGGTATCAGGGTCGAATGGCAGCACCTTGTCCGCGTCCTTCTCCCGCCACACGGCATGACTCACATGCCGCGCGATGCCAAACAAGTAGCCCCGCGCGCATTTCGGCGACTTCCCGTCGCGCAGACCCCGTGCCATCTGCAAGAACGTCTCCTGCACCAGATCGCGCGCCGCCTCCTCGCCGCCGTGCCGTCGGGCAAAGAAGCGCTTCAACTCCTCAGCGCTTTCGGCAAAGAGGCGTTCCAGCAAGGAAGGAACAGGGTTAGTATCCACGGCAAGATTCATGGGCGCAGGCCGAGAACAGCCTGCCACAGGTTGAAGTGGCGGAACCATCCCAAAAAGTTCGCGGAAATCTGCTGCGCCCGCGTTTTGGCCGTCGAATCAAGCCGGCAGATGGGTTTTCACCACCTGCATGCTGGCGACGAATTTGCCCATGACGAAGTCGCGTGCCTTCGCGGCCTTCGCCTTCGATCCGGCAGGATCTTTTGCCATCGCCAGCACCGTGTCGGCCACGCGGGCGAGTTCGTCCTCCTTGTCGAGGTCGAAGAGCCAGTCATTCAGGCCGATGTCGCGCCACATGAAGCCCTTGCTCGTCTGTTCCGCCCAGCGGCAAACAATGGCGGGGATGCCGTTGCCGATGCACATGATCGGACTGTGCATCTCATGGCCAAAGAGGCCGGCGCTGCGGCGGTAGGTGCTGATCGCCTCGTCGGTGAGCCAGTAGTTCTCGCGCCATACCACGCGTGCTTTCGCCGCGTCCGGCAGCTTGTCGTAGATCATCTCCTTGTTCACCGCCATCTGCGTCTTGTCTTCCGGACAGAGCAGGATCTTCAAATCGGTCTGATTGATGACTTTCTCGATCGCATCGCGCAGTGGTTTGCAATCGTGTTCCTTCATCGCCTCGTTGCGGGCGAACTTCGTCTCATCCTTTGCCACCTTCTTTTCAGGCAAGGTCCAATAGGGCGTGTAACGCAGGCGGGGAATGCAGCAAAGGAATTTGCCCTCCTCCAGATCGTGGGCCTTCAGGAACGCCTCGGCCTTCGCATCGTCCTTCAAATCGACCGCGAAGGCACCATCAGGCCCATAGGCCATCAGCGGGCAGGTGCACCCCTTGCTCTTCGCGAGTTCGAGCGACACCGAGTCGCGGAAATACACAAACTTCGCGCCATTGAACACCTCAATCGTGGACAAGACCGACTTGTCCGATGACGGCTTCGTCGAGGTCGATCCTTGCGAGGCAAACGTGATGCCATACACCCCGTAAGGTTTGCCGGTGGCCTTCGACCACTTCACCACGTCCGCCTGCGCGACCAGCGATGGGCCCGAGCCGTGCAGCAGGAAATCGCACTCCTCGAACGCCTTCTTCACTTCCTCGCCGCGAATGATCTTCACCTTCGGGAAACGAGCGTTCAGAATCTCCTCGACGCCGTTGTCCACCTTGCTCGGCCACAGCCGTACCTCGACCTCCGGCAGATGCTTCTCCAGCAGCGCCAGCACCCCCGGAGTGTGCGCGATGTCACCGATGTTCACCGTCTGCCATGACGAACGCAGAACGAGACGTTTCGGCTTTTCCGCCGCGATGGTGGAAATGAAGGGCAAGGCAGCGGCGGATTGGATGAAGTGACGGCGGTTCATGGTTGGGGGACGGTTGTCTGTAAACAGATCGTAAATTGACCGCATCTACGGCATGCGTCTTGCCTTGTGCAACCCCGGATGCGCATAATGCCTCATTCATTGGAGGCATCATGAACAACCACACCACCCTCATCCTCGCGTTTGCACTCGCCCAGACACTCCGCGCCGATCCGGTCGAAGACGCCAGCCTGCTGCTGCAACAGCAGCGTTACCAGGACGCCGCCACGAAACTCACCGACGCGGCCATCAACGCTGAGAAGGATTCTGGTTACGCACACTACCTGCGCGCCGTGGCTTTGGCGGAATCCAAACAGCATGCCAAAGCCATCACCGACTGCGATGCGGTGCCTGCGGGTCACGCATGGCAGCGCAAGGCGCTTTTCCTCAAAGCGCAGTGCCTGGCTGAATTGAAACGGCATCAGGAAGCCGAGGCGATCTACAGTGCGGAGGCGACGCGCCTGTTTGCGACGGCGCGGAAGGAAAAGCTGGCGGAATCTCTCGTCACGCTCGCTCAGGAGCTCACAAAGCCCGCTGTGCCAGGCCAAAGCGTGAGCAGCGATGCTTACAACAAGGCTCTTGCGCTTTACCGCAAGGCCTTGGAACTCGAAACCGGCCCTGCGGTGCGCGAGAACCTGCTGTTTCAGTCGGCGTCGATCATCCGCCGCATCCAAAGGCATCAGGAATTCCCCGCAGCCTGCGACGCCTACCTGCGTGAGTTTGATCCGGACTGGCGCGGTCTCACTGGCAGCGAGGCACCAAAGACTCCCGCGAAGGAAACAAGTGCCCGCCGCTGGGAGGTGCGGGCGATGCTGATCGAGAACCTGCTCGTCACCGGCGCGGGTGATGCCTCACGCGTCTATGCCGAGGACATGCTGAAGCTCTGGAAGGCCAGGCCACCCGCCGCAGCCACGACGCCGGACATGGGCGAGCTGGAATGGCTGCTCTGCCGCAGTCATGGCCCGTCTTCATACCGAAAGTTTGACCCGCCGCAGATGGCGCAGGGCCAGAACGACATGCAACAAGGCACGATTCAGGCCTATGCCGTCAACGCAGGCGATCCTGCGAAGCATGTCGCGGCGTTGCGTGCCTTTTTGACGGCCTACCCCGCGCATGCGCGATCCGCCGAGGCGGCGATGACGCTCGTGCAGGCCTTGATCGGTCAAAACAAGCCGGATGAGGCCATCGAAGCCTGCAAGACGCTCTACGACCGCGCCGACTGGCCCGCGCCCGCTGCGGATGAGAGCGACAAACGCACACCGACGGACCGTCTGGAGTCATGGCGGCAGATGGCGTTCTTCCAGATCGGTGCGCTGCACTTCGCGGCGCGGCGTTATCCTCAGGCCATCGAGCAATGGCGGGCCTACATCGCCAAACATCCCGACGGTGGTCTCTGGCAGCAGGCGCAGGCAAGGATCGTTGAGGCGGAGTTCCAGCTCTGTCTCGAAGCCGTGGCCGCAGACAACCGCGACGAGGCCACGAAGCGCTTCGACGCCTTCATCGCCGCGCACCCGCTGGATGCCCGCTGCGCTCAGTTGTTGTTCTTGAACGGCCAGTGGCCTTACGCAGCGGCATTAAAGGAAAAGGACGCCGCTAAGGCCAAACCGTTGTTTGAAAAGGCCATCGCCGAGTGGGCGCGTCTCATCATCAAGCATCCGCAGAGCGAGGAGGCCTCACTCGCGCTTTACCGCACCGGAGTCATTCAGGCGGAGCATCTCGATCGCCATGAGGACGCGCTGAACACCTTCCAGCGCCTGAACTGGGGCGGTTGGAAGCAACTGGCCGCTGAACGTGCCGCGATGATGCCGGAGCGCTCGCTAGCGCTGCGCACACCGCGCACCTTCCGCACGAATGAACCCGCGCAAGTGCGTGTGAACGTGCGCAACATCGAAAAGCTCAAGGTCTCGCGCTACACCCTGAATCTCGAGGACTTCTTCCGCAGCCGTCATCGCCTCGATGGCTCGGCTGGCATCGGCTCGCTCGACATCGACTTGATCCAGCCGGACAAAACGTGGGAGGTGCCGGTGGAGGGTTTCACACGGCTCAAACCGATCGAGCAGGCCATCGACGTGCCGTTTGACGATGCGAAGCCCGGCGTGTGCCTCGTCCGCGTCGAAGGCGAGGACTGGCAGGCCAGCACGATCGTCATTCGCAGTGACATCGACCTCATCGTGCAGTCGGCGTGGAAGGAGGCGCTCGTGTTTGTGCAGGATCGCGTCAAAGGCATCGCCGTGGCCGATGCGGAGGTTTTGATCAGCAACGGCAAGGAAATCATCGGTCAGGGCAAAACGGCGAAGGACGGCGTGTTCCGTCTGCGTGGCGAAATGATCCGCGAGGCGGCCGATCTATGTGTGCATGTGCGCACCGATGCCGGCGTGGCGATCCAGCGGCTCAATCTGCGTGGCATGACGCAGGAGATCACCGGCGGCAGCACGGATCGTGAAAGCGTGGCGCTGTCACGACGCGGCTACCTTTACACGGACAAGTCCGCCTACCGGGCTGGCGATGCGATTCACTTCCGCGGCATCATCCGCGATGTGCAGGATGGCGCTTACAGCGTGCCCGTCGGTCGTGAATACCAAATCAGCATCACCGACGACCATGGACGCGTGCTGCGCCGCCTGAAATCAAAGCTCGGCGACTTCGGCAGCTTCACGCACAGTGTCCCCCTGCCTGCCAGCACGCCGGTCGGCAGCTACCGCATCACCGCGAAGGCGTTGGAAGGCGATGAATCGCACAGCGCATGGTTTGAGGTGAAGGAATTCGAGATCGAGGAGATCAGCGCTGTCATCGAAACGAAACCAGAGGCCGTTTTTCGTGGCGACCGCATCGAGGGCACGCTGCGCGTGAGTTACTCCTGGGGCTCGCCGCTTGCAGACGAGCCCGTGCGTCTGCGCATGCCGGATGGACGCCTGCTTGAAGGTAAAACGGATGCGAAGGGCGTCTTCGCCTTCACGCAGGAGACCAGCGCGTTTCAGCCGGGCGGCTTTGTGTCCTTCAATGCCGACCTGCCCGCACGCAGCCGCCATGTGACGCACACCGTCGCCATTTTGAGCGCTGGATTGCGCCTCGTGTGGGATCGTCTGCCCGCGCCTGCGCTCACGGGCGAACCCGCGCTCGTTCGCGTGAAGGCGCTCGATCATCGCGGCAAACCGGCAGCGGCATCGGTGAAGGTCACGCTCTCGCGTCTCGATGCTCAACCGACGAATCCCGTGCTCTCGGGGCTCCCCGGCCTCGTTTACATTCCAAATGCCAGTGCACCCGCGCGCATCGCGGAGTTTGCAGTCGAAACCGACGCCACCACCGGCCTCGGCACTTCCACCGTCGTGCTGCAATCCGCCGTTCAGCATCAGCTTCACGCGCAGGCCGCCGACGCACGCGGCAACGCCGTCGAGATCATCACCAGCGTGCAAGCTTCCGGTCCCGAGGACACGACAAAGCTGCGTCTCTTCAGCGACGATGACGAGGTCAATGAAGGAACCATGCTCAAGGTCGATGCGCACAGCCGCATCGCCGCGCCGCTCGCGCTCGTCACGCTCGCGGGCGAGGAAATGATCGAGCATCGCATCCTCAAGCTTGAGTCAGGTCACAATGAACTGCCCGTGGTCATCGCCGCCGCGCACTGGCCGCAGTTTGATGTCAGCGTCGCGTGTCTTGACGACGACAAACTGCACAGTGCCCGGCGTGGGTTCCGGGTGAAGCGACCGCTCCACATCACCATCCAGGCACCAGAAAAGCCGGTGAAGCCTGGCGAAGACGCCGAGATCACCTTGACCACCACGGATGCGAACGGAGAACCGGTGGCCGCCGAGCTCAGCCTCGCGATCGCCAGTTCCGCGCTCTTTGCCCAGAATCCGGATCACACCGAGGACATCGACGAATTCTTCCATGGCGGAGTGCGCCGTGGCGGCAGCCTGCGCACCGGCAGCAACGCCGGTTTCGAGCATCGTGCCGCGGCCAAACTCCTGACTCGTGACGATTCCGGGAACGTCATCAAGATCGCCGGGCAAATGCAGTCCCATGTCGATCGCCTGCGCGAGATGGAGGGGCGAGAGCGAAGTGTCTGGCACCAGCAGACGAACCGAGGACGACAAAACGGAACCAACAGCATCGACAACCTGCTCGTCCAAAGAGAGTCAATCGCCTTCAACCGGTTTGACTCGTCGCAGGCAGTCCAAACGCTGACATCGGACGGCAGCTCTTCATCAACCATCGAAGGCTTTTCGGTCAACTTCGGCAGCGCCATCGCTTCAGGCGGAAACTTGGTGCTGAGTGGAAGCGGGGCGGTCACCGGGAACAACACGATAGGTGCCCTGGGCGTCAGAAGAGGAACCCACGTGCAGAATGGACATTCCTCGTCGCCGCAAGCTTTCTCGTTTGCTGGTGTCGCCTCCAATCCGCAGCTTGCCCAGGTTGTCTCAGGACTGCGCGCTGGGAATCAACCCATCGTCGGAGCCCTGTTTCAAACTGCCGACGGCCGCACCGGCAGCCAGCCTTTCGCGCCCGACGCGCAGTGGCATTGCCCGCTCGTCACGGATGCTTCCGGCAAAGTGAAAGTGTCTGTGACGGCGCCCGGAATCGCGGGCGCATGGCGCCTGTCAAGCCGAGGCTGCACCGTCGCAACGAGCGTGGGACAGGCGGAAAAGGAAATGATCACAAAGTCCGGCTTCATTCCCGAAATTCGCCTGCCAGTGGCGTTGCGGCCCGGAGACACATTTGTCCCTCAAGTGCTGTTCCATGGCGCGCTTGAAGGCGAGACAGATGCGAAGGCCATCGTCACACTGTCGGACACGAGTCAACACTCCTTTGACACTCCCATCGAAATCACCCAGGAGAAACAGGTCACACTCAAGTCCGATGGTTCTGTCCCGGTGCCGCTGGATGCCATCACCACACCAGACGCTCGTGGTATCTTCCGCCTCGACGGAACGGCAAAGACAATGAAGTGGTCGAATGGATTGTCGGAGATCACCCATGCTTTGGCTGCCGGCGAATCACATAAGTCCACATCCGCGCACTTTCTCAAAAGGCCGGGAGAGATTGAATGGCCCGCAACCGCCCTGCAGCGCGTGGTCTGGCGGATTTTCCCCTCACCCGCCAGCCTCCTGCGTGGCATTTCCGCACTCGGTTCTTCGCAAACGCCTGCCAGCAGCCTGCTGAACCGTATTTCCGCCGCCCGCACGGGTCTCAATGAGAAAAATCGCGAATCCCACGCAAACGCCACACGCCTGCTAATTTCGGAGCTGCAGATCTTGCAACGTGACGGCGGGTGGCCGTGGGAGAATGTGAAATGGCAGCATGACAGCATCGTGACCAGCCTCGGCCTGTGGGCGTTGATCGAGGCACGTGCGCTGGGCTTTGATGTTGAGGATGCCACGATCAAAACAGCGACAGGCTATTTGAAGAAAGCACTGGCGATCATTCCACCAGATGAGCCGGACAAGGCGGCGGTCATTCTGCATGCGCTGGCTTGTGTGAACGAGGCGGACTTCTCCGTGGCGAACCGCCTGTATCGTGATCGTGCCAAACTGAACGATCCGGCGCTCGCGTGGCTGGCGGCTGCGTTCCAGCGCATGAATCGTGGCGATGAGGCGAAGGAACTGCTCAAGGCGCTCGAAGCCAAGCCCGCATGGACCGGCAGCAAAACCACCGCACGGCTCAGCAGCGACGATGACACCACCGCCAGCGTGCTTTATGCGGCTGCGAAAGCACAACCCGGCTCCGCGTTGGCGAAAAAAGCAGCGGAGTTGTTGCTTCAACGGCTGGGTGTCGATCTCGGCTCGCAATCAGCTTTGCAAGGCCTGTGGACAGCGGCTTTGGCTGAACACTGGGTCAGCACCGGCGCGCATCAGACTCCAAGCGCGGACGAAGATTTCATCGCCAGCTTCAACAACGGCCCTTCGCTCCCATTCACAGGATGGGATGAACATCATGTGAAAGCTCCGAAGGCATTGCCCAACGGAAAAATCCAACTGCGAGTAAAATGGGAGAATGGCCAAGGCACGCCCATCGTGCTGACGACCTTCGTCAATGAGAAGCCGGTCGATTTGAAGGTGCTTACCATCGATTCCCTTCCCACCGTGGCGAAACGGCAATGGCTGCATGAAGGTCTGCGTCATCATGATGTGCCGTTGCAAGCGGCGAGCACCTCGCCCGTGCAGGTGGCGGCTCATGGGCAGCGTTTGCGGGTGCAGCTTGAACTGAAGGCACCGAAGCAGCCGCAGAGCGGTTATGTCATCATTGATGAACCGCTGCCCGGCGGCTGCATGCTGGTTGCGGGCTCCCTTTCGGCATCCGAGGCACGGGTGGAGGAACTGCCAGGCATGCTGCGGCTGTGGTTCATTCCCGGAACGTTCACGGGAGACGATGTCATCAGCTATGAACTGATGGCGCTGCATCCCGGCACCTATCGCATTCCCCACACACGCGTGCGCGATGGCTGCCGACCTGAGCATTTCAATGCCGGCCCCGAGGGCAAGCTGACGATTCTTGCGCCGGGAAAGCTTTCCACTGATCCGTATGTGATGAACGGCTTCGAACGCCTCGAACTGGCGGAGTTGCTGTTCAATGAGAACGCGCTCGACGAGGCACGCACGCATCTCGAAATCCTACGCAACGATGCCGAGGCGATGAAATCCCACGAACGCGACATCGCGCGCATGCTGCTTTGGATCCACACCTCGCGTGAAGCCATGGACGCGAAGCAGGTCGTTGAATTGTTCGAGGCGCTGAGTGAGCGGCATCCCGACATCGTCATTCCCTTCGACAAGATCTTGAAGGTCGCGGCAGCGTATCGCCAGATCGGTGAGTTTGAGCGTGCCTGGCTGGTCTATCGCGCCACGATGGACAGCAGCTTCGTCAGTGATGCCAGCGTGAGCGCCGCGCTGGAAACTGCCGGCGACTTCCCCGGCAGCGCTGAGCACCAAACCAGCCTCTGGAAGGAGTATCCCGATGGTGCGGACGGTTTGCTGGCCTTTTTCAGCCTCGGGCAGCGCTTTCAGGAATTTGCGGCCAATCCGGCTAGCGTTCCCTTGCGGCCTGGAGCGGCGAAGTGGACGAAGAACCAGCTTCTGGAGCGCAGCCGCGACCTGTTGCGCGAGTTTGTCACCCTGCATGCCCGGGATGAGCTTGCAGATGATGCCGCTTTCAGTCTGGCAAACGTGTTCTTCGATCTCAAGGACTACGCCAGCGTCGTCACCACCGCAGGCAATGCGACGGCGACGTTCAAGAAGAGCAGTTTCCTGAACAACTTCCATTACATGACCGCTCTGGGCCGCTTCTGGCAGTATCAATTTCCAGAAGCGCTCGCCGCCGCCGCTCCCGTGGCCGCTGGCAGCAGCGAGGATGCACCGAATGCGCGCTACATCACGGCACAGATTCATCATGCACAGGGCAAGCCTGCCGAGGCCATCCGCTGGTATGAAAAAGTGAAGGACGAGTTCGACGATGCCCGCGAGTCCATCAGCGTGCTCCAGGAGAAAGGTGTCAAGCTGCCGCATGCCACGCGGGTGAAGCCGGGCCAGCCGGTAAAGATCGATCTCGATCATCGCAACGTGAAGGAAGCCGCGCTGCTCATTTACCGTGTCGATTTGATGAAGCTGCATGAGCGTCAAAAGGACCTGAGCAGTGTCAGCGGTGTGAATCTCTCCGGCATCACGCCGCAGGCAGAGATGAAGGTGCCGCTGGGCGACGGACTGGACTACGCGTGGAAGAAACGCAGCATCGATCTGCCGCTCAAAGACGAGGGCGCGTATCTCGTGATCTGCCGTGGCGATTCGCAGATGACCAGCGGCCTCGTGCTGCTCACCACGCTGGAGCTTGAGACTCATGAGGACGCCACGAACGGCAGCATCCGCGTGCAATTGCGCGACACGGTGCGCAACGCCTACGTCGCTGACGCCGACATCGCCGCCTATGACAGCAGCGGTGCCGCCCAGCCGCAGAAGGGCCGCACGGATCCACGCGGGGCCTTCAGCGCCAGCGGCATCCACGGTCAGGCCACCGTCGTCGTGAAACTCGGCGACGCCCGTTATGCGATCCATCGCAGCGCCACTCCCTTGATGCCGCCGCAGATGGCGCAGACACCCGCTCCGCAACCGACCAACGGGTCTTCCCGGTTGCAACCCGCAGCACCCGCCGTTGGCAAACCGTTGAGCAAAGACGACTACCTTTTCAATGTGAAGAGCAGATTCACCGACCTCAACGACGACAACAAGGCCGCATGGTCCAAAAAGCTGCAAAACGAAGGCAAGGGCGTGAAAGCCGAGAAGGCGTTCAAGAAATGAGCAGACAGCCGCATTGCATGCGCCAGTATTTCATATTCTCATAGTCCTATGAACATCCGCCGCCTCTCCAGCCTGCTCTGCGCCATCCTCGTCTCATCCTGCTCCACGCCGCCTGACCCGGAAACGAAGCCGATGGGGGAGAATGTGTTGAGCAAGGAGGAGATCAAAGCCGCAAAGAGCGGTCCTGTTGACTTCGTCGCGCATGTGAAGCCGGTGCTGGAGGCGAAGTGTGCCATGTGCCACAACCGCCAGGCGCTGCCGGGTCACATGAGCCTCGAAAGCCGCCGCGAAGCCGTGCGCACGAAGACGCTTGGCACTTACATTGTTCCTGGTCATCCGGAAACGAGCCTGCTGGTCGCCAACACGGCCTCCACGCATCAAAACGTCAGTGTGATGCCCGCCGTGGGCGAGCGTTTGACGAAAGACGAATACAGGATCCTCAACAAGTGGGTGAAGGAGGGCGCGAACTGGCCAACCGGAAAGGCAGGCACCCTGAAGATCATCCGTTGATCATTTGGCCCGCACGGGTCTTCCGGGCCATGCCTCCTTCAGCAGTTCGCCGTCGCGAACGACAAAGACCCCGCCAACGATCACCTGTGAAATGCCCGCCGAAGGCGTCGTGGGCGCTTCAAACGTGGCGCGGTCGATGATCTTCGCAGGATCAAAGACCGTGATGTCCGCGTCGGCACCGACGGCGAGGCGGCCTTTGTGTTGCATCATCGGGACGTGCGCTTCGAGGCGTTTGGCGGGCAGGATGGTCATCTTGGCCAGCGCGTCCATGAGTGGCAGCAGTTTCTTCTCGCGACTGTAAAGACCCAGCACGCGAGCGAAGGTGCCTGCGCCACGTGGATGGCCTTTGCCATCGACAAACGGCACACCATCGCTGGCGATCATCACACCGGGATGCGCGATGGCCTTCTCGACGTTCGCGTCCTTCATCATGTACATGATCACCCAGCCGCCTTGCTTGCGGTAGCGCTCAAAACTCTCCTGCGTGAGCCGCTCGCCCGTCGCGGTCCACATGATGTCGCCGTAGTTGATGCGCAGATTGTCCTGCCAGCCCGGATTGAACATCGCGGACTCAAGCAGGGTCGATGCGGCTGTGTAGGGATAGACCTCGGTGGTCAAATCCAGGCCCGCGGCGCGGTTTGCGTCGATCAACTTCAGCACCTCCGGCATGTCGCCGATGGCGCTGCTGCCGATGTGCACGATGTGAAGTGCCGCGCTGGTCTTTTTTGCCGCATCGATGGCCTCGCGGATGGGTGCGATGCCGAACGCACGCGTGTGGACGAACGCGGGCACCTTTCGCTCCGCCGCGATGCGAAACAGCGCCTCGATCTCCTCCGTCGTGGCCGCGGGCGTGTAGTTGATGCCGAAACCGACGCCCAGCGCGCCTTCATCTAGCCCCGCACGGATCGCGGCACTCATGCTGTTCATCTCCGCCTCACCCGCGACCTGATTCGCGCCGGCAGGATTCGGGCCGAGCAGCGCCAGCTTGGCCTTGCCGCTGGCCCACTGGCCGGTTTTGAGCTGCGGATGAAACGCGGCGAAGCGCGCGGAAATGTGACCGACCGTCGCGCCATAATGAGTCGGCGCGGTGCCTTCCATCGAAGCATACCACTCGGCGACGGGATACACGCCGCCTTCGAGTTCCAGCGCCATCGTCACGCCATCCTGCGCCTTGATCTGCAAATCGCTCGTCGTCTGCCCATGCGCATGCAAATCGATGAATCCCGGCGAAACGACGAGTCCGGCCACATCGACGACTTTGCCACCTGTGAGCGCCGTTTCAGACATCGCGGCGATTTTGCCGTCTTTGATGCCGATGTGGCGAACCGCGTCGAGATTCGTCGCCGGGTCCATCACACGGCCATTGGCGAGCACGAGATCGAAGTCAGCCGCCAGACAGCGGACGGTCCAAAACACAGTGAGAAGCAGCAGCGTGCGCATGGGGATGAAGTGACGGCGGATGATCCTCCTGACAAACAGAATGCTGAGAATCGGATCAGCCCACCAGTTCGCTGATCACCTGGCCTCCGTCGGCCACGATGGGGCGCGGGCGTCCCTGCGGGTCGATCCAGTTCGTGTTCTGCCCGATGCCGAGGTGATGGTAAACCGTCGCTGCGAGATCGCCCGGCGCGACGCGACGGCTCTCGATGTCTCCGCCATGCTTGTCGGTGCTGCCGATGACCTGTCCGTGGCGCAGACCGCCGCCAGCGACGACCATCGACATGACGCGGTTCCAATGATCGCGTCCGGCATTCTTGTTGATGACCGGGCTGCGGCCGAACTCGCCCATCATCAGAATCAGCGTGCTGTCTAGCAGCCCCCGGTCCTCGAGATCGGTGACGATGGCGTGCAGGGTGCGGTCCACGCTCGGCAGCAGCGGCGTGAGGCCTTTTTTGATCCCGCCCCACTTCACCTCGTCGCCGTGATGATCAAAGTAACCCCACGCACCGCTGACGGTGACAAAGGTGGAGCCGGCCTCGACCAGACGTCGCGCCAGAAGCGCCTTCTCACCGAGGCTATCGCGACCGTAGCGGTCACGCATCGCGGGAGTTTCCTCATCGAGATTGAGAGCCCGCTGCGCAGCACCTGCCATGAGCACCTCATAGGCCTGCTGCGTGAACTGATCCGCCGAGGCGATGGCCTCATTCGATCCGACACCACGCTTCCACGCATCCATCTGCTCGGCCAGCGCACGGCGGCTGCCCAGGCGCTCCACGCTGAGACCTTCCACCAGCTTGAGACGGCCGGACAAATCCTTGCCGCTCACGGGATTGAACGCGTTGCCCATATGTCCAGCGCCCCAGATGTCGGACACGAGCGAGTCCGCCAGCGCAATGTAGCCGGGAATGCCCGGCGCGTTCGCCCCCCGAAATTTGGCCGCGATGGAGCCCATCGATGGCCATCCAGCTCCGTCGCGGCCGTCATTGGTGCGACGGGCGAGCGGATTGCAGGCCTGCATGGTGATCGGCGTGTGATCGCTCGCGCTGCAATCAACGGAACGGATCAGCGTGAGCCTGTCCATGATCTTTGCCGTGAGCGGCAGATGCTCGCAAACGTGAATGCCGGGCACTTTCGTCGCGATGTGGCCGAACGGCCCCCGGATCTCGCTCGGCGCCCCGGGTTTCGGATCCCACATGTCGATGTGGCTCGGACCACCGGACAGCCAGAAGAGGATCACGTTCGTCTTGCTCTTCGCCTGACCTGCCGCCGCGGCCCTCGCCTGCTGTTGCAGCAACGCCGGCATGGAAATGCCCGCGAGACCCGCGAGCCCGGTCTGCAAAAAGCCGCGCCGCGTCGAGCCCACTCGAAGCAAATCGCCACCAGCGGGACTGAAGGCCGAGGTGATGCTTGGCGGATGGAAAGCATTCGGGTTCATAAGCGCGGCATGGATGGCAGCTTTCCATTACGCCGCGAGAACGACACCCTTGCGCCATGGGCGCCGCATGCATCACCATTTCCAATCGCCGGCATTCGGTTTTCATCTTGGCCGCAGGGTTCAGGCATGCTCTACATGCCGCATGCCTGACCACCGCGCCCTCATTTCGAATCCCGCCGACCTGAAGCCCTCTACCGCCTGGAACGAGACGGTCTGGGCCTACACGAGCGAGGAGGAACTCGTCGATCACACCACGAAGGCACGTCTGTGCGTGGCCACGCTGCTGCCGTTCAAGGACAAAAAGCCCGACTGGGATGGCTTCAACAAGAGCGTGCGCTGGATGCAGCAGTGCGCGGCACATTACGGCGTCGAGGTCGTGTTCGTGCTGAACGCGGACACCGGCTACATCTTCGATTTGAGCAACGAACTCTACGCCGAGGTGCTGCAGCGTTTCCGCGCGGAGTTTCCAGAGCAACGTTTCATCGCCGGTGTCACCGCACGCGGCGCGGAGAACGACACAGCCTTCAAAGCAGAGCGTTACTGGCCGCTGCTCGACATCGCTCAGGAGCATGACAACTGCGAGATGATGATCATGACCAGCAAGCTGCTCAACACACTGGAGAATGAGCCGCGTCGCGATGCTTACTTCCAAATCGCCGAGCATTTGATCCGTCCGGGCATCGCGCATGCGCTGGAGCCCTCCTTCGTGCCGTGGGCCACGCCGTTTGATCCGTGGCTGTTCCATCAGATCGCCATGCATCCGGCCTATGTAGGTGGAAAGGTCAGCACGCTCGACGAACCGCACTTTCATTACTGGGCCGCGATGTGCAAAGGACTGAATCTGCCCTTTTCCCCACACAGTGGAGATGACTACGGCATCGCCACCGCCATCAAGCTCGGCCTGCCGCTGCTCATCGGCGCGGGCGTGAGCGCCTGCCCGCTGATTTGCGCGGCCAAGGACATGTGGCTGCTCGACAGCGTGACCGACAAGAAATTCAAAACCGGCACCGGACGCTTCGACACGCGCGTTTACAAGCTCTTCGAAGCCTTCCAGTCCTTCGAAGACCTCGTCTTCCGCCTCGACGACCGCATGAGCGCCTCGCCTTACAAGCACAGCACCGCGCACGTGCTCCATCACCTCGGCCTCATCGACGCGCCGGAGTCACATCCCGACTGCAAAGACCTGCGTGGTGCTGATGAAGCGCAACGCATGGAAGAAGCCATGCGAAGGCCAAAGCGGGTGGCGAAGAAGCTGGGGATTCCGCTGTTCGGGGAGTGAGCTGGTTGCCTGATGTTAGTTTCTGGTATGATGTTGCGCATTGCTGCATATTTTTGAAAACCAGATGTCCAAGCCAAAACCTCTCACAGCGATTCAACTAGAAGGCTTTCGTTCGATTCGAAAGCTCCCCGAGTTGGCGCTGAACTCCGGGCTCAATGTGCTTATCGGGGGCAATGGGGCGGGCAAGTCCAACTTCATCAGCTTCTTTCAGATGTTGGGAGCTATGATGGATCCCAATGTCGGATTGCAGCATTACATTGCTGAAAAGGGTGGTGCTGACGCACTTTTGTTCAGAGGTGTGGAAACCACTTCGGAGATTCGCGCCCGTTTTAAGTTTAACCGCAATACATATGAATTGGTTCTACAGCCTGCAGACGATGGACGTCTGTTTTTCGGCAGGGAAAAAGCAAGCCTGGATGGCATCTCGGGCAAAGTGTCAAACTATGAACACGGCAAGGGACACTTCGAGAGCTGGCTTCCCAAAGTCGGTGCTTTTCCTGCTGGCGAACAGTTTACAAAAGAAGCTTTGAGTGACTGGCGGGTTTACCACTTTCACAACACCAGCCGCACGGCTGCTCTCATGCGTTCACAAAACGCCGTGGATAACGAACGCCTTTGGGCCGATGCGGGCAACATTGCCGCTTTCTTGCTACGGCTGCGCAAGGAACACGAAGATCATTACAAGCGGATCATCTTGCACATTCAGCAGGCAGCACCGTTCTTCGGGGACTTTCATCTGAAGCCTGACAACAACGGTCAGGTGCAATTGCTCTGGACGGAGCGCTACTCGCAGAAGCTTTACTATCCTCATCAGCTGTCGGATGGCTCGATTCGCTTCATCTGTCTCGCAGCATTGCTGCTACAGCCGGAGCCGCCATCCACAATCATCATTGATGAGCCAGAACTGGGCCTGCACCCCTACGCCATCACGGTGCTGGCAGGGATGTTTCGGTTGGCGGAAGAAAAGTGCCAGCTCATTGTCTCGACGCAATCGAGTCCGCTGGTGGACCATCTACAGTTGCAGGATCTGATAGTGGTGGATCGCGTGAATGGCGAAACCACGCTTTCACGACCTGACGCGGAGTCTTTGAAAGTCTGGATGGAGGAGTACTCCGTGGGTGAGCTTTGGGACAAAAACCTCATCGGAGGCATGCCCCAGCCATGAGCCGTGTCAGCGTGTATTGCCTGGTTGAAGGCTTTTCAGAAGCCAACCTCGTCAACCGACTGCTCGCACCTCACCTGAGCCATCATGGCGTGGATGTTTATGCGCCCATGGTAACCACGCGCCGAGATCGGAAGGCTGGCAAGGTTCACAAAGGCGGAGGATCGAGTTTCCTGCCCTATCGCAACGATCTTGACCGCTTGATCAGGCAGTGGAGCAACAAGCCACATGTATGGATCACCACGCTTTTGGACGTGTATGGGTTGCCTGCCGATTTTCCGGGACGAGATCAAGGTTACGCAATCAACGACCATCGTGCCAAGGCGGCTTTTCTTGAGGATAAGTTGAATGCCGTCGCCAACGAGCTGAGAGCCCCCCCGGTTCATTCCACACCTCGCTTTGCATGAGTTTGAGACGCTGCTATTGGCAGAGGTCTCGGCGCTGGGCAGTCTCTTCTTGGAGCAAGAACGTGAGATCCAACAGCTCGCGGAAGACATTGCTGATTTTGACGATGTCGAAGAGATCAACCACACCCCGGAAGGCGCTCCTTCCAACCGGATCGCGCGACGAATCTCCGTTTATGACCGCTACAAAGCCAACGATCAAAGCGGTGCCATCAACGTGCTGGAGCTTGTTGGCCTGGATACCTTGAGAAAGCGTTGCCTGCATTTTGGTGAGTGGGTGACTCGGTTGGAGTCGCTATCGTCAGCAAGGGAGTAGTCAAGGCTGGCAGCCTGTTTCACACGCCGTTCAGAATCGCCTCCATGATCCGCAGCGCCTGGACATTGGGCTTCACATCATGCACGCGGACGATGCGGGCGCCGTGTTCGCGGGCGTGGGCGGTGAGGGCGATGGTGGGCCAGTGGCGGTCATCCATGGCGTCGGAGTGGAGCACTTTGCCGATCATGGATTTGCGCGAGACACCAATGAGCAGCGGACGCAGCGCCGCGAGGCGAGGAAGCTCGCGCATGAGGGTCAGATTGTGCTCCAGGGTCTTGCCAAAGCCGAAACCTGGATCGAGCACGACGCGGTCGAGGTCGATGCCTTCGTGTTCAAGCAGGCGCAGGCGGCTTTCAAAGTAGGAACGCACCTCGGTGACGACATCGTCGTAGTGCGGGTTCGCCTGCATGGTCTGCGGCGTGCCGGTCATGTGCATGACGACGAGACCTGCGTTGGTTTCGGCGGCAAGACGCGGCATGGCGGCGTCGGCACGCAATCCGGTGACGTCGTTGATGATGTCGGCCCCGGCGTCGAGCGCGGCACGGGCGACGGCGGCCTTCATGGTGTCGATGGAGATGAGCGCCTTGGTTTGCGAACGCACCGCACGAATCACAGGCAGCACACGACGCAGTTCCTCGGCCTCTTCGACCGGTTCGGCCCCGGGACGGGTGGATTCGCCGCCGATGTCGAGGATGTCAGCGCCTTCGGCAATCAAGGTGAAGGCGTGTTCGACCGCACGACCGGTGTCATTGAAGCGGCCGCCGTCAGAAAAGCTGTCGGGCGTGACGTTGACGATGCCCATGATGAGCCCGCGATCGGTGAGATCGAGATCGTGGTTGCCGAATCGCCAGCGGAGCATGCCGCACGGTGGCGTGAATTTGCGTCCGGCCAACGAGAAAACTGGAGATGCCACCAGGGTTGCTCTATGAAGCACTCATGAAGCCCAACCCCGCCGTGCTGCTGCTCGTTCTTCTCGCCCTCGGAGGCGTGGCGGGCCTGCTGCTGTCGGGATCGAAGGCCCCAGCGCCGGTGGTGGCGGCTCCATCGCCTGGGACGGCCCCGCCTCCGATGCCGACGGGCAGCGTGGAGGATTTGCAAAAGCAGATCGTGCTGCTGCAAGGCCAGATCGAGTATCTCCAAGGTCAGAATGATGTGCTGAAGGACGAGAACGCCCAACTCCTGCAGAAACTGGGCACGCTGGGGATGAAGAACACGCCTGCGGTGGTGATGAAGGATGACGATGTGGCACCGGACTTCGTCGGCATGGGGCTGGAGATGATGAAGATGCGCAAGCTGCACGCGCTGCCGATGGTGACGACTCCGGTGAGCCAGGAGGAGGTCGAGACGCTGATCCTCGGCTGGCTGAAACGCCAGCAACCGGAGGACGAGGCGAAAAAGCTCACCCGTGGCCTCGCGGCACTGGGCTGGATTCCCGAAGCGGTCGATCCGCTGCCGCTGCGTGCCGCCATGCTGGCCCGACAGCTCGGCGGCTGGTATGATGAGGAATCGGAAACGATGTACACCGTCGATCCGCAGACAGCGAGCGGCCCGTCTGTGACAGCCAACGAGCCGCTGGGCATCGCCTTCGGCCAGTTGCTGCGTGAATACGGCAGCGTCTTGTTTCAGCCGCAGCACGGACCGCTGACGACGGACATGCGGATCGCCCGCGAGTCGCTCATCGTGGGCGATGCGTCGCTCACGCGTTTTTTGCACTCGATGCAGAACCCGGCAGCCATGCCGAAGGACGATCTGCCGCCGGAAGACCCGGATCATCCGCTGAACCAGGTGCCAATGCCTGCCTTTCTGCGCGAGATGGCGCTGTTTCCATTCACGCGTGGTTTTGAGTTCGCGCAATCGCTGCACAGCGCGGGAAACTTCGCCCAGCTCAACGCGGCCTACAGCCGTCCGCCGGTCAGCACGACTGAAGTGATCGAACCGGAGCTTTATCTGAATCCCGAGCGCCCGGCGCAGGTGGACCTGAAGCTCGACGATGTGAAGCTTAACGGAACGATGCCCTTTCTCGATGACCGTCTGGGCAAATTCTCCTGCGCCACGGCGCTGCGAATGCACAACGACGACGAAGCGGCAGGCGAAGGCACAGTCGGCCTCGTGGCGGACCGTTTGCTGGCCTGGCCGGCGGATGGCGGGGCAAAACGGGACCACGCGGCATGGCAGACCCTTTTCCAAGACAAATCGACCGCCGACGCGTTCGTCAAAGCGATGCTGAACTCGCTGAAGCAACGTTACAACACGAAGGGCGAGGCCGAGTTCGCCGCAGAAGGCCGTTTCGTGGCGCTGCTGCGCAATCGCGGCGAGGCGGGCGTGGTTTTGATCGATGCGGCGAGTGAAGAAGCACGGACCGCGCTGAAGCTTTTGATGAAGTGATGACTGCCAGACATGTTTTTTATACCGGCCGCGTCCAGGGCGTGGGCTTTCGCTACAGCACCAAACGAATCGCCTCCGGCTTCGACGTGACCGGATGGGTGAAGAACCTGCCGGACGGCCGGGTGGAGCTCTTTTCGCAGGCGTTCGATGCCGATGAGGTGGAGGCGTTTCTGGAGGACATCCAGCGCAGCAGCCTGGGATCCCACATCAAGGAGATCGAGGTGCAGGTGGCGGCCGCAGACACGAGCTTGCGCGGCTTTAACATCGTGCGTGATTGAGCCCATGGCCGACACGCCCGCCGTATCCGTGAATCATCTGACCAAGGTCTTCAAAGGCACCTTGGTGAAGGGGGCGTTTCGTGCGGTGCAGGATCTGTCGCTCGAAGTGAAGGCTGGCGAGGTCTATGGCCTGATCGGACCGAATGGCTCCGGCAAATCGACCACGATGAAGGTCATCCTGGGACTGCTGAAGCCGACGCAGGGCAGCACGAGCATCTTTGGCGTGCCGAGCACGGAAGTCGCCAGCCGTCACAGCGTGGGTTTCCTGCCTGAGAACCCGTATTTCTACAAACATCTGACCGGACGGGAGACGCTGCACTTCTATGGCAGCCTGTGTGGCATGCGCGGCGAGCGATTGAAAGCCCGCACGGATGAAATGCTGGCGATCACCGGCCTGGAAGACGCGGCGACGCGGCGTGTCGGCGGTTATTCGAAAGGAATGCTGCAACGTCTCGGCCTGGCGCAGGCGCTGATTCACGAGCCGCGCCTGCTGGTGCTCGATGAACCAACGGCGGGTGTCGATCCCGCAGGTTCGCGGAAAATCCGTGACCTGATCATCGAATTCCGTGCCCGTGGGATCACGGTGCTCGTGACCTCGCATCTTCTCGAACAGATGCAGGAGGTGTGTGACCGCGTGGGCATCATGGCGCACGGGCGCATGGTGCGTGAAGGACGGCTGGAGGACCTGATCGCGGTGGAGAACCAGACGGAGATGGTTCTGGAAAACGCCTCCCCTGCCCTGCTGACGAAGATCAATGCGCTGATCCAGGCGGAAGGCGGCGACACGAAGCTGGTGCGCAGCGGACGGCCACGCACGACGCTGGAGCGCCTGTTCATCGAAGCGACGAACGAATCGAAGAAGCCATGAGCGACGCTCCAACAAGTCCCAACACCGAAGCACAAACGCGGGTGCGTTTTTCGCCACGACGTGTGTGGACGCTGGCCATGGCGACGGTGACCCAGCTCGTGCGGATGAAGATCCTGGCCTTCCTGGTGGTGTTCTGCCTGCTGGCCGTGGGAGCAGGCTTTGCCTTCTCCGTGATCAATCCGGAGCAGCAGCTCAACCTGCTGAAGAGCGTGACGCTGGGCTCGCTGCAGATTTTCAGCATCGTGATCGGCGTCGTTTCCACGGCGCTGCTGCTGCCGAAGGACATGGAGGATCGCACGCTCTACACGATCCTGTCCAAACCGGTGCCGCGCTTTGATTACCTGCTGGGCAAGCTGATCGGCGTGCTGCTGCTCATCGGTGGCGGCTTGATCGTGATGGATGCCGTCTTGAGCCTGATCCTGTGGCTGCGGCAGTCGATGCTGTTCGAGGACGCCGTGGCACGGATGCAGATGGAGAAACTCGACTCGCCCGAGGCCGTGGCGCAGGTGCGTGAGATCGTGGCACGGCAAGGATTGACGTGGAATCTCCACTGGGCGGTGTGGGCGATCTTTTTGAAGGCGACGGTGGTCACCACGGTCGCGCTGCTGCTCTCCAGCATCGCGAGCTCGACGTTGTTCACCATCGTGATCACGTTTTGCATCACGATCATCGGCCACGGCGAGGCTTTGATCCGCGAGTTCTTTTTCCAACCCAATCTCTCCGGCATGGCGAGTCGTGCCGCCACGCTCGTTCTGGCGGTGATCTGCCCTGATCTGGCGCAGTTCGACATCGTGGACAGCGTGGTGAGCGGCGAGATTGTGCCGTGGGGCGCTGTTTACGACATGACCGGCATCGCGGCGCTTTACGTGACGGTTTACCTCTTCGTCACGCATCTGCTGTTTGTGGAGAAGGAGCTATGAAGCGGAAACTCCAGGCAATCGCGGTGCTGCTGGCCTTTGGCGCGGTGAAACTGCCGCTGGAGCAGAAGATCACCCGCGATCTGCGCCAGCAGAAGATGCTGGAGGAGCCAATTCACCTCGGCGTGGGCGAGGATCTCGGCCAGGCGGGCCTTGCGGCATCGCTGGGTGGTTTGCGCGGCCTTGCGGCGTGCATGTTCCATCTGAGGGCGCATGTGGAATTCACGAACGTGAACTGGGCCAAGGTGGACAGCCTCTACAAGCTGGTGACACGCCTCCAGCCACGGCAGGCCCGCTACTGGGACGAGGCGTCGTGGCACATGGCCTACAACGCGGCCTCGTATTACCTTTACAATCAGGAGCTGAAGCCGGCTCTGCGGGGGCAGCTTTACCACGACCACATCAAACGCGGCATCGCCATCCTGCATGAAGGCCTGAAGTTCCTGCCTGATGACCCGCGTCTGTGGCAGAAGCTGGGGGAACTGCACTGGCACCGCAGCAAGGACTTCAAAAAGTCCGGCGACGCCTTCTGGAACTCGTTTCAACACGGTGGTCTGGGCTTCACCGAGCGCTTCGCCGCCTACGCCTGGGCTCAGAGCAATGATCTCGAGTCGTGGAAGAAAGGCTACGCCATCCTGAAGCGCCTCTACGACAAAAGCGGACCGACGCCGGGCCTGGTCGAGCATTTGAAGATGCTGGAGCAGAACCTGAACCTGCCAGCGTCGCAGCGGATTCGCGCTGCTGCCGCGGTTTTGAGAGGGCAGGAACGCCAGACCGGCCCGCTGAAGTGACGGGGCCGTCACGGCCGGACTGATTGACTTCCGTCATCATCGGGTGAATTTTCACATGTGCCCGCCAAAATCGACATTCCCCGCAAGTCCATCTACCGGCTTTCCATCTACCAGCGTTGCTTGCAACGCCTGCGGGAAAACCGGGTGGACACCGTGTCCTCCGCCGCCCTGGCGAAGGCCGCCGGGGTTAAATCCACCCAGTTGCGGAAGGATCTGGCCTACTTTGGGCAGCTCGGCACGCGGGGCCTCGGCTACAATGTGGACGCGCTCAGCAGCACCATCGGTGACGTGCTGGGCCAGAACAAACTGCAGCCAGTGATCCTTGTGGGAGTCGGCAACCTGGGCTCCGCCTTGCTGCGCTACGGCGGATTCCGCAAAGAGGGCTTTGAAGTCGCCGCCGCGTTCGACCTTCAGCCACGCAAGCTGCCACAGGTGACGGTCCCGATCCTGCCGATCACTGAGATGGAGGCCTTCATCCGTCGAAACAACGTGAAGATGGCCATTCTGACCGTACCGGCCAGCAACGCGCAGTCCGTGGTGAACGAAATGGTGCGGGACGGCATCCAGGCCATCCTGAACTTCTCGCCCACGGTGCTGGACGTGCCGGAGCACGTGGTCGTGAACAGCGTCGATCTGGCCGTGGAGCTGGAAAACCTGAGCTACTTCATCCGCTGATCCGCCGAATTCGGCACAGCGATGATGCAAACGGGACGTGGCGGGCGTTGAAGGCAGCCTGTCTCCATCATGATCCGTCTTTTCGCCTTCCTTGCCGTTCTCGCGTCGTCCCTGCATGCCGCTCATCCGTTCCTCTGCTGCGACTATGGCGGCGGAAAGGTGTGCGTGGTCTCCGATGAAGGCAAAATCGAGTGGCAGTGGGACTGCAAAAGTCCGCAGGACTGTTGGAAGCTGCCGAATGGGAACTACCTCTTCTGCTTTGTCAGCGGTGCGCTGGAGGTGACGCCGGACAAGAAGGTCGTCTGGGAATACAAGGCACCGACTGACGTGAAGGTCGAGGTGCATGCCTGCCAACCGCTGCCAGACGGCAACGTGATGATCGTGGAATGCGGCACGAGCCGGATCATTGAAGTCGATCGCGCGGGGAAGATCGCCAAGGAGGTCAAATTGACCGCCTCGCCAACCGTGAAGCTGCACAACCAGTTCCGCGGCACGCGAAAGCTCGCCAACGGTCACTACCTCGTCTGCTTCAAGGGCGATGGCAGAATCGTGGAGCTCGATGGCGCTGGCAAAGTGCTGCGCGAAATCAAAGTGCCGGGCGATCCGCATGAAGTCGTGCCCCTGCCAGATGGCCATCTGCTCGTCACCTGCGGCGACGGCCATCAGGTGCTCGAATTCGATGCGCAGGAGAAGATCGTGTGGGAGCTGAAGGAAAACGACCTGCCGGGCAACACGCTGCGCCTCATGGCCGGCTGCCAGCGCCTGCCGAACGGCAATACTGTCTTCTGCGTCTATCTCGGCCACGGCCACCTCGGTGAGCAGCCACAGGTCATCGAGGTCACGCGTGACAAGAAAGTCGTCTGGCAGGTCGCCGACCACACCCAGTTCAAGACGATCAATCAGATCATGCTCCTGGACGTGCCCGGCGACGTGACGAAGGGCGAGATTCTCAGGTAGGATACGCTCAGAGCCAGTTCAAGGCATCCGTGTGCGCTTGCGTTTTGGAGTGCTCCAGTCCTCTGGAGCTTTCCGAGGAGCCGTGGACGCACCAAAGCGCCGGAGGACCGGCGCACTCCAGGACGCTGGCGCGACTTTCTTCAGCTTATGAGCCGCCTCAATAACTCCGCGCAAACACCACGCGGCGCGAGCTCGGCTTGCCGGTGAGGAAGCATTTCCCCACTTCGGCATACTGGTCGCCCAGCGGGATGCAGCGGATGGTGATCTTGTTCTCCTTCGCGATGGCTTCTTCTTCCTCCGTGCTGCCGGCCCAGTGCATGAGGGCGAACCCACCAGGGCCATCGTCGGCGAAGAAAGCTTTGAACTCCTCCAGCGTGTCGAGCTTCTTCATGTTCGAGTCACGCAGCGCGGTCGCCCGGGCGAGCAGCGAATCCTGGACCTCCTGCAGGCGTTCGGTGACGGTCTGGATGAAGTCCTCCTTCGGGATGAATTCCTTGTCCTTCGGCGTCTTGTCGCGGCGCACCACGGCCACGCTGCGGCTGGCGATGTCGCGCGGCCCCATCTCGAGGCGGAGCGGCACCCCCTTCTTGATCCACTCCCAGTTCTTCTGGCCGCCGGGCAGGTCGCGCTTGTCCACATGCACACGAATCGGCTCGCCGGCAAAGTTCTGCGTGCGCAGGGTCGCGGCCAGCGCCTCGCAGGCGTCGATGATCTCTTTGCGCGTCTCAGGTTTCGGCGTGACCGGCAGAATGACGATCTGGTTCGGAGCGACGCGAGGAGGCAGAATCACACCGTCGTCATCGCCGTGCGCCATGATCAGCGTGCCGATCATGCGGGTGCTGACGCCCCAGCTCGTCGTATGGACGAGCTGCTTGGTGTTGTCGCGGCCCAGGAACTGGATGTTCGCGGCTTTGGCGAAGTTTTGGCCGAGGTAGTGCGACGTGCCGGCCTGGATGGCTTTGCGATCCTGCACCATCGCCTCGACGGTCAAAGTGCGCACGGCACCGGGAAAGCGCTCGCGCTCGGTCTTCTCGCCAGGAATCACCGGCAGGGCCAGGTGATCACGCATGAACTCCTCATACACGCGGTGCATCAGTTCCGTCTCGGCAATCGCCTCCTCGGCCGTTTCGTGCGCGGTATGGCCTTCCTGCCAGAGGAACTCCGCCGTGCGCAGGAACAGACGCGGGCGCATCTCCCAGCGCATCACATTGGCCCATTGGTTGATCAGCAGCGGCAGATCGCGGTAGCTTTCCACCCAGCGGGCGAAGGCGGCACCGATGATCGTCTCGGAGGTCGGGCGAATGACGAAAGGCTCGGCCAGTTCGCCGGTCGGAATCATCTTCGTCGTGCCATCCGGCTGTTTCTGCGCTTCGAGGCGGTGATGCGTGACCACGGCGCACTCGGTGGCAAAGCCTTCGGCATGCTGCGCTTCTTTTTCGAGGTAGCTCAGCGGGATCAGCAGCGGGAAATAGGCGTTCACATGGCCGGTGGCCTTGAACTTCGCGTCGAGCTGGCGCTGGATGTTTTCCCAGAGGCCATAGCCCCACGGCTTGATCACCATGCAGCCGCGGACTTCGGAGTTTTCAGCGAGATCAGCGGCGCGGACGACCTGCTGATACCATTCAGGAAAGTCTTTCTCGCGCGTGGGAGTGATGGCGGTGGCGTTGCTCATGGTTTTCGGGGGCGCAGAGTAGAGGCAAACAGGACATGGTCAACGGTCAGCGATCTTGACGCTGATGATCTTCAGGTCCCGGTCGGCAAAGTCATCCCAGAAGGCGATGGCGAACTTGCCAAACACATTCACATCAATCCGGCGTCCCGTGGGATCGCGCTCCTCGTAATCCGCGTAGTTGCCAGGGAAGGCGGCGATCTCCTCAAACCTCCGCATCAGCCGCAGCCTCTCGACTTTTTTCAACGAGTCGAGAAAGACGATCACCTCCTGCGCCACGAGCAGACGGTAGTCGCTCATGCGTCATCGTTGGCGTAGCGCTTTTTGAGGTCATCCAGCGTGAACCAGTGCCCGGGAGTGTTGTTGTCCAGGACGCGTGCCATCTCCTCGGCGAAACTCGGTTCCGATTCGTCGCGCAGGGTCGTCAGGAAGGCCGCCAGACGGCGGCGTTCCCGCCCGTCGAGCTTGCGGGCTTCGTCCATGAGGTTTTCCAGGCTCATGGCGGGATTTTAGAGTCTCCATCGTCCATCGCAAACTCTTCCTCCGCCTTCGGAGCTCGAAAAATGAGCATTGCCCTGCAAGACGCGTCCGGCTTACGCTTTCTAACTCACTCCTATGCGCCCGCTCCTCTGCCTCGCCTTCTTCGCCTCCGCCGCGTTCGCGGCCGACACCCACAAATTGACCCGCGTTTACGAAAAGATCACCACCGAGCGGCCCATCGCCGTGGTGATCCCGGATGATGGCAGTGGCCGCGAGTTCCTGGCTCTCCAGCGCGGGCAGATTCTCATCCTGCCGAAGGACGAACAAGGCACGGAGGCGAAGACCTTCCTCGATCTCTCCCCTCGTGGCATGGAAGCGAAGGACGGCCTCTTTGAAGAAGGACTCAACGGCCTCGCCTTCCACCCGAAGTTCAAGGACAACGGCCTTTTCTACCTCTGCTACACGATGCAGAAGCCGAAGCGCCTCGTGGTCACTGAGATGAAGGCGGACGGCGACAAAGCCGACGAGAAATCCGAGCGCGTGCTCATCGAAGTCCCGCTGGTGAACTGGAACCACCACGGCGGCAACATCGTCTTCGGTCCCGACGGCTTCCTCTACATCGGCGTCGGCGACAACTCGAAGCGCAACGGCGAACTCAAGATGTCCCAACTCAACGCCACGCTCTACGGCAAGATCCTGCGCATCGACGTCAACAGCCGCGAGTACAGCAACGCCTACGGCATCCCCGCCGACAATCCGTATGCCAGCGGCGTGAACGCCCTCCCCCAAATCTACGCCAACGGCATCCGCAACCCCTGGGGCCTGAGCTTTGACGCCAAAGGCCGCCTCTGGTGCGCCGATGTGGGCCAGGACATCTATGAGGAGATCAACTGGATCACCAATGGCGGCAACTACGGCTGGCAGTATCGCGAAGGCCCGAACCCCTTCCCCCTCAACACGGAAACACCGCCCGAGGGCCTCAAGCTCATCGAACCCATCCACTCCTACACCCACGCCGACGGGCTCAGCATCACCGGCGGCATCGTTCACACCGGCAAGACCTTGCCGGAACTGAAGGACGCCTACGTCTATGGCGACTTCGTGCTCGGCAAGATCTGGGCGCTGAAGACCGACGACGCCGGCAAGGTCCTCTCCAACGACCTCCTCTACACCAGTCCTCAGACGCCAGCCGACAATCCCAAAAAGAAGCCCACGGTGCTCGTCAAGCCCACCGCCTTCTGCGCCAATGCCGCCGGCGAACTCCTCGTGCTCGACTGGAACGGGGCCATTTACAAACTGGGCAAGTAGCCGCGCTTCACGCGCCCCAGGTTTCCCTTTTCAAATCATCCCGCCTCTATGGCATAGCCGGACCGCCTGCCATGCCTGTCATCACCCGTCCTCACACCTCCTTCCTCACCACGCGATGGACGCATGTGCACGCGGCCAAGTCCGACTCGGACGAAGGCCGCAAGGCGCTAGCAGACCTTTGCGATGCCTACTATGAGCCAGTGGTGACCTTCCTCCGTTTTGAGTTTCAGGACGCCGACAAGGCGCGGGAATTCGCGCACTCCTTTTTCGCCAACGTGCTTTCTGGAGGTGCCTTCGATACGGCAGATCAGGAGCGAGGGCGGTTTCGCTCCTACTTGCTCGGTGCGGTGAAGCACTTCCTTTCACACCAGCGGGAGAGAGGCCAGAGCGTGAAACGAGGAGGCGATGCGGAGATTTTCTCCATGGATGAGACGGCCTCCGCAGCCCATGCGATTCCCGACGCGACGCAGCTTTCGGCGGATGCGGCGGATGCGGCGTATGACCGCCAGTGGGCGCTCACGGTGCTGGCCCATGCCATGGACCGACTGCGCGATGAATGCGCGGCTCAGAAAAAGACGGCGCTGTTTGACCAGATCAAACCCTGGCTCACGGGTGATGCCGGGCATGGGGATCAGGCCGCTTTGGCGGAGGAATGCGGAATGGGAGTTTCCGCTTTGAAAATGACCATCCAGCGACTTCGGCAACGGTTCCGCGAGCATTTGCTGGAGGAGATCAGCGGCACGCTGGATGACCCGTCCATGGCCCAGGAGGAGATGAGGTCGCTAATCGCCGCGCTGGCTGCCTGACAAAAAGTTTGTGACCGTTCTGAGATTCCTCGTCAGGATAGGGGCATGAGCGATTCTTCCGGCCCGCCGCTTTCATGCCCGCAATGCGGAGCTGCCTTGCCCGCCGAAGCGACGGCGGGGCTTTGTCCGCGCTGCTTGATGTCCCAGGCCATGCGCCCGCCGCCAGAAGAGCCTGCGAAATCGAAAAAGGCCGCCGTGCCGCTGCCGGAGGACTTGGGTCCGCATTTCCCGAATTACGAAATCCTGCGCATCCTGGGCCGGGGTGGCATGGGAGCGGTCTATCTGGCCCGGCAGACCTCGCTGAACCGCCTCGTCGCCATCAAAATCCTGCCTGCGGAGCTGGATGACGGGGAAAACAATTTTACTCAGCGCTTCAAAAACGAGGCGCAGGCCATGGCGCAGCTCAGCCATCCGGGTATCGTGGCGGTGTATGACTTCGGCCAGACGACGAGCGGCCTGCTTTTCATCGTGATGGAATACATCGACGGCACGGATGTGGCGCTGATGGTCACACGCCAGGGCCGCCTGCCCAGCGCGCATGCCATGGCGATCACCGCCCACGTCTGTGATGCGCTGGCCTATGCGCACGGCAAAGGCATCATCCACCGCGACATCAAGCCCTCCAACATCATGATCGGCAACGATGGCGTGGTGAAGGTGGCGGACTTCGGCCTGGCAAAGATGAGCCAGGCAGCCAGCAGCGGCCTCACGCAGAGCGGCATGGTCATGGGCACCCTGCACTTCATGGCCCCGGAGGCGCTGATGCTCGGGTCGGAGGTCGATCAGCGGGCGGACATCTATGCGGTGGGCGTCATGCTTTACCAGATGCTCACCGGGAAGCTGCCGCAGGGCCTCTTTGAGATGCCTTCCCTCCAGGTGAAGGGCCTCGACCCCCGCTACGACCAGATCGTCGCCAAAGCCCTGCGTGAGGATCGCGATCTGCGCTACCCGGATGCGAACGCGATGCGCCACGACCTCGACGCCATCCTCACCCAGCCCGTGGTGAAGGCGGAGGCGGCACCGCCCGCCGCTCCTGCCGCCGCTTTGCCACCTGCGGTGCAGCGTGTCATGCACCGCCCACCGCCCCGGCAGATGCCGCAGACTCCGTCGCCTCGTCGGAGCGGATTTGGAGTGTGGGCGGCTGTGGTCATCGTGGGTGGATTGGCGGCGTGGTATTTCTTGGGACAAACGAAGCCGCAAACAGTAGCGACGGTGAAGTCATCCGAGACACCGAGTGCTCCAGCAACTGCCAAAGCGGAGACATCGCCCGCGCCAGTTGCTCCTGCGGCAAGCCCTCAAGTTGCTCCCAAGGACGCGCCCTTCGTGAACTCCCTCGGCATGAAATTCGTCCCCGTGCCAATTACTGGAGGGCCGACGAATGGGCGGCGTGTTTTGTTTAGTGTGTGGGTCACTCGTGTGCGTGATTTCGAGGCGTTCGCCAAGGCCGTGTCATTGCCTGTCCCGGTGAATCGTAAATCCTTGGAAGCCGGGCCTGACGGGAAGCTCAGTTGGGATGTGCGAGGCCGCTATTGGCAGAGCCCGGGGTTTCCACAGACGCCAGATCACCCGGTGGTGACGGTCAGTTGGGAGGAGGCGAATGCTTTTTGCGATTGGCTTACGCAAAAAGAGCGGGGTGAGAAAACCCTCCCAGCCAACCACCGCTACCGCCTGCCGAGTGACCACGAATGGAGCTGCGCTGCAGGCATCGGCGAATTGGAGAATCCAGTGGCAGAGCCTGCTGCCAAACACAAGAAAGTGGCAGATATCTTTTCTTGGGGAACCGCATGGCCGCCTCCGCCCGGCTCGGGCAATTTCGCTGGCATTGAGACTTCTGAAAAGCTGGGAGACACCACCTTTCTCACCGATTACCGGGACAACTATCCGTGGACCTCGCCAGTAGATGCCTTTGCTCCCGGAAAATTTGGCCTGCACGACATGTCTGGCAATGTCAGCCAGTGGTGCGCTGACTTGTTCACTGCTGGTAAAGGCCTCCGTGTGCTGCGTGGTGCCGCCTGGGATTACGACAAATCGGATAACCTATTTCTATCTGCCAGGGCTTCCCTCAATCCAGGCGCATGGACCACCATGGGCTTTCGCGTGGTGTTGGCGGAGGACGATCCTGCTGTCAGCCAACCTGTGCTCCCGACCCCAAAGCCGGCTTCAATGATCGGCGCCTCCACTGCCACCAAGGAAAAACCCTTTGAGAACTCCCTCGGCATGAAATTCGTCCCAGTGCCCATCACGGGCGGGCCGACGGATGGGCAGCGGGTGCTATTTAGCATCTGGGAAACACGGGTGAAGGACTACGAGGTGTTTGCCCGTGAGACCCGATGTGACTGGCCGGAACCACCATACCCGCTCGAACCAACCTTTCCTGCGGTCAACATGTCTTGGGATGAAGCCCGGGCGTATTGCGTGTGGCTGACAGAGCGCGAACGTAAAGCGGGCTGGCTGAGAAGCGACGAAAGCTACCGCCTGCCAAGCGATCACGAATGGAGCTGCGCGGTCGGTATAGGAGAGCTAGAGGATGCGTTCAAGCCAGCAGCAGACAAACATCTCAAAATTTCTGACATCTACCCTTGGGGGACTGGCTATCCTCCTCCGCTTAGTGCTGGCAATTACAATGGTGAGGAGGCTGCGCGCCGGACATTCTCAACATCCTTCAGACCTTTGAAAGGCTACCACGATGATTACCCTGGCATGGCCCCGGTAGGCACGTTCACTGCCAATAAATTTGGACTCTATGATCTGGGAGGAAACGCATGGGAGCTTTGTGATGAGGAGAATGGCAAGGATGCCGGGCGCATCATTCGCGGCGCGTGTTTCTTGAACAGTCCTGCAAACGAACTCCTGTCGTCGATGCGTGGAGCACCTCCCACAACCACCCTCGACAAAGACACTCGCGCCAAAGACAAAGGCTTCCGTGTGGTGCTCACGACAGCCCGGCGAGATGCCGCCCCTGCCGCTGCTACACCGAAGCCCAGGGTCCTGACTTCGCCCGCCCCCGCCACTGATCCCTCCACCAACACCCTCGGCATGAAATTCGCCCCGCTGCCAGGCACGAAAGTCTCCATGTGCATCCACGAGACATGCCGGGCAGACTACGCCGCCTTTGCATCCGCAGTTCCTTCAGCCAGCCCGGCTTGGAAAAGCATGGCCGCTGCCGACAACCACCCCGTCACGAATGTGAGCTGGGAGGAGGCCACTGCCTTCTGTGCCTGGCTCAGCAAGAAAGAAAACCGCCGCTACCGCCTGCCTACGGACCGGGAGTGGAGCATCGCGGTGGGCATCGCCGCGCAGGAATCTGCCTCCGCGCCTCCCTTCAAACTCAATGGAGCCGTCGCGGGTGTGTACCCCTGGAGCAAGGCGAAGATCGCCACCGTCAAAGCGGGCAACTATGCCGGTGCGGGTGATGTGTATGAGCAAACCGCGCCCGTGATGAGCTTCCCGGCCAATGAACTCGGCCTCTTCGATCTCGGCGGCAACGTGTGGGAATACTGTGCCGATCTCTTCAGCCCCGCCGCCGCCACCCGCGTGCTCCGCGGAGCCTCCTGGATGGACTCCGACCCCGCCGCCCTGCTTTCCTCCTGCCGCGATCCCATTGATCCCACCGCCCGCAGCCCTTTTGTGGGCTTCCGCGTCGTGCTGGAGGGAGCTGTCATCCACCCAGCCAGTTCGCTGGTGCCTTCATCATCTGCCAGCACCCCATCGCCTGCTGCACCTGTTCCTTCCAGTGTGCAGCGTCAGCCCGCCACGAAGAGCGCTCCTTTTATCAACAGCCTCGGCATGAAATTCGTTTCTGTGCCGATCACCGGAGGGCCGACGGACAAGAACCCGTTGCTGTTCAGCATCTGGCCCACCCGCTCAAAAGACTATCAGGCGTTCATTACTGATACTCGGCGCAACTGGGCTGCGCCCAACTTCCAGCAAACGCCAGAGCATCCTGCCGTCCTCGTCAGTTGGGAGGATGCCCGTGCGTTCTGCGACTGGCTGACAGCGCGTGAGCGCAAATCAGGCATCCTAAAGGCAGGCCAGGTCTATCGCCTGCCCACTGACCACGAGTGGAGTTGCGGCGTTGGCATTGGCGACAAGGAAGATGCCAGCAAACCGCCCATGGAAAAGAGCGGCAAAATCAGCCGGGAGTTTCCCTGGGGAAAACGGTGGCCGCCGCCTGACAACGCCGGAAACTACACCGACCGCACCGCTGAAAAGTGGCAGCAGCAGAACAAGGGCAGCCTCTTCAAAGACTTCATCACCAGCCTTGAGGACGGATATGTGCAAACTTCACCAGTAGGCTCCTTCCCCGCGAACACCTTTGGACTCTACGACATGGGTGGCAACGTCTGGAACTGGTGTGAAGACATTTATTTCCCCGGTCGGACAGAGCGGACGATGCGCGGAGCCGCTTGGTTTGCCTGGGATGAAATCAGCCTGCTTTCCTCCAACCGCATCGGGCGCAGCCCCACCGCCTTTTACGACACAGTCGGCTTCCGCTGTGTGCTCGACGAAACCGCCTCTCCTTGAAAACAGCATCCATGAGCATACCCAACCAACCCGTCCAAACCCATGAAACCCACATTCCACCACCTCACCGCCATTGTCACCTGGCTATGCTTTGCAGTCATTAGCTGCCATGCCGAGCTGCGCACCTTCACCAGCAGCGCAGGCACCACGCTGAAAGGTGAACTCGTCTCCGTCGTGGGCGATTCCGTCACGATCAAAAAGGAAGATGGCACTCCACTCATGCTCAAACTCGCTGCATTCAGCCGCGTGGATCAAGCATGGCTTCAGTCCCAGACGGCCCCTGCCCCTGCATCCACAAGTGCGGCTGCAACATCTGCCTTATCAGAATCCGCTATCATATCGAAAGCCGCACCACCGCTGCCATACGCGGACATGGTTCAAGAGATCCGCTGGAAAGGAGAGCCTGTAAAATTGGAGCATCGTGGGTCTCTCCCTGCAAAAATCATGCCGCTCGACAAAATCTTCAAAGAGGAGAAGACAAACTACCAACTAGACGTGCGAGCACTCGCCTTTCACCCGGATGGAAGGATCTGCTTCGCGCACGGCACGGGTTCTGGCGCGATGATGGGGCTGAGGTTTTGGGATGCCCCAGGCAAGATCAGCCGGTTTGTGACACTCACACATGCCTCGGAATCAGGGGATCAAGCCAAGCGGGAAGCTGATCAGGCAAAAGGGCTTTTTGGGGTTTTCACAGGCAGCGTGGCCTTTGACAAAGAAGGTGGTTGTTATTTATCGCCATCCAGTGGGTCAAGAAGCGCGATTCATCGTGTCTTAACAGCAGATCCCGTTGCTATGGAGAAGTGGAGGCCAGTCAACGTTGCCGCATCACTGCAAATTCCGTTTTTTGATGATGGTCATCTATATGTCCGAATCGGGGATCATGTGGACCGCGTAATGCTGGAAAAAGCGGATAACTGGAAAAACGGCGTGGAAGAGTGGTTCCGAGTTAAGGGCGCCGATATTCGCCTCACAGACGCACTGCTGCTAACACCCTCACGAATGCTTGTTTGCGTCAGTATTCGCCGGCCGGACGTTCCCGCAAACTCGCGTGACATTCAGGTGTTTCACACCCTGCTTGTCGATTTTGAGCAGAAAGCCTGCTGGCTGCTGCCGGGGAATGAAGTCGGCCCCATGGCATTATCATGGGACGGCAAACGAGTCGTCCGCTACCACAAGCTGAGCTACACGCTCGTGGAGATCAGTTTGGAAACTGAAAAATAAAGCGCCCTCCCACGAACCCCGGCCACGCGCCAGAATTAGAACCAAATCATGAAGCCGCTTGCACTTACTCTCATCACCACTTTATCCATCCTTGTTCCCGCCTACGCCGAATTCCGCACCTTCACCAGCAGCGCCGGAACCACGCTGAAAGGCGAACTCGTCTCGGTCGTCGGCGACACCGTCACTCTCAAAAAAGAGGACGGCACGCCGCTCACGCTCAAGCTGTCCGCCTTCAGCCGCGTGGATCAGGCCTGGCTGCAAACGCAGGCCAAAGCTGCGCCTGCTGCGGCAAGCGCCACCGATCCATCCAAGGCCACGAAGGAAGCGCCCTTTGTGAACAGCCTCGGCATGAAGTTCGTGCCAGTGCCGGGAACGAATGTGCTGTTTTGCATCCATGAGACTCGCCGCAAGGACTACGCGGCTTACGCTAGCGCCAGCAGCGGCGTGGACACAGCCTGGAAGAATCAAAAGATGCTTGGCAAGAATGTCAGCGAGAAGGACAACGATCCGGTCGTCGGCGTGAGCTGGGAGGATGCCAAAGCCTTCTGTGCCTGGCTGACCAAAAAAGACAGCCACACGGCTCGGCTGCCCACGGATCGGGAGTGGAGCTTTGCTGTTGGCATCGGCGAGCGCGAACAGGCGGGAGCCTCGCCGGGCAGTCTGCACGCCAAAATTGCGGATGCTTACCCTTGGGGCTCCTGGCCGCTCCAGCCAGGGGCTGGCAACTACTACGACAAAACCAGCGTTCCCATCCTGCGCCCGAAGAAGACGGACGGAGCGGCGAACATGCCGGGTTATTTGGACGGCTTTGGCTATGATGATGGATACCCGCTCACGGCACCGGTCATGAGCTTTCAGCCCAACAACCTCGGCATCTATGACCTCGGAGGGAACGTTTGGGAACTTTGCGAAGACTTGTACAGCCCAGCGGAAACGGACATCACCTATCGCGGCAGCTCCTACGGTTTCGACGGGATGACAAACATGCTTTCTTCCGCCCGTGTTCATCAACCTAGAACGGAACGTCTGCCACACGCTGGTTTCCGCGTCGTGCTGGAACTGCCGAAGCCTTGAGGCACGGCAAAAACAGCGTGCTGAAAGTGGCCCGCCTTGACCACCGCTTGACGTTCTTGACCATTTCTTGACCGCCTCTTCTCCGGCGAAAGTAACCACCCTCCCCCGGCGTAGTTCTCGGCATCATCCCCCTATGATGCCCAAAACCACCCTCTCGCTGACTTGCGCGGCTTTCGCCGCAGTGTCCCTCCATGCCCAGGAAGGCGGCGAAAAAATCACCTATCAGGATCACGTCCGCCCCCTACTCGAGAACAAATGCTTCTCCTGCCACAACCCTGACAAGAAAAAGGGCGATCTCGACCTCACCAGCTTCGGTGCCCTGATGGTGGGCGGTGGCGGCGGTGCCGTCGTCGATCCTGGCAATGCGGACAGCAGTCGCCTCTGGACCACCTGCGCGAAGAAGGAAGAGCCCTTCATGCCGCCGGAAGGCGCTCCCCTGAGCACCAAGGACCTCGATCTCCTCGCCGCGTGGATCAAAGGCGGCATCCTCGAAACCAAGTCCAGTCTCGCCAAAAAATCCGCCAAGCCGAAGGTGGACATGGCCGTGGCCGTCACCAGCGGCAAACCGGAAGGCCCCATCGCCAAGCCGGAGCACGTCCTGCTTGAGCCCGTCGTCGTCACGCCTCGCACCACCGCGATCACCGCGATGGCCTCCAGCCCCTGGACCTCCCTCATGGCGCTCGCCGCTCCGAAGCAGATCCTCCTCTACGACACCGACACGAAGCAGCTCGCCGGCATCTTCCCCTACACGGAAGGTTACGCCCGCAGCCTGCGCTTCAGCCGGAATGGTTCCTTGCTCGTCATGGGTGGCGGCCGTGCCGGAAAGAACGGCCACGCCATCGTCTGGGACGTGAAGACGGGCAAACGCATCACCGAGGTCGGCAAGGAGTTCGACCAGGTCATGTCCGCCGACATCAGCCCCGATCACAAGCGCATCGTCATCGGCAGCCCCTCGAAGAAGGTGAAGTGCTACGACACCGCCACGGGCGAGGAGCAATACGTCATCAGCAAGCACACCGAATGGGTCATGGGCACCGCCTTCAGCCCGGATGGCGTTCTGCTCGCCACCAGCGACCGCAACGGCAACGTCATGGTCTGGGAGGCCGAAAACGGCGGCGAATTCTACATCCTCGGCCAGCACAAGGCCTCCTGCGTGGATCTTTCCTGGCGGGCCGATTCGAACATCCTGGCCTCCTGCTCCATGGACGGCACCATCAGCGTCTGGGAAATGAACGAGGGCAAGCAGGTCAAAAACTGGGCCGCCCACGGCGGTGGCGTGCAGTCCGTGGCCTTCACGCCGGATGGCAAGATCGTCTCCGCAGGCAATGACGGGCTCGTCCGCGTCTGGGACATCAACGGCAACAAGCTCGCCGAGGCGCCGAACCAGGGCGACCTCGTCACCAAGGTCGTCGCTGGATTTGACTCCAAATACGCCATCTCCTCGAACTGGCGTGGCGAGATCAAGATGTGGAACATGGCCATGGGTGCCCAGCTCACCGAGATCGGCCAGCTCAGCAGCAATCCATCGCAGATCGCCCAGCGCATCGTCCAGGCCGAGCAGCGCATGGCCGAACTGACCGCCAAACTGCCTTCGCTCCAGGAAGCTATCAAAAAGGCCGAGGCTGATGCCAAAGCCCGCGACGAGGCGCTCGCCAAAGTGCGTGCTGAAGTCGCCGAAAACGACCGCCGCAGCAAAGCCTACCCGGGTGAGATCGCGAACGAAGAGAAAGCCCTCGCCGCTCTCAAGGCGGCCCGCGAAAAAGCCGTGAAGGACAAGGAAGCCCGCAACGCCGCCATCAAGGCCTTCGCCGACAAGTCCGCCAAGATCGCCGCCCAGGAAAAAGAACTCGCCGCCGAGGCCGCCAAACTGCCTGCGGCCGACAAAGCCGTGGCCGACGCCACCGCAGCGCTGGAAGCCGCGAAGAAAGATCCGGCCCAGCAGGCCAAAGTGGCTGAACTCGAAGGCAAACTGAACGCCGCGAAGGCCGAACAGCAGAAAATCGCCCCGCAGAAGGCCAAGGCCGACCAACTCGCCGCCGCTCTGGCCAAAGCCAAGGCCGAACTCGGTGCCGCACCGGCTCCGGTGGCCGATCTGGACAAGCTGATCGCCGAAACCGACGCCAAGATCAAAACCGCCGCCGACAGCATCGCCGCGAAGAAGGCCGAGCTGCCAAAACTGCCCGCGCTCGTCAAAGCGGGCCCGGATCGCATCAAGAACGCCGAAAGCAACGTCGCCACCGGCAAGACCAATCTCGCCTCCGCGCAATTCGCCGCCAAATCCGCCAGCGACGAGATCGGCGTGCTGCAAAAAGTGCCGACCGCGCTCAAAGCGGCCCAGTTCAACACCGGTGTCCTCGTCGAGAAGGAGAAGCTGGCGAAGCTAGAAGCTGACTTCAACGACTTCACCGAAGGCAAAAAAGATGCCGAAGCCGCCAAAGTGGCCGCCCAGGGCCGGATCGAGGCCTCGAAGAAGGCCATCGCCGAATCCACGGGCGCCCAACCCGCCCTGGAGGCCGCTTTGAAGAGGCTTCAAGGCGAGCAGGGCGCACTCGAAACCGCGATCAAGCCCGCTCGCGACGCGGATGCCGCCACCAGGGCCAAAGTGGACGAGCAGAAGAAGATCATCGCCACCAAGGAGGCTGAAATCGCCGCCGCCACCAAGGCCAAGGACGAAGCCATCGCCGCAGCGAAGAAATCCGCCGAGGAAATCGCCAAGGTGATCGAGGCAAAGAAGAAAGCCCTCGCTGAAGTGGCCTCCAAGCTCAAAGGCCCCGAGGATCAGGTCACGAACAAGAAGGCGAATCTCGCCAAATACGAAGGCAATCTGGCCAACGTGAAGAAATCGGCCGCTGACTTCGGCGCAGCACTTCCGGCGCAGGAAAAAGCCGTGAAGGACTCTGAGGCCGCTCTTCCCAAGCTCACCGCGGACATCCAGGCCGCCGACAAGGCGCTCGCCGAGGCCAAAAAGGCCGCTGCCGAGGCCACCAATGCCGTCGCCGCCTCCAAAAAGGAACTCGCGGCGAAAGCAGGCGATGCCGCTTTGACCGCGAAGGTGGCGGAGGCGGAGAAAAATGCGGCCGCAGCCGCTGGAAAAGTGGCTCCGGCCCAGCAGGAGCTCGATGCGCGCCGTACCGCACGTGCGAACACGGAAAAAGCCCTGGCTGAAACCCGCAAAGTCGCCGGCAAGACCAAAAACGAGCTGAACAACGCCAACGCCGCCATCGCCCAGACCGAGAAGCAGGTCGCCCAGGCGAAGGCCGAACTCGCCACGGCGGAAAAAGCCGCCGCGCCGGTGCGCGGACAGCGTGACAGCATCACCAAAGAGATCGAGGCGCAGTCCAAGGCCCTCGCTGAGAAACAAGCCGCGCCTGCGAACCTCGAAAAGGACACGACAGCCAAAGTCGCCCCGCTGAATGCCGCCATCGCCGCCGCGAAAGCTGCCCTCCCACCGCTGGAACAGGCCTACGCGGCCGCCCACGGCAAATTGGATGCCGAGCAGAAGGTGCTCGACGCCAAGAAGGCCGAAGTTGCCAAAGCGAACTCCGATTTCGAAGGGGCGAAGAAGAAGAAAGCGGACGCTGAAGCCACCATCGCCGCCGCGACGAAGGAAATCCCCGAAAAGGACAAGATCATCGCCGAAGCCACCGCCGAACTCGCCAAACTCCAGCCCCAGCTCGAGCCCATGCGCACGAAGGTGAAGCAAATGACCGACCAGTATCTGACGATGCTGCCGAAGTGATCTCCGGCTGATCCATTCTCCGAGGCGATGAAGGCGCGAGCCTTCATCGCCTTTTCATTTCCACCCGCGGCGGCCGGTTTGAAGGACACTTCTCTCTCAACGCGGCAGGCCTTTGCGGGCCATCGCGGTCTCGGCCGCCTGGACGAGTTGCTGAAGCTGCGGATCATCCGGCACCACGGCGCTCGCCTGATGAAAATGATCCAGCGCACGATGAGGGAGGCCGGTTTGGAGATAGACGAGACCGATGGCCTTGCGCGTCTGGACGTCGTGAGGCAGGACCTTCAAGATTTCCCGGAATACCGAAACCGCCTCGTCAAACCGGCCGACACCGGCCAGCCCTAGGCCCAGTGTGAAAGCGACGGGCGGCTTCGAGGTGGCGGTCTGGTCCTGCTTGATGAGTTCCATCGTGCTGTCCAGGGACTCCTTGGGGCGGTTGAGCCGGAGCAGCGAGTTGGAGAGGTTCAGCAGGCCGTTCTGGAAGCGCGGCTCGATCTTCAGCGCCTCACGGTAGCATTCCACCGCCTTTTCATCCTTCCCGGAGTCCGAATAAGCCGCGCCGAGGTTCCCCCACGTGCGGTATTTGTTCGGACTTTTGGCCACAGTATCCTCCCAGAGGCTTTCACGATCGCTCCACACGAGGTTACGCCTGCAGGTCCGCCAGGAAAGGCCGACGAGGGCGCAGACCACCACCGCAGGCACCACAAGGCGCATCACTTGGCGGGTGCTGCCACGGAGCCGGTCCAGAACACAGGCCACGAAGATGAAGAGGCCAACTGAACCTGGATAAGTGCGATGTTCGGCGACAAAATCCGGCAGCGGCACCAGCCCGGAGGAAACCGAGAGGGTCAGGAAGAACCAGATCACGGACGCAAAGCCGAGCGCAAAGCGTACATCGCCCCGATGGCGGCGGAAGAGCCACCAGGACAATGCCACGAAGCCCGCCAGCACGGCCACGGCTCCCAGCACGGGCCCCTCGAAGAGCGATTCGTATTTCGGCCACTCGGGATCGAGATTCAGCGAGGTGGGCCAGAAGAACTTCCGCAGGTAGTGCACGACGACAGTGAACTCGGTGACGATGTAGTGCCAGTGATTGAGCGGCACGTCGCGGCTGTTCACGATGTTCGTGGCCGCATGCAGGTCGAGACCGCCGTGCTGCGCGGAGGCGATGGCGATGATGAGGATCGGAATGAGCGGCATGCAGAGCAGCAGAGGCAGCCCCCGTTTGACCGCGTGGCGCAGACCCGTGCCGAACACCATCCAGTCGATCATCACGGCCACCAACGGCACAAAGACAGAGCATTCCTTCGTCTGCATCGCCAGGATCATCGACACGACGGAACCGGTCCGGAGCGCCCAGAGCCCGCGACGCGACGTGGCCTCGATGGATTTGAAATACAGCCACAGGGCCAGCAGCGAGAACAGCGTCACGAGCGAGGTGAAGCGCTGCACGATGTAAGTCACGGACTCAATCGCCAGTGGATGGGCGACGAAAAACAACGCTGCGGTCAGGGAGATGAAGCGCACGGATTCGCGGCGCAGGCCGCCCGTTTTGACAAAACGTCCGAGCAAGGTGCTGGCGAACGCATAGACGAGCAATGCATTGAGCCCGTGGATGAGGATGTTCACCGCCCGGAACCAGCGTGGATTGAAATCGTCTGCGAGGTGGTTCCAGTAAAAGGTCATGTAGGCCACCGGGCGCATGATGGCGTTGCAGGCGTAGTCCGGATCGGAGCCGATCTCGGCCGGGCGCCGGGCGAAGTCGCCAAATCCTTTCAAATACGCCAGGGTCCCGGCGTCCTTGAAGAAGGGGTTTTGGGACATGTAGGTGTGGTCGTCGAACACCATGGGGAAATCGACCGTCCAGGTGTAAAGACCGGCACAAAGCGCCACAATCAAGCTGGCTGCCAGCGCATGAAACCAGCGGCCGATGGTGCTTCGGGAGACGGCGGGAGACGGCTGTTCCACTTCAGCCGCAGGCTGCGGCTCCAGCGCGATGACGGCTGTTTCACGGCGCGTTTCAACTTTCGTGCGGGATTGTTTCGGGTGGCGGCGTTTAGACATGATTCACGGCGGTTATTCCGGAATTTTGCCGTAAAACGGTGCTCGATCACAAATGACAAGAGCCGTCGCGTCTCACGCCACACGACCGTGGCCGGAAATGCCACTCATGCGCCGTGCTCGCGCACCCACTGGCCCGCACGCAGGTAAAGCTCGGCCGCGCTGCGCAGTTGCAGCTTCTCCTTGATGCGTGCGCGGTAGGTTTCCACGGTGGATTCGCCCAGGCTGAGCGTCTGGGCGATCTCGCGTGTGCTTTTGCCACGGCCGAGCATCTGGAACACCTCCAGCTCACGATCTGCCAGCGTTTCCATGCCGGTGATGTCCGAGCCGGACCGGCGATGCGTCATGCGCTCCAGCAGCCGGGCGGTCATCTGCTTGCTGGCATAAACTTCCCCCTGCATCACGCAGCGGATGGCCTTCACCACCTCGGTGGAGGCCTCGTTCTTGGTGATGTATCCCTTGGCTCCGGCCCGCAACGCACGTTCGGCGTAGAGCTCCTCGTCGTGCATGGAAAGGACCAGCACGTTGATGTTCAGGCCCTGGGCCTTGATGTCCTTGAGCAGCTCCAGGCCGCTGGAACCGCGCAGGGTGATGTCCACGATGGCGATGTCAGGCTGGTTTTTCTGAATCAGGCGCATGGCGTCCTTGATGTTGTCCGCCTCGCCGCACACCGCCATGCCGAGCTCACGATTGATCAACTGCCCGAGATGCTCGCGGAACATGGGATGGTCTTCGACGAGGAGCACTTTGCAGCCTTTGACGGGTTTGGGTTCGAGGGAGGACATGGCGTTGTGGTGTTGGGGTTCAATGGACGGGAGCCCGGCACAAAACCGTCGTGCCGGCGCCTTGTTTGGATTCGATTTTAAACTCCGCGCCGAGGGACTGGGCGCGGTACTGCATGGTGCGCAGGCCCATGCCGGCGTCGGTCTTTCCGGTGGCAAAGGCAAGCCCGGAGCCGTTGTCCTCGATCCTGAGCTCGAGCACTTCCTCCACCTGGGAGAGGCTGATCGTCAGTTGCGTCGCACCGCTGTGCCGGATGGCGTTCGCCACGGCCTCCTGGGCGATGCGATAGAGGTGCATGGCGGTCTCCGGACCGTCGATGTAAACCTCGGCCGCCTCCTTGACCTCGATGCTGACACCGGTGAGCCGGCTGGTCATCGAGGCGAGATCGGTCAATGCCGCCGAGAGGCCGTTGCGGTCCACATGCACCGGGAAGATGCCGTGCGCGAGGTTGCGGGCCTCCATCACCGCCTGCTGGATGGATTCCTCGATCATGACCGCGTCACGTGCCGCGGCGACGTTCTGCGCCTGCAATTCGTCCGCCAGCACACGGGCGGCGCAGCCGATGGCGGCCAGATGCTGGCACACGCCATCGTGAAGATCCTGCCCGATGCGCTGCTGCTCGTGCTCGCTGACGCGCACGATGTCCTGCTCGAGCTGCCGCCGCTCCTCCAGCATGCGGATGTGCTCGGCATCGGCATCCTGCTTGTTCCTGACGGCGGCCGTGGCAAACACGACGACGCCGAAGTAGAACTCGCGGTTGATCATCGCCCACACGAAGCCGAGCTGCGTCTCGTAGGGGTGTGATTCGATGTTCGCCAGATACCACACGGCCCCTGACAGCACCGAGACCAGGATGCCGGCGGCCGGACCGGACCACCAGACCGAGCAGGCGATGGGAACGGCGTAGAAAATGAAAAGGCTGATCTCCCAGCCAGTGAGCTTGTCCAGCCAGCCCATGACCATCGTCACCACCACCGGCACGATCAGCGCCATCCACAACGGAGCCGCCCGCATGCGCTGCGTGATGCCCGCACGCCGCCTTGAAGCCGGAACGGCCGGCCGGAAGCTGGAGCTGATGCTTTCGAGAACGCCCGTCTTCATGCAAAGAAACGCTGTCCGGCCACCATAGCCGAAAATTCCTGGTAATCGCGAATGTAATCCTCCGGGGCGTAGGCGTGGGACGCCAGCACCATGAGCACCGAATCGGCGGAATGCAGATGCTGCGTGGCCCAGACCATCGGCGGCACCAGCACTCCCATCGTCGGCCGGTTGAGGCAGAACTCCTCGCGGTTCCCGCCGTCATCGACGCACACATGACACTCCCCGCTCACGCAGACGAGAAACTGCCAGCACTCCCGGTGCGCATGCTCGCCACGCGTCTGCTGGTCCGGGATCGCGTAGGTCATGAAGCACCGTTTCGGCGCGAAAGGCAGCTCCTGCTGAAAATCGCACACCGCCAGGTTTCCGCGCACACGATCCACCACGTGGCGCAGCTCGTACAGCCGCACTCCACGCACGGAACAGGGTTCGATGGCGGTTTCGTGGATCATGCGGATTTGAGTCGATGATTGATCACGCTGCGGACCAGCGACTGCGGCTTCCCGGACACGGTCATGAACGCACGGCCGACGTATTCGCCGATGATGCCCAGCATCAGGAGCTGGGCGCCGCTGAACAGTGCCAGCGCCCCCATGATCGAGCCCCAGCCCACCTGCCGCTGGCCGACGAAAAGCGTCTCGATGACCACCTCGGCCAGGATCACGACGCCGAACGCGCACAAGACGAAGCCCAGGATGCTCGCCAGCCGCAAAGGCATGACGCTGAAGTCAAACAGCAGGCTCAGCGCGAGACGCACCAGCTTGCGCGGCGTGTAGCCGCTGCGGCCGCTCGCACGTTCGGCGTGTTCCACCGTCAGTTTGCCGATGCGATCCGTCGCCCCGAGGATCAAGCCATCAATGTAGGGATACGGGCCGCGATGACCGGCGATCCGCTCGATCAGATCCCGCCGCAAAGCCCGGAAACTCGACAGATACAGGTCCCGCGGCTTCCCCAGCAGAAACGTGGCGGCACGGTTGATGAACCAGCTCCCGGCATTCCGCCAGCGGGAGTGCTTTTTGTCCTCGTAGCACGAGTAGATCACATCCATCCCGGACTCCCGCAGGTGATCCAGCAGGCGCAGGGCCTCAGCCACCGGATTTTGCAGATCGTCATCCAGATTGACCACGAACTGCCCGCGCGAACGCCGGTAGCCCTCCAGCACGGCCGCATGTTCGCCGAAGTTGCGTGCCAGCTCCACCAGCGTCACCGGCGCGGGGAAGACCTCGATCAGCTCCGCCGCCAGACGGGAGGTGCCGTCGCTGCTGCCATCATCCACGAGCACCAGCTCCCACGAATCGACGATCTCCAACTGGCGGAACGCGTCCAGCAGCGCCCGCAACGCGGGGCCGGTGTTGTGCAGGGGCACCACAAAGCTCAGCAGCGGATCATCGGGCTCCATGATCAGGCAGGGGGGTGGCGGTGCGGCGGGCGACGACGTAGATGGACGACCCGAACGGAAGGCGCAGCAGGCGGCAAAGGAGCGCGTCGATCCGGCCGGCGACGGTCAGCAGGCGGTTCCACGCTGGTGAAGGCAGGTGCAGGTCCGACGCGACGGCCGCGCGGGCTTCCTCCGACTGCCAGCGGCTCCATTGCCGGCGGGCAAGGAGGGGCAGGAAGAGCCAGGCGTTCCAGTGGTGGGTGATCACGGCGTCGAAGCTATGAACCTTCAGCAGCCGTTGCACATGACACATCCTGTAGCGCCTCACGCCACCCACCGCGGCATCGTGGGAGCCGCGCAAGGCCTCAAAGGCCGGCAGGTTCAGCACCAGCAGGCCTCCCGGCCTCAGGACGCGCCGCATCTCGCGCAGCGCCTGTTCCTCATCCACCGCCTCGTGGTAGAGCACGTCGAGGCTCAACACTGCGTCAAACTCGCCGTCGGCAAACGGCAGCGCGTTGACCGAGCCCATGCTGACCATCGGCAGGCCGCGATCATGGCAATGCCGCACGGCAATCTCGGACACATCGATGCCGGAGGCCTCGAGCAGCGGGATTTCGTTCGTCAAAAACCGCAGCATGCCGCCGGTGCCGCAGCCGGCGTCCAGGACACGCGCCAGTGGCGGCAGCCTCGATGGCAATGTCATCGAGACGAGATTTCGCAGCACGGCATACCACCAGTGGCGGTCCTCCAGCGCCCTCAGCGTGTCATATTCAGCGGGCCGCATGATCGTCTCCGATGATGATCTGGCAGGCGGTGTGGACCGCCTCTTCGCCGAGCCAGGGATGCAGCGGCAGGGAAAGTACCTCCCCCGCCGCCTTCTCGCTCTCCGGCAGTGTCTCGCCGCCGCTAAAAGCCGGCTGCAGGTGCAGCGGCACCGGGTAATGCACCGCCGCAGGCACACCGGCGGCCTGCAACCGCCCCAGCACGCGCTCCCGCGCGGCACAACGCACCACGTATTGATGATAGGCATGCCCGCACCCCGGCCTGACGCAGGGTGGCCTCACACCGCTGGAGGCAGACAGTCGCTCGTCGTAAGTCGCCGCCACCTTCCGCCGCTCCGCGACATTTTGCGCCAGCGTGCGCAGTTTCACCCGCAGGATCGCGGCCTGGATCTCATCCAGACGGCTGTTCACTCCGGCCGCGTCGCTGCAATGGCGGCTGCGCCATCCATACTGGCGGATGGAGCGCAGGCGGGCGGCGAATTCGTCGTCATTCGTGGCCACGGCTCCCGCATCGCCGATCGCGCCGAGGTTTTTCGTGGGGTAAAAGCTGAAGGCAGCCGCCCGGCCCAGGCTTCCGGTCATCCGGCCCTGCCACAGGGCACCGTGCGACTGCGCACAATCCTCCAGCAGCAGCACCCCGTGCCGGTCGGCCACGATCTGCAGGCTCTGCCAGTCCACCGGATGGCCGAAGAGATGCACGGCGAGCACCGCCTTCACTCCCCTGCCCGCCTGCGCCCGCAGCACCGCCTCCAGCGACTCTGGACACAGCGTGAAAGTGCCCGGCGTCACGTCCGCGAGCACCAGGGCGGCACCACTGCGCATCACTCCCGCCGCCACAGCGGACGGGGCGAAGGACGGCACCACCACCTGGCTGCCCGGGCCGATGTCCAGAGCCCGCAGCATGATCTCGATCGCGTCCGTGCCGCTCGCCAGCCCCACCACGTGCCGCACGTTCAGAAACGCGGCGAATTCGGCCTCGAAGGCGCTCACTTCGCCTCCTAAAATGTAGCTGCCGCTGGCAAAGACCCGCTGCACCGCCCCGGAGACCGCCGGTTCGTGTCGCCGCCAGTCCTCCAGTGGAAAGGGTGGGAACAAAGGGTCGGCGGGAGCGGTCATGCGGCCCGCCATCCTCCCAAGCGGCCACTACCGCCGCAAATGACGCCACGCGTGGCGTCCCACGCCACAACTTTGTGGCAACGAATCAAACCCTCCGCTCACCACGCACTGAGAACCGAGAACCGAGAACAAGCCCGCTCAAAGCAACCCACCCGCCTTCACATCGAGATACTTGTTCGCGAGTGCCACAGGCAGCATCTGCGCGGACTCATCGACCGTGAGCACCCGCCGCGCACGCAGCGATTCGAGCAACTGCCGCCGCTCGCCGAAGTAATGCGTCAGCGCCCCGTATTCCAACGCGCCATGCAGATGGTCGATCGGCGCGGCGGCACGGTTTTCCAGCTCCTGCTCGCGCAAAGTGGCCGTCAGCACCAGATGACGACGTTGCATGGCGCTCACAGATGCTGCAAGCGTGGCTCCATCCTCGCTGCGCAGGTTCGTGAGCAGAATGACCAGCGCACGACGGCGTTGCAGCGTCATCACACGTTCCGCCGCCTCGATGAAATCACTCGGCTCGCCGCTGGTCTCGTAGTTGTAGAGATGATTGAGCAGTTTCGGCATGCTGTGCGCTCCTTTGACCGGCGGCAGCCAGCGCTGCACGCCCCCGAAGCCGACGACACCAACCTCATCTCCCTGCCGCAACGCGATGAACGCGATCAGCAGCATCGCGTTCAAGCAGTGGTCAAACTGGCTCAAGCCGCCATCCAGCGCACGCATGCGCCGGCCGCAATCCGGCACCAGAAGGATGGTTTGATTGCGTGTCTCCTCGAAATCACGGCTGACGAGCGAGGAACGACGCGACGTGGCCTTCCAGTCGATGCGGGAAAGCACATCGCCGTCCTGGTAGTCACGCAACTGATGAAAATCCAGCGACGCGCCCATGCGGCGGCGTTTCACGATGCCCATCGTCCCCACGCGGTTCGCCATCGCCAGCATGGCAAAGCGCACCACCGGCTCATAGTTCGGATAAGCCCGCGTCTGGCTTTCCCCGGCCACGAAATGAATCCCGCGCCACAATCCGAACAGCGAACCGGCCAGGACATGCGCCGCGCTGAAGTGATATTGGCCGCGACGGATGAAACGCGCCTCATAGGAGACCGCCGCGAACTCGCCCGGAGGCACTTTGACACGATACGGCAGCCCTTCGGCCTCCGCAGCGGTCGGAATGCCGTCAAACACCTCCAGATCGACCGTCCGCCGCAGCGAATGCGCGACGGTCAGCGTCACCTGCGAACCGACGCCGAGCGCAAAACGGCCGGGCAGCGACCGCGTTCCTGTGATCCGGCCCCGACGCGGCAAAGTGAGCGCGTCCACGATCAACAGCAGCAGCAAGGCACCGCCCGCGATCTGCCACAGGATGGCAAATTTTTCCCACACCGACGCCGCCACCGCCAGGACGAGCCAGGCGATGAGAAGCTTCAGCAGCAGCGAAGTCGGACGCATGAGAGGTTATGAAAAGAAGATCAGGGATCTGACGCTGCCGGAATGACGAAATCCGAATGTCGAATGACGAATGTGGAACAAGTCGCGTGTCATGAGCTTGGGGATCCGGGCTTCATTCGTCATTCGTCATTCGTCATTCGTCATTCGTCATTCGTCATTCGTCATTCTCAAACCCTCGGCGCTTCAATGGTCTTCAACAACGACGCCAGCATGTCATCCACCGTCTGGCCGCTGATGGCGATCTCCGGCGCGAGCTGCACGCGGTGCCGCAGCACGGGCAGCACGGCCCGTTTCACATCCGAGGGAGTGATGTAGCTGCGTCCTTCCAACAGCGCATAGGATTTGGCCACGCGCACGAGACTGATCGCGCCACGTGTTCCGGCACCGAGCGAGATGGCGCTGTGCTGGCGTGTCGCACGCACGATGCTCACGGCGTAATCGACCACCTGATCCACCGCCTGCACGGCCGCAGCCTCTTCTTGCGCGGCAATGATGTCCTGCGGCGTGCAAACCTGCTGCACGTCAGCAGGCGACAGTCCTCCACCTGAGGCACGGGAGGAAACCGCCTTCACCACCCAGGTCTCATTGAGCGTGTCCGGGTAATCGATCAGCACCTTGAGCAGGAAACGGTCGAGTTGCGCCTCCGGCAGCGGGTAAGTTCCCTCCTGCTCGATGGGATTCTGCGTGGCGAAGGTCATGAACGGCGGCGCCAGCGTGTGGCTCTCCCCATCGATGGTCACCTGCGCCTCCTGCATCACCTCCAGCAGCGCGGACTGCGTCTTGGCCGGAGCGCGGTTGATTTCATCCGCCAGCAGCAGGTTCGCGAACACCGGCCCGCGCCGCACGCGGAAGGTGCTGCTGCTCATGTCAAACAACGTGTGCCCGCACACATCGGACGGCATGAGATCAGGCGTGAACTGGATGCGCCGGAAGCTGCCGCCAAACGTGCGTGCGATGGCCAGCACCAGATGCGTCTTCCCCAGGCCCGGTTTGCCTTCCAACAGCACGTGACCACCGGCCAGCAGCGCCGCGAGGACTTGATACAGCACGTCATCCTGGCCCACGAACACCTGCCCGACCGCGGCACGGATGTTCTGGAAGACAGTCGTGCTCCTGGGCAACGAAGGCGGCGTGTAGGCTGCGGGAGGCGCATACGAGCCGGGCGTTTCAGTGGGGATCGGGTTCATGGGTGTGTGGATGGGATTCAAAGCGCACGACGGATGGCCTGCAGGTCGCGCATGAGATTGACGAAGTTGTGGGAGCTGTCGGGCGGCGGCACTTCAAAGGCGGCAACGACACGTTTCCCCGGCAGTCCGGTGCGGCGGGCGATCTCATCAGCCAGGGCACCTCCCATTTTGCGGCTGCCGTCGTGGAGGGAACCGTGCAGTTCACGCACCCGCTCCCACACCGCGTCACGTGCGGCATTCACCAGCAGGCCGCCACGGCGCATGCGCCAGAAAAATTCGCCCAAGGAGCCGACGTGGCTCGCAAAGTGACGCGTGGAGTCGAGTTCGACCTCGGCAAGCGGCCCGAAACGTGGCATCTGCTGCCACAGCCAGAAAATCAGGCAGGCACCCAGGGCGATCATCGCCATCCAGCCGTGTTCCCAGAGCAACGTCAGGAAACTGCCGGACGTGGCGGCCACGAACAACACCTCACGCGCGCCATTCTCTTCCACGAGCGCCGCCAGCCAGAGCGCATGATCACGTTCGCCGATCCAGCGGTTGCGGAAAGCGCTCGCGTGGGAAAGCAGCGTGATGCTGCCCATGCCGTTCTTCAGGTGCAGCGCCAGCGATTCGTTCTTCGATCCGGCGGAGAACTCCCCTGGCCGCAGCTTGCGTTTCAAGACGAGATGCTGGTAGCCGCCGAGGCTGAGCTGGAATTTCTGACCGTTCCATTCCACCTCACGGACGGATGGGATCCACTTCTCGTCATCTTCATCCTCGTCGTCGGCGTCTTTGTCCTCGTCCTTGCTCGACTTCTTTTCCTTCTGCTTGCCGTCTTCTTTCTTCTTGGCCGGCTTCTCGGCCTTTTTGCCCTCCATCAGACCCCCAATCGCCTCTTCGGCCAGTTTTTTGAGCTCATCCTCTTCGACGCGCTTGATCACGCCGACTCCGAGCCGTTCCAGAATGGGATCTTTCTCCTCCTCCAGCAGCATGGCGGCGATGAACGACCCGAACTGCGTCTGGAAGTCGTTGTAAGCCCGTGTGCCGCTGAGGCAGTAGATCAAGTGGCCGCCATTGAAGGTCCATTGCAGCAACTGTTTCGCCCGCCCCTCCGGCAGGCCGCCTTCACCGGAAATGAGGATCACCGCGTCGTGGTCGGGCAGCTTCGTGAGCGACTTCGCACTGCGTGCGTCGTGACCCAGCTCATCCAGCAGCCGCTCGGCGGCCAGGAACGGATTCACCCGCGCCTTGCCCTTGTAGCCCGTGGTCTTCTCCACGTCCTTCCAATGCCCTTTGCAGCCGCAGAGAAGCAGAGGGCAAAGGGCAAAGAACAAGGCGAAGCGCACCGCACCGCGGCCATGCAGCCGCTTCTCTTCGCTCTTCGCCCTTGGCTCTTCGCGTTTCACGCCTCGCCTCCTTTCTCCACAAACGGCCACTGATCGCACAGGCTCTTCATTTCCTCGTCGGACACGGGTAGCACCGCGTAGGCGATCTGCACCCAGGCTCCGGTGAGCTGCTTGAAATAGCTCGCCTCGGTCTTCTCGCCGGCCTTCAGCACATGCACGAGGCAGTCCTCCTCCGTGTCGCTGTCAGAGATCGGCACGTGACGTCGTGTGACCAGCCACGAAAGCGATCCGCGATAGAGCAGGCTGAGCGCCTCTTTGAAATCGCCGGCGGCCCACGCCGCGCGAGCGGCGGCCACGATGTCGTCCGGCAGGCTCTCGCGCGTGATGTTCAGGCCCATGATCACCTTCGGCGCACGCACCGGCGCCTTGCTGACGCCGCGCGTGACGAACATCTGCCGGTTGTTCACGAGATAAATCACCAGCCATACCACCAGACCGACGATCACCAGCCAGAACAGCACCTCGCCGATCACGCCGAGGAAATCCAGTTTGGGAACAGTGGGAAGGTCCGGGGCATCGAATTCGGGCACCCACTCCTTGGTCTTGATCTTGTGCACCTCAAAGGCGGGATCTTTGAGCACCTCCTTCACGACCTTCGCAGCATCCTTGCCTTCTGCCTCCTGTGCGATGGCCTGACCGCCGCTGAACGCGAAACAAGCGATCAAAACCGCCGCGGCACCACTCAATCGCGTGGCCATGCGGCGGAAGGCCAGCTCCACGTCCCACCCCTCGATGCGGGTGCGGCAGTTCAGATACAAGGCGAAGCCCGCACCGACGTAAAACGGCTCCACCAGACTCACGACAATCATGTGACAGGCAGCGCCCCACCACAGGAAGGCATCCGGGATCGTGTTCTCGATGTCGAATGCCTGATACAGCCCGTTCCAGTCCGGCTGGGCCGATTCCGGCAGCAGCTCGTAGGTGCCCCACATCAGTCCGAGCCAGGCGACGAGTTCGATCTTCGAAAACGCATAGCTGAGCGAGGAGCCGGAGCCGCCGCCGTCCATCGCCAGCGTTTTGACACGACGATTCGCCGCCGAGCCGCGCAAGCCCTCCAGCATCTGCGCCGGCATGGCAAAGCTGCGGATGAATGAGAACCGCCGCCACAGCAGCGCGGGCAGGAAATTTGACAGCCACAGGCGAGGCCAGGCCTTCCACGTCTCGACAAAGCCCGGACGCACTCCGAATGCCGCCCGGCTCAGAAAATACAGCGGCACGCGGCCGTAGAGCGGTTTCAGCCACCACACGACCAGCGGAATCCACTCCGGCGCTGACCGCAGCAGCACGCACACCGCCGCCCACAGCGGGAACACCGTGCTGGCCCACAACAGCAGCAGGCGGCCGAAGTCACGCCGCACCATGGCACAGCCGAGATCCACGGCCTCCCACGGCTGACGCGGCCGCAGCACGACAGTCATGTCCTCAAGCCGCATCCGCCTGCCCCCTTCCGCTGAAAATCAAAAACACCGCCAGCACCACCCAGCACAATCCGCCCGCCGTGAACTTCATCACCGGCGGCAGGTTCAGCGGCGACCAGAAGGCTTCCAGCACCGCGGCGATGCTCGTCAGCACGGCCGCGCCGACCAGCAGCGGCAGCGCCTTCCGCCCCGCCAGCACCAGGGCCGCGCGTCGCTCCAGACGGCCCGGCCGCAGCACCGACCAGCCCACCCGCATCCCCGCCATCGCCGAGATCACCAGCCCGGTGAGCTCCGGTGCGCCGTGGGCGATCACCCAGGTGTAAAGCGTCATCGGATTGCCCGAGTAGTGCACGTAACCGAACACCGCGCCGAGGAAGAGCGCATTGAACAGCAGCGCAAACAGCGAACCGACACCACCGACGATGCCACCGGCGAAGGTTTTGAAGTCGATATCGACATTGTTCCAGATGTAGAAGCAGAACGCGGCGAATCCGCTGCCGAAGCTCTCGCGCACGTAGTCGGACGGCTTGCTGCTCTCCCCATACATGCTCTCGACCTGCGCCATGCCGTCCGGCCCCAGCAGTGCCATGGCCCATTCCGGATGCGATGGCGTGATCAGGGCGATCAAAACCGCCGGCAGATAAAACAAGGCCGTGAACCACCAGAACAGCCGCCACTCCTTCCGCACCGCTTGTGGAAACTCCACGATGAACAACCGCACGAATCCCTCCCATCCGCCGGAGCTGTGCCGCTCCAGCACGCGGTAGCCGCGGATCGCCAGCGCATTGAGCTGCTGTGTCAGCCGCTGCGGGCTCATGCGGTGCTGTGCCACGCTCAAATCATGGCAGACCTGCCGGAAGGTGGCGGGCAGCTCCTCCACATCCTCGCGCGGCTTGCCGTATTCCACATCCGTCAGCAGCTTTTCCAGCTTCTGCCAGCGCGGTTCGATGTGTTTCTCAAACTGGGCAGGTGTCATGATCGGAACAGCGGGGCTCCCTTCAGTGGCGGCGGCGTACCGCGTTTCTCCTCCGGCTCCTGCAGCCAAAGCGCCATGCCGCACAGGCGGCGCAGCCCCTCCACACCCGGCGCCTGGGTCAGAGGCTCCGCCACAGCGGCCAGCTCGATGCGGCGTTCATCGGCCCACAGCGGCGCACGTTCGATGAATTGCAGCAGCGCCGCCTGCTCCTCACGCGTCAGCACCTGCGCCGGCGCACGACGCTCCGCACGGATCTCCGTGACAGCGACCGGCGCTGGCGGCGGATCGGCGTAGGTCACCACCGTGTTCGCCACCAGGTCGCCCAGACGCTGGAAACGCTTCGTGAACAGCATGCAGATGATTCCGGTCAGGTAGAGCGCCGGCATGAAATCCACCACGCGCAGAAAATTCCGCATCACCGCCTGAGCCAGCGTCACCGGGCCGCCGGTCATGCTCATCACCCGCAGTTTCATCGAGCGCTGACCTGGAGTGGCGCCTCTCGCACCGGCCTCGAAGATCACATTGTAAAACCACTCCATGAAGAACATGAACAGCAGCATCAAACCGGCCGTCAGCTCCATGCCCAGGCCCGGCAGCACCAGAAAAATCGCCGCGATCCACACCACCAGGTAGATCCCCAGCCGCACCAGCAGGTCGATCGTGTAGGCCATGCTCCGCACCGCCGGACCCGCCACGCGCAGTTGAATCTCCACGCCATCCGCGAGTTCGACTGGTTGCAAGGTGTCCGCGCGTGCCGCTGCCATCAGCCATAATCAAGCGGGTGCGTTTGATTTTGACAACCACCGAATTTTTTTCGTAGCCTCCGCTCACGACTGGCCGATGGCCGGTCGGCGTCTCACCTCCAAACCTCTCCACACCATGGAAAACCCTGCCAACCCCTACTCCACGCCCGTCGCCAACCTTTACGGAACCGCCACCGGCAATGGTGCGGACGCCGTCTCCCCCGGCACCATCGCCCAGCTCGCAGGGACCAAGCCCTGGGTGCGCTTCATTTCGGTCATACTCTGGATCGGCATCGCCTTCATGATCCTCGGTGCCATCGGTCTCGGCTCGATGATGGCTTTCGGCTTTTCCCAGGCCAAAAACAGCCCCTTCGGCGGAGCGGAGATGATCGTGATCGTCGTGATGTACGGCATTTTCGCCTTCCTCTACATCTACCCGGCGGTGAAACTCTGGGCTTACGCCAACCGCATCGCCAGCCTCAGTTCCACACGGTCCGTCGCCGATCTCGATGCCGCCCTGACCGAGCAGCGCCGTTTCTGGAAGTTCATCGCCATCCTGGCGATCATCATGATCTGCCTCTACATCGTCTTCATCATCGGCATGGTCGGCTTTGGAGCCACGGCGGCGATGAAAGCCGGTGCCTTCCCGAAATAATCATCCCATCAAGGCCACCGCAATCGGATCGACGAGTGGTTTGCCCGCGCGCGTCAGCCGCACGAACTGCTCGTCGAACTCCAGCAAGCCTTGATCACGCAAAGTCCCCAACATTTGGCGCGACTCCGCGTTGATCAAATCCAGCGGCAACCCGCGTGCCATGCGCAGCTCCAGCCCAAAGCGCTCCGTGCGCCGGTTTTCCGGGGTGATCTCCTCCACATCCGTCATCGTCGGCTCACCAGCCAGCGTCATCGCAATGTAGCGGCCGGTGTCAGGCACACTTTTCCAGCGTCTGCCATTCACCGTCGAAAACGCCCCGGGACCGATGCCGATATAGTCCTCACCGAGCCAGTAGGCCTCATTGTGAACGCTGCGAAAGCCCGGTTTCGCATAATTCGAGATCTCGTACTGCTCGTAACCGTCCGCCGCGAGCATGTCGATCGCCAGATGGAAGAACTCCACGTCCTTGCCCTCATCCGAGTGAAACTCACCGCTCTTCAGGCGGCGGAAAAAGTCCGTGTCCTCCTCATAATTGAGGTTGTAGGCCGAGATATGGTCCGGCCTCGACGCCAGAGTGTATTGCAGCGTGTTTTTCCACTCCTCCAGGCTCTGTCCCGGCACCGAAAACATCAGATCAATGTTCAAACTCGGAAAACGCGTCTCGCACAGCACGCCCCACGTCTCCTCGGCCTGCGCTGGTGAATGATCACGCCCCAAAGTCTTCAGCGTCTTCTCATCCCAGGCCTGGATGCCCAGCGAAACCCGCGTCACGCCCAGATCGCGCATCATCGCCGCCTTCGACGCCGTGATGTTCCGCGGATTCGCCTCCATCGTGAACTCCACCACCTCCGAAACATCCACACGCTCGCGCAGCCCGCGCAGCAGCCGCTCCAGGTGCGTCTCGCTCAGCATCGTCGGCGTCCCGCCGCCAAAAAAGATCGTCCTCGGCTTCAGCGGCTGCTTTTCCATCTCCATCAGCACCGCATCCACAAACGCCGTCATGTCCGTCCCGCCCGGCGTGTGCTTGTGAAAGCTGCAATACGGGCAGATGCGGTGGCAGAAGGGGATGTGGATGTAGAGGTGATGCAAGGCGGTACGTTGTTCACGCTGTTACCCGTTCCGAAGTTGTTCATCAAGCGGCGGGAAAGGCGTCACGTTCAAAACGCCAGCCGCCGCCGGTTGTGAACAACTTCGCCGCGGCGAAAACCGCGGTGGTGGATAAGCTCCCGAAGTCCTCCGCCCGGAGGATCCGAGAGCGCCTGCCGCGCGACACGGTCCGTTCACGCTCGCCTCGCGAAGGCTCGCTGAAGAACACCGGTCCGCGCGCAGGCTCCCGCCCAAGGTCTGATAGAACTCCAGCTCATGAAGCTCCTGTAACAGCACGACCCCGCGCGGGGGCTGCGGCAGCCTCCCGGCCCACGCAACCCGCACCACCCATGACCCATCCACAACACACCCACTTCGCCGGCTTTGACTGGGCCGGCGACCACCACGACGTCATCATCGTGGACTCGGCCGGCGTGCTCGTGGCGGACTTCCGCTTCGATCACAGCGCCGCCGGCTGGCAGCAATGGCGCGATCAAATCGCCGCCTGGCCTCATCTCGGCGTCGCCATCGAAACGAGCTTCGGAGCCGTCGTCGAGCAGCTCATCGACTCCGGCGTCACCGTGTATCCGGTGGCACCCAGCAGCGCCAAAGGCTACCGCCAGCGCAAGTATCCCGGCGGCACCAAGACCGACCGCCACGATGCGTGGGCGCTGGCCGGCGCGCTGCGCACCGACGGCCATGCCTGGCGTGCGCTCAGCGCCAAAGACCCCATCATTGAGGAATTGCGCATGCTTTGCCGTGACGAGATCGCGCTCATCGAGGAGCGCACCGCCTTGGTCAACCAGGCGCGTCAGGCCGCGCGCGAGTACTACCCCGTCGTGCTCGAGGCCTTCGAGGACTGGACGCTCCCGAGCACCTGGGCCTTCATCGAGAGCTTCCCCGACACACAAGCCCTGCTCAAGGCAGGCAGGCGAGCCTGGCAGAAGTTCTTCCACACCCACAAGCTCCACCGGGCCGAGGCAGTCCAGCGACGCATCGCCACGCTGGAGGCCGCCGGGCAATGGCGCATCGCCGAGCCCATGGTCAAAGCCAAGCGGCTCTACCTGCTGACCAAGACGCGGCAGTTGCGCGCTTTGCACATCCAGCTCGAAGAGTATCGCCGCCGCATCGAGGCCGTCTTTGCCAGTCATCCTGACAGCGGCATGTTCGGCTCGCTGCCCGGAGCCGGAGCCAAGCTCGCCCCGCGCCTGCTCGGAGAAATCGGCAGCGACCGCGCCCTGTATGCCGACGCGCACAGCCTGCAAAGCGTCAGCGGCACCGCGCCGGTGAGCTACCAGACGGGAAAACTGCACAAGGTGCAGATGCGCCGCGCATGCAACCGGCACCTGCGACACACCATGCACCTCTTCAGCGACCTGAGCCGCGCCCAGTGCGCCTGGGCCAAAGTGTATTACGACGGGCTCAAAAGCCGTGGCAAAACCCATGCGCAGGCGCTGCGCAGTCTGGGGCAGCGCTGGCTCAACATCATCTTCCGCATGTGGCAGAATCACACCCGCTACGACCCGGAGCTTCACACGCGCAATCAACTCCAGCACGGCTCCTGGGTGCTCCAGCACACCCCCTCATAACCCATCTTCAACATCTCACGACTATGCGAACAACACTCTCCAAATCTCCACTTGCAACAGATAGAACTTCTTTAGCGTGATTTGTGCGGATGACACGCTAAAGCGTGAACAACGTACTCTGCATGCAGTCCCTCTTCGTCCCTTCCGACCACTTCCGCGAACTCACGCCCACCGAGATCTTCCCCGATCCCACGCGTCCGCTGGAAATCGACCTCGGCTGCGGGGACGGCACCTTTCTCACCGGCATGGCCGCACATCATCCGGAGCGCGATTTCCTCGGCGTCGAGCGCATGCTGGGCCGCGTCAGTAAAACAGCGAAGAAGATCGATACGCAGAAACTGCCGAACGCCCGCATCATGCGCCTCGAAAGCGCCTACAGCGTCGCCTGGCTGCTGCCGCGCGGCAGTGTGTCGCGTTTGCATCTGCTCTGTCCCGATCCATGGCCGAAGAAGAAGCACGCCGCACGCCGCCTCGTGAACCAGGCGGAATTTCTCGACGGCCTCACGCGCATCCTCAAACCCGGGGGCGAGTTCCTGCTCAAAACAGACGATCAGCCCTACTTTGAAGAAGCGCTGCTCAGCCTCGAATCCCGCGCGCATCAGTTCGAACGCCTCGACTGGCCTGCCGACGCCTTTTTTTATCCCCGGACCGACTTCGAACAGAGCTGGCTGCACATCGGCCGCGTGATTCATCGTGCGAGATGGCGTCTGATCACGCGTTGATCGCCGCATGTTTCGTCGTTCACTCCTCGTCCTCGCCTGCACCCTCGTCTCAGCACCCGCCGATGAAACCCGGACACGGATCGCCCTCGCCGGTGATTCAACCGTGACCGACAAGGCCGGCTGGGGCGCGGCCTTCGCCAAGCTGCTGTCACCCGGTGTCGAATGCCTTAATTTCGCCCAGGGAGGCCGCAGTTCGAAGAGCTTTCGCGATGAAGGCCATTGGAAAAAAGTGCTCGATGCGAAACCAGCCTTCATTTTGATCCAGTTCGGTCACAACGACATGCCCGGCAAAGGGCCGGACCGCGAAACCGACCCGGCCACCACCTACCAGGAGAACTTGATCCGCTACATCGCCGAGGCACGCGCCATCGGTGCGCGGCCTGTCCTCGTCACCTCGCTCGCACGCCGGGTCTTCAGCGGGGACAAGATACGCGGCGAGCTGAAGCCCTGGGCAGACGCCGCCGCGAAGGTGGCCGCCCAGCGGGAGGTGCCGCTCGTCGATCTTTTCGCCCGCAGTGTCGAGCTGCACAACAGGCTCGGTCCTTCCGCATCGGCGGCCTTCAATCCGGCCTCCAAACCAGGCAGGACGGACGGCTCCCATTTGAACGAGCATGGCGCGGCCGTCATCGCCAACATCATCGCTGACGAGATGCGCAAACTGGGCACTGACTACGCCAGGCTGTTGAATTGACCCACCCCGGCAGGTTTTGCTTGGCTCCAAAGGTCAAATCCGGTAGAACCGCAGACACAAACCATGATCGAAGTCGAAATCTATGCCCCCGGCGTGCGGTCAGAAGCCGCAATGATGCAGCTCCGCAATCAGATGGACCACTTTCCCCGCGTCCGCTACAAGGTCGATGCCCGCCACGACCTCGTTTACTTCGAGATTGATCGTCCCGGCGACATCAACCAGCAGGAAATCGATCAAATCTTCGACGCCATCGATCTCCAGGCCCGCTTTGTCGGCCAGATCCCAGAAGAACTGCGCAGCGGACAGACATCAAAACTGTCCTGAGTCAGCTTTGGCCTGCCAGCAGCGCCCTGGCTGCCTGCTTCATGCGGCCCAGCACGTAATACACCGTCTGGCTGCGCAGCCGCACCAGTTCCGCGCCGATGATGCGCGGCACAAAGTCCTGCGGCACATCGATCACCTGCTGTGCAGTGCACCGATCCAGGCCGCGACAAAGGATCGTCGTCAGCGCCCGTGTCAGCGTCTGCACCTTCGGCCCCAGGCTGATCGCAAAACGCAGGCTTCCGTCCTCGCCACGCCGCACGTGCACGCCCACCGTGTCCGTGCATTCCGCGTCCTTCCGCACGTCTTCGAGATCGAAAGACTCCCCCTCCTTCGGCGCATGTTTCGCCGCCTGTGCTGCCAGATCGATCAGATTCTCCCGCCGCTCGCCTTCCGGCAGCGATTCGAAAAAGACGATCAGTTCATCCAAAGCGGCGGGATAGGCCTGCATGCTTACTTGTTCACCGGTTTCGGCGGATTCAAATCGACCACCGGCATTTCCACGAACTTTTTCCAGTGCGCCTCGCTCTGCTCCTGCGTCGCCACGCCGTCGTGAACCCACAGTGCGTAGCGCACGCGCAGTTTCTTCTCCTCCGTTACCTCCACCGGCGTGTCCAGGCTCAGGCAGCAGCCCATCCAGCCGTCGTTGCGCACGTGGAAGGCCGTCGGGTTGTGCGGATTCATCGGGTGATTCATCAAGGTGATGCCGCCAAAGCCATCGGCGTCATTCGTGATGCGCCCGCTGTAATCGCACCAGCGTGCCGGCTTGCGGAACACCTGCTCCTCATTGAGCTGGCCCTCGGAATTCAAGATGCGCCCGCCGCCGTCATGCACGCCGATGCTCTTCGCCATGCGCACCGCGATCAAACCGAAGCCCGTGGCGCCAAATGTGGTCGTCTTGCCCTTCGGCGGCGTGAATTCCATATCCACGATCATGAACCAGCTCTTCGCTCCATCCTCAGGCCGCACTTCTGTGCGCCGCACTTCGATGAGTTGAATCGCTTTGTCCGCCTCGCTGATCCAATGGTTCACCATCCGCATCGACGCATAGTCGTCCGTGTCCTCGTAGCCTTCGCGCGACACCTCCACATTCACGATGCGTCCCTGCTTCTTCGCGTAATCGCCCCAGAAATCGAGGCCGTTCACCAGGTTGTGCGTCACCCACACGCTGTTGTGGTGCGAATGCGTCAGCGGATCATGCGGATGCCCCATGCGCGTCAGGCTCACGTCCCGCGATGCACGAATCGGATGGCAAAACGGCCGCATGTCCAGCGGATCGAAATGCATCGCCGTCAGCTCACGCCCATCGAGCTGGAACGACGTGATGTGATGCGGCATCGGCACAGCCTGCACATGCGGAATCGGCTTTGCCGATGGCAACTGCGCTGAAACAGCCGTCGCTGAGGCAAGAAGGAGGCAAAAAGCTTTCATCATCACCTCCAAACGCCCGGCTCAGACCCTTTTCCATTCTCAATTTTCCATTTTCAGTTCTTCCATTCTTCTTCGCTCCCGCTACGCTCATTGCCCTCAACCCATGAAGACGCTTCTTCTCTCCCTTCTGCTCATCGTTCCGACTTTCGCCGCTGAAATCGGCGAACACGCCAAAGTCGGCCAGTTCTACGCCGGCTGCCAGGCCTACAGCTTCCGACTCTACACCGTCTTTGAGGCCATCGACAAGACCGCCCAGGCTGGCGGCAAGACCATCGAGTTTTATCCCGGCCAGAAGTTCGACGACACCGCCAAGTGGGACCACAACGCCACGCCGGAGATGATCGACAAGGTGATGAAGCACCTCGAAGCCAAAGGCCTCACCGCCGTCGGTTACGGCGTCGTGAAACTCGGCAAGGATGCCGCCCAGGACCGCAAGGTGTTCGAGTTCTGCAAAAAAGTCGGCATCAGCATCGTCGTGACCGAGCCCGATGTGGCCGGACTCGACGGCATCGAGGCCCTCGTGAAGGAATTCGACATCAAGATGGCCATCCACAACCATCCCAAGCGTCCGCTCGACCGTGCCTACATGTTTTGGGACCCGAACTATGTCCTCGGCCTCGTCAAAGATCGCGATCCCCGCATGGGTGCCTGCGCCGATGTCGGTCACTGGGTCCGCAGTGGCCTCGATCCCGTCGAGTGCATCAAGATTCTCAAAGGCCGCATCTTTGACAGCCACATGAAGGACCTCACCGAGTTCGGCAATGTCAAAGCCCACGACCTTCCCTTCGGCCAGGGCAAGAGCAACATCGCCGGCATCCTCGCCGAATACGCCGCCCAGGGCTACCCCGGCCCGCTGCACTGCGAATACGAGCACAACTGGGAGACCAGCGTGCCTGAGATCACCCAGTGCCTCGAGTTCGTGAAGAACTGGAAGCCGGCGAAGTAATCACGACGCATCCAAGGAGCGGGGCTTGCCAAGCCCCGCTTTTTTGTGGTCTCATCACACGACCTCACGAAAAGCCTCATGCCGGTTGCTGAAACAAACCAAGGATCACTGCCTGCCGCCAGTCGCCGGGCCGCTGGGTGCCTTTTTCTTCCCGGTTGCCTCGGTGGAGTCGTCGCTGTGATCCTGGCACTCTCGATTGTTGCTCATGCCCTGGCATTGATCTGGTCGATCGCGACTGGTCAGCCCCTTCCGCTGTTCCCCATTCAAAATGCACCTCGCGAGTGGGCGAAACTCGTGTGGTTCCTCCTCTCGTTCTTCGCCTGGCAGGCGATTCGCGCAGGAAAACGTCAGGCATGGGTCTATTGGCTCACCCTGCTCTCCCTCGCAGGCTGGATCGGTCTCGCATGGACCACGGATTCCTTCAGTGTCCGGCTCGGCTCGTTCACCGAAACGCCGCAGGAGGCCGCTCGCAACGGCCAGTGGCTCGCCACCATCGTCATCGGGCTGTTTCTGGCCCACTTCACCTTCAGTCGAGACAACCGTCTCTACTACGGCATCTCCCAGCCAAAGCAGCCTTGAGCACTGGGTGGCACTGCTGCAAAAATCATCGCGGCTGCTTCAAATACGCGATCAAATCGGCCAGCGACTGCGGTGTCATCGCGGCTTCGAGGCCTTCGGGCATCAACGAGATGCCGGCGCTCTTCAAGGAGGCCACATCGCTGCGTAGGACGGATTTGGTGATGTTTCCGGCCATTTTCAGCGTCAGGCTCGCGCTCGTTTCGGTGGCGATGACGCCGTAGAGCTGCTCGCCGCTCTTCAGGGTGCAGTGGTAGGCCATGAAGCCGGGCTCGATGATGGCGCTGGGGTCGAGAATGGAGTTGAGGAGCTTTTCGGCGTCGTGCTGCGCCACGCTGCGCAGGTCCGGGCCGAGTTCGATGCCCACGCCGTCGAGTTTGTGGCAACTGATGCACACGCTCGCGAAAACGTTCTTCCCGCGTGCCGCGTCGCCCTGGAGCTTCAGCGCCGGTTTGAACTTCTCCACCACCGCGGCCCGCGTGGCGCTCGTGGAGTCCGCGAAGACCTTCTCCGCGAGGCTGGCGATGTTTTTCTTCGGATGCTTCATCAATCGCGCCCGCGTCGCCGCGTCGGCGGATTTCGCCTCGGGCCGTTTCAGCAATGCGAGTGTCCACGCGTCATTCGAGAGCAGCGTTTCGAGGATCTGCACGCGCAGCGCCGGTGTGCGCTGGTCCCAGCCTTCGAGCAAAAACTGCTCGCCACCCTGCGGTTGCAGCTTCGAGACGAGCCGCAGCACCTCCGTAGGCGCAGTCGCCAGACTGCGGGAGTCCGGCGCGTTCGTGGAGCCGTCCGGCCGCACTTTGGCAAGTGCGCCTACATCGACGCTCTTCGCCCAAAGCTCCGGCAGCAGCGCTTTCACGCGATCCCGATGCTCGCGATCCGAGGCCAGCAAGGCCAGCGATTCCATCGTCGGAGCCGTTTGGATCGAGTCGGCGGCCTGTTGCAGCCTCGCCGCCATTTTTTCGACTGCTTTACGCGCCTTGGCATCCGTGACCTGTTTCGCGAAAGCCGCCAGCGAGAGGTTCTTCTCATCCAAAACGGCCAGAAGCTCCTCCAAGCCCTTTTGTGCATCCATCCGCGTCACGAGCACCGCGATGGCTTTTTCGTTCTTCGTCGCCAAAGCGCAGCGCAGGAGCATCGCGAATGATTTGGCATCCGCACGAGCACAAACTCGCTCCAAATGCGGCAGCACCGAGCTCAACGCCGCGCCTTGCAGCGGTGAACCCGCCTCCGCGCTGTTCAGCACCTCCGCGAGCAAATCTCCCGCCCATTCGAACTTCAGCTCGCCGAGCGTGCAGGCCAGTTGGAGCCGCACTTTGGCATCCTTGTCGTTCACCAGCTTCGCCAGCGCCTTTTGGAGTGGCGACGAATCGTCGCCCTTCCATTCGATCTTCTCAGCCATTTGAAGTGCTTGTTCGTGGACGCGTGCAGTAAGTGTATCCGTTGGCTGAGTATATCGAAGCAGAGAAAGACAATTGTCTCGATGAGGTGCCTGGCCTTGAGTAAGAAAATATGTCCACGCCAGTTGGGCCTGTATGATACCACTCGGAGGATAGATTGATAAATCATCAGGCAACTCACCTCCATAAACTGCCATCATCTGCGCTTTGTCCCTCAGCCACCCATTCGGCGAAGCAAAGTAGTAATCTCGCTCCGTCGAGATGAACGGGACGCTTCCTTTGCCGGACGCTTTGCCGCTTTTGGACGCCGTTTGCTCATCTCGCGGAGCGAGATGGCTACTTTTCACCACCCGCCAAATCCTCCCCTTATCATCCCCTTCGCGGTAATGCGGCAGAAGCTCCTCTTTGCCGCTTTGCGGCAGCCACTGCGGATGCTCGATCATGTAGCGATACATGTCGGCGACCCACAGCGCGCCATCGGGGCCGGTGCGGACCATGACGGGACGGCACCAGCGGTCTTCGCTGGCGAGGAAGTCGGTAGGCGCAGTCGCCAGACTGCGGGAGTTTGACGTGTTGGCGGAGTCGCCTTCCCGCGCTTTGGCAAGCGCGCCTACATCCACCGTCGCTTTGAACGTCACGCCGTCATCTTCCAAAACGATGTGCTGCACGACGTTATGAAACGGCTCGCAGGTGAAGGCGTGCGTTTTGCCGTCGTTGAAGAGCTTCACATCGCGATACACCTCGATGCCGCAGGCGCTGGTGAAGCGTCCGGCCTGGTCGAAGCTGTGGAAGCGCTTCTCCATGCTGCTGGCGGGATACACGGGCGGATTTCGCGGGAAGAGCTGATGAATCGGGTCCGGCGGGATGACGTGTGGATTGCGGCGCAGGTAGTGATCCTGCAGGACGTAGTGCCAGAGCGGGAAACTGTTCTGCACGCCGAACCAGTGGCCCCAGTCATCGCGGGCGCGACCGAACTGCGAAGGGCCGGTCTGCGGATCAAACTCGCCGGTGTCCGGCTTGAAGCGGAAGTCGCGGCTGCCGAGGTCGATCTTCTCGCCGGTGAGCTTGCACTCGATTTGCGTGCCTTTGTTGTAGCCGCCGTGATGCGCACCGGCGGCGCAATACACCCAGCCATCCATGCCCCAGCGCAGGCCGTTCACGCGGAGCTGCTGATTGCCGGTGCTGAAGCCGGTGTAGAGCACTTTCTTTGTGCCATCGGGCGAAATGAAAAAGATGTCCGGCGCGGCGGTGACGATGACGCCTTCACGCCAGGTCAAGATGCCGGTGGGATAGCTCAAATCACTGACGATGACGTGGCGCTTGTCGTAGCGGCCGTCGTGGTCGCTGTCCTCCAGCCGCACGACGCGTCCGCCGGCCTTGCCATTGCCGTCCATACCGAGCGGGTAGTCCGCCATCTCGATGACCCAAAGGCGGCCCTGCTCATCCCAATCAAACGCGACCGGATCGAGCACCACCGGCTCCGCCGCGACGAGTTCGATGCGGTAACCCTCGCGCACATGCCACTTCTTCGCGGATTCTTCGGGGGAGAGGGGTTGGGTATCTGTAGGCCGGGTCTGTGACCCGGCATTTTGCGCTCGAACAGCCTGAGCCGGGTCAGAGACCCGGCCTACAGCGGGCAAACCGGCGACCTCCACCTTTTCAAACGTGCCTTCCAGCGGCGCGAAGTCATCGCAGCGTTTGCCAAAGAACAATTCCTTCGCGCCGGGCGCGGTGACGGGCAGTTCGGCGTCGATCTCCACCTTGCCATTGAGCGTGACCTTCACACGCGAGCCGAGTCGCTCCAGCTTCACGTCATTCCATGTGCCCGGTTCGATGACCGTCGTGCCGCGCACGATTTGCGAGGCCGCATTGCCATTGAAGACGAACAACCGGCCCGGCGACGAGTCCTTGTAGCTCCCGCCGATGCCAAGGTGATCGCCCGGCGCTTGATGATCGCCCTTCGGCCCGCGTGAGATGAGGTAGGCGGTCACGGCGCTGACGTTGTTGGCCTTCGTGTTCCTGAAGCGCATCGACGCGGACCAGTTTTCGGAATGTGGTGCAGTCCTCTGGACTGCGTCCTTCTGAGCAGCCGAGACGGCTGCACCACGCTTCTTCCGCTCCGCCCGCGAAACGGCCCGCTTCGCATTCTCCTCGCCCACTTTCGAGATGTTCCAAAGCTTCGCGATGAGTGAAGGCTCGATCACGTGATCCCAGATCGTGATCTCATCGAGCCGGCCTTCGAGTTCTTGGCCGAAAAGCACCTCATCCGCCGCTTTCCCGGCCTTTCCGGTCAAAACGGGCTTCTCGGAGCCATCGAGATGCACACGCACGTTTTCGCCATCGCGGATGAGCACGGCGAAATGCCAGTCATCGGCGAAGAAAGTAGTCATGGGCTTCAGCCCGTGACCGTTGCCTTGGCTGGTAGCGTTTGCGTTTGCCGTGTTCGTTGCGTCCGTCGAGCTAAAGCTCTGGACTACATTGCTGTCGCCGCTCGCCAGCTCCAGTTGCACCGTGTGATCCGGGAACTGATGCGCCTTCAAGCTGACACCCAGCGCATTGATCAACTCGCCTGTGCGATCACTCGCGCCGCTTTCGTGGCCGAGCCAGAACCAGAGGGCGATGGAGGCATGTCGAGGAGCCACAGACTCGCCAGTATAGGCTTTGATCGTCTCGAAGTATATATCCCGCCAGTTATGCTCAATCGCTCCTTCGACAATCTGCAAACAGCGATTGATTTGTCCGGGAATGCAAAACGGGGAGTCGGAGAGTGCAGATTCATTCCCATATCCCAGACCGCTACCTGGTCCCGGAAGATACAATGCTAGCTTCTCATATCCGACCGAGAGCCCTTTGTAATAGGGTCGCACTTCATTTTTCAATGACTTGCCAACGTCCTCGCAGCGGAAGTAAACGATTGGATTCGATTCACGAACGAGGTCAAAGAACAATCCATTCTTCGCAACTCGGTAGAGATCTCTTTTCCCAGCCAATTCACCGATGATATTTAAGAGTTGTGTGACCATTCGCGACTCAGCAAACTCATGCAAACCCGCTGTTCTGGCCGGCCAGGTCGTGTAGCCACCCAACTCATGTTGCTCCATCGGCGGAATGTAGCCTTCTGCGCCGTTCGCCAGCTCAATGTTGAAGTGCGTCTTGAAAGGAGACCACTCGCGTAACTTCAACCCCGTGATCGCATAAACCTCGTTCGGCAGCGTCGCGATGCTCAGATCGCCAATCCGTATCGCTTGCAGTTTCACGCTGGTCTTTTGCCGCTCATGCAGAATCAGCGCCTCTCTCGCATAGACTTCCTCTTTGGTCTTCGGCAGGTCGTTCTCGATCTTCGCGGCGATGGGGCGGGCCCAGGCGAGGCGTTTTTCGTCGGGGACGCGGTAGTTGAGCTCGAGCGTCTTCTCGACCATACCGAGCGGGGCGTGGTCGGCATACGTCACGGTTTGCAGGGCTTTGATGGCGCTGTCGGCGACCTCGGAGGCGTAGGTGTCGATGGTGATCGTCTTTTTCTCCGCGCCGTAGTCCATCCACATCTGGTCGCCGCTGGTGCCCTGGCTCATGGCGCAGACGAAGGGACCGTTGCCATCGCCTTGCTGGCCCATTTTCGCGGCGAGGTGTTTGCAGAAGAGGCCGAAGTAGTCGGCGGAGACTGGCGAGGTGCCAAAGTAGTGCTGCGAGTAGTTCGCGAGCACGCCGAGCGGTTTGCCATCGGGTGTTTGCAGCGCGATGACGCTGAGCTGCGGGTCCACCGGGCCGCTGGGGCCGACGACGTCCTTGCTGAGGTAGCCGGGGTGCATGTTTGCGCGGCCCGTGGGCTGGCCGAAGGGATCGACGACCTCCTTGCCCGGCAGGCGAATCCAGCGGCGGTTGTGCGTGTGCTCCCAGTCATCGAACGAGCCCCAGCCGATGCGCGCCGGTTGCAGTGCCTTGTCCGCCGCCACGATGGCCTCGGCGATCTTTGGCGTGAGGAATTTCGCATACACGGTGTCCTTCCGCGTGCCGAGGCAGCCCATCGCGGCCGGGGCGGAGTGCGTGTGCGTGGCGCTGACCATCATGCGGTCCACCGGGATGCCGCACTGCTTCGCCGCGATGCCTTTGGCCTCATCAATGAGCGGCTGCTCCATCATGCACGTGTCCACGATGGCGAAGGCGATCTTCAACTTCCCGTCATCGAGCACAAAACTGCGCACGAAGAGCTTGTCCGCGAGCTTTTCGCCCCGTCCTTCGAGAAATCCGCCCGCGATGATCCGCGGGAACTCCGTGGGCGAAATGTCCACCGTGGCCACTCCGGCACGAAAGGTGGCCGCGGAGGCGAGGGTGGTGAGAAAAGCGAGGCAGGTGAGAACGAGCTTCATGGCGTGCGAGACCATACGCTCTGCTGCGCGAAGATTGCTCAATCTCCCGCGCCGGTGTTTTCGATGTCGGTGGTCAATTTCATGCCCATGAGTACATACGCGTGCGTCCTGGCCTGCATGTCCATGACATAGCCGGGCAGGCGCATCAGTTCATCGAATCCGGATTCGCGAAAGGCACGGATGGCGAGCTCACGCTCCGCATTGAACTCCGCCTGAAGATGCGAGAGGCCGCAATGCCGCGCCACGTCGATGATCTCGCGAATGAGCATGCCCGCGAGCCCCACGCCGCGATAACCCGGATGTGTGAGCAGATGCGTCATGCCGATGTGGCGCTTCCAGCCGCCGTGACGCTGCTCCAGCGTGGCGAGTCCGATCACCTGACCGTCCGCAAACGCCAGCAGCGGCAGCCGCGCATCGTAATCGACATCCGCACACCACTCTTTGACCAGCGCCGGGTTGTCGAGCCGCTGCTTGATGAACAGCCGCTCAAACTCCGGCACCTCATGCAGGAACTTCATGAAGCTTGCGTCATCCGAAGGTTCCAACGGCCGGATCATGCACTGCACGCTGGTTTCCAGCGGATAACGAACCGGGTATTTTTCGAGAGCAAAGTCAATCATGGAGGTGAACGGGGTTCACCCGCCCTCCAGCATCGGATGTGCCAGAAGAAGCCATGCGCAGGATAGCCGCTTTGAACGCCAATTTTGGCTCTTGATGCTCGAAACGATTTTCTTCCTATGAGGCCCAAAAAACCGGTTATAGGAAGAAAATCGTCGAGAGCGATTTTCGGCCAAATCAGGCGATCAACGGCCCAATCGCAGGTTCGGCGAGCATTTTGAGCACTTCTTCGACGAGGTTCGCAGCAGGCACGGAACTCTGCGATCTCGCGACGAGATTCTTCACGATGACTTCGGGATACTCAGCACCGAAGACGAGGGCGAAGCGGGCTTTGCGGTCTTCGGCGGCTTGGAATTGCTTGCCGACTTTTTGCGAGCCGAAGGGGTAGTCGATGCGCACACCGGCGGCGCGGAGCTGCTGGATGGCGGCGAGGGCGTGCGGGCGCTGGGCTTCATCGGCGATGACGACGAAGGCGTCGATGCTGCTGGCGGCGAGGAGGGCGCTGGTGAGCTTCATTTGCGCACCGGGCGTGCGCTTGAGCAGGATGCCGAGCACGACATCGCCCATGGCGAAGCCTGCGGCGGGCATGTCCACGTTTCCATCGCTGATGAGGGCGCACAGTTTGTCGTAAGTGCCGCCGCCGGCGAGGGCGCGGAGGCCGTGCTTCAAATCGAAGACCTCAAAGACGACGCCGGTGTAGTAGGCGAGGCCGCGCACGATGGTGGCGTCGATCTTGATGTGCTGCCAGAGGCCGCGGGCGGTGAGGTTGGCCTTCAATTCGGCGAAGGCGGGGTGATTTTCATCCGTGGAGGCCATGAAGGCGCGCACCTCGGCGGTGGTGAGGCCGATCTCGCCGAGTTTTTTCTCGGTCTCGTCCGGCTTCGCACGCTCGATCTTGTCGATGATGCTGAGGAAGGCGGTCGCGTGCTCGGCGGCGATGTTTTTCTCGGCGAGGAAGCCGTTCCAGATCTCGCGGTTGCTGAGGCGGATGATGAAGTCGTCGGCGCTCACGCCAAACTCGCGCATGGTGTCGATGGCCAGCGAGATGAGCTCCGCAGCGGTGGCGGGGCCGCTGTCGCCGAGGATATCGGCATTGAACTGGATGAACTCGCGCCCGCGGCCCTCCTGCGGCTCCTCGTAGCGGAAGCAGGGGCCGATTTGGAACCACTTGATGGGCTTCTTGAAGTCGCGCTGACGTGCGGTGGCCATGCGGGCGAGCGATGGCGTCACCTCCGGGCGCAGCGTGATCTCGCGGTCGGCCTTGTCGCGGAAGCAGAAGAGCTGCGCGGTGATCTCGTTGCCGCTTTTCTTGCGAAACAGGTCGGTGCTCTCCACGATGGGGGCCTCATACTCGACGAAGCCATAACGACGCGCGACGGTGCGCCAGGTGTCGGCGATGTAATTGCGCGTCGCGCATTCCTCAGGGAAGAAGTCGCGGAAGCCTTTGACGGTGCGGAAGGTGGACATGGGGCGCGATTCATCCGTGCGCAGGCCTCCAAATCAAGCGAAGAGCGAAGGGCGGAGGGCAAAGAGTCCAGAAAATGCCTGCGCAGGGTTGCGGCTCTCCGCTCTCTGCCCTTAGCTCTTTGCTCCATGCTGTCCGACCTGTTTGTGCGTGATTTCCGCTGCTTCGCCGAGGCGAAGGTGGAGCTGCATCCGGATGTGACGCTGCTGGTGGGGCGGAATGCGCAGGGGAAGACCTCGCTCATCGAGGCGGCGTGTGTGCTGATGCGGCTGCAGTCGCCGCGGACGACAAACCGGAGCGAGTTGGTGCGCTTTGAGGCCTCGACCTGCCTCGTGGAGGCGGTGTGGGGCTGCAAACGGCTGCGCTATGCGCAAAACGCCACGTCGCGACGTCTCGCGCTGGATGGCGTGACGTGCGGCAAATCGGCGGATTACCTCGCGGCGGCCGGTTTGGTGGTGTGGATGGATCATCGGGACATGAATTTGCTGCGCGGAGGCGCGGAGCATCGGCGGCGCTTTTTGGATTTCGCGGCGAGTCAGATGTTTCCGGACTACCTGCACGCGCTGCGCGGCTACGAGCGGGCTTTGCGAGGTCGGAACTACGTTTTGAAGCGCGATGCCGTGATCGCATGGAAACAAGCGGATGCCTTTGCGCGGGTGATGGACGGCTTCGCGGCGGTTTTGTGGCAAAGACGTGCAGAACTCTGCGAAGCGCTGAATCCGCAGGTTTCCGCCGCGCATGCGCATTTGAGCGAAGGCGCGGAAAACACGCGAATCGCCTTCACGAGCACCTGGGAGGCCGGGAGCCTGTTTGAGGCGCTGGCAGGCATGCGCGAGGAAGAGTCCAAAACGCGCTCCACGGCCTTCGGGCCGCACCGCGACGACATCGCGATGTTTTTGAATGAGCGCGATGCGACGAGTTTCGCGAGTGAAGGCCAGCAGCGGTCGTTTGCGCTGTCGATGAAGCTCGCGCAGGCCCATGTGCTCGAAAAAGCCCGCGGCGAGGCTCCGCTGATGCTCATCGACGACGTCTTCGGCGAGCTGGATGCCTTCCGACGCCGTGCGCTGCTGAGTTTGCTGCCGAACGGCACGCAAAAGATCATCACCACGACGAATCTCGACTGGGCGGAGAAGGATGCGCTCAGCGGGATCGTGCATCAGGTGGATGCGGCCGGGTTCGGGGGTGAAACCCGCCGATTGGGCTGAATTGAGCCGAAATGGCCGATTCCTGACCTCCTTAGAAACTTCCCTTGACGCATTTTCAGGCGGTTTTAGCTTTATATGGGTTAGAATGTCGCCCGCCGCGTTGCTTTTCGTGATTCTCAAGAAAGCTAGAATTCTCCACGGCGCATTTGAGTTCTGACTTCGAGTTTTTTTAACGTCTATCCCTTTTATTCTCAATGCTTGGCAAACTTTTTGGATTCGTCGCCAACGACATCGGCATCGATCTCGGCACGGCAAACACTCTCGTTTATGTTAAAGACCATGGCATCGTTCTTCGCGAACCCTCAGTAGTGGCGGTGAAAACCGGCTCGAATGAGGTGGTGGCGGTGGGCGATGATGCAAAACGCATGCTCGGACGAACTCCGGGTGGAATCACGGCGATCCGTCCGCTGAAGGACGGGGTGATCGCGGACTTCCGGGTGACTGAAGCGATGCTGCGCCACTTCATCAAGAAGGTTCAGGGCGGAGGCAAACGGATGCGTGGTCCGCGGGTCGTGATCGCGGTGCCCTCCGGCATCACCGAGGTGGAAAAACGTGCGGTGAAGGAAAGCGCGGAGCAGGCTGGTGCGCGTGAAGTTTACCTGATCGAAGAACCAATGGCGGCGGCGATCGGAGTGGGCCTGCCGGTGCAGGAGGCCGCAGGCAACATGATCGTCGATATCGGAGGCGGAACGACGGAGGTGGCCATCATCTCGCTTTCCGGCATCGTCTATAGCCGCAGCGTGCGTGTCGCAGGTGATGAGCTCGACGAATCGATCATCAATTACATGAAGCGCGCTTACAATCTCATGATTGGCGAGCGCACGGCGGAAGAGATCAAGCTGCGCATCGGCAGCGCCTTCCCGCTGGGCAAGGAAACCACCATGGAAGTCAAAGGACGTGACATGGTGGCCGGCCTGCCGAAGACGATCACGATCACGAGCCAGGAAGTGCGCGAGGCGATGCTGGAGCCATTGAACGCGATCATTGACGCGGTGCGCACCACCTTGGAACGCTGCCCCCCAGAACTTTCCGCCGACCTCGTGGATCGCGGGATCATGCTGGCCGGTGGTGGTGCCTTGCTGCGGGGACTCGACAAGCTGCTGCAGGAAGAAACTGCGCTCCCTGTTCATGTGGCGGAAGATCCTCTGAGCGCCGTGGGCGAAGGCACCGGACGTGTGCTGAGCGAACTGGAGTTCCTACGCAAGGTGAGCACGACTGAAGTTTGATGCCAACCGCTTCCGCTTGATGGCAGCCGCCAGAGAGCGTCGCGCGCGGCCTTGTGAAAAGGCCAGACATGAAAAAGCTCAACATCCTCGCGCTTCTCGTCTTCGTGGCAGGGCTTGTCGCCGTGTTCACGCTGGACACGTCCACGACACGGCAGATCCAGGCCCGTGTCATGAGCCTGCTGTCGCCATTCATCCATTCCAGCGCCGCGATGGAGCAGGCGGCTGAGTCTGCCGTGGCGCCGCAGCTCAACGTGAACGAGCTCAAGCGTGAAAACGAGGAGCAGCGGGTGCAACTGGAGCGACTGCGGATCATCCAGCAGAAGTACAACCAGACAATCGAGGAGAATGCGAAGCTACGTCAGCTCATCGAGTTCAAACAGGCGGCTCCATTCAAAATGACCGCGGCCAAGGTGATCCGCCGCAGTTCAAGCACCTGGTGGAACAGCCTGATCATCGACAAGGGCTCGCTCGACGGCATCGGCACCGACAGTCCGGTGATCACATCGGTCGGCCTCGTGGGCAAGACTTCCACGCTGGCACCACACATGACGAAGGTGATCCTGCTGACCGACGAAATGTGCCGGGTGTCCGCCAAGGTGGAGGGAACGCTGGAACAAGGCATTCTCGCCGGTGAACGTGCGGCCCTGGAGGTGCGGCCGGAGCTGCATCTGCGTTTCCTGAGCCGCAACGCGAACATCAATGCTGGCGCGGGCGTGTATTCATCCGGCGAAGGCGGCGTGTTTCCCGGAGACTTGCTGCTGGGGCGGGTGAAGCGTTTTGAAAACCGCGAGATCTCCGGCGAAGCGATCATCGAACCGGCCGTGGATTTCTCGACACTGGATCATGTGTTTGTGATCGAAATGCAGGCGGTGGAGGCCGCGCCCGAACCCGGGCAGGCGCCGAAAGACAAGCCCTGAGCCGCCATGCTGTTTCATCCCATCACCATCCTGCTGCTGCTGCTCACCTTCACGGTGCAGGAGTTCATTCCAGGCCTTGAGATCGCGCAGTTCGCCACACTGTTCCTGCCGGTGGTGTTCTTCTTCAGCGCCTCGGTGGCATCGCCTTTCGCGATGATGCTGGTGCTGGCCTTCATCACCGGCTTCTTCTGGGACGCCCGCTACCTGCCCGGAGCGATCGAAGGTGCCAGCGAGGTCGGAGATCTGTTTGGCACGGGTGCGGACCTCGAACTGGGGGCCGGCAGCCATCCACTGCCCTTCGGGCTATCGATCCTGCTGTTCGGCATGCTCGGGGTGCTGATGCAGGGCATCCGCCCTCTGTTCAAACGTGGCCGCCTGGAGCTTCCTGTGCTGATGGTCGGCGTGGCCACCTTCCTGTGGCTGCTGTCGCAGTATCTGATCATCACGTTCCTGCGTGGCTCCCTGCAGTTCCCAGCCGGTGTGTGGTCGAAAATGATCACTGACACATTGCTTGCGATGCTGGCCGCACCGCTCATCTTTCTTCTGCTCTATTCCCTGGCCCGCCTGTCGAGCTACGAAATCAAATACGAAGGTCTGAGGTATCGTTTCGATGGTCGTTAAATACCATTTCCGTCTTTATCTGTTCACATTCGCCATGCTGTGCGGATTCGGGCTGCTCGTGTTCAGGCTCTGGTCGCTGCAGATCGACCGCCATGAGGAGTTCGCGAAGATGATCCCTGGCGCCAAGAAAGAGCGCGCCCGCATTCCTGGCCCGCGCGGCGAGATCAAGGACCGCAATGGAGTCGTGCTCGCCACGAACAAGGCCAGCTTTGAAGTGCGTGTGAACCTTGCCGAGGTCGTCGCCGAGTACAAACGAACCGCCAAGATCACCAAGACCCCCCTTCCCGAAATCACCTTCGAGATCGTCGAAAGAGGCATCCGGCGGCAGAAGCCGGAACTCGACATCTACAAGATGTTCGAGGAGACGATCAGCTCCCGCATGCGTGAGATGGGGGTGCACAAGGGGTACCCCGTCGATTCCCTGCGGGTGCATTATCGCAGCTTCGGCGGTGCCGTGCCGTGGGTGTATCGCGATGATCTCACGTTCACCGAGTTCAGCCGCATCGCCGAGCACAATCTCGGCCTCCCGGGCGTCACCGTAGCCGAGCGTGCCTCGCGTGTTTACCCGCTGAAGTCCGTCGCATGTCACATCATGGGCTACGTGCGGCTGCCGGACGACCAGCGCGTGTCCGCCGAGGATCGCAAGGGCTGGGATTACTATGTGCCCGATGACTTCGGCGGAGCGGGAGTGGAGAAGAGCTTCGACAACTACCTGCGCGGCAAACCTGGTGTGCGAGTCATGCAGCGTGACCAGCGTGGCAGGCCAGTGGGTGAGGTTTACGATGAATATCAGGAGCCACGGAAAGGCAACGATGTTTACCTCACGCTCGACGCACGGATGCAATTGATCGCCGACAAGGCTTTGCGTGATGCGAAGGTCGGACGGGGTGCCGTCGTGGTGATCGATCCGGCCACGGGCGAGGTGCTGGCCCTGGTCTCCGTGCCTTCATACGATCCCAACCAGTTCATTCCCAGCATCCAGCAGGCGGACTGGGATGCGCTGCTGAACAACAAAACCGTGCCGCTGCTCAACCGCGCCGTGAAAGGCCACGCACCCGGTTCCACCTTCAAGATTCCGATTTCATTCGCCGGATGCCTCGCCGGCATCCAGAAAAGCCACTTCAACTGCGGCGGGAGCGTCACCTATGGCAACACCGCGATGCAATGCTGGATCCAGCGCCAGAGCGGCGGCGCCCATGGCTCCCTCAACCTGAGTGATGCCATCAAGCAGTCCTGCAACTGCTTCTTCTACCGTTATGGGAACGCGGCCGGCATCAACAACATCACCAAGGTGGGCAAAATCCTTGGAGTGGGTGAAAAGACCGGCATCGAGCTTGAGGATGAGGACAGCGGCATCCTGCCGAACCCGGAGTGGCTGCGTGCGCATCGTCCCAATGAACGATGGAGCGATGGCTACACCGCAAACACCTCGATCGGCCAGGGCATGGTGCTCGCCTCGCCGCTGCAGATGGCCTCGGTCACGGCCACGGTCGCCAACGGCGGCAAATCGTGGAACCCGCATCTGCTCAAGCGCGTCATGGATCGTGATCAGGTCGTTCTGGACAATCCGCCAAGCCTGCGTGGCGATCTTTCCGCGAGCGTGAAGCCGGATGAGATCGAGATCATCCGCAAAGGCATGTGGAAGGTCGTCAACGACCCGGGCGGCACCGGCAAGGGAGCCAAGATCACGGGCGTCGAAGTGGCTGGAAAGACCGGCACCGCGCAGAACTGGCGGCGCGACGCGCGAGGCAACAAGGTCGATGACAACCACACGTGGTTCATCAGTTTCGCGCCTTATCAGAATCCGAAACTTGCCGTCTGCGTGCTGGTACAGAATGGCAAGTCCGGCGGTGGCTGCGCCGCTCCGGTCGCACGCAGGGTGCTTGAACAGTGTCTGGCCCTCGAAAACGGCTATCAGGTGGCGATTGAGGCGCTGCCGCCGGCTGAAGGGCACTTCGATCACATTCCAATGGTCCAATATGCTGACGCCGGTGTGCCTGAGGCACTCGGAGCGGATGAGGACGGCGACACGGGCGTGGGTGCGCCCGTCGCAGAACCGGTGGATGACACGGCGCCGCGTGTGAACGCGACGCCGAACATCCGCCGCAGGGCCGATTCAGCGGGATCGGCGGGAAGCAGCTCCGGACAGAACGTGCCACAAGCCGTGCCAGTGCGCAGGGTCGGTATCTTCAACCGGGGAAGCTCCCAGGATAACAACTCATCCGAGCCCTCCAAAGGCGGGCTGTTCCGCAGGCTCTTCAACCGCTGAGGCGCCGCAACATTTCAGGGAGACCAACCACCATGGCATTGACCTTCGTTCAAAGAATCAAAGAACTGCTCACCGGCAAACGCGACATCAAAAGCGGCGTGCGCCTCGTCATCAACTGCGAGAAACTGGAGAACCGCGTGGCCTTGCTCGACAAAGGCGTCGTCGAGGAATACAACATCGAGCGCGTCGGCACCAACAGCCTCATCGGCAGCGTCTTCAAGGGCCGCATCCGCAACATCGAGCAGGGCCTCAAGGCCATGTTCATCGACATCGGCTTCGACAAGAACGCGTTTCTGCATTTCTGGGACGCCATCCCCGCGGCCCTCGACGCCGGCATGGAGGAGATCAACCGCGGCGGCACCAAAAAGAAGAAGCGCATCGAGGCGAAGGACATCCCCAGCCTTTATCCTGTCGGCTCGGAGATCATGGTGCAGGTCACCAAAGGACCGGTGGGCAACAAGGGCCCCCGTGTCACCACGAACATCTCGCTGGCCGGGCGTCTGCTCGTTTTGATGCCGCTGAACGACACCTGCGGCATCTCACGCAAGATCGAGGACCCCAAGGAGCGCGCACGTCTCCGCCGCATCATCGAAAAGATCACCCTTCCTGAGGGCATGGGCATCATTTTGCGCACCGAGGCTTCCGGCAAACGCGCACGCCACATCGTGCGTGACCTGAACATCCTGCTCGACGAGTGGGACCAGATCGTGGCCAAGCGCGACGGTCAAAACGCCCCCGTCTGCTGCTTCCAGGAGCCGGATCTGGTCGAGCGCACCGTTCGCGACTTCCTCACCGAAGACATCGACGAAGTGGCCTGTGACGACGCCGCCACGGTGGAACGCATGCAGCGCATGGCCGCGCACATCTCCGGCCGTGCGAAGCGCCGCATCAACCACTACCAGGGCCAGAGCGCCATCTTCGAGCACTACGGCATCCAGAAGCAGATCGACAATGCATTCTACCGTCAGGTCTGGCTGCCCTGCGGCGGTTACATTGTGATCGACCAGACGGAGGCCCTCGTCTCCATCGACGTCAACACCGGCCGCAACAAGGGGCACAAGGACGTCGATAAACTTCTGCTCGAAACAAACCTCGAAGCCGCCGCCGAAGTCGCACGCCAGCTCCGTCTGCGCAACATGGGCGGTCTGATCGTCGTGGACTTCATCGACATGAAGCACCGCAAGGACCAGCAGGCGGTGTCCAAGGCCATGAACGAGCATCTCAAGCGCGACAAGGCCAAGACCCAGGTGCTGCCCATCTCCCAGTTCGGTCTCATGGAGATGACCCGTCAGCGCCTGAACGAAAGCCTGGGCACCACGCTTTACGAGCCCTGCCCGTATTGCAAAGGCCACGGCCAGGTGAAGACCCCGCTCACCATGAGCGTGGAGCTCCAGCGCCGCCTCGTCAGCGTCCTGGGCCGGGCGAAGGACGACCAGCGTCAGTTGCTCGTCATCGTTCATCCAGACGTCATGAACCGCCTCAAGACGGAAGACGGCGAGCTGCTCGTCGATCTCGAGCGCAAATACCATGCCCGCCTCACTTTCCGCAGCGATCCGAACTTCCACCGCGAGCAGATCACGCTCGCAAACGCCGCCACTGGCGAAGAAATCCGCTTCTGACCGCGAAGCTGGCCTGATCTGCAGCGGCGGACATCTGTTCGCCGCTGCAGAGGCTCAGCGCTGGGAGATCTTCCCGCCTTCGAGCAGTTTTTCGAGGTTGGAGTCCGGCTTCACACCTTTCTTCAGCGCCTCGCTGTATTCAGCGCGGGCTTTCTCCCACTGGGGCGGGTCCCAGGTGACGTAAAGCACGGCCAGATTGAAGTGCGCCTCTCCGTAGGCCGGATCGATGGCCAGGGCGGTCTTGAACTCACGCTCCGCACGTTCCATCAGGCTCATCTTGGTGGCGATGATGCCCAGATAGTGACGGCCGCTCGCATTGTCAGGCCGTTTGGCCAGGCTTTTTTCAAAGTAGGTCATCGCATCCTTCCAGCGCTCCTGTTTGAAATAAGTCACCCCCAGGGCGAAAGCCGCCGGTTCATTGGCCGGATCGTAGGCCAGCGCCTTCTGCAGCGCCACCTCCGCATCCGCGAGCTTGTTCTCCCGCTGGCGGGTGATGCCGAGGCCGATCAATGCCGTGACATTCTTCGGCTCCGCACGCAGGGCATCTTGATAGAGCCGCGCCGAATCCTCGAAGCTCTTGTTCATGTAGGCCTCATTGGCCTGGGTGATGATCTTCTCGACATCCGTGGGAGCGGGCATCGCCGCCTTTTTGTCGCTGTCCGCCGAGGCGTTGGCGATCAGGGTCGCCTGCACGCCCTTCGGCCCGAGGAGTTCGCGAACGACCGGATCGGAGAAGAGTTTCTCCTCATCCGGCGTCAGGATCATGCGCGCGCTCCGCATCTCCTCCACCTGCTTCACCAGCTCGCTGGAGGCGTTCTCCATCTTCTGCAGCTCGGCGATCACCAGGTCCTTCGCCGCCTGCTGGCGGTGCTGGGCGCGGAGCTGGCGCATGATGATGGCCCGCAGCATCTCGTTCTCCTGCGTCAGTTCAGGCGTGGCTGCGATCTTCGCATCCATCCCGCCCTGCAGTTCCTTCAATTGCTTCGTCAGCTCCGCCACCTGGGTCTGGTAGGCGCCGCTTTCCTTCCGCATCTCGGCGAGCTGTCCCTGCAGGCCGGTCAACTGGCCACGCAACTCCGCGATCTCCAGGTCCTTGCGGGAAGCGTCCGCCTTCAAGACGGCCACCTGCTTCTCCGCCTCGGTCAGTTCCTTCTTCAACCGCTCGTTCTCCGCGATCAGCCGCTTCATCTCTGCGCCGCCGGTCTTTTTCCTCGCCTCATCCAGGTCGGCCTGCAGTCCGAGACTCTTCGCACTCGCCGCGTCGCGTTCCTTCACGGCCATATCCTTGTCTTTGACCGCCGCATCGCGTTGTTTGATCGCATCGTCACGTTCCTTCAGGATCTTGTCACGTTCCTGCTCGATCGCCGTCATCTTGGTCGATGCCGCGGCCAGCTTCTCCGCGGCGTCCTTGGCCGCCGCTTCGGCAGCCGTCAGCCTTTGGGCCGTTTTGCGCACCTCCAGGTCCACCGCCATCTTTTCCTCCATGATCTTGTCGAGCTGGCCCTGGGCGGCGCGGCCCGCTTCCACATCCCTCGCAGCCTGCGCCGCGCTCTGCTCCAGGGCGGCGCTCTTTTTCACCAGCATTTCATTCTGCGAACGGGCGGTGGTGATCTCCCCCGAGGCCCACTGATACCACTGCTGCCACTTGCCGAGATCGAGCTGGTACTGGCTGTTCTGCGTCTCCAGTTCCTGCACCCGCTTCTTGTACATCGACTCCCACTGCTCCAGCATGTCGCTGAGGCTCGGCAGGCTCCCTGGAGCCGTGGGAACCACCGCAGGGGCGGGAGTTTGGGCGGCCGCCGGGGCGGCAGGCGCGGGAGCCACAACCTGCGGCGCTGGCATGACTGGCACGGCCGCCTGCTGCGCCGCCGTGGCCTGCTGGGCGAGCCGGGACTGGATGCGCACGAGTGAATCTTGAATCTTCTGCTGCCGGGAGGCACGCATCTCCGGCTGCCAGGACGGGTAATTGCGCGCGATGCTGTCCATGATCTCGCCCGCCTGCTTGAATTTCGTCTGCGCCAGCGACAGATCGCCCCCCGCCTCCAGCTTCGCAGCCTCGTTGTTCAGCACAAACCCGCGGAAATACTGGTCCGCCACCTCGCTGCTGGCGTCGATGGACTGGGCACGCGTCGTCACAGCCGGAAGGCAGAGGACCACGGCCAGCGTGAGGGCTTGAAAGAAGCGATTCATGGAGTTTTGGATGAAGGGGCCGTGATATTACCGCCTCCGGCCTTCCTTGGCAATGCTCTTGGCAGGCCCTCAAACCACTCGCCGACGAAGGACGGCCACCCAGCGGTCCACGGACTTGCCTGGAGCGTCTTTGAGTGAACGGCTGGCCTTGTTGCGCTTGTTGCTCACCACTTCCATGCCAAGCGCCTCCAACGCACGCAGCGCGAGCTTGTGCTCGACGTCGAAATAGCTCGTGATCACCAGCATGCCATCCGGCCGCAGTTTGGCGATGCCCTGGTCGAAAATCTTCTTCCACAGCTCCTGCCCATGCCAGAAATTCTGATGGCGGAGGAAGACCATGTTGAAGTCGTCGCCGAGCTGCGTGTGCTGATCCATCTTCGTGGCGTCCTCGATCAAAAACTCCGCCGGGAGATGGGAATGCGTTTCACGTGCCTGGCGGATCTCGCGAATGCGGATGTCCGCGCCGACCATTTCGACCGAACCACCCTTCGTGAGATCCGAACCGACCTGGATCAACGTCTCCGCCTCATCACAGCGCCCGCAGGCCAGATTCAGGATGCGCATGTCTTTCTGCTCCGCCGACAGATGCGGAGACAACGAATCATGAAGAAGCGTTTTCAGCTTCACCATGTCCTCGGCGATGGGATTGGGTGGCTGCATGGGCTTTTGTTTAACGCCAATGAGCCCGGATGACAACCTCGCCACCAAGATTGCTCCGTTGTGGGCACGAGAACTCGCCTCACTTCAAGCTGTCCGGACTTGCCCTCTGCGACCACAATCTTAGTCGTTTTACATTTATTTCTGTGGCGGAAATATGAGTCAATCCAGTCGTGACAACCTTTCTTGTCCATGTCTGAGACTCGCGCTCGAGTTGCCTTCTCCCAGCAAACAAACACCCAACGCGGCCCAGAGCGGAGCGGGTGGTTGGAAACAATTATGCCTACGGGAATCGTCCGGTAAAATCCACGTTCATGAGACTCCGACGCGTTCTTTCGGTGATTCCATGCCTGCTCGCCGTCATTCCTGTTGAAGCTGAGGCTCAGCTCAAGTTCAAGCTCAGCGGCCGCGCAAACACGAAGACGGTCCTCGTCGAGGCGAGCGGCATGGTGACAGTGACGGACGACTCCAATGTGACCCAGTCCACCGGCTGGAACGGCTACGGCGATTTTTGGAAGAGCGCGGCCAGCCAGACCTTCCCGGTATCGGGGGGGATCACTGTGAAAAATAACAATCGGAATGAATCACGGAACCTCACCAGCCTCACCTTCGACAACGCAAGCGGCGACCGGTTCACGATGGGGCTCAACACCAGCGTGACCGGCGGGGAGAATCACTCGTTCACCCTGTCAGGATCGGCCAGGTTCCAACTCCTGCAAAGCCAGACCTTCGGCGCGATCTTCGGCGGGGGGGCATTCACCACGGGCACCCAACGGGCACCGCTTGGCTCCGGACCGATCCTTGAAATCATGGAGGCTCCCCCGGCGGAAATCCAGGTGCAGATCATCCCGGAAGGCGGAGGCAATTCCATCACCACCGGTTATGCACAGGGAACCGTCTCCCCGACGGTGCGTATCACCAACGTAGGGAGCGGTTTTGCAGAAAACGTCCCCTACTCCGTGAGCTTCCCGGGAACCCTTGACTATTCAGGCTCGCCCACGACGAATTTCACCGGCACAATACCGTTTTTGAAAGCCGGTGAGTCGCACGACTTCGCCTATTCATTGAGGTTTGTCCGTCCGGAAGGAAGTTCTCCGCCCTACCAGATGCAGGCCTCTTCGTCTTTCGCGGACAGCAACGAGCTCAACAACTCCGCCACGGTGCCAATCAATGAAATCGAAGTCGCCACCGATGGGGAAGGCACCTACTGGAACGCGATCGTCACCCGCCCTCCTGAGATTCCCACGCTCATACCTCCGGGAGTGCAGCATACTTTGAACATCGATCTTGCCAGCACGGGTGGAGACGAGAGCACGGTGTTTCAGTTCACGCCGCCGGAGGGTGTGTTCATCGACCACATCGAACTTCAAGGGGTTCCGCCGCCTGGTCTCCGGCTGATCCATGGTAATGCGGGTGGTGTTTGGGCCGCGTTCATTCCCCCGGCACCGGCTGGAAGCCTTCTGAACTTCAAACTTTACTTCCACGGTTTCAGCGGTGCAGGCGGAGACCTCACGGCCACCAGAGCACCCAATACTCCGAATGCATTCACGACCACACACGAACTTGATTTTGGAACGGGTGGCGAAGCCTATGAGCTGGGCGGATTGATCTTCGAGGACCTGGACGAAAACGGCACGCGAGACCTGGAAGAACCGGCGTGCCTGGGTTGCACGGTCCACATCACCACCGCTGACCAAACGCTGATCTTGACGAGTGACCTCGCAGGTTTTGTCCGCGCCTACCTGCCGCCAGGCCCCGCGACCCTGACCATACCTGGCACTCTCGTTTCGATTCCCTTTACCGTACCCGCTTCGGACTTCGACGAAGACTTCGCTGTCACTGGCATCCTGCCAGATTTGAACGTGCAAATCAGCCTCGGCGGAGTGGACGGCGTCTCGCTGATCGTCCACGCGGGCGAGGCGATCCCTGCGGCCACCGTGACGATCACCAACGAATCCGACGTCACGGCCTTCAATGTTCCTGTGACCGTCTATTATGATGAAGACTTCCTGGATTTTGCGGAACTCGAAAACCCCGTGACGGGGGCAAGAACCGCCTTTTCAACCTCCTTCACGGTTGCATCCCTCGCCCCCAACTCGCCCCTCGTGGTCAATGTCCCGCTCCACCGGGGTCCGACCGCCTTTTTCGGGCACAAAATCACCCTGCGCGCGGGGATCCATTGGTCCGACGCAAACAGACACAACAACGTGGATGACACCTTTTTGACCCTGCTCGACAGCCCGCCCTTTGACTGCGAGTGGACACCGCAGGGCGGCCCCGTGGCAGCGGGATCAGCGGTCCAGTTGAATGGGCAGCTGACGAGCAACGGAGGTTCCGGAACGGCCACGGTGCGGGTCGAATCGACGGTGGGCAAGATTTTGTCGATTCATGTGCCCGGTGCCGCGGCCGCCCCCGTGAACCTACAAAACGGAACCCTGTGGGACTTTGTGATGCCCGTGGGAGCGGCTGGCTCGCAGTATCCGATTTCAGTCGTCGGGGTGGTTCCATCGAATGGCGCGGCGAATTACACCATCCGTGTGCTTTCCACAGGGCCGGGCATTGATGAAAGCAGCGCCACCGTCGCCGTGACCGGGGATGCGACGCCCACCGTGCTCGTCAGCGGGCAGGTGTTCTACGATGCGAATTCAAATGGCATGGTCGATGGCGGCGAACGCCTCCTGCCGCAGTGGCCTGTGAAGGTCGTGGATGGAGCGGGTCGTGTATTCCATCTCCAGGCGGATGGGGCCGGGAACTGGGGCGTGTTTGTGGCCGCGGGCAGCGGTCCAGGACAGGCAAGTCCGGGAGCTGGCGGGGGCGGAGTCCCGGGCGCAGGCTTCGGCTTTGTGCCCCTGCCCGGGGCGGATGTGGACCTGGATGTCGTGGTGGGGCCGCTGGAACTCAGCGGGCGCGCCTATGTGGACCGGGATGGCGACGCGGTTTACACGCCGGGCACGGACGTGCCGTTTCCGGGCCTGACCACCTACCTAGGCATGTCCTCAGCCACCGGGCAGACGACCACGACCGATGCGGACGGGCGCTACCTCTTCACGCTGCCGCCTGACACGCCGGGCTTTCTGCTGAATCCAGCGGAAACCGGCGGCGTGGCACGCGCCCACATCGTTGGATTGGACGAGCCACAGGGCTTCGTCGTGCCGAGACCGACATTCGGTGTGCATTATGTGCCCGATTTCACCACCGGCATCCTGCCACTGGTCTCCACCCCGCTGAACGCCCTGGATTTTGTGATGGGTGTCGAGCCCAATTTGGTGACGTTCGATCCACCCGCGGCAGTCAATCCCAAGATCCGCTGGCCCAAACGCCTGGGACCCGGTTTCATTCCCGAATTCAACACCACGCTGGCTCCCAACGGCTGGATGGAGATCACCAGCGGACGCACCGAAGACGCCGAATACTACTACGCCGACCTCCCGGCGGCCCCCACCGGGCAGTTCTTTGTCCGTCTCCGCCGACCCGTAGGCGGAATGTGAAGTTGAGAGCTTTGCCGTTAAGCAATCTTGTCGCGCGGCAGCGTCGTGGAGTGCGTGTGGCAAGCCTCGGCGCGACACCGCTGTCGCCATGCCGGACAGTGTACTTTGGCCTTTGAGCATTCTTTTCCCGATCTTCGGCGGCACTTTGGCGATGCCTTGATGCTCGTTGTCCGCAAGGGCGACGAAGACGTGGACGCGTTTCGACTCGGCAACGACGGTGACGGCCAGGCAACAGAGTGCAATCAACACGCGAACCGTTTGATCTTGAGTCATGGCTGATGATTACCGCCGTCCGTTCGACTCACAAGCGTGCCCGGAATCCCTGGAGCGTTCGAAGGCGCGGCAGCGTCGTGGAGTGCGGTGGCAGAGATGCAAGGCCAGCCTTGCATCGGCGACACCGCTGTCGAGCGCGGGAAGCAGGCTCAAAGGCCAAACAACTCCGTCCGGCATGCGACAGCGTTGTCGCGCCGAGGCTTGCCACCGCACTCCACAACGCTACCGCGACAAACGTGCCGGCAGGTGATCAGAACTTCAATTCCTCGCCGAAGATCATGCGCGCGGCCTGGGCGACGTCTTTGTCGCCGCGGCCACTGAGGTTCACGAGGATGATTTGATCTTTCCGCATCGTGGGGGCCACTTTTTTGACCTCGGCGATGGCGTGGGAGCTTTCGAGGGCGGGAATGATGCCTTCGACGGCGCTGAGTTCCTGGAAGGCAGCGAGCGCCTCGGCGTCGGTGGCGTAGTTGTAGGTGACGCGGCCCTGATCGTGCAGCCAGGCGTGCTCGGGGCCGATGGCGGCATAGTCGAGACCGGCACTGACGCTGTGCGTGAGCTCGATTTGACCATCGGGATTGGCGAGGAGCCATGTTTTGGTGCCTTGCAGCACGCCAAGACGGCCGCCTTGGAAGCGTGCGGCGTGTTTTTCTGGCATGATGCCTTCGCCACCAGCTTCGACGCCGGTCATGCGCACATCCTTGTCATTCAGGAAGGGATGGAAGAGACCGATGCTGTTGCTGCCGCCGCCGACGCAGGCGACGAGGAGGTCGGGCAGGCGGCTTTCACGCTCCAGGATCTGACGACGGGCCTCGACGCCAATGACGCGATGAAAATCGCGAACCATCATCGGAAACGGGTGCGAGCCGAGGGCGGAGCCGAGGATGTAGTGCGTGGTGCGCACGTTCGTGACCCAGTCACGCATGGCCTCGTTCACGGCCTCTTTCAGCGTGGCTTGGCCTGCAGTGACGGCGACCACTTTCGCGCCGAGGAAGCGCATGCGGGCGACATTCAGCGCCTGCCGCTCCATGTCCACCTTGCCCATGTAAATCGTGCAATCGAAGCCAAAGCGGGCGCACACGGTGGCCGTGGCCACGCCGTGCTGACCGGCACCGGTCTCGGCGATGATGCGTTTCTTGCCAAGACGTTGCGCCAGCAGGATCTGACCGAGGGCGTTGTTGATCTTGTGGGCACCTGTGTGGAGCAAATCCTCGCGTTTAAGGTAAATCTTGGCCCCGCCGAGCTTTTCGGTCCAGCGCTCGGCGAAGTAGAGCGGCGTGGGGCGGCCGACGTATTCACCGAGCAGGAGATCGAGCTCTTTTTGGAAAGCGGGATCAGCCTTCGCCTTTTCGTAGTGGTCTGAAAGCTCTGTGAGGGCCGCCATGAGCGTCTCAGGGACAAACATGCCACCATAGGGGCCGAAATGGCCGTGGGTGTCGGGCATCACAGGAAGCGGAAGGATCGAAGCGGCATTCATGGGGCGGCGAAGGTAGAACAGTTGCCGTTTTTGGCAACGTCACGCTGCGATCGCGCCGCAGAGCGCCTTCGGATCACTCGCTGGTGATCCGGCCTTCCAGGGCGGCGAGTTTTTTCTCCAGTTCGCGCACTCTTTCGATCAGATCGGGGATCTTGGCGGGCAGGGCCATCATCTTGCGGCCTTCGGCGATCGGTCGCGCCGGAAAACCCGTGTAGGCACCGGCCTCCGTGAGGTTCTTCGTCACTCCGGACTTGGCCAGGACGATGACCTGGTCAGCAACCTCCAGATGCCCCACCACTCCGACCTGTCCCGCCAGCGTGACATAATTGCCCAGCCGCGTGCTGCCCGACACACCGGTTTGTGAAACGATGATGCAGTGCTTTCCGACCACGCAATTGTGAGCGATCTGCACGAGGTTGTCGATTTTCGTGCCTTCACCGATCCACGTGCGGCCAAACCGTGCGCGGTCGATCGTGGTGCAGGAACCGATCTCGACATCGTCATCAATTTGCACGATGCCGACCTGGTCGATCTTCTGGTGGCGGCCTTTGACGAGTTCGTAGCCGAAGCCGTCGGTTCCGACCACCGATCCGCTGTGCAGAATGACGCGATTACCGAGCACGCAGCGATCTTTGACCACCGCGTTGGCGTGAATCACGCAGTCAGTGCCGAGCTTCACCCCGCGTCCAATGTAGGCGCCTGCATGAATGGTGGTGCCCGCACCGATGGTCACATCGCTTTCGATGACCGCATGCGGCCCGATGCTGACCTGTTGCGAGTCAAACACGACGTTCCTGGCGACAATCGCAGTCGAATGCACGCCCGGCACGAATTCGGACGACGGCGGTCCAAAAAAGCGAATGACGCTGGAAAATGCCAGCGTGGGATTCTTGACGCGAATGAGCGCCAGTTCCGCAGGCGCATCCAAAACTTCAAGATCTTCCGGCACCAAGGCGGCAGACGCCCGTGTCGTCTTGAGCGCGGGGACGTAACGGACATTTCCCAGAAAGGTCACCTCGCCCGGCTTGGCATCCATGATCGAATTCAACCCGGTGACGACCTTCTCAGCCGCACCAACGGCGAGCTCGCCACCGACGAGTTCGGCCAGTTGTTTCAGGTTGATCGAGTGGCTCATGACGGGAGATAAACGTTGAAAAACAAAAAGGCACGCCGCAATCACGCACGGCGTGCCTGTCGTGGATTTGTCGCCGTTACTTCTTCGGTTCCTCGGCCTTGGGGGCCTCTTCCTTCTTCGGCTCGGCTCCAGGAGGCGGGGCGTTCTTGTTGAGCTCAACGATGAGCTGGTCCGTCATGTCAGTGGCGGCCCCTTCCTTGACATGGAGGATGATCGGGACGGTGGAAAGACTCACACCGGTCTTGTCGAAAACGATGTCGAAGGCCTCGGCCTTGGATTTGTCACGCACGACGACGAGGATCTCCTCGTAAAGGCCTTTGCGGATCTGCATGTCCTCCTGCTTGAGCTGGGTCTGACGACGTTCCGCGAACTCCTGCATCTCCATCTCCATGGAGCGGATTTCTTTCACCTTCTCGCCGAGCTCGGCCGCGTACTTGTTCCGCTGTTCGGGCGTGATGATGGGATCCTGGGCAGTCTTCTGCAGCTTCTGCGCCTCGGCGGCCAGGTTCTTGTAAACGGTCTGGCGCTCCTGCATTTCCTGGGCGGCCTTCTCATAGTTGCCCTTGTACTTGTCGGCGGCGGTCTTGGTCTTGTGGAACTCCTGGAACACTTTGGACATGTCAACGACGCCGATCTTGAGATCGGCAGCCTGGAGGAGGGCGGAGGAGGCAAAAAGGGCGATAAGCGCGCTACGAATCATAGGAATGGGAATCTGGATTGAGTTGAAGGACCGGACAATCGAAATGTCCGTGACAAAGGCTTAGAACTTGTAGCCCATGTTGAACTGGAATCGGCCGGAACCGGAGTATTGGTCGCCATCCACCGGCACGGCGTAGTCCACGCGAATCGGGCCGATCGGCAGGAATAGACGCAGGCCGATGCCGACATCGGAGAACACGTCGCCGCCGACGTCAAAGGAACTGGCACCCACCGAGCCGATGTCGCCAAAGAACACCACGCGGGGGGAGCGGTCGGAATTGGAGGTGATGTGCACCGGGATGGAGAACTCGCTGGTGGCATAGATCGACGTCAGGCCGCCGACAGGCTCGCCAGTGGTGTCTTTCGGGCCTGCCTGACGGTAGTTGAAACCACGCAGGTTGTTCGCACCGCCGAGGAAAAGGCGCTCGAAGATCGGCACGCGGCCGCCGCCCCAGTTGTCCACCGTGCGGAACATGCCTTCGAAGCTGAGGATGGTGTCCCCCCACAGATTGAAATACTGCTGGCCGCCAAAGCTGACGCCCCACACCTCGACATCGCCGCCGAGACCGGAAAGCAGCGCTCCGCTTTCGAGCTTGTGGCCGCTGCGGGTGATGAAGACGCTGTCGCGGGTGTCGTGCACCCAGTTCAAATCGATCTTGCTCTGAAGGTAATTCCCAGCCTCCTGGGCGATGATCGGAGAGGCGGTCGGGTCGATGTCGCTGATCTCCACCTGCTGCAGCGTGTAGGTTCCCTCGATGTAGGAGTGCTCCCCGAGGCGGCGGCGGAGACCGACTGACGCGCCAGCGTTGGTCTGGTCGTAGCGGTTGGAGAGGTAGAACAGGTTGTGATAGAAAAGCTCCACCGTCAGAGCCAGTTCACGTCCCATGAACCAAGGTTCGGTCCAGCTCACGGTCAAATCGCGGCGGAGGGAACCGGCACGCAGGTTGGCGTTGAAGCGCTGGCCGGCGCCGCGGAAGTCCTTCCAGTCACGGATGTCAAAGTTCGTCTGAGTGACCTGGATGAAGCCGGTGAGGCTGTCGATGGAGCTGAAGCCCGCGCCGAAGTTCACCGTTCCGGTGGACTGCTCGGCCACATTGACGTCCACGTCCTTGTAGCCCTCGGTCACGGAGGGCGTGTTGCGCACATCCACCGCGCTGAAGTAGTTCAGGTTTTCCAGACGCGCCTTGCCGGCGGCGATCTTGACGGTGTTCAGTTCCTCGCCGGGGGCGAACGGCAGCTCACGGCGGATGACCTCGTCCTCGGTCACCGTGTTGCCGGAGATGTTGACCTTCGCGATGTAGGACTTGCTGCCTTCGGTGACGTTGTACAGCACGTTCACCTGTCCGGGAGCCGACTCCAGGATGCTGGTTTCGACACGAGCGTCGGCATAGCCACGGGAGCCATAGTAATCCTGGATCATTTTCTCGTCCGCTTCGACAAAGCTGCCCTTGTAGGGGAATCCGGCCTCCTGGCGGATGCCTTTCATGAGTTCCTCCTGCGTGAAGAGCGTGTTGCCGGAAAGCGTCACACCGGAGACGTCATACTTCGCTCCTTCATGGATCACGAAAACGATGTCCATCGCCTTCGCCGAGACAGGCTCGCGGCGCACTTCCGTCACCTTCGCATACACGTAGCCTTCGTCCTGGAACGCACGCTCGATGGTCTTGATGTCGTCCTGGAGGTCCTGGTTGCTCACCTTGCCTTTTTTGCCCCAGAGATTCCAGACGTGGTGTTCCTTGGATTTGAGCTTGCCGCGCAGATTGCGGGCGCTGATGGCGGTGTTCCCTTCAAACCGGATGTCGTGGATGATGCCGCGGGCACCTTCGTCGATCTTGAAAACCACGCTGGAGAAGCCTTCGCGGGAGGATTGCGTGATGTCGTAGCTGACGAGCACGTCGGAGTAGCCCTTCTTTTCGTAAGCCTCGACGATTTTCTGCTGCGCCGCGGCGAGCTTGGTGTCGTCCACCGGGTCGCCGACATTCACCTCGATCTTCTTGCGCAGGTCATTGGCGTTCAGGGCGGTGTTCCCGATGAAGGAAATGTCTCCAATGCCGCCGCGACCGATGATTTCGACGATCACTTTCACGCCGCCTGCCACATCCACCGCGCGAATGTCGAGGTTTTCCACCACGCCTGTGCTGTAGAGAGCGCGGATGTCGCGTTCCACCGCCTCGTCCGTGAATGGCTGCCCCACACGGGTGGACATCTGGCTGCGGATGCGGTTTTCGTCCAGCTTCACCGCCCCTTTAAGAACGACATCGACTTCCTTCACGATCTTTTTGGTGGCGGGCACCACCGGCAGACCGGTCGTCTGGGCCTGGACTTGCAGCGGAACGGCTGACAGCAAGGTGAGGGCTGTCGTGGCAAGTACGGCCAGGCAAGACTGTGGGAGGAATCGGGAATTCATGGGCATGAGTGGGGAGGCGTCAGAGCATTGACTGCGCCAGTCCTAGGGCACAGGAGGCCGCATTACTGCTGCCTGAGCGCCCGTCGTCAAGGTGTAAGTTCTCAGCCGGCGCGGAGCCGATTTCGGAGTGCAGAACCACCTCAAACCGGCCGTGGGGACTGATCGGTGCTTTTTTCTTGGCAAACAAGGATAGGCTCACCAAGGCTGGCACAGCAAGTCCTGCGCCACGAAAGCCAAAACCCGCGTCATCACCCGTGCCCCGCTCTGAAACCCGAGACTACATCCAGCTCCATCTCGTGGTGCTGGCATGGGGGCTGACGGCGATCTTGGGAAAGCTGATCGTGCTGGCTCCTGTCGATGTCGTGATCGGCCGCACGCTGCTCGCCGCGCTGGGCTTCGGCGCTCTGGCACGACTGATGGGCGAAAGGCCGCTCATATCCCGCAGGCGCATGCTTGGGATGCTGGGCGTCGGTGTCGTGCTTGGCCTGCATTGGGTTCTGTTCTTCTGGTCGGCCAGGCTTGCCACAGCGTCCGTCTGCCTCGCCGCCATGCCCACGGCCATGCTGTGGTGCTCGCTGATCGAGCCGGTCATCGATGGGTCACGTCGCTGGCGTGTTTCGGAACTGGTGGTCGGCGTCGTCATGGTTGGCGCTGTGTGGCTGATCTATGAGTTTGAATTCCGCTACTGGCTGGGGTTTTCCGTGGCGATCGGCGCGGCCGTGCTGGCGGCGTTTTTTGCGGTTTTCAGCAAACAACAGGTCGCCGGAGACACCCACTGGTCGGTCATCGGCTTTCACCAAATGACGGGTGCCTGCCTTGCGGCACTCATCGCACGGCCATTCCTTGAAAAAGCCCCCCTTCCCGCCCTGCCGGACGCCTGGTCGGCACTCTGGCTCGGGGTGCTGGCGCTCGTCTGCACCGTCGCGGCCTACGCGGGCTTCATGGACGTGCTGCGCCGTGTCAGCGTCTTCACGGTGAACGTCGTTTATAACATGGAGCCGGTTTACGGCATCCTGCTGGCCGCCCTCGTGTTTGGCCGGGCGGAATTCATGAGCGGCGGCTTCTACCTCGGCGCGGGCATCATCATCGCCGTGGTGCTCGGCCTGCCGTGGCTCCGGCGCTGGGTGGAAAAATGACGCCGCAGGAAAGTGATTTTTCCGACGGAGGAAGCGCGGGCGGGCGATGCAAAAACTTGTGTATCGCCGAAGCTCTGGCATGGAATCAGCCTCCCATTCGTGCGTGAGCACGACGCCCAAAACGCCCATGGCCCAGACAGAACTCAGCGAAGAAGAATTGCTCCAGCGTGTGGCACGCAAGGACTCGCGTGCCTTTGACCACCTGTATGAGGCGCTGGCACCACGCCTTTTCGGCATGATGCGCCAGATGTTGAACGATGACCGTGTGGCGGAGGAGGTGCTGACAGAGGGCTTCGTTCACGTGTGGGAGCAGGCCTCCAGCTACGACGAGTCGCGCTGCAAGGCCTTCGTGTGGGCGGTGACCGTCTTCCGGCAGAAGGCCATCGAACGCATGCGGGCGCTGGGACGCAGAAACCGCCGGGTGGACGCGCAATCCCTGGAACAGGTGACTTTTCCCGCCGACGCAGCATCGCCCGACAGCGAGACGGTGAGCGCCGCGCTGGCCACCGTGCCCAAGGAGGATCGACGCCTGATCGAGTGCGCGTTTTTGAAAGGCCTCACCCATCATGTGATGTCGGAGGCGCTCGGGCAGACGCCGGAAGCCACGAAGGCGGGCGTCCGCCGTGGCATGATGCATCTGCGTGATTCTTTGAAGAAAGGAGGCCTGTGATGGACCCGAGAAGCGAAGAACTGGCCGCGCTGAATGCGCTGGGCATGCTGGAAAGCGATGAAAAACGCGTGCTGGACGGCTCCAGCCTCGTGGATCGTGAATTGCGTGATCTGAACGCCGAGTTGGAGCTCGTGGCGGCTGAGCTGGGCCGTCTGGTCGTGCCTGTGGAGCCGCCTGCGGACATGAAACGTCGTATCCGTGCGAAGATCCGCTCGCGCGGCGGCTCAAAGCTGCGCTCCATCTCGCCTCTCGCCTTGATCGCCGGCGTGGGCTGGGCTGCCGCCGTGGCTCTGGCGCTGGCGTCCATCTGGCTGTGGCGTGAGCGGGCCAGCCTCAACCAGCAGTTCAATTCGCTGCGGGAAGCCATTGCGCCCGTGACACAGCCGACGGCCGAAAAAGAAGAGAAAGAGAAGCCGCCGGCCCGAAACCTGGAGGAGGAGCTGAAGAAATTGCGGGGAGATTTCGAGTCCCAAAAAACAGCGCTGAACACCGAAATCGAAGCCCTGCGCAAACGCGAGGCCGACGCGAACGCCAAGGTCGCCCAGCTCGTCCAGGAGGCGCAGGCCCAGAAGGAGCGTGACGCCGCCATGAAGCTGCATGTGGCCACCTTGCAGAGCGAGATCTGGGAATACCGCCGCAGTGTGATGACGATCGTCTGGGACGCCTCGAAGGACCAGGGGGCGCTGATGCTGGACAAGATGCCTCGTGTGGAATCTGGAAGGGATTATCAGCTCTGGATCATCGATCCGCAGAAGCCGGACCCGGTGAGTGGCGGCGTTTTGGCAGTGGATGACAAAGGCACGGCCAAGACCACCTTCAAATCGACCGAGGATGTGGGCGACGCGGTGAAATTCATAGTTAGCGTGGAGAAAAAAGGCGGAGTGCCGAAGAAGGAAGGCGAAGTCGTCTTGAAGGAGCCTTGACCCTGCCGCAGCAACCGTTTTGAGACGCACTCTCGGGCCGCGCAGGCACGAAGATTGCGCCCTTGCCAATCCCGCGAAATCCGCGATGGATAGCGCCCCTCACCCCCAAAAAGCCCATGCCTAAGCAGACCATTCGTGACCTCGACCTCGCCGGAAAACGCGTCTTTGTGCGCGTCGATTTCAATGTGCCGCTGGAGGAAAAAGACGGCCAGATGGTCATCACGGACGCCACGCGCATCCAGGAGACGCTGCCGACGATCAAGGCCCTCATCGAAACGGGTGCCCGCATCATTCTGGCGAGCCATCTCGGTCGTCCGAAGGGTCAGCGTGATCCAAAGCAGAGCCTCGCCCCGGTCGCTCCGGCGCTCAGCGCCCTGATCGGCAAGCCGGTGGCTTTTGCGAGCGATTGCGTCGGCGACGAGGCGAAGGCCAAGGCGCTCGCGCTCGGCAATGGCGACGTGCTTTTGCTCGAAAACACCCGTTTCCACGCCGGTGAGGAAAAGAATGACGCCACGCTCGCGAAGGGCATGGCGGACCTCGCGGAGGTCTTCGTGAATGACGCGTTTGGTTCCGCGCATCGTGCGCACAGCTCCACGGCGGGCATCGCGGACTATCTGCCGGCCGTTTCGGGCCTGCTGATGGAAAAAGAGCTCACCTGGCTGAATGACGAGCTCGAAAATCCGGATCGTCCGTTCGTCGTGATCCTCGGCGGCGCGAAGGTCAGCGACAAAATCGGCGTCATCAATCGCCTGCTCGAAAAGGCGAACACCATCATCATCGGCGGCGGCATGGCCTACACCTTCCGCAAGCTCGTGCAGGGCATCAGCATCGGCAAAAGCCTCTACAAACCTGAGTGGGAACCCATCGCCCAGGCCGCTCTCGACAAGGCCAAGGAGCGCGGCGTTAAGATCCTCATCCCTGTGGATGCGATGATCACCGACGCCTTCGATTTCGACGCGAAGAAGTTCGGCAACATCAAGTTCACCGCAGCTGGCGAAAGCATTCCAGATGGCTGGGAAGGCGTCGATATCGGCCCTGAGTCCGTGAAGCTCTTCGCGGAAGAAATTTCCAAGGCGAAGACCGTCATCTGGAACGGCCCGATGGGCGTTTTCGAGATCAAAGAGGCATCCAAAGGCACCTTCGACATCGCCGAGGCCATGGCGGCTAATTCCACCGCGAAAAACATCATCGGCGGCGGCGACAGCGTGAAGGCCGTCAAGAAGGCCAAGCTCGGCGACAAGATGACCTTCATCTCCACCGGCGGTGGCGCATCCCTCGAACTCCTCGAAGGCAAAATCCTCCCCGGCGTTGCCTGCCTCAAAGACAAATAATTCGTCCTTCGTCATTCTTAATTCGTCATTTCCCCCGCCATGCCCATCGCTCACTTCCGCAAGCCCATCATCGCCGCCAATTGGAAAATGCACATGACTCCGCAGGAGTCGGATGACTTTCTCCGCTCCTTCGCCCGCCTCGTGCCGGACAAGTGCCCGATCCAGATCGTTGTCGCGCCGCCGTTCGTCAGCCTCGAGCGCTCCATGAACGCGCTGCAAAACGCCCGCGAGCAGAGCGTCGAATTGGCCGCGCAAAACATGAGCGCCCAGCCTGCCGGTGCCTTCACCGGCGAGATCAGCGCCCGCATGGTCAAAGAATGCGGCTGCAAGCATGTCATCCTCGGCCACAGCGAGCGCCGCAGCCTTTACGGCGAAACGAACGCCATCGTGAACGCCAAGGTCCTCGCCGCCCTCGAAGCCCGCCTTCACCCGATCCTCTGCATCGGCGAGACGCTCGAAGAACGCGACAGCGGCAAGATCGAGCAGGTGCTCGAAAGCCAGCTCCGCGAATCCCTCGCTGAAGTCGGCCCACGCCGCATCACCGATGTCGTGATCGCCTACGAACCCGTCTGGGCCATCGGCACCGGCCGCACCGCCACCTCCCAGCAGGCGCAGGACGCACACGCCTTCTGCCGCAAGGTGCTAGGCGACATGTTTGGAGCCGATGTGGCCGTGAAAATCCGCATCCAATACGGCGGCAGCGTGAAACCGAACAACATGGCCGAACTCATCGCCCAGCCGGATGTGGACGGCGCCCTCGTCGGCGGTGCGTCGCTCGAGCACGGTTCCTTCTGGGAAATCTGCCGCGCCGCCATCGACTGGACGAACGCAAACGCGTAATGCCCACGGTCAAAGTGCGCTTGTGAGCTAAATATTGCTTCACAAACGCATTCAATTCTGAGCATGATCCGATTCATGCTCAGGAATCTCCTCCCGTTTCTCTGGTGCATGGCAGTCACGCTCACCGCCGCCGAACCCGGCTGGCGGGCCGGCGCGGCTGACATGGACATCACGCCCGACTACCCCGTGCGCCTCAGCGGCTATGGCAGCCGCACGACCGAGTTTGAAAAAATCGCCCAGCGCATCCATGCGAACGCCCTCGTCATGCAATGGGCCGATGAAGCACCCGCCTGCATCGTCACCGTGGACAATTGCGGCGTGCCCGCCACCGTGCGCGCGGAGGTGCTCAAACGCCTCTCCGCCGCCGGGAAACCGGTCGCGGGTGAGCGATTTGCCCTCCATTCCTCCCACACGCACTGTGCGCCGATGGTGAAAGGCGTGCTGCCGTTCTTGTTCGGCACCGATCTGCCTGCGGACCAAATGCAACGGGTCGAGCGCTACACGGAGGATCTCACCGCCTGGATCGTGAAGTCCGTCAGCAGTGCGCTGGCGAAACTGGAGCCTGCGAAGCTCGATTGGAGCAGCGGGAAAGTCTATTTCGCCTTCAATCGTCGTCTGAAGACGGAGACAGGGCTGCAAAACGCCCAAAACTTCAAAGGACCGACCGACCGTGCCTTGCCTGTCCTGCGGGTCCGAAGCGCTGATGGCAAAAAACTCATCGCCACCCATGTCAGCTATGCCTGCCACTGCACCACGCTCGGCATCAACGAGATCCACGGCGACTGGGCGGGACTCGCCCACAAGGAGATGGAGATGCGCTTCCCCGGGTCCGTCTGCCTCGTCGCCATCGGCTGCGGTGCCGATCAGAACCCCTATCCACGTCGTGAGAATCGCTTCGCCATCAATCACGCCGTCAGCCTGGCCAAGGAGGTCGTGCGCCTGATCAATCAACCCATGAAGCCGCTCTCCGGCCCGCTCCACTGCGCGACCATCGAGGACGA
>NZ_JACSRD010000278.1 GCF_014879935.1 Prosthecobacter sp.
CTGCTCGCTTTCGCCGCTGTCATCGATTGGATGCAGCCGCTCAAGAGGTTTTAAAACACTGCCTAGGCCAAGGCGCACGCTTTGGCGATAGCCACGAGCCTTTCACGCTATTCCCCGATGTGTATGAGGCGCTCGATCCCGGCGAATGCGTCACCGCCCGCAGGGACAGCGGCGAGATCGTCGGCGTGTGCTTCTCGCATGAGCGTGAAACGCATGTCTCTGTTGGCATCGTCGCCACCTCGCCGGATGCAGGCGGACGCGGCATCGCGAAGAAGATGATGTCGCTCGTGCTGGAGAAGGCGAAACGCCTCGGCAAGCCTGCGCGGCTCGTTTCGAGCCTGCTGAATCTCGACTCGTTCTCGCTCTACACGCGGCTCGGATTCGTCCCAGGAGCCATTTTTCAAGATCTGCTCATCACCGTGCCAGACACCGGCCTGACCGCCGCCGCGCCTGCGGGCATCGAACGCGTTCGCGCAGCCGTTTTGGCCGATGCAGCGCGAATCGCCGATTTCGAGCATTCGCAGCAAGGCATCCGCCGCGAGAAGGACTTTGCGTTTTTCATGCGCAACGAGGTTGGTGCATGGCGTCTGCTCGTCTCCGAGGGGGCAGACGGCTCCGTGAACGGTTTCCTTGGCATGAGCATGCACCCGTCGTGCACGATGATCGGCCCAGGCGCCGCTGCGTCTGAAGAGACGGCGATCGCCTTGCTTTGGAAAGCGCTCGATGGCCTTCGCGGCAAGACGCTCGTCTTCCTCGCTCCATGCGCCGCCTCCACGCTCGTGCGCACCGCCTACGCGTGGGGCGCACGCAACGTAGAGCTCCACGTAGCGCAATCCACCGCCCCAGTCGCTGACGCGAAAGGCATTGTGTTTCCGACCTTCATGCCGGAGACGGCGTGAGCTATTGCCAAAAGGCATTCATTCAGGTGTATTCGGACGATGAATCTGCCCGCACGTCTTCTCCTCCATTTAGGTTTCCTCGCACTCTCTACTCATGCCGCCGTCGTGCGCGTTGCGATCACGGATCGTTCGGATTCCGGCAACACAGGCTATGAACAGCTCAGCGGCAAGCTGCACTTCGAGATCGATCCGAAGCAGCCGCAGAACGCCTTCATCGCGGATGTGGATCTAGCGCCGATGAATGCAGCGGGCAAAGTGAGTTTTGTGGCTGATTTGAGACTGTGGAAACCGAAAGACGACTCGCGGAGCAATGGTGCAGCGTGGGTGGAGATTCCGAATCGCGGTGGGAAGGCGAGCTTGAGCGAGTGGGTGATGAAAGCAGGCTTCACGCTCGTGAATGTCGGCTGGGAGTTCGATGTGGCCGCGGATAAAATGCGTCTGGAAGTGCCACGGGCACAAAACAAGGATGGCAGCCCGATTCGCGGTGTGGTGAGCGCTGTCTTCACGCCGGACAAAAGACTCGATGAGCAACCGATCACCGATTTGACCGATTATCCGCCCGTGGACATCACGGGAGCTGAAAGCCGTCTCATCGTGCGGAATCGCGCCGCCTACCCGGAAGGCCAGGAAGTGCCGCGAACGCAGTGGAGCCTCGAAAACGGCCGTCTTCGACTCAAGGGAGGTTTTGAACCCGGAAAGACCTACGAGGTGTTTTATCTCGCCGAAGCGCCGCCCATCGCCGGACTCGGCTATGCGGCCATTCGCGATGCGGTGGCGTGGTTGAAGCACGATCCGGCCTCGCTCGCGAAGGTGAAGCACGCCTACGCCTTCGGAGCGTCGCAGTGTGGCCGCTTCTTGCGTGACTTTGTCTATCTCGGCTTCAACACGGATGAACAAGACCGCACCGCACTCGACGGCATCATGTCGCACGTCGCGGGCGCGGGTCGCCTCGTGCTGAATCAGCGCTGGTCCACACCGCGAGCCATTTCCGGTTACTACACGGCCTCGTATCCCTTTGCCGACACGGCTCAGAAAGACCCAGTCAGCGGTCAAAGCGAAGGCATCCTCGCCAATTCCCGCGTGAGACATGCGCCGAAGATTTTCTACACGAACATGGCCGCCGAATACTGGGGCGCGGGCCGTGTCGGTGCGCTCATACACACCACGCCGGATGGCAAACAAGACATCGCGCTGCCGGAGAATGTGCGCTCGTATTTTTTCGCCAGCACCTCGCATGGACCCGCGTCCTTCCCGCCGACCTCGCAGGTGAAAGGCTCGCCCTTGGCGAACCCGGTGAATGCCAATCCCGCCATCCTCGCACTGCGTTTGGCGATGCATCGCTGGGTCAGCGAAGGCCTCGCACCGCCGCCGAGTGTGCATCCCAAGCTCAGTGACGGCACGCTTGTGCCGATCAACGACGTGCGATGGCCCCCAGTGCCCGGCATGGCCGCACCGAATGCCATTAAAGCCGGAGGCCGCGTGCGCAATCCGCAACTCCTCGGCGGTGCAGGCGAAGGCACCGAGCTGCCGCTGCTCGTGCCGCAATGCGATGCCGATGGCAATGACCTCGGTGGCATTCGCGTGCCGGATGTCGCCGCGCCGCTCGGCACCGGCACAGGTTGGGTGTTTCGTCCGTCGGAGTTCGGCTCGATACACGAGTTTTACCTCCTGCGCGGAGCCTGGGTGCCCTTTGCGAAGACCAAAGCCGAACGCGAAGCCACGAATGATCCGCGTTTGTCACTCGAAGAACGCTACGGCAGCAAAGCCGCCTACCTCGACCAAGTGAAAGCCGCCGTGCAAAAGCTCATCGAGCAACGTTTTCTCACCGACGCCGACCTCGAACTTCAGCTCAATCAAGCCAGCGAGCGCTGGGACTGGGTCATGCGCTAAACAACTCTCATGAATCGCCTCCTCATTCTCATCATCGCCTGCCTTGTCAGCCAGACTTTCGCGCAGACACCTTTCAAAAAGGTGCTCTTCCTGGGCAACAGCATCACCAAACACGGCCCGAAGGCGGACATCGACTGGAGCGGCAACTGGGGTATGGCAGCGAGCTCGGAGGCAAAGGACTATGTGCATGTCTTCACGGCCTCGCTCACGCAGAAGCAGGGCACCGCACCGGAGATCCTCGTCAAAAACATCGCCGACTTCGAGCGGGCCCATCAGGGCTATGACTTCGCCGCGAAGCTCAAGGAGGCCATCGACTTCCAGGCGGACCTCATCGTGCTCGCCATCGGCGAGAACGTGCTCGCTTTGAAAACGGCGGAAGAAAAGACGAAGCTCCAAGCCGATGTGACCGCGTTGTTGAAGTCGCTGCAAGGCACCCGCAAGCCCACGATCCTCGTGCGCAGTTGCTTCTGGGCGAATGCGGCCAAGGACGAGGCGCTGCGTAGTGCTTGTGATGCGGTGAGCGGGATCTTCTGCAACATCAGTTCCTTGAGCGCCGACAAAAGCCTCTACGGTCGAGCCGAGCGCGAGTTCAAACACGCAGGCGTCGCCAATCATCCGGGTGATAAAGGCATGGCAGCCATCGCTGAGGCGCTGATGATGGCGCTAGCAAAGTAGCCATCTTGCTCCGCAAGATGAGCTGGATGCTACCGCTGACACGAAAAGCCTTTAAAACTCCAAGCCGCTGGTGATTGCCACACGCTGAGTTCCTCTCGCGGAGCGAGAGGACGACTTTGCTTCGCCGAAGTGGACCTGCCAGATGCCTTAGAGGGTGAATCTGCGTTTGCTCAGGCGTGAGCGTGCTTTTAGCGTTGAGCACGCATGAGCCAAAATTCCCCATCCGACCGACTTGAGACTTCGTTTGCCCCGTTTCGTGACAAAATGCAGGCGGAAGGCCTGAGTGAATCGGCCATCCGGGCGTTTCGCGGGAGTTACGCGGCCTTGCTGGCGGGCGAGACGGGCATGATCCCGGAGGACACGATCCAAGCGGCGCAGGATTTGCCGAAGGCGGATGCGCTGACGGCTCCGGAGGCCAAGCGGGCATCGGAACTGCTGAAGCAAACGGTGCTCATCAAGCTCAACGGCGGCCTCGGCACGGGCATGGGGTTGGAAAAGGCGAAATCGCTGCTGCCGGTGCGTGGCGAGGATACCTTCCTTGATTTGATTGCCCGGCAGATCCTGCGGCTGCGGGCGCAGACGGGTGGCGAGGTGCCGGTTTTCATGCTGATGAACAGCTTCAGCACGTCGGCGGATACCGCCGAGCATCTGGAGGCTCGTTTTCCGAAACTTGGAGGTCGCGAGGTGTGGGAGCTGATGCAGAATAAGGTGCCCAAAGTGCTCGCGAGCACGCTGGAGCCTGCGCCTTGGCCCGCGAATCCCGAGCAAGAGTGGTGCCCGCCGGGCCATGGCGATATCTACGCCTGCCTTGCTGGTTCAGGATGGTTGGAGCGATTGCTCGCCAGCGGCGTGCGCTATGCCTTTGTGTCGAATTCCGACAACCTCGGCGCCACGCTCGATCCGGCGATCCTCGCGTGGTTCGCCGACAGCGGCATGCCTTTCGCCATGGAGGTCACGCGGCGCACCGAGTCGGATAAAAAGGGTGGCCATCTCGCGGTGCGGCTGCGTGATGGGCGCTTCCTGCTGCGTGAATCGGCGCAGTGCCCGAAGGACGATGAGAAGCACTTCCAGGACATCGAGCGCCATCGCTACTTCAACACGAACAACCTCTGGATCGACCTCCAGGCACTAAAAGCCGCGCTTGCTGCTAATGACGGCCTCATCCCGCTGCCGCCGATCATGAACAAGAAGACGGTCGATCCTCGCGATGCGAGCTCGCCCGCGGTCATCCAGCTCGAAACGGCCATGGGCGCTGCCATCGAGTGCTTCGCCGGTGCGGGGGCCATCGAGGTGTCCCGCGTGCGCTTTGCCCCGGTGAAAACGACCAGCGACCTGCTCGCCGTGCGTTCCGATGCCTACGAGCTCACGGAGGACTTCTGCCTGCGTCTCCACCCCAGTCGCGAAGGCCAGCCGCCGCATCTGCATCTCGATCAAAAGCTCTGCAAACTCGTGGACGGCCTGGAGAATAACTTCCCCCACACCCCCAGCCTCCTCCACTGCCGCAGCCTCCTCGTCCACGGCCCCGTGGAATGTGGTGAAGGTGTTGTGTTCAAAGGTGATGCGGTCATTCACAATCACACGTCATCGCCCGTGAAGCTCAAAACCGGCACGCATGAGGGAACGCTGAGCGTGGGCGGGTGAGTTGCGCCTCACCAGATCAACGGGACGCCGTAGGCGGCGAAGTGGGAATCGCAGCTCGCCAGTGTCATATTCTCAGTCATGGCTTGAGCGATGAGCAGGCGATCAAAAGGATCGCGGTGATGATGCGGGAGTAGGCAAATGCCGGCAATGTGAGCCGGGCGGATCGGCAGCAGGTGCAGTCCGCTGTCCGTCACGGCGTGAGGAAAAAGCTCTTCGTAAGGCCTTGGCAGGTTGAGCTTGTTGAGGCTGGCCTTGATGGCGATCTCCCACAGGCTGGCGATGCTCACATAAGCCTCGTTTTGCTCGGAGGTGAGTGCTTCCAAAAGCCGGGGTGGCAGCAAATGCGGTTCACGCAGGAACCAAAGCAAGGTGTGCGTGTCCAGAAGCAGCCTCATTCCATGTATTCTTTGAAGTCTTCCAGCGGCTCATCGAAATCAGGAGACATCCAGAAGGTGCCTTGAAGGTTCTTCCAGAGTCCAGGCTTCGCGGTGCGTTTGGCTTGAGGTGCCGCAGGTTCCATTTCGGCTTTGATGCGTATAGGAAGACGACGCCAGGCCTCGGGCAAAGGAAGATGGAGCGTGCCATCAGCGGATGGCTCCAATATGGCGGTGAAAACACTCATATGGCGATTTTAGGCGCCCCAGCCAAAAAGCCAAGCCTCAATCCCGGCTACGAAAACCCAATTTTCGCGTCCAAAACCAGCCCAGTGGCTCCTTATATAGGGTGAAATGAACCGGCTCCGACTTTTTCCCTCTCTTGTTCTTCTTTCTGGCTTCGTGGCGCTGCCTGCGTGGGCGGCGGATGATGAGGCGCAGCGGGCGGCGATGACGTTTTTTGAGAAGGAGGTGCGGCCGATCCTGGTGAACCGCTGCTATGAGTGCCACAGCAACACGAAGCAGAAGGGCGGGCTGAGGGTGGATCACATTGGTTACCTGAAAACGGGCGGTGATACCGGACCCGCCGTGGTGCCGGGGGAGCCGTCGAAGTCGCCGCTGATGGAGGCGGTTCGGTGGACGAATGAGGACTTCCAGATGCCGCCGAAGAACAATGGCGGGAAGATCCCGGACGCGGAGATCGCGATCCTGGAGAAGTGGATCCAAATCGGTGCGCCGTGGCCGGAGGATGGCTCGAAGAAGGTCGTGGTGACGGAGGGCGGCTTCACGGAGGAGCAGCGGAATTACTGGTTCTTCCAGCCGGTGAAAAAGGTGTCGCCACCGGATGCGGGCGGCAAGTGGGTGCGCAATGACATCGACCGCTTCATCGCGGCGAAGCAGGCGGAGATGAAGCTGAAGCCCGCGCCGGATGCGGACCGGCATGAACTGGTGCGCCGCGTGTATTTTGACCTCCACGGCCTGCCGCCGACGAAGGAGCAGATCGACGCGTTTGTGCAAAACAAGGACCCGAAGGCCTATGAGAAGCTCGTCGATGAACTGCTGGCCTCGCCACGCTATGGCGAGCGCTGGGCGCAGCACTGGCTCGACCTCGTGCGGTATGCGGAGAGCGATGGTTACAACGCGGACGAGTATCGCCCAAGCGTGTGGCCGTATCGCGACTACGTGATCAAGTCGCTCAACGACGACAAGCCCTACAACCAGTTCGTCAAAGAACAGCTCGCGGGCGATGAGATCGCGCCGGATGATCCGAACGTGCTCATTGCCACGGCCTTCCTGCGGCATCCGGTGTATGAATGGAACCAGCGTGATGCCCGCGGCCAGTGGGACATCATTCTCACCGACATGACGGACACCACGGGCGAGCTTTTCCTCGGCCTGAGCATGGGCTGTGCCCACTGCCACAATCACAAGTTCGATCCCATCCTGCAAAAGGACTACTACCGCCTGCGGGCCTTCCTGGCACCGGTGCAATGGCGTGATGACATGACGCTGGCGACGACGGCGGAAAAGAAGGCCTTCAACGAGCAGCAGGCGAAGTGGGAGGCCGCCACGGCAGAGATTCGCGCAAAAATGGACGCGCTGACGAAGCCGTTGCTCGAACCGAAGGTCGAGCGGGCGCTCACGCGCTTCACGGATGATTTGCAGGTGATGACGCGGAAGCCGGTGGAGAAGCGTGATGCGCTGGAAAGGCAGCTCGCAGGTCTCGTCGAGCGTCAGATGACGGTGGAGCGCAAGCGCTTTGACCCGATGAAGAGCCTGAAGACCGACGAGCAGAAGGCGGAATACAAGGCGCTGGAGGACGAGCTCAAAAAGTTCGACCACTTGAAGCCGAAGCCGCTGATGGAGGCCTTTGTGGCGACGGATGCGAGCCCGGTGGCACCGGCTGTGGCGATCAAGACACGCAAAGGCGAGCAGCAGATCGAGCCGGGCTTCCTTTCGATCATCGACACCAGCCTGCCGAAGATCAAAGCCACGAAGACCTCCACGGGTCGCCGCACGGCGTTGGCGGAGTGGATCACTCGGCCTGACAACCAGCTCTCCACCCGCGTGATCGTGAACCGCGTGTGGCAGTATCACTTCGGTCGTGGCATCGTGGCCACCGCGAGCGATTTCGGCAAGCTGGGCGAGGCTCCGACGCATCCTGAACTGCTCGACTACCTCACGACGAAGTTTGTGAAGGGCGGCTGGCATTTGAAGCCGCTGCATCGCGAGATCATGCTCTCCGCCGCCTATCGTCAAACGGCCCGCCAGGAGCCGGATGAGGTCGCGTCGAAGGTCGATCCGTCGAATCGCTACTTGTGGCGCTTCAATCCGCGTCGTCTCGATGCCGAGCAGGTGCGTGATGCGCTGCTCGCGGTCAGTGGCGAGCTCGACGCCGCATCCGGTGGCCCTGCGGGCGATGGCAACAGCACACGCCGCTCGGTTTACACGATGAAGAAGCGAAACAACCCGAACGAGCTTCTTCGTGCGCTCGACATGCCGGCGGGCTTTGCGAGCACCGCCGAGCGTCAGAGCACCACCACGCCGACCCAGGCGCTGCAATTGCTCAATGGCGACTGGTTGCTCGCTCGTGCCCGCAAGCTCTCCTCGCGTGTGGAAAGCATCGACGATGCCTGGATGGCCGTTTTGGGCCGTCCGCCGACGCCGCAGGAAAAAGCCACTGCGGAGGGCTTTTTGAAAAAACGGGCCGGAACGACCCAAGCGAAGGCTTCCGAGGTCGCGGAGCCAGGTGACGGCTCGGAGACCTTCAAGGAAAACAGCGCCCACGAGCGTCTGCTGATCAACACGAACGAAAAAGAGGGCGATGAGTTCACCGTCGAAGGCGTGGCGAGCCTGAACAGCATTGATGTGAATGCCTCGGTGCGCACGCTGGCCTCGCGGTGGAATGGCGGAAAGGACAGCCTGGAGGCCTTTGGCTGGAGTCTCGGCGTCACCGGCGAAAAATCGCGCTACAAGCCTCGCAACGTGATCGTGCAAGTCGTCGGCGAAGATGAGAACTCGAACATCGGCTACCAGGTCGTGCCCTCGAACATCCACATCGAGTTGGGTCATCGCTATCACATCGCCGCGCGGGTTTCCTGCCCCGCCAAGAACGTCACCTTCACCGTGCGCGATCTCGACACGCCGGGAGCTGTGGTGCAGTCCGCTGTAGTGCCGATGGACATCCGATCCAAGCTCAGCCTCGGCTCCTCACAGCTCGTCATCGGCGGCCTGAACAAGCGCTCGCCGACGCATCAATGGGATGGCAGCATCGAGGCCGTGCGCATCGTGACCGGCTATGTGGCCGACAAAGCCTTGAGCGCCGATCCGGAAAAATGGAGCGCCGGTTTCGTCGTCTGGCGCGCCGCTGATCCGCTGAACTCCCAATTCGCCTGGAACGGCAGCGACGTGAAGAGCGTCGAGGACGCCGATCCCCTCCGCCAGGCCATGAACGACCTTTGTCAGGTGCTGCTGAACACGAACGAATTTTTCTATCTCCATTGAGCCGGTAACCCAGCCCTTGGGCATGAGATTGAAGGATTGACCTGCTTTCGGCGGAAAGTATCATTCGCCCATGAGCATCGCCGAAATCGCTGACATCCCTGCTGACCTTGCTGAGGAGGCCGCCCGGGTCCCCGGAATCGGCGTGCGCCTCGTCTCCTTCCTGCGGGCGGAGATCGCGCAAAACCAAAAGCGCCTTCGACGCCATAGCCAGGAGGCTCGCGAACTGGTGGAGCAAGCCAAAGCTGAGGCAGAAAAGCTCAAAGCATCGGGAATCACACGAGAGCAGGCCATGGAGAGCTTTGAGAAAAACTATTTCGACATCCTCAAACAGCTCTGAGCCTCCATGAAGAGAGCTGTTCTCGACACCAACGTGATGCTGGCCTCTCAGAAGACAGCGAGCCCACAGAGTCCGAATGCTGAAATCGTGCGTCGTTGGAAGGCGGGTGAGTTCACCCTCATCATCACCGATGATCTGCTCCAGGAGTATGCTGAAAAGCTCATCGAAAAGGGGATTCCTCTGGCGAGCAGGCGGACGCTGTTGCGGGATTTGATGCTTCTTGGTGATCAGATTTCCATCAAGTTCTTCCACCTGCGCCACTATCCGGTCGATCCAGATGACACGCCGTTCCTGCTCGCCGCGCTGAATGGGAATGCCACGCACCTTGTCACCTACGATCAGCATTTGGAGGATGTGGGCGTCTTCTACCCCGAGTTCGTCACCTGCAAACCGTTGGTGTTTCTGCAAGACCTGCGTCTCGCTGTTCAACCCTGATCCGGCTCGATCTGCCGGTGAGGCGGCTTTGTTTGCACTTTTCGTGTCAAAAAACAGCCAGTGATGGCCTTTAGGTGAGGAAGAGAGCTTTCGTTCACCGTTTTAAACCTACTAAGACCATGCGCTGCCATCGTTACGACCATCCCACGTCGCGTCGCGACTTCCTGCAAACGGCCGGCTGCGGCTTTGGCTCGGTCGCTTTGGCCGCGTTGATGGGCCAGGAGCAGGCCAGCGCGGCACCGCTGCGTGTCGCCCATCGTCCGGCGAAGGCGAAGAGCGTCATCTTCCTCTTCATGGAGGGCGGCCCGAGCCATCTCGACACCTTCGATTACAAGCCGCTGCTGAACAAACTCGCCGGCCAGTCACTGCCCGCGAGCTTCAAGGCACCGATCACGGCGATGGGCGAGACGAAATCGCCGTTGCTCGAATGCAAACGCACCTGGAAACAGCACGGACAAGGCGGTCTGTGGATCTCCGATTGGTTCACGCATGTGGCGCAGCATGCCGATGACCTCGCGGTGATTCATTCCTGCGCCTCCAGCGGCATCAATCATGCCGGTGGCGTGTGCTCGATGAACACGGGCTCCGTCTTTGGTGGTCGTCCCTCGCTCGGAGCTTGGGCGCAGTATGGCCTCGGCACGTCAAACCAGAACCTGCCCGGCTTTGTCGTCATCAAGGACAGCGAGGCCACGGTGGTGAATGGCGCACGCAACTGGGGCAATGGCTTCATGCCCGCCGTGTATCAAGGCGTCGAGTTCAGCTCCGAAGGCACGCCGATCAAGTTCCTCGACAACCCGAAGGGCGTCGATCGCGTGCGTCAACGCGACAAACTGGACCTGCTCGGTGCTTTGAACCGCGATTACAACGCCACGCGCATGAGCAACACCGAGCTCGACGCCCGCATCAAAGGCTACGAACTCGCCTTCCAGATGCAGGCCGAGGCACCGGATGCCGTCGATCTCAGCAAGGAGAGCGAGACCACCAAGAAGCTCTACGGCATGGACAACGAGGCGACGGCGGTTTTTGGCCGCAACTGCCTCCTGGCGCGTCGCCTCGTCGAAAACGGCGTGCGCTTCGTGCAGCTCTACAGCGGCGCTGGAAGCAAGTGGGATGCGCATAAGGGCATCGAGGTGAATCACGGCAAATACTGCAACTCCGTCGATAAACCCATCGCCGGTCTGCTCACCGACTTGAAGGCCCGCGGCCTGCTCGACGAGACCCTCGTCATCTGGGGCGGTGAATTCGGCCGCACCCCCATGTCTGAGCAAGGCGACGGCCGCGACCACAACCCCACCGGCTTCACCATGTGGATGGCCGGTGGCGGCGTCAAAGGCGGCCAAACCTACGGCGCGACGGACGACCTCGGCTTGTATGCCATTGAGGATCGTCTGCATGTGCATTCGATCCACGCCACGATCCTCTATCTGATGGGCATTGATCACACCAAGCTCACCTACAATCACAAGGGCCTTCCCGAACGCATCGACCAGAATGAAGGGCATCCGTTCACGCGGCTGGTGGCGTGAAATGTGACGGCAGCCTTGAAGGGCGTGGACGATCAGCGACAACTAGGTTGGCGCTGAGGAGTGGTTGATTTGCCCGATTTTTTCACCGGCCCCAAACCGTCACCTCGGTGAAACGGCAGGGGCCGCCTGAGTAGGCTTTGCCGCCCCAGATGCGGACATAACGGGCTTGTTGGCCTCCAGCAGGCACTCCGCGACCATGATTGGAATCCATGTAGGTCGGATCAGTGCCTTTTCCCTGTCCGCAGGAATCATCATCGTCCGAATTGAACAGCGTGACCACGTCGGAGGCGAACTTGGCGTCGTTCGAAAGCTGGACGATCACATCTTCGAAGACTTCGGGCGTCAACCGGCGGGCGAGCGTTCCCTGATCGTGCCACAACCACACTTGATCGATCAAATGCTTCGAGCCGAGATCGATCTGGATCCAGCACGGCAGAGTCTCAAAGGACACGGTGTTTTCACCCTCCTGACCGCAAAAGGCTTCGTCATCGGTGATCCACCCGATTTGCCCCTTGGTGGGCGGGGTGGATGAAGTGACGGGCTTGTTGAGCGACACGATCTTTGTGTCAGCAGGAGCCAGGAACGCCTTTTTGACCGCCTCCGGCTTTTCAAAGTTTGGCAACTTGCAGTCCCAAGGGGACGAGATGAAAACTGACTTCGGAAAAGCAGGCCGGATGACCGTCAATTCGCGTGGAACTTCAGCGGTGTGCTTGTTGCATCCGGACAACCCGAGTGTTGCCAGACATGTCAGAAGCCATCCACGTAGATCCACTCTCATGTTTCCCCATAATCCGCCTCAATGATTAAACAAGAACTCCTTCGTGTTCAGAATCGCCCAGAGGAGGTCTTCGTAGCCGTTGCGTTTGGCGCGTTGGGAGTCGAGGGGCTTGCCGGTGGCGTCGATGCGGGGCTTGAGGAGGTGGGTTTCGGCGATTTGGACTTCGTCGGCGGTGGGTTCGCGGGAGAAGGCGGCGAGGTAGAGTTCGCGGATGCGTTTGGGCTCGGGCATCTCGGCTTTGGTGAGTTGCTCGGCGCGGCCGCCGCTGGCGGTGAGCTTGGCTTTGACGTCGCTCGCGTTCATGAGGTGCAGGCTTTGGGCGAGGCTGGCGGAGGAGACGCGTTCGCATTCGCAGACGCTGGTGTTGTCAGGACGGCCAAACACTTTCAAAAACGGTGAGGCACGGGTGTAGCTGTTGTCGGGGAGTGAGATGGCGCGGGTTCCGGGTGGGAGATCGGCGAAGTCGGTTTTCGAGGCGGTGACCATGTCGATGCTGTCGAGCAGGACCTCGGCGGTGAGGCGTTTCGGGTAAAAGTGGGAGAAGGCCTGGCGGTCGATGGCGTTGTGCTCGTTCGGCATGGCACTGAGCTGGTAGGTGTGGCTCTGCGCGATGACGCGGACGAGGGATTTGAGGTCGAAATTGTTGTCGGTGAAGTGTTTTGCCAAAGCGTCGAGCAATTCGGGATTCGTCGGCGGATTGGTGTCGCGGAGGTCGTCCTCGGGCTCGATGAGGCCTCGTTTGAAGAAGTGCTTCCAGTAGCGGTTCACGAGCGCTTTGGCGAAAAAGGGGTTTTTCTTCTGCGCCATCCAATCGGCGAGCGCGAGACGCGGATCGTCATCGGGCGCGATGTCGAGCGGTGGCTCGCCGAGGCCGGCGGGCTTCAGCATGACGCGGGTTTTGCGATGCTCGGTCTGCGCGGTGCCGCGCTTGTGGAAGATGAGGTCCTCACCGGCGATGGCGGTCGGTTTGCGGCCAATCTGGCTGAAGAAGGCGGCCATGTGATAGTACTCGGCCTGCGTCCAGCGCTCGAAAGGATGATGATGGCACTGCGCGCACTGCATGCGCACGCCGAGGAAGAGCTGGGCGACGTCCTCGACCTGCGTGGTGGGTTCTTTGACGCGTTTATACCAGGCGACGGGAGGATTTGAAACGATGGTGCCGGTGCTGGCGAGGATCTGGCGGACGAGTTGATCGTAAGGCGTGTTCGCGAGCAGGTTGTCGCGCATCCAGGCGTGGAAGGCAAAGTTCGCGGTGATGTCGGCGGCCTCGGTGCGCTGGTTTTTGAGCAGCGCGGTCCATTTGTTCGCGAAGTAGTCGGCGTAGTCGGGCGAGTTGATGAGCGACTCGATGGCGCGGTCGCGTTTGTCGGGCGATTTGTCGGCGAGGAAGGCCTTGGTTTCTTCCATGGTCGGCAAACGGCCGCCGATGTCGAGCGAGACGCGGCGGAGGAAGGTGCTGTCGTCGCAGATGGGCGAGGGCGGGATGCCGATCTGCTTCAAATTGGCGAAGATGAGCTGGTCGATGAAGTTTTTGGCAGGAGGCAGCGACTCGACCGGCGCACCGAGCGGGATCAACACGCTGCACACGCTCACCTTGCCGCCAAAGCGCACCATGACGGCGACATTGCCCGGCAAGTCGAGCGTGTTCACGAGACCGCTGTCGGTCGCGGAGGCCATGGCGGTGTCGTTGGCTTCAAACAGCGCGAGCTTCGTCACATCGCGGCTGCTGCCGTCGGAGTAGCGCGCGGTGACTTTGAGCTGCTGCGCCGTTTTCGGCTTCAACGTGATGCGCGACGGCTCGACGGCGATCTCTTTCAGTGTGGGCTCGTTTGGCTGCGTGTAAGGCATGCCCTCGGCGATCCAGCGCACGAGTGTCTGATAAAACTCGGAGCCGGGTTCGAGGTGCTTGCCGCCCGTGTGCGGGACGATGGCGGCACCTTTGGTGATGAGCAGGCTTTCCTCCGGTGCCGGCGGGAACACGCGGCGGCCTTTGCCCTGCTTCACGATGGCCTCGTAGTCCTCCTCCGGTTCAAAACCGAGCACGCTGAGGCGAAAGCCGCGCTGACCGGTGATCGCCTTCGCATGACAAGCGCCCGCATTGCAGCCGGCCTTCGTCAAAATAGGCTGGATGTCTCGCACGAAGCTCAAAGGCTCCGCAGCGAGACTGGCTGTGGCGATGCAGCAGAGGAGGAGGGTTTTCCGAAGCATGATGGAGACCTACGCGGCGAGAGAGCGGTTTTTGGCAGGCAGTTCACGGCTGCTATTGGCTTACGCTGACATTCTGCCCCCTTTTATTGCGCCCTATTGATGCCTCAGCCCTTCCGCAGCTTCCCAAACACCTCCGTCATCGCGTCCTTGAGCAGGCTGCTGTCGTTGGAGTGGCAGATGAAGCGGGCGCCTTGTTTGATAGCGCGGAGCTGCTGGTCGGTCTTGCCGAACCATGAACCGGCGGGGATGTGGCGTTTGTCGGCGGCGTCGATGACTTTTTGCACCATGGCGATGAAGTCGGGATGATCGTACTCGTTCGGGATGCCCATGTTCGTCGTCATGTCATTGGGACCGATGAAAAGGGCGCTCACGCCTGGGATGGAGCAGATCGCGTCCAGATTTTTAACCGCCTTCACCGATTCGATCATGGGCACGAAGAGCGTGTCGGCGCATTTTTGCTCCGTGACGTATGCGCGGGTCTTTTCGCTCGGCCATTTGCCCTCGCGGATGACTTTTTCGAGCGCCTCGCCTTTCAGCGGCCGATACACAGCCGCGGCGGCGAGGCGTTTGAGCTGCTCGACATCCTCCGCATACGGAATGACCACGCCGTCGAAGGAATCGCACACTTTGGCGACGTCATCGGCGTCGCGGCTGTGCGTGCGGGCGAGGGTGGCGATGCCTTTCGCGGCCAGGGCGTAGCGCAGCGGCATGAAGTCGGCGATGTCGAGCGCGTTGTGCTCCGCTGTGACAATGACGAAGTCGATGCTGCCATCCGGGATGAAATCGACGATGGACGGCACGATGGCGTGCTGGACGAGCATGCCGAAGACCGTGTGGCCTTTCATCATCTTGTCCTTGAGGACAGCGGCGGGCTTCGAAGGAGTGGCGGCGTAGGGCGTGGCGCTCATGACGCGACATCATACGTGCACGACACCCGGTGTTATCCAGGATCGACGCGGACTGTTGGGCGGGCGCTGAGGGATCGAATCTGGAGATTCGTCCTACATGCGGCAGATGAGCAGCTCGCGCTCGTAGATGAGCTCTTTCGGAAGATGCGTCTTCAAATCGAGGAACAGCTCCTCGTGGGAGAGGATTTCCTGCCGCCAGGCGTCGCGGTCGAACTTTTGCAGCTCGTCGAACTTCTCCTTCGAAAAGTCCATCCCCTTCCAGTCGATGTCCTTGTAGCGGGGCACCCAGCCGATCGGTGTCTCGCTCGACATGCCGTGGCCGTTGGCGCGATCCACGATCCATTTGAGCACGCGCATGTTTTCGCTGAAGCCCGGCCAGAGGAACTTGCCGTCCTTGTCCTTGCGGAACCAGTTCACGTGGAAGATGCGCGGCGTCTCGGTGATGCGACGCTGCATGCTGATCCAGTGGCGGAAGTAATCGCCCATGTTGTAGCCGGTGAATGGAAGCATCGCCATCGGATCACGACGCACCTTGCCGATGGTGCCGGCGGCCGCGGCGGTCATCTCGCTGCCCATGGTGGCGCCAGCATAGACGCCGCTGACCCAGTTGAAGGCCTGGTAGATGAGCGGCATCGTGGAGGCACGGCGGCCGCCGAAGATGATCGCGGAAATCGGCACACCTTCCGGTTTCTCCCAGTCAGGATCGATGGTGGGGCACTGCGATGCAGGTGCGGTGAAGCGTGAATTGGGATGCGCGGCCTTGGTGCCTTTCTCCTTGGCGATCTCGGGCGTCCATTGATTGCCCTGCCAGTCGGTGCACTTCGCCGGAGGCTCGTCGGTCATGCCTTCCCACCAGACGCCGCCATCGGGTGTGAGGGCGACATTGGTGAAGATGGTGTTCTTCCGCAACGAGGCCATGGCGTTCGGATTCGTCTTGTCGCTGGTGCCCGGAGCCACGCCGAAGAAGCCTGCCTCGGGGTTGATCGCGTGGAGACGTCCATCGGGATCCGGTTTGATCCAGGCGATGTCATCGCCCACGGTCCAGACCTTCCAGCCTTTGCTGGCGAAATGGTCCGGCGGGATGAGCATGGCGAAGTTGGTCTTGCCGCAGGCGCTCGGGAAAGCCGCTGCGACATAGGTTTTCTGCCCTTTCGGGTCTTCCACGCCGAGGATGAGCATGTGCTCGGCCATCCAACCCTCATCGCGGGCCATGGCGGAGGCGATGCGCAGGGCGAAGCACTTCTTGCCGAGCAAGGCGTTGCCGCCATAGCCGCTGCCGTAGCTCCAGATCTCACGCGTCTCGGGGAAATGGACGATGTATTTCTCCTTGTTGCAGGGCCAGGGCACGTCCTTCTGCCCCTTCTTGAGCGGAGCGCCCACGGTGTGCATGCAGGGGACGACGCGCACCTTGCCCTGGTCGATCAAGTCGAAGACCTTTTTGCCGATGCGGGCCATAATGCGCATGTTGACGACGACATAGGGCGAATCGGTGAGCTGCACGCCGATCTGCGACATCGGCGAGCCGACCGGCCCCATGCTGAAGGGCAGCACATACATCGTGCGCCCCTTCATGCAGCCGTTGAAGAGCTTCCGGAGCTTCTCCTTCATCTCGAAGGGGTTCATCCAGTTGTTCGTGGGGCCCGCGCCCTCCTTCGAGTGGCTGCAGATGAAGGTGCGCTCCTCCACACGCGCGACATCGCTGGGATCGCTGCGCGAGTAGAAGCAACCCGGCCACGTCTTCTGGTTCAGCCGGATGAAGGTGCCGGACTCGACCATTTCATCGCACAGGCGGTCGTACTCGGCCTTCGAGCCATCGACCCAGTGAATTTTGTCAGGCTTGCACAGCGCGGCCATTTTCTGAACCCAGCGCTGGAGGTGAATGTTTTTGCTGAGGGGCTTCGAGGAGGCGATTTTGGGCATGGCAGACGCACGTTGATCAGTGCGACGCATACACGCGGATTCCGTGCCAGATGTCCAACGGAGAAGCCTCGCGTATATTGGCGAAAACGTCGCACGATCTACCTGCGGCGGCGCGACAACAGCGCCACTGCCGCGACAATGAGCAAAACCATGCGGCCCGGCTCCGGAACGATCACGATCGAGATCACGCCGCTGTCCGCGAACAGGGAGGTGTCCCATGTCCACGAAGGATCGAAGCCGGTCGTGGTGAGACTCAGCAGCCCCGCGCTCAAACCGCTCATTCCTGAGCCCGAAACGGCTGCCCAGTCGATCAAGTCGAAGGAATCATTCAGCGCGGGCGTGTAGCCGCCGGTGAAGATCACGCTGATGCTGCCAGCGGACATCTGGGAGAAGTCCATCTGGCCGGAACCGGAGGCATCGAAGACGATCCTGTCACTGTCGCTATTGGCTCGCAGCTCAAACACGACGCTGCTGCCGGCTTGAAGGCTCACATTGCCATCGACAGGCGTGAAAGTGAGCGTCCCGACGCCGTCATTCGTTCCTGCGACGCCCGGAGCCACAGTTCCTCCGATGATGACGCCGTTTGTTCCGCCTGGGGCGATTGTGCCCGTGCCACCGAGCGTGGTTCCGGAGGCGGTGCTGACAGCGCCTGAGCCCGTGGCGGAGCCGGAGGCATTCGCCGCCAGCAGCGAACCCGCATTCAATGAAGTCACACCCGAATAGGTGTTGGCAGCCGTCAAAGTCGTCGTTCCCGTGCCGGTCTGGGTGATGCTGCCGGTGCCGCTGATGACGTTGCCCATGGTGAAGTCGTTGGTGCGATTGATGACCAGCGCGGCGTCGTTCACGATCTCACCGGTTCCCAGCGCCCCGGCAGTGCTGCCGCTGAGCGAACCCAACTGCACCGTGCCTGCGGTGATCAGCGTGCGGCCTGAAAAACCTGTGTTGTTTGACTCGATCCGCACGGTGCCGGTTCCTGTCTTGGTCAGGTCGTAGGCCCCGCTGATGCTGCCGGACAGGCGCAATGCGAAGCCATCCGCCGCGTCGCTCCGCAGTGTGACCGCGTCATTCAGCGTGATGTTGCCGCTGAACAGCCCGCTGAACGCCGCGCCACTGGTGTAGCCGAGCGTCAGCGTGCCGCCGCTGCCTGCGGCCACGATGATGTTGTTCGCCAGCGTCCAGCCCGCGAGATAGTTCAACAAAGACGCATTGCCGCCGCCTGCGGAGCCCAGGGTGACGGTGCCCGTGCCCAAAGAACCGGTGCGCCCGAACTCGAGCGTTCCTGAGGCCACGGTCGTTCCGCCGCTGTAGGTGTTCGTGGCGCTCATCCGCAGGATGCCGGGTCCTTGCTTGGTGAGGCTGAAAGCTCCGTTCACCCCATTGAAAAAGCTGGTTGTGACCAGGCTCGTCACAGTCGTGTTCCCCAGAAGCGTGATCGTGCTGGGCGTGGTGAGGTTCAGCGTGTCATCCACGGTGCTGTTCACCGATGTGAAGGTGAAACTGCCGGTGTAGGTGGCCGCCGCGCCGAAGGTGACGGAGCCCTCCAGCGTGAGGTTGTTGTTCAGCGTGCGTGCGCCGCTGCCGCCAGAGACCAGTGTGGAGCCGTTTTGCAGCGTCAGCGTGCCCGTGCCCGCCTGTCCGCTGACCAGCACACCGGCTGTGACGGTGCTGCTGGACGAATTTCCCTGCGTGCCGGCACCGACGCGAAGGGTGCTGCCATTCTGCACCGTGACTCCGCCGGTGAAGGTATTTGGCGCGTTCAGGCCCACGGCACCCGTGCCAGCCACCGTGATGCCAAATCCACCGCTGATCACCACGCCTGAATTGATCTGGAGGTAGGAATCCGTCGATGTTGTGAAGACATTGTTGGCGCCCAGCACCATGGAAAGAGTGCCGTTGCTGCCGCGGAAGGCCACGGTGGTCGCCGTGTTCTGCAAGGTGATGCCGCTGTGGAGGGTCAGGGTGCGTGCGGTGGTGCCGCTGCCATTGGTGTCCACGTTCAAGGTGGCGGCGAGCACCGAGTTCACGTTGTCAAAGGTGATCAGCCCGAGCGTTCGTGTGTTGCTGATGGTGAGCGTGCTGATCGTGCCGGGATTGGTGCGGTTGTCGATGAGCACGTTCGAGTTCACCGCGCTCGGCAGGGCCGAATCCGTGGTCCAGTTTTCGGCGGTGGCCCAGGAGGTGCCTGTGCCATTCGGGCCACCATCCCAGACGGTGGTGGTTTGCGCATGGATCGGTGACGACATGACGACGTGAAGGGCCAGGCAGACGGCAGCAGCACGAATGACGGTTCGAGAAGGGTTCATGGCGCGTGGGGCAGGGACCAGCGCTGTGCACCGGTCTCGCCTGAGGAGGTTTTTCTTTGCAAGGGGACCACACCCATTCGCAGACAGCGTGCCGACCCTGGTGGTCTCGTATCACTAAAATGGGTGATGGCGCGGAGTCCTGCCGCCTCACTGGGCTGGCACAGGCACCGTCCCCTCGGGCTGTGAATTTGCCATGGGACCCACGGTGGCGGCCGGTTTGCGTCCGTCGATGCCAAAGCCGAGATGGGCGGTGAAGTAAGTTTGCAGAGTGGGAAGCAGGGCGCGTGCAAACTTCAGGCGGTTTTCCGCCGTGTCGCGCAATCGCGGGCGATTCGCCTCGATCTGGAGGCCGGTGATGTTCCGGCTGGCGACGCAGTGCCGTTGCACGGTGTAGCCGCCGCGGAAAAACGGCTCCGTGGGCACCGGCATGCGTGGACTCGGCGTGGCGGGGAATCCGTTTGCCTCCAGCATCGCGCCAAAGCTCCGCGGCCCGCGCAGGAGTTCCACATGACTGAGCGGGCTGTGTTCCACGATCCACCGCAGGCTGCTGGCGTGCACATAGGTGGCCTCGTTCAAGGCCTCGTCACAGTCTGCCAGCGCCAGGGCGTTGTGCAGATAACCCAGCTCCACCCGTGGATCTGCATGTCCGTGGCCGTGCAGGTCGATCAGGAAGGCCACGCCGTGCTGTTTCACCGCCGTGGCGCAGGCCTGCTCGATGAATTCGTGATGCTCGCGCCAGGCCTGCTCCACCAGGGCGTTTCCCTGAGCCGCCTCGGCCAGTTCGCGGTTCACGTCCAGCTTGCTGCGATGCAGATGGCAGATCACGAGGTGCGCTTGGCCTCTGGTGCCCTCGTGGATGACTTCGGCGATCGTGCGGGCCAGTTCCTGCGTGTTGGCATCGATGTCACGCACACCTGTGGCACGATCCGGGATGTCTCCGGGCTGCAGGCGGCCGCCATGCGGCACAGCGATGACCAGCGGCAGGTCTCCCTTCACGTATTCGATGAACTGACGCTGCCCGAAAATGCTCCCTCCCGGCGTCACATCCTCCGCGAGAACGGTGACGGCCATCAGTGTGGCAAGCAGGAAGGGCAGGGGCTTCATGCGGCTAGGGGTCCTCCGGAATGATGCGCAGCACGTGGCTGGCCTGCGTGAAATGCCACGTCGTGCGTTTGAACGGGCGGAGCTGGACGCCATCCGGGATCGTCACGCCGTTCGCGTCGCGTGAGCCAGATCCGGTGCTGTCCAGGATCAATGGCATGCCGTCAGGCGACTGGCCGATGCTGCCGACCCACAGCACCACGTGCGAGACATTGCCCTTGGTGCTTTTCACGAAGAGCAGGTCGCCCGTCTTCAGCTCCTTTGGGAAGGCTTCGTAACTCGCTGGCAGTTCGAGACGCTTCACCAGCACCCGGCGGCCCGGGCCCGGACCTTCCGCCTCGGTCATCTCGGACTGCTGCTTGATCCCGGTCGAAGGCAGGATGCCGAGGGCCAGGTTGTACACGAATCCGGTGAAGTTGCTGCAGTCCACGCCCTTTCCCACCGGCGTCTTCTGCTCCGGATCACGCGGCCAGTCGGCAGGCGGTTCCCACTCCGGCACATGGTGATGCTGATAGCTGTAGCCGACGTAACGCAGCGCCGTGGCGATCACGCGCTCACGCGACCACTGCGGGCTTTTCTTCGCCAGACCGGCTGGCGGGCCGAAATGCTTCATGGAAGGCCCCCAGTAGCCCCAGCGGCGTTGATTCGACGCATCCTGCCACTGGCTGTAGGGCACTGTGGCGTGGTCCTTCCAGTCGGAGCGCGGTCCTTTGACCAGATCGCCGGTCAATTCCTCCTCCGGGAAGGAAAACTTCACGCTGTAGGGCGACTTGTAGCCTTCCTGCGCCTGCGTCACGCCAGCCAGCAGCACGATGAAAGCGAGCGCACGGCCGGTCATGGCAGCACGGCCTCCTTTTTCTCGCCAGCAGCCCAGAAAATGCCGCGCGGGATCAGGTGCTCCAGCCCCGGCGTGTTTTCCGGATGCGGGCTGGAGACGAACACGCGGCCCTTTCCGTACGTGGCGATGGCCTGCGCGGGGGAATTCACCTGCACACCTTCCGGGGAGCCGTACTTCGCCACCTCCGTGCGGAAGACGCTCAGCGTCGTGTAAGGCGGCAGGTCGGAGCGCGTCCACGGCTTGAGGATCGGGCCGTTGTTGTAGCGCACTTTGAAGGGGCCTTTCACCTCTCCCAGCACCGGCGTGGCATCGGCGGTGGTCTCCAGGTCCAGCATCGCCTGGCCACGACGCCATTTGCTGGAAACCGTGCCCGCATTCAGGATGCCGAGCCCCCAGGAGAAGTTTGAGCAGGCCAGATAGGCCCCGGCGCAGATGCCCACGTAGCCGCCGCCGTTCCCCACAAACTCGCGCACCTGCTTCAGCCCGGCCTCACCGATGCCCTTTGACTGCCCGGAGCCGCTGCCGCCTGGGAAAACCAGCACGTCATACAGGCCGAGGTTCTGCGTGCCGATCTCCTCGCCACTGAGCTTCACAGCGCTCACCTGCGGAAAGGGTTTGAGCACGTTGAGCACATTTTCCACGCCGCTCTCCGGGGCTCCCGGGCCGCAGTAGATGCCCACCTTCAGCGGCCGCACCTTCTCCGGCGCGGCGATCACCGTTTTCATCCCGTTCGCATCCGGCGGGATCACAAACTTGCTCTTCGGCTTCTCCTCCTCCTGGGCGGAGGCGGAGTTCAGACAGGCCACAGCGGCCAGGGCGGGAAACAGCTTCAGGATTCGTTTCATGGTGGAACGGGTGGGAGTTCGAGGTCGCCGCAGATCCTGCGCTGCCACGTTTCTCCGTCATCTCGCCAAAATAGGTGATGGCTGGGGAAAAAATGACGGATGGCGAAATCCGCATGACGACGGAATATCCGCCCCGGCATGCCGAATCCCGCTCCCAGCCCTGATCCCAGCGCGTCCTCCGGGCATCGCCCGTCGCGCAGGGGGCTTCTGGCGGCAGTGTTCGTGGTTTTACAGGCGGCGATCATCCCTGCCGGGGCTGCTGACGCGCAATGGGTGGAGCGTCTCGCGTTCTGGTCCTGGGCGGAATTGAAGTCACTCGACGACGCGATCCGCACCCATGAAAAGCAGCTTCGCTCACTGCCGGAGCCCGCTCTCATCAACAGTTGCATCCGCGTTGGACTCAAAACCGGCTACACCACTGACGAGGACGTGCGGTGGATGGAGATCACGCTCAAAGAGGCCGCGGAGGTGGACACCGTGGTGCTCGTTCCGCCGCTGGCAAAAGGGGCGAACGCGGTCGTCGCTGGCTACGGCTTTCCCGTGCGCTTCAAGATCGAGGTCTTCGATGATCAGGATCGCGGGCAGGTCATCCTGGATCGCACGGCGGAGGATTTTCCGAATCCGGGCTGCTTTCCCGTCCTTGCACGCCTGGAGCCGCGTCCCGTCAAACGCGTGCGCTTCACCGCCACGGAGCCCTGGTCGGTCGATGGGCCGGACATCCTGGCGCTGGCGGAGATGCTGGTACTTTTCGGCACGCGAAACCTCGCCATCGACGGCGCCGCCACCAGTTCCAGCACCCGCAATGCCCCGCGTGCATGGACGCGCTCGAACCTGACCGACATGATCACGCCGCTCGGGCTGCCCACGGTGCCGCAGGCCGGTGGCACGCGGGGGTTTCACAGCGCCGTGGCGTCCCGGGCGGATGAGCCGAAGTCCCTCACGCTCACCCTCCCGGAGGTCACGCCCCTCGACGAAATCCGTCTGGTGCCGGTGCGGCGTCGGGACGTGCCGCTGTGGTTCGACTACGGCTTCCCGGTGCTCTACAAGGTCGAAACGGCCACCCGGGACGACTTCAGTGACGCGGTGACGGTTCATGAGGTCACCGACCGCTTCCAGCCGTCCCCCGGCATGAATCTCGTCTGCATTCCTGCACGTCACACGCCTGCAAAATTCATCCGCATCACCGCCAGACAGCTCTGGTATCGCAAAAGCGACTACGTCTTTGCGCTGGCGGAGGTGCAGGCGTTCAATGGTGCCGAGAACGTCGCCACACGCGGCCAGTTCAGCGCCAGCGACGTGCTCACCGGTGAAGATGCCGCCAGTTGGAGCCTCGCCGCCTTGAATGACGGCCTCACCGAAGACGGACGCCTCATCGACCTGCCGCAGTGGTTCGCCCAGCTCGAAAACCGCCGCCAGCTCGAAGGTGAAACCGCCGCATTGCAAGCCCGCCGCGACGCCCTGGTCGTGCGCTCGCAGAGCCAGCTCGTGCATGGCAGCATTGGCAGCGTCGGCACCATCTCGTTGCTCTCCGGCCTGCTGTTCTGGCGCCAGCATCGCCAGCGCCGCCGTGATGCACAGCGTCTGCACGAGAAGCTGGCGCGTGACCTGCACGATGAGATCGGTTCGAACCTCGGCAGCATCACGCTCATCTGCTCCATCGCCGCGCAGCCCGGTGCCACGCTCGACTCCATCAAGACCGACATCGCAGAAATCGAACGCGTGGCGGGAGAGACGGCCGATTCGATGCGCGACATGGTTGATTTGATCAGTCCGCGACGCTCCGACGCCGGCAAGGACTGGCTCGGCGTGCTGCAAAGCCTCACCGAGCGCCTGTTGCGCGGCACACGGCTCGACTGCGCCCTGCCTGCGGCTCCGTTGACGGTCGAACCCGACATCGAGACGCGGCGCGAACTCTATCTCTTCTGCAAGGAAGTGCTGCACAACATCTCGAAGCACGCACATGCCACCCAGGTCCGTTTTCATCTCACACCGACCTCGGAAGGCATCCGCATCGAGATCCACGACAACGGCATCGGCTTTGATGCCTCCATGCCTGTCGCCGGCCACGGTCTCGGCAATCTGCGCGAACGTGCCACCACCATGCACGCGGCGCTGCATCTCACCTCCGCACCCGGCCAGGGAACCCGCGTGATCCTCGCTGTGCCGCGCACCGCCCGCTGGACGAAACCTGCCACCTGAAACATGAAACCTGAAACGCTGGTTAAAACCTGGATCGTCGAAGATCACGACACCTTCCGCCGCTCCTTGCAGCGTCTCTGCACGCCGGAGCGCGGTCTCGCCATCGCACCGGCGTTTGCGAATGCGGAAACGATGCTCGCCGCCCTCAAAACCGCGCCGCAGAACCAGAAGCCGGATGTTTTGCTGCTCGATGTCGGCCTTCCCGGCCGCAGCGGCCTCGAAATCATCGGTGATGTGCACAAACTCGCTCCCGACTGCCGCATCGTCATCCTCACCGTCTTTGAGGACGAGGAGAAAATCAGCCGTGCCATCAGCGCCGGTGCCAGTGGCTATCTTTTGAAGACCTCACGCGCCGAAACGGTCATCGAAGCCATTCTGGAGGCCGCGCAGGGTGGATCGCCCATGTCGCCCAAAGTCGCCGCCAGCGTGGTGCAGATGCTCGCGAAGCTCACCAAACCGGCCGCAGAGCCCGTTTCGCTCTCGCCACGTGAACACGACCTGCTCAAGCTCCTCGTCGAAGGCCTCACGGCGAAGGAAATCGCCGACCGCATGCAGGTCAGCATTCACACCACCAGCACCCACACGCGCAATCTCTTCACCAAGCTCGGTGTCCACAGCCGCGCCGCTGCAGTTGCGCGTGCATTGAAGGACCGGCTGGTGTGACCACTCACTTCTCCGGCAGGTAGTCGCTGATCACGGCCGCGACCTTCTGAGCCAGGTAGCCATAGCCTTCCGGCGAATAATGCACGTTCGCTGGAAGCTGGACGTGGTGGAGTTTCACAAGCGCATGCGCATGCAGATCGTCCGTGGGAATGCCGGCGGCCTTCATCACGCGGGCGGCGGCCTCGTTGTATTTCAACTCGTCGCTTTCGATGCGTCCGTCGCTGCCGGCAGGAACAGGCGTCGTGTTGCACCAGATGAGCTTCGCCCCGGTGGTTTGCATGATCTTCACCAGTTCGGTCAGGTTCTTCTCATAATCCGCCAGAGCCACCTGCGGATGTGAACCAGGAGCCTTCGGATCTGCACGTTTCGAGGGATCCTCCTGGATGTATTTGAGGTCATGCAGGCCCCAGTTGAAGTGGATCACGTCCCACTTCGACTCACCAAGCCAGGCCTTGATGTTTTTGAGGCCGTTCGTTGTTGGACCGCCGTTGGTGGGAATGCGGTGAACGTTGGCCTTGCCTTTGAGCAGCTCACGCACATCGAGCGTGTAGCCCATGGAGATCGAATCGCCGATCAGCAGCACGCGTGGCAGCCCGGCGACATCTTCCACCTTGGCGAGCGACGGATGCGGCTTGCGCTCGCGTTTGGCAGGAGCTTTCGGCGCCTGGGCGAGAGCGGCGCTGGTCAAAGCAACGAGGCAGAGAAGGGCGGTGAATTTCATGGCCGCACTAGAACGCGGTCACCTGCCGGGATTATCGGCCGAATGAAAAAGATGATGCAAGCTTCACGGGCACGCGTTTCATGCGCCCGTCACCCAACCCACAACATGCGCCCATTCCTCGCTTTCCTCGCCTTCGCATCTCTCGTTTCCGCGGCTGAACCGGTTCACCTCACGCTCGCTGACTTCACCAACCTTCAGGGCGAGCCTGCCAGCGGCGGCTGGACGGCGGAAGGTGACAACGGCATCCACCTCGCCGGCAAAGGCGGCGGCAATCTGATCTCCAAGAACGAATACACGAACTTCGAGCTCGAATGGGAGTGGAAACTCAATCCCAAGGGCAACAACGGCATCAAATACTGGGTCACGAAGATCGGCGGCAAGGAGTGGCTGGGCATCGAGTATCAAATGATCGACGACAGCGGCCATCCCGACGGCCTGCGCGGTGGTTCGCACACCACGGCCTCGATTTATGACATCAAAGGGCCGGTGGCAGGCAAGCTGGTGAAACCGGCGGGCGAATGGAACACCAGCAAGATCGTCGTCCAGGACGGCAAGATCCAGCACTGGCTCAACGGAGCGCTCGCCAGCGAGGCGGACACCACCACGCCCGAGTGGAAGGAGATGATCGCGAAGAGCAAGTTCAAGAACAAGGAAGGCTTCGCTCCCGGGAAGGGCAGAATCATGCTGACCGAGCACGGTGACGAGACTTGGTTCCGCAACCTTAAGCTGACGGCGAAGTAAAGTAGCCCGGTTGCGCCGCAACCGGCACACTGAGCTTGCTGCGGCGCAACAAGCCTACTTTTCCGCCTCCGTCCGGTCACGCTCGAAGAGCTGCGTCAGCTCGATGCGGCGTTCGCGCACGATGCTGGCATAGGCGTTATCATCGTCGTGGACGGGAATGAGCATGTGGAAGGTCTCCTCATCGTAGGCCTTCCACTTCTTGGCGGCACGCTCCAGTTCCTCGCGTTGTTTGCCGAGCGCGCAGAGGGCCTTCACGCCGAGCTCGAGCGCACTGTGCATCTGCTCGTGCACGATGTCCTCTACGTTCAGCCCCAGGCCGCGAAGCTCGAAGCGCTGGTCGTAATCATGAGCGCGAGCGAGGATGCGCACGTTCGGAAACTTCTCCCGGATCTCCGTGACGAGCTGCGCCACCTTGGCTCGATCCGCCAGCGAGATGATGAACATGCGCGCCTCGGCGATGCCCGCCGCGTGCAGCAGATCGAGCCGTGTGGCGTCTCCATAAAAGACCTTGAAGCCAAAGGTGCGCAGCATGTCCACATGATCGGGATCGCTCTCCAGCACGGTCACTTTGATGCCTTGTGACATCATGAAGCGGCCGACGAAGTTCCCAAAGCGGCCGAATCCCGCCATGATCACCGGCGCATGCTCATCAATGGCATCCGGCGCGCGTTCTTCCGCCACCACCGCCGTGTAGCGCGGGGCGATGACCTTTTCGTAGAGCACAAACAGCAGCGGCGTCACCGCCATCGACAGCGCCACGACTGCGACGAGCAGTTTCGCGGTCTCCGCATCGAGAATGCGCTGCTGGATGGCCATCGAGAGCAGCGCGAAGGCAAATTCACCGCCTTGGGCGAGTGCCAGTGATAGCAACCAGCGATGACTGCCACGAATCTTCAGCACAGTGGCGATCCCAAACATGATCGCGGCCTTCAGCACGATCAATCCGGCCACCAGCAGCGTGATGAGCGCCGGTCTGGCCACGATCACGCTGAAATCAAGCGACGCACCGACCGCGAGGAAGAACAGGCCAAGCAGCAGGCCTTTGAACGGCTCCAGGTTGCTCTCCAGCTCATGACGATAATGGCTTCCCGCCAGCACCACACCCGCGACAAAAGCACCGAGAGCGGGTGAGAGCCCCACCTGCGTCATCAGCAGGGCCACGCCCACGATCAGCAGTAATGCAGCCGCCGTGAGGAGCTCACGCAATCCCGTTTTCGCCAGCACGGCAAAACCACGCGGCACAACAAACTGCCCCGCGATCACAATCAACACCACCGCGCTCAAAGTCACCAGCGGTTGCAGCCAATGCGGCAGTTGTTGCAGCCAGCCGTGATCCTCGACCTGCGCTCCGCTGGCGGACAGCAGCGGAAACACCGCGAGCATCGGAATGACGGAGATGTCCTGGAACAACAGCACGGCAAACGAGTCGCTGCCCGCGTCGGTGCGCATCAGCGCCTTCTCCTGGAGGGTCTGCAGCACAATGGCCGTGGATGACAGGGCCAGAATCATGCCTGCGGCGATGGCGGGTTTGAACGCCAGACCGCAAAGCATCGCGACGGTCATCACCGCCAGGGCCGTGAAAACCACCTGAGCACCACCGAGGCCGAAAATCGGCCCGCGCATGCGCCACAGACGTGCGGGTTCCAGTTCGAGGCCAATCATGAAAAGCATGATGACGACGCCGAACTCGGCGAAGTGCATCGCTTCCTCGCCCTGGCTGCCACCGACCCATCCCAGCGCGAACGGACCGATCACGGCACCGCCGATCAAATAGCCGAGCACGGACCCGAGGCCCAGTCGATGCGCCACTGGCACCATCAGCACCGCCGTGGCGAGGTAGATGAACGCGGAGAGGAAGAAATGAGGATCGTGCATGCGCGGGTGGGCGATGTAGGCGCAGAAGCATTCGTCACGCCAAGAAAGAATCGGGAGTCTCACCTTCCCCTTGCCATCCAAACGCCTGTCACTGCCACGGCCATGCCGATGAGCGACAAACCGGTCAGCGTCTCGCCAAAAATGCCCCAGGCCATCAGCGCCGTCACGGCAGGCACGGTGTAAAACAGGCTCGCCACATTCACCGCCGTGCCACTGCGGATCAGGTGATTCAACAAGCTGATCGCGCCGATGGAAAGCACCAGCGCCACCCAAAGCAGGGCAAACACAAACTGCCCGCTCCACTCCACATGCATCGTCTCGGTCGTGAAGGCGAGCAGTGCCGTCACCACCAGGCTGGCCCCGTATTGCACCACCGTGCTGGTGCGCAGGTCAAAACGCGGACAGTGCCTTTTCTGCCACATCGTGCCTGCGGTGATGCCGATCAGCGACAGGAGCGCGGGAATCGTCATGGCAAAGGTGAGCCCGCTGCCGGTCTTGTGCGCCACCACCAGGGCCGTGCCGACGAATCCGAGCACCAAACCCAGCCACTGACGCGGCAGCACCTTCTCTCCCAACGCCACTCCGGCGAACGCCGCCGTGAACAGCGGCTGCATCGAGACGATCAGGCTCAGGATTCCCGCCGGAAGCCCCAGCCGCAGCGACCAGACGCATCCACTCAGATAAAGCGCATGAATCAGCAGGCCTGCGAAAGCCACATGCATGGTCTGCACACGGCCCTGCGGCCACGGTGCACGCGTCAGGAGTGCGATCGGCGTCAAAATCGCGAGCACGATGCAGTAGCGCAGCGTCAGGAAGGTGAACGGCTCCGCATACGGCACGCCGAGCTTGGATCCGATGAAGCCGCTGCTCCACAACAACACGAAGAGCCACGGAATGGCCGCGCTCCAGCGTGAAACGGGCAGCCGGTCACTCATGGTGAGCCGGTGGCTTGCGTTTCATGGTGGTGCGCGTGGGTCAGCATGATCTTCAGCGCATCGCCACAAAGGTTCCCTCGAACTCCACGCAGACTTTTCCATCCTCCTCGATGGTGACCGGCAGCGACAGACGGGCGCGGCCGGTTTCGTTGAACTGACGACGGAAAACCTCCATCACTGCGTCATCAGGCCGTGAACAGGCCGCTCTCAAGGTGCCGCGCACCGGATGGCGGTAGCGAATGTGGCTGTCACGCACGACGACATGCGCTTCCCGGTCGCCAAGCATCAGCCAGAGCAGGCTGTAACCCGCGAGCGTCGCCAAAGCGCTGAGGCTGCCGCCGAATGCGGTCCCCAGGTGGTTGTGATTGGGTTCCAACGGTGCTTGCAGGACCAGCCGGGCACCATTCCAGCTCTCCACAGTCACGCCCATGGCATGCGTCAGCGGAATCTGCTCATGCAGATAGGCCTCGGTCTCGCGCAGGAGCCGCTCGTTGGCCGTTACGTCATTCATCGAGCTGCTGGATGCGCGAAAAGTGACGGCCGCCTTCAAACGGCGTGGTGAGAAACACATCGACGATCTGCAACGCGGTCTGCAGATCCATCATGCGCTCGCCGAGCGAGAGCACGTTCGCGTCATTGTGCTGCCGTGTGAGCCGTGCGGACTCCAGATTCCAGCACAGGCCGCAGCGAATGCCACGTACACGATTGGCCGTCATCGCCTCGCCGTTGCCGGAACCGCCGAGAACGATGCCGCGTTCGAATGTGCCGGCAGCCACCGCCTCGGCGACGGGCCGGATGAACTTCGGATAATCCACGGCCGCCTCCGAGTGCGTGCCAAAGTCCTCCACCTCGTGTCCAGCCTCGCGCAGATGCTGGACAATGGCCTGCTTGTAGCGAAAGCCGGCGTGATCGGAACCGATGGCGATTTTCATGCGCAGAATGGTGGTCAGAACGTGTTTTGAACGATCACCTCGTCATGAGGAAGTTGGCCCGGCTTTGGCCACGCGGGTTGCGTGCCTTTGCCAACGGCGATCATGAAGGAAATGACGTGATCTTCTGGCAGTTTGATGATTTTCGCGACGGCATCGAAGTCGAAGCCATCCATCGGGCACGAGTCATACCCGAGGGCCTTCGCGGCGAGCATGATCGTCATGCCAGCCATGCCGCAGGAGCGCATGCATTCGTCGCGCTGCACCTGTTCGCGGCCGGCGTAATACTGGCCGATGGCGGGGACGAGGAAGTCCTGCACGGGCTGCGGCGCGTCTTTCCAATAACGGGCGGCATCTTTCTTCCATGCGTCCTTGTCGGCGCACAGCACGATGAGCAGCGAGGCGTCGGTCACCTGCGCCTGGTTCCAGGCGACGGCCCGGATCTGCTTCCGCACTTCAGGATCGCTCACTAGGACGAAACGCCAGTGCTGGATGTTGAAGGCGGTGGGGGCCTGCAACGCCGCGGTGAGCAGCGTTTTGACCTCGTCTTCCGTCATGCGGTGGGCTGGATCGTAGTGTTTGATGGCGCGGCGGGCGTGGATGGCATCGAGGATGTTCATGGAGTTCTCGGGAGGAGGAAAGGGAAGAACTCTTGCTGCGCTTGGGGCGGCAAATCAACCGCGTCGGAGGAATTCATGCGCATTCACAGCTTCAGAATGCGGCGGACTTCCGCGATGGCCTCCGGATGGCGGAACACGCGGTGTCGGGACGGGACAACGAGTTCCGAGTCAGCACCTTCGAGATGACTGCTGCTGTAAGGCACGAAGCCGTCGCTGCTTTCGTCCAGAGGCCCCGGCCGTCCCCGGTTTCCGATGATGCTGTGGACGTGCACACGGTGCGCGTAAGGGAGCTCCGCCAGCAGCCGCAGCGTAGGCTGCCGGGGCGAGAGCGAGCTGACGCTGTCGAGCTTTCCTGCGGCCAGTCCGGTGTATTCCGGCGTGAAGGCGTCCGGATTGGCCGTGGCCACCCGCCGATAGAACTGCTGAAACGCGCGTGGTGGCTGCGTGAGCACGCTGCCGAGCCGTCCGATGAGGGTGTCGGCATACTCGCTGCCACGATGGGGCGTGGCGATGAAGATGATGCGGTGGATCGTCGGATCGGCATGCCATTCAAAGGCGTCCTTCAGCATCGACCGGTCCTCGGTGGAGAGCTTCAACTCATCCGCAGTGACCGTGAAGGTGGCCTTCCAGAACGCCTCGCCCGGCTCCATCGCCAGCGCCTTTCCCACCAGCCCGCCCATGCTGTGCGTGACGAGCGTGGTGTGGCGCATCGCGGGATCATCACGCTCTGGATCGAGAAGCCGTCGCACCGCGGCGAGCTGCCTGCGCAACACCGAGGACGAATACAGCGACGGAGCGGACGTGTTGTAGAGGAAATGCCAGATCTGGTAGCGGTTGCGGATGCGATCATCGGCCCACAGCTCGTTGCTCAGCTTTGCCCAGGCCAGAGGTGACGAAAGCAGCCCGTGAATCATGATGAGCGGCTCCTTCCGCCGGTCATAAGGCTCCATCAGGTAGAGCTGGGGAGTTCGCTTTGGCAGCGGCGTCACCATGTCCAGGACCCGGAGCTGGTTGAGCTTGCCAGACTTCGAGAGAGTGGCCGCCCAGGGCAGGGAGAAATCGGCCGCCAGCGGCTGCCGGCGGCCGTTGTGAACCACACTGTCATGCACCAACGGACAAAGAAGATCGATGTGCACCTCCTGGACGCCTGCCTTGGCCTTTCCCGGCTTTAATAGCGCAGTGAGCGGGCGTGCGATGGTCTCAGGCGGATAGTAGGCCTCGATCGGGTCGCGTTCACGGTTCTCACGGATCGCCACCAGCGGCACACCCGCGCCACGCCGGACATGATGCGGGATCTTGAGCACTTCGTAATCGGCCGCGGGGCTGATCTTGTCAAAATAGGCCGGTGAATAGGCCCCCTGGCCGGTTTTGGAGAAAACGACGTGAAACACAGGTCCCCGGCTGTCAGCCTCCCCTCGCACGATGCCTTCAGCCCCGAGATCGGATTTCCTCCATCGTTCGATGAAATGCCCCAGAGCCACCTTGGCGGCATTCGTTCCTTCATTTGCCAGCGCTGCCTGCATCCACTCATGGAGCGACGCCTTTTCCGGCTCCACGACACGCGTGATCTTCGCGGGTGCGATGGCGCAGCCTGAAGACAGGAGCAGCCAGCCGCTGATCAGCAGGACACGTGTGGGACTCATGATGGAAAGGGGAATAACACCCCTTACGCATCGCATTCGCCATCGGGAGTGGACGCCGCCAACAGCGCGTCCAAATCGAGAGGTTCCGTCGTCATCTTGAGTTCACCGTTTGCATCGCGCGGCCAATCGGCGGGATCGCGGTCCACGTAGAGTTCGAGGCCGTTGCCGTCGGGGTCTTGGAGGTAGAGGGCTTCGCTGACGCCGTGATCGGCGGCACCTTCGAGGGGGATCTTGTGCTCAATGAGGCGTCGCAAGGCATCGGCGAGCGATTGGCGATCCGGGTAGAGGATGGCGACGTGATAGAGGCCGGTGGTGCCGCGGGGCGGAGGCTTGCCGCCGCGGCTTTCCCAGGTGTTGAGGCCGATGTGATGATGGTAGCCGCCGGCGGAGACGAAGGCCGCGCCGGGTCCGTAGCGCTGCGTGAGCTGAAAGCCGAGCACGCCGCAGTAAAAGGCGAGCGAGCGCTCGAGATCGGCCACCTTCAGGTGAACGTGGCCGATGCGGACGCCGGGATGGATCGGTGCGTTCATGACATCGCGGGATAGTCCGTGTAGCCCTCGGGGCCGGGGGAGTAGAACTTCGCGGGGTTCGGAGCATTGAGCGGGGCCTTCGCGGCGATGCGGGCGGGCAGATCGGGATTGGCGAGGAAGCTGGTGCCAAAGGCGACGGCGTCGAGCTTGCCTTCGCTGATGGCTTGTTCGGCCTCGTCGGCGGTGTAGCCCATGTTGCTGATGAGCACGCCTTTGAAATGCTGTCGCGCAGGCGTGAGGACATCGCCTTGCTGCGCTTGGAAGAAGTCGCTGCGCATGACATGCAGGTAGGCGATGCCGCGCGTGCTGCACTGCTGCGCGATGTAAGTGGTGATGGCGACGGGATCGCTGTCGATCATGCTGTTGTAGCTGTTCAGCGGCGAGATGCGCAAGCCGACGCGATCCGCGCCCCAGACGCAGATGGCGGCATCGAGCACTTCGAGCATCAAACGGGCGCGATTTTCGATGGAGCCGCCGTAGGGGCCGCTGCGCTTGTTCGCGCCATCGCGGAGGAATTCGTCGAGCAGGTAGCCATTGGCTCCGTGGACCTCGACACCGTCAAAACCGGCCGCTTTGGCGTTCTCGGCAGCTTTTTTGAATCCGGCGACAATGCCGGGGATCTCGTCGTCGCGGAGTTCACGAGGCGTGACGTAGGGTTTCTTGCCTTCGGGCGTGTGGACTTCATCGCCGGTGATCGGAATGGCGCTGGGAGCCACAGGTTGGGCTCCGCCATTGAGCAACGGATGGCAGGCACGACCACCATGCCAGAGCTGGAGCACGATCTGGCCGCCTTTCGCATGCACGGCATCGGTGACGGCTTTCCAGCCATTGATTTGAGCATCGGAGTAGATGCCGGGCTCCATCCAGAAGGACGAATTGCCCTCCATGACCATCGTGGCTTCGGCGATGATCAAACCGGCGCTGGCTCGCTGCGCGTAGTATTCGGCCATGAGCGGCGTGGGATTGTGATCGGCATCCGCACGGCAACGCGTGAGCGGGGCCATGAGGACGCGGTTGGGGAGTTGCAGAGCGCCGGCGGTGAGTGGGGAGAGGAGTTTCATGGAGTGGTGGAGTTTTGGAGTGATGATTGGGGAAAGAGTGGAACAGGCACTCTTGCCTGTTTTTGATGGGGCACAGACAGGAGTGTCTGTGTCACGGTTGGCGGTCGGCGTGGAGCTTGATGTGCAGGTGGATGTGGTCGTTGACGATGTGTTTGCCGAGGAAGCGGAAGAGTCGGCCGGAGCCGTAAACGCTGCCGAACTGGGTGCGATCGAGATCGAGCACGCCCTGCGCGGTGAGGCGTTTTCCATCGGCGGTGGCGGCGAGGATGGGAAATTCGATCTCGCGGGTGATGCCGCGCAGAGTGAAGTGACCACGCAGAAGGTAATTCGGTGTGCCGTCGGTGCAGGTGGCGAGCGGTGTGATGCTTTCCGCGACGAATTCGGCCACGGGATGATGAGCGACATCGAAGAAGTCGTCGCTGTGCAGATGCGCGATGAGCATCTGGTTCATCGCGGAGTCGCTGATGTCTTCGCAGGCGATGCTGTCCATCGCGATGCGAAAACGGGCAGCGACGAGCGCGTTGTCGCGCAGCGTGATCTCGCCATCGGCGAGGCGCACGGAGCCGCTGTGATGGTTGAAGAGATTGCGGCCGGTCCAGCGGATGAGGCTCTGCTCGGTGTCTGCACGGAAGGTGCCGCTGAGCGAAGGCGCGGCTGGCGGTGTGCCTTCCCCTCCGAGCGGCAATCCGGCCGCGCTCCATGCTTCGAGACCGCCGTCGAAGGCGGTCACATGGGTAAAACCGGCGGCGGTGAGCTTTTGAGCGGCGACTTGCGCATCGAGCGAGCCACTGCCCGCGCCATACACAATGATGGCGCGAGCTTTGTCGGTGGTGAGAGCGGCGATTTGATCAAAGAAGGCCACTTCATACACACAGGCCTGCTTCGAGCCGGGAATGCGTCTCGCGGCGAAAACCTCCTCCGGCAGGACCTGCACGAGCAACGGCGCGTCCGCGGAGGACAGAAGGGTTTGGAGCTCGGAGGTAGTCATAATGGACGAGGTGGTAAGAGGTGGGTGCGATCAGGCGGTCAGAGGAGAGTTGGCAAAAGCGGCGTGGCGTGTTACGAATGGAGCATGACCAAGCGCGAGCTCGTCCACAACCACCGCGATGCGATCCTCGGGGCCGCCATGGGCCTCGGGGCGGAGCGTATTCGTTTGTTCGGCTCGGTGGCGCGTGGGGATGAGAGTGAAGGCAGCGACATCGACTTCATCGTGCGGATGAAGCCCGAAATGGATGCCTTTGCACTCGTAGAGCTGCGGGACCGGCTCCAGGGCATCCTCGGCTGTGAGGTGGATGTGCTGACGGAGCATCGCTGGATGCGCGACCGGCTGAAACGCGAGATCGAGGAGGTGGCCGTCGAGCCATGAAGGGGCCGCGAGGAGATGCGGCGCGGCTTCAGGACATCCTGGACGCCATCGCCGCGATCGATAGACATCCGCTGGAGAACCGGGATGCTTTCGACGCGGACGAGTTGCTGCGCTTTTTTGTGCTGAAGCATATCGAGATCCTCGGCGAGGCGGTTTTCAAGCTCAGCGATGATTTGAAGCTGCGTCACCCGCAGGTGCCGTGGGACAAGGTGGAAAAGACGCGTCATATCCTGGTGCATGATTACTTTGACGTGAACTGGGACATCGTCTGGCGCATCGCCACCATACATCTGGTCGAGTTGAAACCTCAAATCGAGTCGGTGATCGAGAGCGAAGGCGTTTGAGTGCCACGATCACTTCACCAGGCCGAGCCAGGCTTTGCGCTCGGTGAAGAGCAGGAAGGCGGAGAGCACGCAAATGGTGATGAGAGCGGGGTCTGCGATGTAGGCGCACTTGGCGAGGAAGACGTGGAAGCAGAGGATGTTCACGATGATCGGCCCGAGCACGAGGAGGCCGAGATTTCGCGTCTTGGGTAGCAGCAGGAGCAATCCGCCGAGGATTTCGAGCACCTTCACAAAGCTCATGTAGCCCGTGGGGCCGACGGCGGCGAAGAAATCGCCCGGAGGCGTGCCTGCAGGCGGTGGTGGTGGCATTTTGCCGGTGAAATACATGGCTCCGAAGAAAACGAAGGCGGCTCCGAGGAGGGATGAGGCGATGGTAGCGATGAGTTTCATGGGGGTGGAGTGTTGGAGTTGTGGAGTGAGGGTTGGATTAAGCGAGATCGAAGAGGAGAGCCTCGGCGTCATCGGAGGCGGTGAGGGTGAGCGTGCCGGTGTCCTCGGTGGAGAAAGCGTCGCCGGGGCTCAGCGTGCTGCCGTGCGCGGTGATGCTGCCTTTGATAAGCTGGAACCACACGCCGCGGCCGGTTTGGACCTCGTGGGTGATGCTCTGCCCCTTCGGAAGGCGCACGCGGTAGATGTCGGCGTCCTGATGGATGGTGGCGCTGCCTTCGCGGCCATCGGGCGAGATGACGAGCACTTTCGGCTCGTTTTCCTTCGCCGGATCGGGATGCCACTCGGTGTAACTCGGCGTGAGGCCACGCTGACGCGGACGGATCCAGATTTGCAGAAGCGATGCGCCCTCGGTCTTCGAGGGATTGAATTCGCTGTGCGTCACGCCGCGACCCGCGCTCATGAGCTGGACCTGACCGGGCAGGAGCGTGCGGCCATTCCCCATGCTGTCCTTGTGAGCCAGCGCACCCCAGAGGATGTAGCTGAAGATCTCCATGTCCGAGTGCGGATGCGTGGGAAAGCCCGCGCCGGGAGCGATGATGTCCTGATTGATCACCCGCAGGCTGCGGAAGCCCATGTGCGCCGGATCGTAGTAATCGGCGAAGGAGAAGGTGTGGAAGCTGTCGAGCCAGCCGTGGTCGGCATGGCCGCGTTCGTTGGATTTGCGATGGGTGAGTTTCATAACGGCGATGCATTCGCGCATCTGGCGTCAGTCCTCCAATGCCACTTGCTTCACAAGTTCATGCCGGATGGTAATCAAAGAGGCCGAAGCCCAATCGCCACAAAAGTTGTGGGCGAGGCGAGCGCGGCAGCGTCCTGGAGTGCTCCAGCCCTCTGGAGCTTTCGTGAACCTGGGGACGCTCAAAAGCGCTGGAGGACCGGAGGACCAGCGCACTCCAAAACGCTGCCGCGAGCCACGCACACCCATCAGCAGAGTTCACTTCTCGCCTTTGACCACCTTCCGCAAGGCGCGGTAGCCGTATTCGTTCAACAGAGCGATGGCTCCCAGGTCGCTGGAATCTCTCGCTACGTCAGAATAGGAATTGAGCGAGTTGTAAACGGACTCCATCGCGGCTTCGAGAGACTCGGCACGCAAAGCGGGATCGTGCGCCTTGTGCAGCGACTCGATGGCGTTGACGAAGTGAAAGGTGAACTCCAGACGCTTCGCATTGTAGAGCGTGAAGCTGCGTGAGCCTTCACGCGCGCGGGTGTTGGCCCGGTACATCTCATTCATGGCGTTCTGAAAGTGTGTTTTGACCTGCGTGAGCCACTCGGGCACGGGACCGGTGGCATGCAGATGCCGCACGAGCATCTCAGGGGCGGGAAAGCCAAGTTTTGGGTCGTTTTGGGCGATCAATTGATTCGCTTTGTCGATCTCCTGGAAGCCGAGCCACAGGCGCTCCGCCACGCCTTCGCCGCACATCGGCGTGACGAGTTCGCTCAGGGCTTTCTCGTCGCGGAAGTCGTTTTTGGGCAGAACAGAGACCACGATCGGTTCAGCTGTGACGACCTCAAAGCCGAGTTTGGCGGCTTTTTCGCGGAAACGGGCCGTGACGGCTGCCGCATCGGGATTGCCGAAGGTTTTTGCGCCTCGGAAGGCTTTGCGGCCAGCGGTGTCGCCATCGACGCGGATCGGTGTGAAGGGCGCGACATTCTTTGGCACGGCAATGCTGGTGTAGCCGAGTTTTTTGAGCTGCTGGAGGCGTTGATCGAGTTCGTCTTCGGTCCACGACTCCTGGCCCATGGCGTTGCCGGTGTAGCCGTTCCAAAGCCGTGATTTGCTCACAGGCTGGAGGCTGATCTCGCCAGCAGACGGCTGAGACGTGTTCTCCGCCAAGCCCGACTGCGCACCGCCTGCCGCGACGCAGAAGAGATTTTCACGCGTGCGGATGTAAAGACGACCATCGGCGATGCTCGGCGTGGCGATGATCTCTTCGCCGATGTCGTTTTTGCCGAGCACCTTCAACTCGGGTCCGTCCTCAAGCACAACGACAAAACCGTTCTTGCCCGCGATGTAGATCTTGCCATCCGCAGCGACGGGCGAGGCGAAGTAATCGCCGAAATTGCCGAGGCGGCTGCGGTCCCAGAGTGTTTTGCCGTCCTTGATGTCGTAGCAGCTCGACATGCCGCCGCTTTTCACGAGATGGAGACGGCCATTGTAAACCAGAGGCGAAGCGATGTTTGACGGCGTCTTGGGGTCGAGGTTCCAAAGCAAATGCGTCTTCGTCACATCGCCTTTGCCACCGCCTCGGATGGCCTGGATGATGTTTCCACCAGCGGCCATGTTGTCAGGCGATTGGAAGGCGGTGTCGATCTCGTCCGGATCAATCAGGCCGTTCTTGTTCTTGTCGGAGGCGTCGAAGCGTTCGTGAAATTCCTTCGGCGTCTCGTCGCGGGCGAGGATCTTGTCCTGATTCGTATCGAGCCATTCGAGCAACGCATGCTTCAACGTGCGTGTGGCATCACCATAACTCTGCACAGCGATGTAGATGATGTCGTCCTGCACGACTGGCGAGGTCATGATGGTGCGCAGCAGCGTGTTGCAGGTCCATTTTTCAGCGCCTGTGGCGGGATCGTAGCCTTTCATCTTGCCGCTGCCGGCCACGACGATATCGCCTTTGCAGATCACGGGCACGGCGTAGCCGGCGAGCATGTCTTTGCGCAGCGTCTTCCATCTTTCCTTTCCCGTTTTGGCATCCACGGCGACGAGGAAGGGCGCGAGGTCGTCGTCCTGGCAGAAGATGACCATGCCGTCATGCACGATGGCGGAGGAGGCCGCGCCCCAGTCCATGAGATAAGCCGGACGCGGCATGGAGTAGCGCCAGAGTTCCTTGCCCGTAGCGAAATCAAAGGCCAGCAGGCCGATCGTGCTGAAATGCACATAAACACGCTCGCCATCGGTGGTGGGTGTCGATGAGGCGTGGCTGTTCGGCGGCGTGATGCGCGGCAGTGTGCCGGTGTCGAACTCCGACTTCCACTTTGGAGCGCCCGTGGCGGCGTCAAAGGCCTGCAGTGCGACTTTGCCATCGCCCGCCATGCCGGTGGCAAACACGACGCCGTTTTTCACGATCGCGGAGCCAACGCCATCGCCGAGCCGTGCCTTCCAGGCGATGTTTTTGTCCGCCGAGAACTCGGCCGGGACATTTTTCGAGCTGGAAATGCCGCTGCCATTGCTGCCGCGGAACTGCGCCCAGTCCTCGGCTTGCAGAGATGAGACGATGAGGGCGAGAGTGCAGAGTCTTTTCACGGCAGACCCATACGCTACGGGACGGAAGCCCATATCAGGGAGACTCCAAGATGGTTCTGGCATGCGGCAAGGCGGGCCATCGCCTCCACGATCGAGGGCGTTTCGCTGGACGGACGGATCATCGTGTCCGGGCTGGGCCGTCGGGCATGTTGGTGTTGGCGGTGCAAATGATCGTTTGGAGCCACGATGATGTCATGCTCCAGGCCCAGACAGATCGATGTCTGGGGGATGCGTGAACCAACAGTTTATCGCACCGCAGGGGGCGCGGGGAGAATCCGGCATCACAGTTCCGGCCTGCGTGATGAGTCTCCCGGCACGCTCAGGCTGAACAAGACGCTGTCAGTGCCTGAGCGAGAGGAGCGTCTGGATCAGCAGCAGCACGTCTTTGCGGCGACGTGCATCCACGGCGAGGATGGGGACGCGGAGGGTGAAGAGATCGAGGTATTCGCGGTAGTCCTCGATGGCGGGCGTGGACTTCACATCCGTGCGCGTGATGCCGATGACGAGGCGCTGGTCGCGGATGAACTGGCTGAAGGCGTCGGTGTAGGTCTTGATGTCGGCGAGCGGGTCCTGGCGGGCGTTGTCGAGCATCAAGATGAGTCCGCCGCCGCCCTTGGTGAGGATTTCCCACATGAAATCGAAGCGCTCCTGGCCGGGCGTGCCGTAAAGGTGAACGCGGTCGCCGTTGTCGAGGGAGATGCGGCCGTAGTCCATGGCCACCGTGGTTGTTTGCTTGCGCTCGCGCGTGTCGTCGCTGGCTGAAACGTCGGTGAGGATGGGCGGGACCTCGCTGACGGAGCAGATGGCGGTGGTTTTGCCAGCGCCGACGGGACCGGCGAAGATGATTTTGCGCTGCTTCATGGAAACGGCGTGCGGAGGGGCGGTTGCATGACGGATCAGCGGCCAAACTGCCACCATTTCTTCTCCGGCTTCGGTTCTTCATGCACGGCAGGTGGTGGAGCGGCCTGAACGGGCGGCGGCACCCGCTGCGTGACGGGTTGTTCCGGCCCGGGAGCCGATTCCGGCGTGGGAGCTGGTGCAGGAGGAATCGTCGCGGGTTCAGGACTGGCTTCCGGCACGGCGGCGGGTGCAGGCACGCAGGGGTTCACCACAGGAGCGCCGCCTTCACCGGAGACGTGGGCGAGCTGGGCGTCGATGCCCTGGATGTGCTGCACGAGCCAGGCGGTGAGCGTTTTGTACATCCGCGTGGCGATCTCGTTGGAGTCGCCGCCGCCATCGAGTTCCGCCCGGAAGGCGAGGAAGGTCTGGATGAACTGGGCGTGTGCGTCCTTGTTCCGCGCGGCATAGGGGCATTTCAGGCGCTCCATGCAGCCCTCCTCGTTGCAGAAGTGCCACTCGGTGTAGTACTGGAGCAGGTTGACGATTTTTTTGAGCGACTGCGCGGTCTGGCCGCTCTCGATGGCACCGGCGAGATCGTTGATGATGTCGATGAGATACTTGTGCTGGTTGTCGATGGCACGGTTCCCGGTTTTGAGGGCGTCCGACCACTGGACTTTCATGGACTGGCTCATGGCGCGATGGGGCTGGGGCTGGCGTTTCTAGCTGACGGGGTAGGGGCCGAGCAGGCGGTGGTAGTGCTGGATCTTCTTCTGCACCTCCATGGCGACCATGCGGTTGAGCACGGGCTCCTTCAGGCCGCATTCCCGCACGGCGTTCAGGTATTCCTGGTGGTAGCCTTCCACGGCGAGCGCGGCGAGGCAGTTTGTGACGCGGAGGAAGGCCTGGATCACGCGCTCGGCGGAGGCTTCCTCGAAGATCTCGAAGGCGTGCGCGGTCAGCAGGGTCTGCAGCCGGCCGAACATCGACACGACAAACACATGCTCCACCTGGTGCTGCACGTGGATGAGTCCGACGAGCCAGTGCCAGGTCCAGAAACGGTCGTCATAGCGGCCGCTGACTAGCGACTCGAACCACAGCCGCAGCGTGCGTTCGCGCTCGCCACGATCCTGGTTGAGCTTTTTGAAGACGGCGGCTGTGGCTGGGAAGGCGTAGAGGGTGTCGTAGAACCCGGTCGCGATCTGCGTGCCGAACGGGCGCAGGCTCTCGGACGCGTCCTGGAGGACGCGGCAGTCCTCATCGGTGAAGCCTGTGAGCGCCCTGGCCTTTTCGAGCACGAGGCGCCAGGGCTCGGCGGGAGCGGTGTCGGAGGGCATCGAACGTGGAAGGTGTGCGGTGCTGTTGAAATGCGGGGACTTCCTGCGGACGCGAATCTCCAGTGTGAGTGTTGCCGCGCGGATCAGATGATGCGTGCGATCTCCTTGGCCGCACGTTTCATGTCGAGGAAGACGAGGCCGAGCTTCGCACCTTGGGTGGTGAGCGTGGTGAGCACGCCCTCCGGACCTGCGGCCATCATCACGAGGTTGCCCTTTTCGCCTTTGATGAAGATCTGCTCCAGACCGCCGCGCTCCAGTTCACTGGCGGAACGTTCACCCATCGCGAGCAGGGCTGCGGACATGGCCGCGACACGGTCCTCATCAAGGCCGGCGGGGAAGTTCGAGGCGATCATGAGGCCGTCGCTGGACACGACGGCGGAGGCTTCAATGTCACCGCTGGAGGAGGACAGGGTGTTCAGAATGGTCTTGAGTGCGTCGGATTTATTGGCTGCCATAAGGCCGTCAAGCTACGTGAATGGCCGCTGGATCGTCAAAACGCATGAGTGGGTGAAATCCGGCAATCACTGTTCCGATACTGCGGCAAAGCGCCGGTGCAGCAGTGTCGCGCATTTGTGCAGCGCCAGATTGGTCACACGGCGGTAGGTGCAGCGCTTCCGTGAGTAGGCCATGAGGAAGAACCGGTGCTCCAGTCCGGGAAAGTAGCGCACCACGGCCAGTTCACCGCCGCTGCCGAGCAGTGTCATCTCATTCACGCCGGAGACGATGCCCGCATGCTGCGCACGCTCCGCCACATACTCGAAGACGGAGCCGATCGCGGCCATGATGTCCGCGTTTTCCATGCGGTGTGTCTCTGCGATGACCAGCCCGTCATCGGAGGCGATGGTCAGCCCGTCGAGGCTGCCGTGTGCCAGGCATTCCTCGAGCGCGGCGGTGAGCGTGGCGGCGAAACCGTCCGGCGTGCTCTCCTGCTCCTCACGCAGACGGCGCACGACATCCTCGGACAGTTCGGCCCGCTCTCCAGCCTCGCGATAGTATTCCGTGCGGTCCAGGTCTGCGCTGGTGTGACGCGACAGGTCGTCAGGCAGCGAGGCAGTGGGGATGTCTGGTGCGGGATTCATGAGGCGGTGGTGTTCGTGGGTGCGGGAATGGCGGCATCGCGCCCGTCCAGGGCCTGGAGCACGACCTGAAACGCGCCGATCAACTCCTCCAGGCTCTGGTAGCGGTCATCCGGCTCGTAGGAGATCATTTTGTGAATGAGCCCGGCAGTCCACAGATGCAGGTCCGTGCGGATCTCGTGAATCAAATCAGGCACCGTCTTCACGATGACGCTCGCCAGTTCGTCACGCGTGGGTGCTTGAAACGGCGGCCTGCCAGCCAGCGCCTCCCACATCGTCAGCCCGAGGCTGTACTGGTCGCTCCGCATGTCCTGACCCGTGCGCTTCAGCCTCTCCGGCGGCATGTAGAGGCAGGTGCCCAGTCCTTTGGACACGTCCTCGTCCAGATGGCATGCGAGACCGAAGTCGATCAGCTTCGCCACGCCGAAGCGGTCGTGCAGGATGTTGCCGGGCTTGATGTCGAGGTGCAGCAGCCCGAGTCCTGACGCGGCTTGCAACGCACGCGCGACGGCCAGCCCTGTCTCCAACACGAAGCGCTCCTCCAGCCGCCGCCCCTTCATCACGGGTCGTGACAGCAGCGCGTCTGAGAGCAGCTCCATCACGATGTAGGGCGTGCCATCGACGCTGCCGATCGAGTAGATCGGCACGATGTGCGGATGCGTGAGTCCTGCGGCCCGCCGTGCCTCACGCACCATGGCCTCCACATTGCCCCGGCTGCCTGCCAGCTCGCCGCTGATGAGCTTGATCGCCACGTTGCGGTGCAGGCTCTCATCAAAGGCGCGATACGTCACGCCCATGCCGCCGCTGCCGAGCTGGCTCTCCAGGATGAAGTTTTCAATGCGTGCGGGCACGATCTGGCGTGTGCAGCAGCGTGGACACTCGATGCGCATGAGCAGCGGCACGTCCGGCTCGACGGTGAAGGGCACGCGGCAGTTGCAGCAGACCGGTTTGTCCAGTGCTTGCAGCGTCACATCCCGCCGGCTCTCGACGGCGGACTCCGTCTTCTTCTTCAGGCGGATCACGCCGTGGCTCGACGGCCGGCCGCCGTTGGACGACGCACCGGCCGCCAGCGGCTTCTCCGGCTCTGCCGCCGCCTGTGGCGCCACAGATTCCTGCACCGTGTTCAGACTCGCGGCAGGTTTTGCCTCTGGCGTGTCGAAACGGGCTGCTGGACTGGCTTCCTTGTCCTCGCGTGCTGCTGCTGTCGCCGCCTTCTTTGCCAAGGCACGTTGCCGGGCCGCTGCGAGCGCCTGCTCCCGCCACCAAGGAACGCCGTTCGCCTCTTTTTCAGCCAATTCCGGTGCCGCGATCACTTTCGCCGGGCTGTCGCTGTCCTTTGTCTCCTCGTTTGCCTCGAGCGGTCGCGTGTCGGCACGTTTTCGCAGCATCGATGCTCCACGTGCGCGTAGCAGCGCCTCCGCATCGTGCGGGGACTTGCGCACCAGCCGCGTCACGGTCGGCTGCGCAGGAGGCGTCGGGTCTTGGCTCCCATGGTGGATCATGATCGAGGAATCAGCGTCAGGACGAATTCACCGCCGCGCCGGAACCGCCACGCGCCGACGGAAGAACGAAAACTCATTCCTGAATTCCCCGTGTTCGGGAAGCAAAAGCCGCCGTCCGCGCATTCAAAGCCAACTCCCGCACAACCCGCCACGGCATCGAACCATGTTGGAATCGTGAACTGAACCAGACTAGACCGGGCCCACGATGACAGCGTGGCGGCCTTTGAAGCGTAATCCACGCCCTTGATGAAATCCGCCCCGCTCCTCCTCGCTGCCTTTGCCACATCCATCTTCGCCGCCGACTGGCCCGCATGGCGTGGTCCCACAGGCGATGGTCAGGCCGCCGCAGGACAAAAACTGCCGGTGAAGTGGAGCGAGAGCGAAAATCTCGTTTGGAAGGCCGCCGTGCGCGGTCGCGGTCATGGTTCGCCGATTGTCGTGGGAGATCAGGTGCTGCTCGCCACGGCGGATGTGGAGACGGAGGAGCAACTCGTCCTCAGCTTTGATCGCGCGACGGGCAAATCACGTTGGGAGATCGTCGTGCATCGCGGGAACCTCAACACGAAGGGTCACAAAATCTCCTCGCAGGCCTCGTCGGATGTCGTGAGCGATGGCGAGCGGCTGTTTGTGAACTTTTTGAACAACGGCGCCATCTTCACCACCGCGCTCGATTTGAACGGCAAACAGCTCTGGCAGCGTCGCGTGTGCGATTTCCAGGTGCATCAGGGTTTTGGCTCCTCGCCGGTGATTTATCAAAACATCGTGCTCGTCTCCGCCGATCATCGCGGCGGCGGCAAGATGACCGGCCTCAACAAACTCACCGGCGACATCGTGTGGCAGCAGGATCGCCCGCCAGTGGCCAACTATGCCTCGCCCGGCATCGTGAATGCTGCTGGCAAAGTCCAAGCCGTGCTCGCGGGCTGCAACAAGGTCGAGAGCTTCGATCCGCTCACCGGCAAAAAACTCTGGAGCATCGACGGCAGCACGGAGGAGACCGTCGTCACCGCCGTGACGGACGGCAGCCGCGTCTTCCTCGGCGGCGGTTATCCGAAGAACCACACCATGGCTCTCGAAGCCGACGGCAGCGGCAAGATCGCCTGGGAAAACGTCACGAAGACCTATGTGCCCTCCATGCTCGTGAAGAACGGCCACGTCTTCGCTGTCGGCGATGCCGGCCGTGCCGTTTGCTGGAAGTCCGCGACTGGAGAGGAACTGTGGAATGAGAAAGTGGACCGCGAATTCTACGGTTCGCCCGTGATGGCCGACTCGCGCATCTACGTCACGAGCAAAAGCGGCGTCACCTCCGTCTTCGAGGCCACCCCGGAGAAATTCACCCTTCTCGGCCAAAACCCGCTCGGCGACGAATCCTTCAGCAGCCCCGCCATCTGCGACAACCGCCTCTACCTCCGCTCCGCCAAGACCAGCCCCACGCGGCAGGAGTTCCTCTGGTGCGTGGGTGAATGACGATCATGCGCACATCACGCCTTCTCCTTGTCTGGCCGCGTGCTTTTTATGTGCGCAACGGCCGCCGCATGGTCGGCGACTTCGTTTTGACCGAGGCGCAGCTCCGCAAAGCGAACCCCGAGCCCGTG
>NZ_JACSRD010000228.1 GCF_014879935.1 Prosthecobacter sp.
CCTTGCGTCCAGATCGCCAGATCGGTCGTACCGCCGCCGATGTCGATGAGGCAGATACCCAGATCCTTCTCGTCCTCGGATAGCACGGCGTAGCTCGATGCCAGCGGCTGCAGCACCAGATCATTGACTTCCAGCCCGCAGCGGCGCACGCACTTGACGATGTTCTGCGCCGCCGAAACGGCACCGGTCACAATGTGCACTTTCACTTCCAGGCGGAACCCGCTCATGCCGATCGGCTCACGGATTCCGTCCTGATCATCGATGATGAATTCCTGCGTCAGGATGTGCAGGATTTCCTGATCGGCCGGGATCGGCATGGCGCGCGCCGTTTCAATCACGCGCTCGACGTCCATCGGCGTCACTTCCTTGTCCTTGATCGCCACCATGCCGTTCGAATTGAAGCTCTTGATGTGACTGCCGGCAATCCCGGTATACACTTCCTTGACCTTGCAGTCGGCCATCAGCTCGACTTCCTGCAGCACCCGTGAAATGGTCGCCACGGTATCCTCGATGTTGACCACCACGCCCTTCTTCAGGCCTTTGGAGTCCTGCGATCCCATGCCGATGATGTTGAGCCGTCCTTCCGGAGTGATTTCAGCGACCAGCGCAACGATCTTCGAGGTGCCGATATCGAGCCCGACGATGATTTCCTTGTTTTCCCTGCTCATGGTTTCCCTTTACTCTCAGTTGCTGGCGCGGCAGCGAGCCGCAGCGCAAAACCATTCGGATAGCGCATATCCACAACACTCGGCCGCTGCCTGGCGGCGCTCAATACGCTCGGGTAGTACTCGACGAAGCGCAGCAGGCGCTCGCTCACCGGCGCCTTCGGCTGTTGCCGCCCCAGTTCGACGATCATTCCGTCGTCCAGTCGCAACTGCACGGCAAGACGCGGTGAAACGCTCAATGCGCGCGGTATCCGTCCGACGGGCTTGAGGATGTCCTCGGCCTGCTGGTAATGGCTCAGTATTTCCGGTGCCAGTCCTGTCGGACCGATCAGCAAGGGCATCGGTGCCGACGGCGGGGCGCTCAAGGATGCGGTGAACACTTCGCCATAGGAGTTCACCATTTGCCCCGTAGCCTGCCCCCAGAAAGCCACCGGCAGATGCTCCTCGATACTCACTTCGATACGCGACGGCCACTGCCGCCGTACTTCGGCACGACGCACCCACGGCAACTGTTCCAGAGACTGGCGCAAATCCTCCACTTTGATGCTGAAGAAATTTCCGCGCAGCAAGCCGCTGAGCGAGTTTTCCAGTTCGCTGCGACGGACTTCCCGCAACTCGTGCGTAACGAGTACTTCGCGCAGCGGGAAAAGGGGCAGGCGAGCACTCCAGACTACCGCCGCCACCAGCAATGCAGCCGTCGCTGCCACCAGGAGCAGATCGGTAACAGCGTTCATCAACTGCGGTTTGTTCCACATTCATCATCCCAAAGACAGTGGGGAGTGAGGAGTGAGGGGTGAGGAAAAAAAGCGCAGAAAAGGACACCTCACTCCTGAGTCTTCACTTTTCACTGTTGTCATGCTTTTCCTCCCAGCGTGGCCAGCGCCAGCACACGCACCACCAATTGTTCGTAGGAAATTCCCGCGACCCGTGCGGCCATCGGCACCAGCGAGTGATCGGTCATTCCCGGCGAGGTATTCACTTCCAGGAAGTACGCCTTGCCCTGCTCATCCATCAGAAAATCGACCCGCCCCCAGCCACGGCAACCGAGCACGCGGAACGCGTCCAGCGCCTGAGCCCGCAGCTCAAGCTCGCGTGATTCGGACAGCCCGCAGGGGCAGCGGTAGCTGGTGTCATCGCGCAGATACTTCGCTTCGTAGTCATAAAATTCGGTAGCCGGTTCAATCTTGATGATCGGCAGTGCCTGCATGGTGTCGCCTTCGCCGATCATGGCCACCGTGTATTCACCGCCAAGGACGCCCTGCTCGGCAATCACCAGCGAGTCATGCCTGGCGGCCGCCAGCCAGGCGGCGCGCAATTCACCGGCATGCCGCACCATCGAAACGCCGATCGATGAACCTTCGCAGGCCGGCTTGACAAAGAGCGGCAGCCCAAGCTGTTTCTCCACCGCGTCGAAATCGCTGTGCGCGTCAAGCATGACGAATTCAGGAATGGCCAGACCGACCGAACGCCACAGCAACTTGGTACGCCACTTGTCCATGCCCACGGCGGAGGCCAGCACGCCGCTTCCCGTATAAGGAATGTGCATCAGCTCAAGCGCGCCCTGG
>NZ_JACSRD010000272.1 GCF_014879935.1 Prosthecobacter sp.
TTTTTGCCCCCTTTGTTTCTGTCAGCCAGGACGGGTGAGAAAGGCGTTGTAGCGCGGAATTCCGATTCCGCGGCGGCATCGACCCGGTATCGGAATACCGGGCTACAAGTCGCGCTGCCGCAGGCTGTGGGCTCGCGTCAACGAACCCAACTGACAGAAACAAGAGGACAGAAAAAAGCTTCTTTTTTGCCCCCTTTGTTTCTGTCAGCCAGGACGGGTGAGAAAGGCGTTGTGGCGCGGAATTCCGATTCCGCGGCGGCACCGACCCGGTATCGGAATACCGGGCTACAAACCGCGCTGCCGCAGGTTGTGAACTCGCGTCAACGAACACCAACTGACAGAAACAAGAGGACAGAAAAAAACTTCTTTTTGCCCTCTTGTTTCTGTCAGCCAGGCCGGACGGGTCGCCCAAAAACTTCACCCACTTCCCGGACGAGCCAAAATTTCTGCCACACCCGGAAGGTGGCAGGCCATACTTGGATCGCATGGCCCCACCTCCCGAAACCGAGCCCTCCTCTGACATCGAACTGGCCCTCCGCGTGCAGGAGGGCGATGAAGAGGCCTTCCGCACGCTCATGGAGCGCCATTTGCAGCGCTTGCGCTCCTTTCTGGCGCTGCGGGCACCGGTGCCGGACCTCATCGACGAGGTGGCGCATGACGCCTTCGTCTTCGCGTATCAAAACCTCGCGGATTTCAAGGAAGGCTCCATGCAGCCCTGGCTGCGCAGCATCGCGCACAACCTCCTGCGTGACCGCCTGAAGGCCTACGCGCGGGAGTCGGTCAAGCACGAGCGCTATTCCGAGATGGTGCGCTGGGAGATGGCGCTGGAGGCCTCCGACAAACCCGTGAGCGATGAATCCGACCGCCTGGCCGCCTGCCTCGAAAAACTGCGCCATCACCAGCGCACGATGATCGAGCTCCGCTACGAGCAGCAGCTCAGCAGCGAGGAGATCGCCCGCCGCACCGGGCGCAGCACCCTGGCGGTGCGCACGCTCCTCATGCGTGTGCGGCAGCAGTTGCGCAAATGCATCGAGTCCGCACCTCAGCAATCACCCGCATGAACACCGACGAAACCATCGACAAGGCGCTGGAGGGCCTGCTTTCCGACGACGAATGGCGGGTGCTGGCCGCGGATCCCGACACGCTGAAGGAACTGGAGCAGCAACTCGCCATGGATGCGCTGCTCCGCGTGCATCTGGGACAAACCGACGAGCCGCAGGCGCTCACGGATGCCATCGAGGCCAGCGTGGGCCTTTCTCCGGTGGAGGACCTCATGCTCAGCATTGAGGCGGCCACCTTTGGTGCGCGCAGGCAGCGGCGCTGGTTCACGGCGCTGCCGAAATGGACCACGGCGGCCGCAGCGGTGCTCATCGGCCTCATCAGCGGATCGCTCGCCTGGCCGGACGTGTTCCTCTGGCTCGATCTCGGGCAAACGGTCGCCCAGCGCACCGGACAGCGCGTCATTTTGCACGGCCATGTGATCGCCGAGCCGGCGAAGCCGCTGCCGGTCATCACGCTTTCGTTCCCGTTCTCAAAACAGCCGCAGCCTGTCGAACCCAAGACCGTCCTCGAGGCTCCGCCGATCGTGATGGAGACTCAGAAACAACCACCGGCCGCGCCCGTCATGCCGCCCCCGCCACCGATGCCAAAGCCGGAGGTCGCGGAGAAAAGGCCGGAACCTGCGCCTCAACCGCCATCACCAGCACCAGCCGCCATGGTCACCGAAGCCAAGGTGGCTCCGATGAATCTGGCTTCCCAACCGAAGGAGGAGCCGATGGCGCTGGATGCCTCGGTGAAGGTCGATTTTGAGAAGCATGTGCTGCCCGTCCTCGAAACGGCGTGCTTTGAGTGCCACAGCGGCCAGTTGAAGAAGCCGAAGGGCGGCATCCGGCTCGATGATCTCGAAGCCATTCGCGACAAGAGCCGCTCCGACAACCTGGTGCTGCCGCACAAGCCGGACAAAAGCACGCTGGTGAAATCCATCTCGCTGCCCCCGGATCATGACGATGTGATGCCGCCGCCAGACCAAGGCAAGCCGCTCACTCCTGGGCAGATCGACCTGATCCGCCGCTGGGTCGAGGAGGGGGCGAATTTCGGCTCCTGGACCTCCACGCGGGCCAAGGAAGTCGTCGTTTCGACCCAAAACGAAGCGGTGGACATCTCAAAGCTGCAAGCCGTGGCCGCACGCATCGACCAGCTCATCGAACGCGATCTCGCCCGGCATCAGCAGGAGCCGTTTCCGCTCGCGAACGACGCCACGTGGTTGCGCCGCGTGTCTCTCGACCTCGTGGGCCGCATTCCGACCAGTGAGGAGGCCCGGCGCTTCAGCAGCGCCAAGGAACCGGACAAGCGGGCTCGCTTGCTCGACGAACTACTCACCTCCAGCGGCCACGTCAGCCACATGTTCAACTACTGGTGCGATCTGCTGCGGGCGAAGGACGACCTCGCCGAAGGGGTACAGGGCGACTTTTACCTCGCCTGGATCAAGCAGAGCATCCGTGACAACAAGCCCTTCGACGAATGGACGCGTGAGCTGCTGAGCCCCGAAGGCTACGGCTGGCGTGCGCCTGCGGCCGGCTACTACCTCCGCGATGGTGAGAACCGCGCCACGAACATCGAAAGCACCGCCACGCTCTTTCTCGGCACGCAGATCTCCTGCGCCCAGTGCCACGATCATCCCTACAACCGCTGGACGCGGAAGGACTACTACCAGTTCCTCGCCTGGACCAACGGCATCCGCACCGCGTCAAAAGAAGACTCCGTCGGCATGGTCGATTCCAAGGAAATCCGCGAAGCCTCGGAACGCTACGACCGCCTCGCGATGTCGAAACTGCCGTATGAGCGCCGGGAGAAGTATGAGCGCATCAAAGAGGCGCTCCTGGCACTGCAACGAGCGGCTGGCGGCGCTGGCGTGGTGAATGACATGGGCAGCCCGGCCACGCTGCCGGAGGATTACCAGTATCCCGACGGCAAACCGGGGGATGTGATCCCCGCTGCCGTGCTCTACGGCGAACCGCCCGCTGCGGGAGCGCGTCCGGCGGAGACATTAGCCGCGTGGGTCACCTCGCCGCAGAACATGCGCTTCAGCCTGACGCTCGCGAACCGTCTGTGGGCCAAGCTTTTCGGCCTGCCCTTCGCGGGACGCGTCGATCAGGTGCGTGAGATCGCCGACTGCGCGAATCCCGATCTCGCCCAATACCTCGTCCATGTCGTGCGGGAGGCGAAATATGACATCCGGCAGATCCTGCGCATCTTCTGCCTCACGAAGGCCTATCAACGCGAGGCCGGCCTGCCGCCGCAGGAGGCCGATGTCGTGTATCGCTTCCCCGGGCCGGTCGTGCGTCGTCTCAGTGCGGAGCAGGTGTGGGACTCGATGATGGCGCTCGCGGTCAAAGACCTCGATGCGAAGCTGAATTTCGATCCGCCGGGCGTCGAGGCGCTGGAAGCCGCCGTGGAGGCCAGAAAAGCCAGTGAAGTCACCGGCGTGGCCCGCAAGATGGCCGGTGAGGACGAGCGTGCGATGAGGTCCGAGCAACGCCGCGCACGTCTGCGCGGGGAGATGGCTCGCGAGTTCGCCGGAGGCGGCCTCGAACGTGCCTCCGAGCTGCCACAGCCCACGCCGGACGGTCACTTCCTGCGCATGTTCGGCCAGGGCAACCGCGACTTCATCGGCGACGCCTGGAGCGCCTCCACCGTGCCGCAGGCGCTGCTCATGCTGAACAGCAGCTTCTTTGATCATGTCGCCCGTTCCGGCAGCCCGCTCGCCGACAGCCTCCGCAGCGCCAACAACATCCGCGATGCCGCACGGGCCGTGTTCCTTGCCGTCTTGTCCCGTGAACCCACCAAGGAGGAGATCGAAGCCTGCCAGGAAACTTTGGGCGAGACACGGAACGCCAAGGCGCTCGCCCGCATGCTGCTCTCCACCGCCGAGTTCGTCTTCCAAAAATAACCGCACGCCATGACACATCCCCTCAACCAGCTCGACGACCTCGCCCGGCGGGAATTCATCACCCGCATGGCCAAAACCTCCCTCGGCGTCAGCCTCGTGCCGCCCGCCATGCTCGCACGCGCGGTGGAAACGAGCGCGCCGAAGTTCGCCGGCCACATCATCTACCTCTACATGCGCGGCGGCATGAGCCACCTGGACACCTTTGACACGAAGCCGGACGCGCCGGCCGGTTATCAAGGCTCCACACGCACCATCAAGACCAAGTCGCCCGACCTGCAAATCTCCGGCTTCTTCCCGAAGCTCGCGGAGCATGGCGACAAGCTGGCCGTCGTGCGCTCGATGCACCACACGCAAGGCGCGCACGAGCCAGGCATGTACAAGGTGCTCACCGGCTACGAGGTCTCGCCGTCGGTCAGGCATCCTGCGCTCGGTTCGTGGGTGGCGCGTCAGGTGACTCAAGGTGCTTCCACTTTGCCGTCCTACATCCGCCTGGCCGATCTCTCCGGCCACCCCGGTGCGGGTTTCATGGATGCCCGCTATGCGCCTGTGCCGGTCCTTGATCCCAGCAAGGGACTGGAACACACGCAGCTCCAGCAAGGGGACTCCATGGCGAATCTGCGCAAACGCACCGGACTGGCCGACAAGCTCAACACCGACTTCCTCAAGCGCTATCCGATGGCCGAGGTGAAGGCGCACGCCGATGTCTTCGCCGACGCGATCAAGCTCATGACCAGCAAGGATCTCGACGCCTTCGACATCACCAAGGAGAAGGGCAGCCTGATCAACGACTACGGCGCAAACTACTTCGGTCAGGGCGTGCTGCTCGCCCGCAGGCTGGTCGAGCGTGGCTGCAAGTTCGTCGAGATCGAGCTCGGCGGCTGGGACACGCACTCAAACAACTTCGCGACCGTCGAAACACTCTCCAAAGCCGTCGATGACGCCGTTGCCACGCTGCTGGAAGATCTGGAGGCACGCGGGCTGCTTGAAACCACGCTGGTGGTGCTCACCACCGAGTTTGGCCGTTCGCCAAAACTCAAAGGACTGGGGCGTGATCACCATCCCATCGCCTTTTCATCCTTCATCGCCGGCGGCGGCGTCAAAGGCGGCCAGGCCTATGGCAAAACCGACGAGACCGGCACCCGCATCGTCGAAAACCCCGTCACCGTGCTCGATTTCCACGCCACCATCGGAAAACTCATGGGCGTCTCCCCACACGATCTGATTCCTGGTGCCGGCGGCAGCTTCAACATCTACGGCGGCACCGGTGCCAAACGCGGCGTGCCGATTCCGGCGTTTGTGTAAGCTTGACGCGGCAGCTTCAACGCCACGATTCGTCGTTTGCTTTTGCGATCAGGAGGCTGTCTGCTCAATCATGCGAGCAAACGACGGGGCTTTATGGTGATGCGGCTGAGTTCGCCTGGCTGGATGACTTTTCTCGGGGACGATGATTCCTGTCATTCCAAGATCGTGATCGCCACGCATGCTGGGTCCTTGGCGGTGACGCAGCCGGGAAGCGCTGCCAACGACCAGCGCCTGTTCCGCGTTTGCCATGGGCGGCTCACTATGGCCGCAGAAGGAGTCAAGGAATGAGAACCTTTCGCTGTACCTGCGGCAACACGCTCTTCTTTGAAAGCTCGCGCTGCCTCTCCTGCGGTCTCGATGTCGGCTACGACTCCATGCAGGACCTCATGTGTCCCATCGACGCTCATCTGAAGCTCTGCGCCAACGGTGCGCGGCATGGTGTCTGCAACTGGCTGCTGCCAGCCGCCTCCAGCGCGGCTTTCTGCCTCTCCTGCCGGCTGAACCGCACCATTCCCGACCTGGGCACGGAGCAGAACCGCCTGCACTGGGGCCTGATGGAGGCTGCGAAGCGCCGGCTCATCCACACTTTGCATGCCCTGCGCATTCCGCTGCCTTCACTGAAGGACGATCCACAAAACGGCCTCGCCTTTGACATCGTCAGCACCACGCTCGATCCCGGGGTCACCATGGGGCATCTCAACGGCGTCATCACCGTCAGCCTCGAAGAAGCCGACGACACTTGGCGGCAGATCAACCGCCAGCAGCTCGGCGAGGCCTCCCGCACCCTCCTCGGTCACTTCCGCCATGAAAGCGGCCATTATTTGTGGAATCGCTTCCTCTCCCGGCTCGAATGGATGGCCCCCGAGCGCTTCGCTTTTCGTGAGGTCTTTGGCAACGAATCCTTCAGTTACAGCGACGCGCTCCAGCGACATTACCAGAACGGTCCGCCCGCCGGCTGGCAGCAGCAATTCATCACGCCTTACGCCGCCGCGCATCCGTGGGAGGACTGGGCGGAGACATGGTCGCACTACGTTCAGATGATCGATGGTCTGGAGACGGGCGCGCAGTTTGGCATGCCGGGAAGCGGCGCGGTTTTGTCCGCCCCGCCACCGGAATCCTGCACGCTACCAGCGGTGCTCGCCTCATCCACACATCGTGAGGACAATGCTTTTCATGAACTGCTTCAACGCTGGCTCAACCTGGTCACCGTGATGAACGAGATCTCCCGCAGTCTTGGCGCTCCTCTGTTGTATCCCTACATCATCTCGCCCGCCGCCGCCCGGAAGCTCCGCCTCGCGCATCATTTCGCCAGCGTTTGGGGAGCCGCTCCGGGCACCACCTCATCAGACTTCATGGATTCCTGAGTTTTTGACGGGCTTTTGTATTGGAGATCACCGTCAGCGAATGCTGACGGTGATCTCCTCAAAGAACGATCGACCCAAACCGCCTACGGCTCCGGTTCCTTCCTCACCACTTTCTCGATCCAGTCATAGAGCACGGGCAGCAGCAGCAGCGTCAGGATGGTGGAGCTGATGATGCCGCCGATGACGACGGTGGCGAGCGGGCGCTGCACCTCGGCACCGGCACCATGGGCGAGCGCCATCGGCACAAAGCCGAGGGCGGCGACGAGGGCGGTCATCATGACGGGTCGCAGACGTGTGGCGACGCCGTTGAGCACGGCATCGCGGACGTTCATGCCTTCCTCGCGGAGTTCGTTGAAGTAGTTCACCAGCACGAGGCCGTTGAGCACGGCCACACCGCTCAGGGCGATGAAGCCGACGGCGGCGGTGATGCTGAAGGGCATGCCGCGCAGGCCGAGGGCGATGATGCCGCCGGTCAAGGCGAGCGGGATGCCGGTGGCGACGAGCAGGGTCTGCCGCACGCTGCCGAAGGCGAAGAAGATGAGCATCAAGATGAGCACCAGCGCCGTCGGCACGACGATGGCTAGGCGGGCGCGTGCTTCTTGCAGGTTTTCAAAGCTGCCGCCGAACTCGAAGTCGTAGCCTTCGGGGAATGTGACCTCCTTTTTGATGCGGGCGGTGGCTTCGTTGACGAAGCCTTCCATGTCGCGGCCTTTGAGGGTGACCATGACCACCAAACGTCGTTGTGTGCGGCTGTGGCGGATGGGATCGACGGCTTTTTCGGTGCGGATGTCCACGGCATCGCCGAGCGGGATCATGCCGTAGTCGCCGACACGCAGCGGCAGGGATTTCATCATCTCTTCCTTGGAGCGATCCTCTTCGGGAAGGCGCACGACGATGTCGCGCTTGCGATTGCCTTCGACGACCTGACCGGCGACTTCGCCGCCGAGGCCGGCGGAGACGGCGCGGTTCACTTCGGAAAGCGGCACGTTGTATTTGGTGAGCACATCACGCTTCACCTGGAGCACGACGGTGCTCGGGCGACCGTCGGTTTCGAGTTCGGCCTCGCCGCCGGGTGTGTCGTTGATGATGTCTTTGACCTGGTTGGCGAGTTTTTCGAGCAGGTCGAAGTCGGTGCCGTAGATGCGCACGGCGAGTTCGGCCTTCGTGCCTTCCATCATCTCGTTGAAGCGCGTTTCGATGGGCTGGCCGAACTCGATGGTCTGGCCTTCGTGCTCGCGCAGCGCTTCTTCTTCGATGGCGGCGCAGAGTTCTTCCTTCGTCGTCGGCAGGCCGGGGCCTTTGGGCCATTCGTTGAGCGGTTTGTAGAAGACGTAGAAGTCCGTCTCATTCGGTGGCATCGGATCGGTGGCGACCTCGCTGGTGCCGCTGCGGGTGAAGAAGCGTGTCACCATCGGAAATTTCTCGCGCACCATTTTGCCGAGCTCGAGATCCTCGTGGACAGACTCTTTGAGGTTCATGCCGACTTTGCGGTAAATCATGGCCGCGATGCTGCCTTCATCGAGTTTCGGCACGAACTCGGCACCGAGCGTGGTGAATTTCCAGCCGCAGAAGGCGAAAAAGCCGACCGCGCAGAGCACGACGAGCCAGCGGAGCTTCATCGAGACGCGCAGCAGCGGCTGGAAGACGGCGTTGAGGCCTTTGATGATGAAATTCTCCTTTTCGGCGATGTTGCCGCCAAGCGCGAACGAGCACAAAGCGGGCATCAAAGTGAGCGCGAGCAGCAAAGCGCCTGCGAGGGCGAAAATGACTGTCACCGCCATCGGGCGGAACATTTTCCCTTCGATGCCGGTGAGCGTCAAAATGGGCAGATAGACGATGGTGATGATCAAAACGCCGAAAAACATCGGCGAGGCCATTTGCTTGCTCGCGGCCAAAACTTCGCGCGAACGCTCCTCACGCGTCAAAATGCGTCCGAGGTGGTGTTGCTTGATGCCGAGCCTGCGGACGATGTTTTCGACCATGACGACCGCGCCGTCGATGATGAGGCCGAAGTCCACCGCGCCCAAACTCATCAAATTGCCGGACCAGCCACCCTGCACCATGCCGCTGATGGCGAAGAGGAACGAGAGCGGGATGGCGAGGGCGACGATGAGTGCCGCACGCCAGTTGCCGAGCAGCACGAGCAACACGACGACGACGAGGATGGCGCCTTCGACGAGATTTTTCTCCACGGTGCTGACGGTGGCCTCGACGAGGTCGCTGCGTTCATAAACGATCGTCACATCCATGCCGGGTGGGAGTTTTTCGCGCACTTCTTCGAGTCGCGGAGCCACGCGATGGCAGACGGTGCGGGCGTTTTGGCCCATGAGCATCATCACGGTGCCGAGCACGACCTCCTCGCCGTCCATCGTGGCCGCGCCGCCGCGGAATCCAGCTCCCCACTGCACTTTGGCGACGTCTTCGACCTTCATCGGCTGCACGGCGGCACCGAATTTGATCGGCAGCTTCGCAATTTCCTCCGCGGTGCTCACGCGGCCGACGCTGCGGATGGTGAGCTGCTCGCCATCGCGGTTGATGATGCCGCCGCCGGCGTTTTCGACGTTGCCACGAATGATGTCGGCGAGCTCGCCGACGGTCATGTTGGCGGCCTTGAGCTTGTCGAGCATGGGCTCGACGGTGACCTGGCGCTGATGGCCGCCGTTGCTGTTGATCTCGGCCACGCCCTGCACGGTGCGCAGCATGGGTTTGACGATGTACTCGTGCGTTTCCCACAGGCGCATGAGGCCTTCGCGTTCATCAGACGGTTTCTCCTTCGCGTCTTTTTTCCAATGCAGCGTGTAGTAGAAGATTTCGCCGAGGCCGGTGCTGATCGGTGCAAGGCTCAACGAGCTGCCGGGCGGCAGGTCCTGCATGATCGCGGTGAGGCGCTCGTTGACGAGCTGGCGGGCGCGGAAGATGTCCGTGCCGTCCTCAAACTCGACGGTGACCTGGCTGAGGCCGAATTTGGTGATGGATCGCGAGTCGAGCACGCCGGGCATGCCGCTGAGCGCCATTTCGATGGGCCGCGTGACGGCGCGTTCCGATTCCTCGGGCGCGAGAGCGGGCACAGCGACGTTCACCTGCACCTGCGGACCGGTGAGATCCGGCACGGCGTCGATGGGCAGATGCATGAGCGAGTAAAGCCCGCCGCCGAGAAGGCAGAAGGCCCCGAGCAGCACGAGCGCGCGCTGCCGGACGGAGAATTCGAGAAGGAAGTTGAGCATAAAATGCGAAGGGAAGATGGCTTACGAGGGCGCGTGAGCGTTTTGGAGTGCTCCAGCCCTCTGGAGCTTTTCGGAGGCCTGTGGCCGTTCGAAAGCGCCGGAGGACCGGCGCACTCCAGGACGCTGTCGCGCCTGCGATTACTGAAGTTTCGTGCCGGTGAGCTGCTCAAGCTGGAGACGTGCATCCACGGCGCCGAGCTGGGATTCGAGGACGGCTTTGACGCTGTCGATGTACTGGCGCTGAAGCTCGGTGTAGGTGGAAAGCGGCAGTGCGCCGAGGCGGTAGTGCTCATCGGCCTCGGCGGCGGCTTGGCGAAAGCTGGCGAGCGTGTCTGCGGGCCATTTGGCGAGTTCTTCGACGTGGATTTTGTAGTGGCTGGCCTGCGCGGCGACATCGCGCTCGAGCTGGCGCATCTGCGCGGTGAGCATGACCTCGGCCTGCACTTCCTTGGCCTTCGCGGCATCGATGGCGCCCTTGTTGCGGTTCCAAAGTGGGAGCGGGATGGAGACACCAATGCCGACCTGCGTTTCGCGGGTTTCGTTCTGCTGGCGCTGCACATACGGCACGACGGTGATGGAGGGCCAGCGCTCGTTTTCAGCGAGTTTCACCTCATAGCCCTGCTGCTGCACATCGAGGATGCGGGCGCGGAGATCGAAGTTCTTTTTGCGGGCCTGCGCGAGCAGCGATTCAAGGGCGGGAGGCGGATTGAGGGTGAGATTCTCCATCTTCAATTCGAGCGGATGCTCAGCCTTTTCGCCGAGAAGCTGGTTCAGCTCGAAACGGGCCGAGGCGAGCTCGTTGCGGGCCAGTGTGGCTTCCGAGCCCAGCGTGAGTGCACTCGCTTGAATGATGCGTGCTTCGAGTCTAGGTGCCGCACCGGCGGGATCGCGCTGCAAAAGCACTTCAGCGAGCGATTGGAAGCGTTTGGCCACTTCTTCGGCGGCTTTGGTCTTCTCCTGTGCCGCGAGCATTTTCCACGAGATGGTGCGCACCTTGGCCGCGAGCGCGGCTCGGAACTGCTCAAGACCGAGCTGGGCAAGCTCAATGTCTTTTTGCGCGATGGCTTTGCGCAAGGAGAGGCGACCGGGCCATTCAAACGTCTGCGTGAGCTGCACGGCCCAGGTGGGTCCATCGGTGACGTTGTTTGTCGTGAGGTCACGCACGCGCCAGTTGCCGACGCCGGTCATGAGATCGGGGTTCTTGATCTCGCCGGCCTTGGTTTTGCCGGCGGAGGCGACATCGACCTGCGCTTCGTAGAACCGGAGCTCGGGATGGGTTGCGAGGGCTTTCTGGACGAGGGAATTGACGCTGAAGGGTTCGGCGGAGGCCGTGGAAAGAAGGAGAAGGAAGGAAAGGAAGGTGGATTTCATGGCGCGTTGATTGAATGAGGAGGTTTGAGATGCATCGCCGCTGTCGCGGTCATGATGCGAGATCCGCAGACGCGGAGCGTGGGGTGCTTCACCTCTTCTCAACAACGCAGAATCGTCCGGCTGGTCTTGATATGAAGACCGGGGGACCATGCGGGAGCCTGAATGCGCGTGAATGACTGGCCGCCCGACTTTGACTGCAGCCAGCACGTCACCACAGACACAGGAACTGCGGCCAGGGCCGGCAGTTTTGTGTCCATGGAACTGCGGCGGAGTGTGCGTGACGAGTCTTCGACGGACTTGAAGGCGAGGATGTGATCAACCTCGCCTGCGGCTGGCTTTTGCGCGAAGATGACGACCAGCGCACACAACGGATCATGCTGGTGGGGACTGGCGGCAGCGTATTTCTCATCGTGGGACAAGACCACGCTCACATCACCCGAAAGCGTGGCGCGCACCTGGACGGCATGCTCTCCGTCTGCCACGGCAGCCAGGAGGCAGAGAGCCGGGACGACCCCCTGCGATGAGAGAAGCCAGGCGACGAGCAGCAGCAGATGCACCAGCCGTGAGAACGGCGGTCGATCAGTGCTGCGGCGGTGGCTTTTCATGGTTCGGGGGCGGCTATTAACGCAACAAACTCCGGCCTGCCATCAAAGAAATCATTCGGCAGGCTTGAGCAGCTTGGGGTCGTTGGTGGCCTGACCAATGACCTCGCCCCCCTGGAGGATTTGCACGGTGTAGCCATGGTAGCGATGCCCGGATTCATCGACGCGCTTGTACTTCGGCCGCCGGCCGCCGCTGATGCGCACCGAGTGCTGCGGCGTCCATTCGAAGGAGACCTTCGCGGTGGTGACGTCGGTGTAGTGTCCGGAGGGATCCACGCTGAAGGTCTCGCTGCCCGATTTTTCGGGGATGATCTCGTCATGGCCGCGCTTGAGGTCATCGGCGTACAGCGTCCACTGGAGGGTGAGGCCTTCCAGTTTGGTCGGCGTGGGATTGGAAACTCGCACGATCAGCCAGCGGGCGCGGCTTTCGTCGGGTGATTTGGCGTCGTGGCTGTCTTTGGATCCGCGTTCACTTTCGACGTGAACCTGGACCTGGACTTTCTGCGGGCCGGCGATGGCGGCAGTGTGGAGGACGAGCAGACTGGCGAGGCAAAGAAATGATTTCATGGGGTGTGGTGGCTGACGGGCATGGATCTCCCGTTGGGTTTGATGAACACGGCCCGCGAAAGGCGGAGATCCAGAGCCCTGGCGGCCGGTTGATGATGAGACGCTGTCCGCTTCTCAACAAAGCTCCACACACAGGCGGCGATGCACCCGCAATCCATCCGGCTGGCCCGGGCGGCGATGGGTCCACGCGCAAAGCATGCCGCAAGGCCTGCAAGGCAGCGCGATGAGCATGCTGGACAGCGCGGGCGAGCCCACGAAATCTGTCGTCACATCGACTGCCTGCGATGCGGTGGCGGTCGCGTGATCATCGGTGCCGATCAAGGCATGTGGCTGGTCGGCCACGTCCACGGAACCAGGCACGGAGCAGGCCTCCGCCCCGACTGGCAAGGCCAGCATGAAGGCGAGGATGCCGCCG
>NZ_JACSRD010000254.1 GCF_014879935.1 Prosthecobacter sp.
TTCTTCAAGCTCCTCGACGAACTGACCATCGCCCGCTCGCGCAAGCACATTCAGAAATACTACCAGGCCACCATCGCCCAACTCGGCGGCTTTCCGAAGCGCGAAAAACCCGTTTCCCTTTATCCCGAGATCGACCTGCACGGGCGCTTCCTCTCCTACGACAAGCTCAACGACGAAATCGCCGCCTACAAACTGTCGCTGTTCAACCCGTCCCGCTTTGTCATGGAGGCTTACCAGGCCGAGTATGAGCGGAAAGGCGCGTTTCCATTCACGCAGGGCCAGCGCGAAACCTTCCTCATCGGCATGATGAAGGTGAACTTCCTCAAGCGTCTTGAAAGCTCCGTCAAATCGTTTGAGATCACGATGGAGCGCACCATCGCCAAGATCGAGGGGCTCGAACAGAAGATCAAAAACTTCCAGGCCTTGCCCAAACAGCATTCCGAATCCGCGGAGCTGGAACTCGAATTCGACGACCCCGGCCACGACGAAGAGCTGGAGGACGCCATGCAGGTGGGCGGCAAACTGAAGTTTCGCTTGAATCACCTCCGGCTCGACGGCGACGACGGCTGGCTCAAAGCGCTCAAGCGCGATAAGGACCAGCTCCGTATCCTCTACAACGCCGCGCGGGATGTCACACCCGAGACTGACGCCAAGCTGGCCGAACTCAAGAAGCTCATCGCCGCCAAGGTCGCCAAACCCACGACCAACAAACTGGGCGAGCCGAACCGGAAAGTCCTCGTTTTCACCGCGTTTGCCGACACCGCCGCCTACCTCTATGAATCGCTGCTCGACTGGGCGCGCCAGGAACTCGGCATCCACTTGGCCCTGGTCTGCGGCGGCGGCGACACCCGCGCCACCTTCGGCGCGAGCGCTTACGACCAGATTCTTACCAACTTTTCCCCACGCTCCAAGCACCGCGCCAAGATTCCCTCCATGCCACAGCAGGGTGAGATCGACCTCCTCATCGCCACCGACTGCATCAGCGAAGGCCAGAATCTTCAGGACTGCGACACCCTCATCAACTACGACATCCACTGGAATCCCGTCCGCATCATCCAGCGCTTCGGCCGGATCGACCGGATCGGCAGCGCCAGCCACACCGTGCAGCTCGTCAATTTCTGGCCCACCGAAGACCTCAACAAATACATCAACCTCAAGAACCGCGTCGAAGCCCGGATGGCCCTCGTGGACCTCTCCGCCACCCTTGAAGACAACGTACTCAAGAACGAGGAACTCGAAGACCTCATCGCCGATGACCTCCGCTACCGCGACAAGCAACTGCTTCGGCTCAAAGACGAAGTCCTCGACCTCGAAGACTTCGGCGACAGCGTCTCTCTCACCGAATTTACCCTCGACGACTTCCGCCTTGAGCTGCTGAAATACCTCGAGGCCAACCGCGCCGCCCTCGAAGCCGCCCCCTTCGGTCTCTACACCTGCGCTCCGCCGCACCCCGACTACCCAGCCATCGGTCCTGGCGTCATCTTCTGTTTCCGGCTGGAGGGCCAGCGCGGCGGCGCCACCGACGCCAAGCCCGCGCCGAGCGCGTCCATCAACCCGCTCCATCCCTACTTTCTCGTTTACGTCCTGGACGACGGCAATGTCCGCTTCGGCTTCGCCCACCCGAAGCAGATTCTCGACATCTACCGGATCCTCTGTTCGGGCAAGGGGGAGGTCTACGCCCCGCTTTGCCATCTGTTCGATCAGCAAACTCAGCACGGCAGCAACATGAAGGCTTACGACGCACTCTTGCAAAAAGCCGTGGATTCCCTCGCCGCCACCTTCCGCAAGCGCGCGGCCTCCGGCCTCCAATCCGGGCGCAGCTTCGTTCTGCCCAATGCGCAGGAACAGGTTCACGAAAAGACCGACCTCGAACTCGTCACCTGGCTCGTTATCAAGGCATCATGAAAACCGCCCTCGCCCGTTTCCAGACCCTTCCACTCAAGGACGCTGCCCGGCAACTTCTCGCCCGGCTGGGCTACCAGAGCGACAAATTCATCGCCGGCGCCGGCTCCTCACCGCAATCCTTCCTCGATCTCTTCGGCGCCAGCCACGCCTTCGACCCGGCCAAGGCTTTCGTCTCCGAGTGGAAAACTGCCGATCTCCTCTTCCAGCTCACCGATCAGGAACTCAGCCGCGAATCCACCCTCTTCACCGACGCCTCGGTGCAAGCCGGTCTGCTGAAATCCTACGTGTTCATCGC
>NZ_JACSRD010000196.1 GCF_014879935.1 Prosthecobacter sp.
CTCGCGGTAGCGCTCCACACCATCCACCTCCTCCGTGATGCAGCCCTGGTAGAGCCAGGTTCGCACCACATCCTGAAAACCCGCCCCCGAGCGTGCCAGCACACGCCGCATGCTGGAGAATGCCTCTGCCGACTGCTCGTAAGGCGTGCGCCCCTCCAGATGCAGCGAACCGCCGGACGCATAAATCCAGCGCAGGCCGTCATAGCTCACCGTCACCAAGTCCTCCGAGTGATACTCCACTTCCGCCGCGTTCGTGTTCACCGCCCAAGCCTCGATGGCCAGCCCGCGTCCCTCGCAGGGAGGTTGCACGACAAAAAGCGTCAGCGGCATCTGCCCGCCATAGCATGCTTCGAGAATCTGCTTCGCCACCGGCACATCCGCGCGATCCCTCACAAACACGGTCTGCATCGTCACCGCCATTGGCTCGCTTTGCTGGCGCAGGATAGCGCGGATCGTTGAAGCCGCTTCCCACGCCTCATCGCGGAAGCTGCCGCCGCCCTCCGGCGTCACCATCATCGCAACGCGCTTCACTTTGCCCAGATCGATCACCGTGTGATGCTGCTCGCCGATGAGATGCGGCGGGAACTCCAGACCGGTGACTTCGGCATCATGGCTTCGCATGACACGATTGCGGTTTCCTAGCAGCCTGCGGTCAGGAGCCAGACTGTGGGCGACAAATCCATCGGGGGAAGAGAGTATCATGGCATGCGGGGGGAGGATGTGTAATTGCATCAACTCCGCCTCCAAAGTTGCAGAGTTTATGCAACAATTAGAACGCCATGCGCATGCCCACCAAAACGCTCATATTTGCCATCCACTGTGCCGCCTTTGCCTTTAATTACTTTATAACCGATTGGAACGACATGCATAAGCCAACCTGGTTAACCTTCGCTCCGTGCTAACGAAACCTCGCCCGGCTCCACTTTTCATCGTGAACGACTTTTCAGCCCGCAAAACGGTCCCAGGTGCTGCTTTTGCAAAAAACTGTCCACCTGCTCAGCGGCGGCGGAGATCGCGTCGTGCATGGGGCATGGTGGGCCGTTCCCGCACCAGTTCGGGCCAAAGGGGCACATCGGGCGGATGTCGATCGGTTCAAAGATGGAGACGATGTCGTGGAGCGAGATTTGATGCGGCGGCCGGGCCAGCCGGTAGCCGCCGGTGGGGCCGGTGATGCCGCTGGTGATGCCATGCAGCGAAAGCTGTGCAAGCACCTTTGCCACCAGAGGCCGTGGCAGCTCCCGTACGTCCGCGATCTCCGAGGCGCTCACCCGCGTGCCTTCGGCATCGTATTTCTCCGCCAGATAGCTGGCGGCCGAGATGGCTTGTTGCGCGAGTTTTCCGATCTTGAGCATGGTGACGCGGTGCTCAGATGCACCCGCTGTGACAGCGGACAAGGAATGTTTTTCTGCTTTGCCAATATCCGCGCAGCAGATGCCACGATCAACGCAGCCTTCGATCTTGTTGCCTGAGGTGCGGAAGGCTTTCATGGCAAATACAGAACTCTGGTTCTGCATTTCTAACCTGAACTCCTTTGCCGCCGTGTTAACCAAGCTCCAAGCCAAAGTCTTCTTCCTCGGGGGGACCGCCGTTTTCTTCGGCATCTTCCTCGTCCTCAGTTTCGACACGCATCTCAAAGTCCCAGACCAGACTCGTGAAAAGGACATCACGCCTGCCGTCTCCGCCGGAAAGCGCATCTGGGAGCAAAATAACTGCATGGGCTGCCACACGCTCTTCGGCGAAGGTGCCTACTACGCGCCTGAACTCACGAAAGTCGTCGAGCGGCGTGGCAAAGACTGGATCAGGGTTTTCATCAAAGACCCGCAGGCCATGTTCCCCGGCCAGCGCAAGATGGTGAAATATAACTTCTCCGAGCAGGACATCGAAAACGTCATCGCCTTCCTCGACTGGTGCGGAAAAGTCGATCTGAACGGTTTCCCGGCTGATCCGCCGCTGCGTCAGGCGCTTCAAACCATCGGCACGCCCGTGGCGGCCTCTTCCGGTCCAGCGCCATTGAAGAAGCCCGTGCCCGCCGTCTTCACCACGGCTTCATGCATTGGCTGCCATCAGATCCAGGGCCAGGGTGGCGCTGCGGGTGCCCTCATCGGTGCGCCACCGCTTGATGATGTCTTCCGGCGCTACGACCGCGAGAAACTAATCACCTGGGTCAAAGATCCGCAGAAGATCAAGCCGGGCACAAAAATGCCCAGCCTCTACGGCGTGGCCGTCAACGATGCGCAACTCAATGAGATCGCCGACTACCTAATGAGCCTGAATCCCGCTGTGGCAGCTCCGACAGTACCGGCACCCGTGTCCACGCCTGCTCCAGCACCCGCCACCCAGCCGAAATAATTTCCCACCCATTCTCAGATCATGAAATTCCAATCCCAAAAGATCGCCTACTGGTTCTTCGCCTCCGCGATGCTGCTGCTCGTGCTCCAGATCGTGTATGGTTTCATCATGGGCTTTGCCCGCATCGGCATGGACGGCCTGCACGACTTCATCCCGTTCAACACCGCTCGCGCCGTGCATACCAATCTGCTCGTCGTCTGGTTGCTGCTCGGCTTCATGGGCAGCGCCTACTTCATCATCCCGGAGGAGGCGGATCGTGAGTTGAAATGGCCGAAGCTCGCGTGGGTCCAGCTCATCTCCTTCCTCGTTGTCGGCGTCGTCGCCGTCATCGGCTACCACATCAACTGGTGGGAGGGCCGCAAGTTTCTCGAAATCCCGCGCTCGCTCGATTACCTCGTCGTCGTGAACGTGCTCGCCTTCATCGCGAACATCGGCGTCACCATCTGGCAGGGCAAACGCCACACCACGACCTCCATCGTGCTCTTCTTTGGCCTCTTCACCGCCGCGCTGCTCTACCTGCCTGGCATGATCGATTTCGACAACCAGACACTCGATTCCTTTTACCGCTGGTGGGTCGTGCATCTCTGGGTCGAGGGCGTGTGGGAGCTCATCATGGGCTCGCTGCTCTGCTACCTACTCATCAAGCTCACCGGCGTGGACCGTGAGATCGTGGAAAAATGGCTCTACGTCATCGTCGGCTTCACCTTCCTCTCCGGCATCCTCGGCACCGGTCACCACTACTACTACATAGGTGCGCCGAAGTACTGGCTCATGATCGGCGGCATTTTCTCCGCACTGGAGCCGCTCGCCTTTCTCGGCATGGCCATCTACGCGCTGGCGATGGCTAAAAAAGGCGGCCGCCGCCATCCGAACAAGGCCGCGCTGAACTGGACGCTCGGCAGCGCCATCATGAGCTTCGTCGGCGCGGGCTTCCTCGGCTTCGCGCACACGCTGCCGCAGGTGAACATGTACACTCACGGCACCCTCGTCACCGCGATGCACGGCCACATGGCCTTCTGGGGCGCGTATGCCATGATCAATCTCGCCATGATCGCCTATGTCCTGCCCGTGCTCACTGGCCGCAAGCTCTGGGACAACGCCGCCTCCGCCTACGCCTTTTGGCTCAGCAACATCGGTATGACCGCCATGACCGGTGCGCTCGCCGTCGCCGGTATCACGCAGGTGAATCTGGAGCGCCGCATGGGCATGGACTTCCTCGCCGTGCAAAAAGAGATCGAGATACACTTCGTCGGCATGATCCTCGCCGCCTGCCTCTTCTTCCTCGGCATCTGCTTCTACCTTTACAACTTCTGGCGCTTCGGCCTGCCAACCAACGAGGCCGCGCACTCCGACGTGCGTCGTGAGGAGGAACTGCCCGCGTCCGCTGAATCCGCCGCCTGATGAGCACGCGCGAAGTTTTCTACCTCGAAACCGGACGCGAGAGCGAGCTCTTCGCCAAAGCATGGGAGGCACGCCTGCCTCTCATGCTCAAAGGCCCCACCGGCTGCGGCAAGACGCGCTTCGTCGAGCACATGGCCGCCAAACTCGGCCGCCCGCTCGTCACCGTCTCATGCAACGAGGACACCACCGCCACCGACCTGCTCGGACGCCACCTCCTCATCGGCGGTGACACCCGCTGGACCGATGGACCGGTGACACGCGCCGTGCGTGAAGGGGCCATCCTCTACCTCGATGAAGTCGCTGAAGCCCGCGCCGATGCCATTGTCGTCATTCACTCGCTCACCGATCACCGCCGCGAACTGTTTCTCGACCGCACCGGTGAGACGCTGCACGCGCCGCCGGAGTTCATGCTCGTCATCAGTTACAATCCAGGCTACCAGCGCAGCATGCGTGAGCTGAAACCCTCCACACGCCAGCGCTTCATCGGTCTCGGCTTCGGATATCCGAGCACAGACATCGAAACGCGTATCCTCACTGGTGAGACCGGCATCGACGAAAAAATCGCCCGCAGCCTCGTCGCCATCGCCAAAAAGGTCCGCGCCCTCACCGAGCTCTCGCTGCTCGAAAGCGTGTCCACGCGCCTGCTTGTCGATGCCGCGAAACTCATCCGCACCGGCCTCCCACCGCGTTACGCCGCCACCGTCGCCGTCGCCGAACCTCTCACCGACGATCCCGACGCGCTCGCCGCTATCACCCAGGTCATCGAACTGACGCTCTGATATGTTTGAATGGGAGGAAAATCTCTTCCTGGGCCTCAAGGCGCTCTACAAGCGCCTGGTCGAATCGCCGCGTGAGCGGGCTGCGGCCGCGGTGCGCGCGGATCTGGCTCCGCACCGGCAGCGGCTGTTTTTGCTCGCCAACATGATCGCTGAAAAACCGGTGAGCGTACTCGAAACACCCAATCGCGTCCTGTGCGATCATGAGCGTGTTTTTCTCCCGCCGGAGTTTTCGATCGCGAGTGCCACAGAGGCCAATCAGGTGCTTTTTCAGCTCAAAACGATCTTTGCCGCGCTCGCCATCCGGCATCGGATTTCGGAGCCGAAACAGCTTTTGGGCGAAATTCCGGCGCTGAAGGCCCGGATCGCCGAATTGGGGCCATTTTTGGGCGAAACGGACTTTTGGAGCCTCATCGGCCGCGCGGAATTTTCTCGCGAAAACAGCCCGCAGGCCTCCAAAACGCTCCTCAACTCGCAAACCGCCCTCGAACAGCCGGATCAAGTCACGGAGATCGAAGGCAAAGGCCAGACGAACGTGAAAGTGAAGCTCGGCGACGACGATCAGCCCGTCGAATCCGAGATGCCGATTCACACTTTCGAGAAAGCGGAGACTCTCGAAGAATACAGCGGCCTCGACCGCAAAACCGACGACGAGGACGAACTCGAAGACCACGCCGAGGCGCTGAACAAGCTCGACATGAAACACGTCGTGCGCACCCGCGAGCGACCGCGTTCGATTTATCGCAGTGACATCGTCATGGAGGGCCTCTCGCTCGAAATTGGCTCCGAAAACGACGAACCGCCCGCAGGCGGCATCCCGTATCCCGAGTGGGATTACCAAAAACAGCGTCACAAGCCGGCCTGGTGTCATGTGCAGCCGCAACGCGTCACCGCAACCGATCCCGCATGGGCCAAAACCGCCGCAGCGAAGCACCGCGCCGTCATTCTCGACCTTCGCAAAAAACTCGCTGCGCTCGCCACGCAGACGCAACGTGCGAAACGCCAGCCGCACGGCCCTGAGCTCGACATCGACGCCGTCATCGCCGCACAAGTCGCCGCCCGCAGCGGTCACGGGCCGGACGAGCGGATCTACATCCAGCGCCAGCGCCGCCTGCATGACGTGGCGGCCTTGATCCTCATGGACCAGAGCTTTTCCACCGATTCATGGGTGGATGATGCTCGCGTGCTCGACACCATCCGCGAGACGCTGCTCTGCGTGGGCGAGGTGCTCGACGAATTCATCGAGACCTTCGCCGTGGCCGGTTTCAGCTCCGACACGCGGCGCGAGTGCGCTTTTCATCTCATCAAAGACTTCCGCGATCCATGGCTCACGGCCCGCACCCGGCTCGGTAGCGTGCAGGCGCAGGGCTACACGCGCATAGGTCCCGCGCTGCGGCATGCTCAGGAGCTGCTCATGCGGCAAAGCGCGGAGAAAAAAGTCATCTTCCTTCTCACCGATGGCCGCCCTTGTGATTACGACCGCTACGAAGGCGAATACGGCCTGCGCGATGTGCGCAAAGCCATCGAAACAGGCGTGAAGCACGGCATCACCACCCACGCCTTCGCCATCGAGAAGCGTGCGAGAGAGCACTTCCCCCGCATGTTCGCCCGCCAGCACTACGACATCGTGCCAAACCCTCGCGCCCTCGTCGCCAGCATGTGCGGTGCCTTCGCGCGGCTGCGCCTGGCGGTGTGATTCAAGCCAGCCACACCACACCAGTGATGATGATCATCAGCAAGCCTCCCAGCGCCACCTGCCAGAAGCGATGTGTCCGGCGAAGCTCCATGAACCAGCCTGCGACCAGCGTGAACTTCACCGCTGCCAGCCCAAGTAGCAGCGATGGCAGCACATGGCGCTCCGCCAGCAGCCAGCTCGCCGTGGTGAGCGTGATGAGAAATAGCCAGATAAAGGTGAGAGCGCGGTTCATAGCAGGTAGATGACGGGATAGAGCAGCAGCCAGATGAGATCGCACATGTGCCAGAAGACCGCACCTGCCTCGAAGTTTTGATGATCGCCCGCATGGCTGTGCCCGAGGCGGACTGAGCGAGCGAGCACCCCCAGCAGCACCACGGCGACTAGCACATGCACGAAGTGGAAGCCCGTGAGCAGGTAATAAAGCGTGAAGAACGTATCCTCGCCAAACTGGATGCCATGCGCGGCCTTCTGGCGGTATTCGATGAGCTTTAGCGCCAAGAAGAGCACGCCAGTTAGCAGCGCAGCTATCGTCCAGCTTCTGGCGCATAGTTTTTCTCCCTTTCGCAAGGCCCCCAGCCCGCAGGCCATGAACCAGCCGCCAGTGAGCAGAACGAGTGTGTTCGCAAAGGCTAGGTTCTGATTTAGCAGCAGGCGTCCCTGCTCATACTCCGCCGCATTCCCGCGCTCCTGCCAGACAAATGCCAAAATGCCCGCGCCAAAGGTCACCACCTCCAGCATCACGAGCAGCCAGATGAGCAGGCCACCCGGCGGTTCCCATGAGTCCGAGCGGTCCTGGCAGGCTGTGCTCATGTCGTCGTGGCGTTGATTTTTCATGGGAGGAGATAGGCAGAATCTAACGCAGGCACAATTGCAGAAGGCCAGTTCCGCAATTACCGCCCAAACCTTGCCAGAGAGTGCAGAGCGGTCATTCTTGGAGCGGCTACTCTAAGATGCATGAATGAGGAAAAAGCCGCCAGCAAACCCGATCTCGCCGGACGGCCGGAGATCGAAATTCTCGTGAACACTTTCTACGACCGCGTCCGTGCCGACGAGGTGCTCGGTCACATTTTCGACAAGGTAGCGCAGACGAACTGGAGCACGCATCTGCCGAAGATGTATGCTTTCTGGGAGACGGTCCTGTTTCGCAGTGGCGGCTTCACCGGGAATCCGCTCGCCGCGCACGCGAAGCTGGTGCCGCTCACGGACATGGGACGGGACAAATTTGACCATTGGCTCCTGCTCTTCCGCTCCACGGTGGATGATCTCTTCGCCGGCGAGCATGCCGAGCACATCAAGAGCTGCGCCGCCGACATGGCGAACGTCATCTTCTCACGCATCAATCAGGTGCCTGATCCGAGATTCGACCCTGCGAACCTCACGCCCGAGCAGCGTGAACGGTATGCCCGCTACAAGCAATCCTCCCAACCTGCCTGAACCATGAAAACGAAAACCACACTCCTCCTGGCGGCCGCCTCGGTCGCTTTTCTCACGCAATGCGACCGCGAGCTGAGTCCAAACGAAAAGCAGTCCCAGGAAACCTTCATGAAGGCCATGCTGGAATTACGTTCGCCCGCTGTTGCTGCTGCTCCGGCTTCGGATGACGCGATGGCAAACCCCACGAAGCAGCAGGACAAACCTGTCTCAGGCACAGAGAACGCCGTTTTGACCGATGCGCCGAACGTGCCACCACCCATCACGCGCGATCATCCGACGAAGGTGACGATCAAACTCGAAGTCGTCGAAGTGGTGAAGCGCATGGCCGACGGCGTGGATTACACGTTTTGGACCTTCGGTGGCAGCGTGCCGGGCAAATTCATCCGCATCCGCCAGAATGACGAGGTGGAGTTTCACCTCATGAACCGGCCGGACAGCAAGATGCCGCATAACATCGACCTTCACGCTGTCACCGGACCAGGCGGCGGCGCGGCCTCGTCCTTCACGACACCAGGGCATGTGTCCGTCTTTTCCTTCAAGGCGCTGAATCCGGGCCTCTACGTCTATCACTGCGCCACAGCACCCGTCGGCATGCATGTGGCGAACGGCATGTATGGTCTCATCCTCATCGAGCCAATCGGCGGCCTGCCAAAAGTGGACAAGGAGTTCTATGTCTTCCAATCCGAGTTCTACACCAAAGGACCGTATGGCGAGGCCGGCCTGCAACCCTTCAACATGGACAAGGCGCTCACCGAGACACCTGACTACGTCGTCTTCAACGGCAGCGTCGGCGCGATGGCGGGCGACAATGCCGTGCATGCCAAGGTGGGCGAAAAAGTGCGCCTCTTCGTCGGCAATGGCGGCCCGAACCTCACGTCCTCCTTCCACGTCATCGGCGAGATTTTTGACAACGTGTATCTGGAGGGCGGTGTGAAGCCCGCACAGCATCAGGTGCAGACCACGATGATTCCCGCCGGCGGCTCTGCCATCGTGGATTTCGGCCTCGAAGTGCCAGGCACCTATATTCTGGTCGATCACAGCATCTTCCGCGCCTTCAACAAAGGTGCCGTGGGCATGATCAAGGTCACTGGCGAGGAAAACAAACTCGTGTACTCCGGAAAGCAGGATGACCGCATCTACCAGCTCGAAGGCGGCGCGGTGCAAAACATCCCTCAGGCATCCACACAGCAGCCGCCCGCGGCAAACAAAGACGAGCGCATCGCTCGTGGCAAACTCCTCTACACATCCATCTGCATGGCCTGCCATCAGGCGGAGGGGCAGGGCATCCCGAAGGCATTCCCACCGCTCGCCAAGTCCGACTACCTCAATGCGGATGTGAAGCGCAGCATCGGAACCGTGCTCCACGGCCTGCAAGGCAATGTGACCGTAAATGGCGAGGTCTATGCCAGCATCATGCCGCAGCTAGGCCTCAATGATGAGCAGGTGTCCAATGTGCTTACCTATGTGTATAGCAGTTGGGGGAACAACGGCACCGAAGTGCTGCCCGCCATGGTGAAGGAGGTCCGCGCGACCGCTCCGGCTCCCGCCCAGCCCGGCCATTGATTCCACAAACCTCATGCGTCAAGCACTCACATACCTGCTGCTGGCAGTCGCAATGCTGCCAGCGGCTGAAGTCCCCGCGCCACCTCCGGGCATGGTTCACATCCCCGGCGGCTTGTACAAACCAGTCTATGCCAAAAAGGCCAAGCAGCGCCGTGCGGAGCCTTTTTTCATGGACACCACGCAGATCACGAACGCGCAATTTCTCGCCTTCGTGGCTAAAAACCCCACCTGGAGGCGCTCGCAGGTCAAAAGCACGCTCGCGGATAAAAACTACCTCGCACACTGGCGTGGTGATCTCGATCCTGGCGATGAAAAAACACTCGCCGCGCCTGTGGTGAACGTCTCATGGTTCGCCGCGAAGGCTTACTGTGAATCGTTGGGCCGCCGCCTTCCCACGCAGGACGAATGGGAATTCGTCGCCCGCGCCGATGCAACACGCCTGGATGCCAGCAGCGATCAGGCCTTCCTGCGCCAGCTCTTGGAATGGTATTCAAGGCCCGCCAGCGGCCCACTGCCTGCCGCAGCGGATGGCGTGCTGAATGCGCATGGCGTGCGCGGCCAGCATGGCGTCATCTGGGAATGGGTGCATGACTTCAACAGCACCATGGTCGTCGGCGACTCGCGAGGTGACGGCTCGCTGGAGCGGAAGCTCTTTTGCGGCGCAGGCTCGCTGCTCGCTGCTGATGTGAGCAACTACGCCGCTTTCATGCGCTACGCCTTTCGCAGCAGCCTAAAGGGCGACTACTGCGTGCGCAGCCTCGGCTTTCGCGGAGCGAAGTCGGTGAAGGAAGCACCGCCCGCGCCTGCCGCCGCCGCTTTCACCACCATCTACGACCTGCCCGGCACTTGGCGCACTCAGGACGACAAACCGCTCACGCTCGACCAATTGCGCGGCAGGCCACGTGTCGTCACCATGGGCTTTACATTATGCAAATTCGCCTGCCCGCGCATCATCGGCGACATGAAGCGCATTGAGGCCGCGCTCGGCGCGGACGCGGAAAAAGCAGGCTTCGTATTCTTTTCCTTCGACACCGCGGCGGACAATCCCGCGCAGATGAAGAAGGCCGCCGCTGAGCAGCAGCTCGATCTAGGGCGCTGGACCTTTGCCATCTCGGATGACGAAACAATTCGCCAGCTCGCCGTCACCCTTCAATTCAAATTTGCCACCGTCGAAGGCTTTCTCACCCACTCGAACCTCATCGCCGTGCTCGATGCCGACGGAAAAGTCGTCCACCGCGAAGAATCGCTCGGCGCGGACATCGCACCCAGCATTGCGGCGCTGAAAAAACTCCTTCAGCCATGAAAACACTGCTTCCGCTTCTCTTCACCGCACTCGCCGGCATCTCCCAAGCGCAAACAACGCCCGCTGCCGCGCCTGCGGCCAATCCGCTCTCTTTTGCTGATGGCCGCGTCGTTTTCGGCATCGAGGACCAACTCCGCTACGAATGCCGCGACAACAACTACGACTTCAACAGCGCCGCCACGCACATCAATGACGACGCGTGGTTCCTCCAGCGGGCACGCATCAGTATGCAGGTGAAGCCCGCAGACTGGCTCACCTTTTACATCCAGGGCCAGGACTCGCGCGAGATCGGCAGCCGCCGTTCCGATGTGCCCGGCGTGCTCGGCGCGGAGGGGGACAATCCATTCGATCTCCGCCAGCTCTACGTCGAGATCGGTGACGAGAAACGCTCGCCCTTCAGCGCCAAAATCGGCCGCCAAGTGCTGCTTTACGGAGACCAGCGCCTCATCGGCCCGCTGGAGTGGAACAACATCACGCGCACCTTTGACGCCGTGAAACTGCGCTACGCCGGCAAAGACGGCCTGTGGGTCGATCTCTTCACCTCCTCGCTCGTCGTCGTCGATGGCAAAGGCATGGACGCCAGCGACTGGGACAGCACGCTCAGCGGCATTTATGCAAACATCCCCACGCTCGGCATCCAGAACACCGAGCTTTACGCGCTCTACTCTGACGACAGCAACCGCAACGACCACTTCATCACCATCGGCACGCACATCAAATCACTCCCCGGCAAATTTGGCCCGTGGGACTACGAGGCCGAATTTGCCGTGCAGAGTGGAAAGGCTGGCGGGCGTGATTTGAGCGCCTTCGCCAGCTATGTCGAGGGCGGTTACACCTTCTCCGCGCCGTGGAAGCCGCGTCTCGGCCTCGAATACAGCTACGGCAGCGGTGATGGAAACGCCGCCGACAACAAGCAGGGAGCCTTTCAGAACCTCTTCCCCACCAATCACCTCCACTACGGCTACATGGATGTCTTCTCATGGAGCAACCTCCACAACGTGGCCCTCCATCTCAGCGCCAAACCCACCGCCAAAATCACCAGCAGCCTCGATTACCACCTCCTCTGGCTCGCCACCACCAGCGACGCCCTCCGCCGTGCGAACGCCACCACAGCCGTGCGTCCCATCTCACCGAATGCAGGCAGCTTCGTCGGCAGCGAACTCGACCTGCTCATGAGCTACGCGCACAACACCCACCTCAGCTTCACCCTCGGCTACAGCCACCTCTTCGCTGGCGATTACCTCGCCAACACCGGCGCTGGCAGCGATGCCAACTTCCTGTATGTGATGACTAACTTGAAGTTCTAAGCGTCCTGCCATTAAGTGACATAATGTTCAGCAAAAACGCAAGGTGCTACAGCTCACAAAAGTGGTAGGGCAATACAGAATGTACTCTGCTTGCATTGTTCTTTTTTAATCGAGCGAAACCAACCGGAAAAGCGTGCTAAAAATGCCAGCCTGAGAGATGAGAAGGGCAAATCCACGACAACCACCAGCATATCAGGGAGCAAGACAACTTTCAGAGATGCCTAGGGAAGAATGACTGGGACAGCCACAGGTTCAGGTGCAGATCAATCCCTTGGAGGTGGTGCAGTTCATCAGCGGTAGTTTTGTGCCAATGAACGAAATGTGTGAACGTGCCGGATTGAGCGAACGCCAGATATACGACCGGACCAAGGTGGTGTTTGAGTATTTCAACCTGCTTTTCGATGCGGTTCCAGCCCATTGGTAATCGGAGTCAGTGCCATCCGATCTCCAGCCTCTCATCACCGCAGCCACTCGCCACGCTCGTTTCACCATGAAGCACATTGTTTCTCTTTCTCTCGTCCCTCCCCCGCCGCCAACGGCCCGTCTGGCATCGGCTCCTTCGTCGTCCGAATGGCAGACCAGCCGTTGCCCCGGCCTCCCTTGGCCGCGTCACCAGCGACGGAGGCTAGGCCAGCTCCTCCCCGCCTTTCCACGAGGACTGGCCCATGCTCCGTCACCGGCCACGCGGGGGCACGGGTGCGGAAAGAAAAACTTCGGCTGACCGAAGTCGCGTGTTTCACGTTATCCACAGGGCGATGTGACACGCCCGGTCACCTTCATGGTATGATGAGGCCATGAAAAAATCGTGCGCAAATCAGCGGGCGTGAAGTTCGAGAGTGATGTGCTGGCGTTCAT
>NZ_JACSRD010000008.1 GCF_014879935.1 Prosthecobacter sp.
GGAGTGCGCCGGCCCTCCGGCGCTTTCGAGCGTCCTCGGGCCTGCGAAAAGCTCCAGAGGGCTGGAGCATTGATTCGCTATGCTCACCCTTTCCAAAACGCTGCCGCGCCTGCGTCAGCGCAATGGCATCCGTAACAGATGAGGCCAATCAGCCGTTGCTGCCCACGACAGAGGTCGTCACGCTGAGGCTTGCCACCACCTCCACGAGGCTGCCGCGTTAGAACGAACCCAATTTGTGGGTAAAGGTCAGCTCCTGATGCCGCAACAGGGAACGCTGACGCCGCAACAGCGTACGGTGACGGGGCGTCCCACAGACGGAAAGGGGGACACCCCCTTCCCTGTTCGCAGGGCCTTCAAGGCGGAGGAACGATGCCAGAGTGCGGAGGTGCCGCAGCGTTTGACCCCGGTTCGACCGCCGAGAGCCTGACCATGCCTCTTGCCCGACTGCCCGTCCCGGACGTAGAGGAAGGGCATGTCCGAGCTTTCCAACGCGCGTCTGTTTGTCTGGTTCCGCATCCTGTTCAACTGCCGGTTCTACTACCCGGTGTTCACGATCTTCTTCCTGGACCTGGGGCTGAGCATCGGGGAGTTCGCGGCGCTGAATGTGGTGTGGGCGCTGACGAGCGTCGTTTTGGAAGTGCCCTCCGGGGCGCTGGCGGACCGCTTTGGCCGCCGGCCGCTGGTGGTGGCGGCGGGGGGCCTGATGGTGCTGGAGATGGCGGTGCTGTGCCTGATGCCGCCGGGCCGACATGACGTGGTGCTGTGGCTGTTCGTGCTGAACCGCGTGCTGAGCGGCGCGGCGGAGGCCTGTGCGAGCGGGGCGGACGAGGCGCTGGCCTACGATTCGCTGCCGGAGGCACAGCGCACGGAGCTGTGGCCGCTGGTGATGGCCAGACTGAGCCGCGGCATGGCGCTGGGCTTTGTGGTGTCGTCGATCACGGGCTCGGTGGCCTATGATCACGAGATGCTGACCTGGGCGCTGCATTTCGTGGGGCTGGACGTGACGGTGGCGAAGGAGGTTTCCATGAAACTGCCGCCGTTACTGTGCCTGGGCACCGGTCTGGCCTGCCTGATGGTGACCTTGCGGATGACGGAGCAGCGCTCCCCTGCCCCGCAGTCGGGTTTCTGGCACAGCGTGGGTGAGACATGGCGGTCGATCCTGCACACGGGCGGCTGGATCTGGCGGACGCGCACAGCCTTTGCGCTGATCCTGTTCGGGCTGGTGTTTGACAGTGTGATCCGGCTGTTCCTGACGGTGGCGAGCAATTTCTACCGGCTGGTGGGCATCGAGGAAGGCTGGTATGGCGTGATCGGCACCGGGGTGTCGCTGCTGGGCTTGGTGACGGCCAGTCTGATGGAAAAAAGTGCGAAGGCGATGTCGGCCAGGCAGAACTTCACCTGGCTGGCGGTGGCGGTGTTCGCCGGGCTGATGGCGGCCGCGCATCCGCAGCCCGGCTGGGCGGGGATCGCGCTGGTGGTGCCGCTGTTCATGAGCATGCGCTTCCTGCAGTTCTTCCTGTCGCACTATTTGAATGAGATCGTGGACTCCAGCCAGCGGGCGACTGCGCTGAGCTTCCGCGGGCTGACGATCAACCTGGCCTACGGGCTGACGACGCTGCTTTTCGGCTGGCAGACCGGCTGGGTGGGCCGCCGGCTGGGACTGGATGCGGATGACACGCGGGTGTTTGCCGAGTCGCTGACGTATTGGCCCTGGTGGTTTGGAGCCACGCTGGCGGCTGCAGGCGCATGGGTGATGCTGCGCCGGATGCCCCGCAAAGGCACCGTCAACGCCTGAGCCCCGCCTCAGCCGAGAGGTTTGCTCGACATCCGTGCGGTTCCCGTCGTAATCTGCTGCCAGCCATGAAAACTTCCCTTCTCCGAACCTGTCTGGGCCTTCTCGCCGCGATTCTCTTTTCCCAGTGTGCCTCGAATCCACAGTCGCGCATCGAGAACAACCCGCAGATGTATGCGCAGCTGAGCACCAAGGATCGCCAGCTCGTGTCCAGCGGTGTGATCCGCGAAGGCATGACGCGGGACGCCGTCTTCCTCGCCTGGGGCCGGCCGGACAGCATCACGCGCGGGACGAATCGCGGCCGCGCCACCGAGAGCTGGACCTACATCGGTGAGCGGCCGGTGCGCACGATGAACGTGAGCATGGGCTGGGGGTATGGCGGGTGGGGCTACGG
>NZ_JACSRD010000052.1 GCF_014879935.1 Prosthecobacter sp.
GCGCCCCATCGCCACCGTCGTCATCGGCGGCATCCTCACCTCCACTTTCCTCACCCTGCTCGTCGTGCCCGTGCTCTACGACTGGATTGAGCGCAAAACCAAAAACCCAAACACACCATGAAAACACTGCTCAACATCCTCATCATCGCTGCAATCGCCACCACGTCTGCTTTTGCGGATGCCAAAGTCAAAGCCGGCCCTCGCAAAGGCCTCATCCTCGATCTCGGCGGCAAGCAAGCCGAGTTCTTCGTCGAAAAAGACCGCACTATCAGCATCGCCGTCTATGACGCCGCGATGAAGGCCCAAGCGGCCAGCACCGAAGTCATCACCGCCATCGCGGAAGCCCCCAGCGGCAAAGCCAAGCTCGAATTCGAGAAAAAAGGCGACCTCCTCGTCTCCACCACCAAGCTGCCCGAAGGTGAAGGCTACCAAGTCGTCGTCCAGGCCAAGTCCACCCCCGATGCGAAAACCAAGAACTTCCGCATCAAGCTCCAGCTCTACACCTGCAAAGGCTGCGGCAACGCCGAATACGCCTGCACCTGCGACGAGTGATTGAACCGCTCGAAAGCTCCTGATTCCAAGCTCCGGGATCAGGAGCTTCAAAAATTAGAATTGAATAAATCACCCACAGGATCATCTTAATGCCGTCCATGACCTCTCTCCGCAAACGCATCCTCACCACGCTGGCCGTTCTGGTCGTGGCGTGCGCGCAGGTGTTTGGGATGCAGCGGGGTTACATTTGTGATCATGGGGATTCATCCACCGAAACGAAGGCTGAGCATTGCCATCGGGTGCAGGAGGACGGGCACGAGCATGAGGTTCCCTGTGAGGACTCCCCCGGCAATGACTGCGATGGCAAGGGTGAGAAAGAACACCACCAGCCTTTGGCAGTTGATCTCCAGTCTTCTCCTACCAGCCAGACGCACGCTTTTGTCCCTGTCTTTACCGCAGTGCTGATTGCAGAGGTTCCCGACTATCACTGGGAGCCGATCCAGACGCACGCCGAGAAAGACCGATTGAAGATGCCCCTGGACACCGGGGGTGAGAGTCCGCCATCTGCCGCTGTGCAGGTGGCACGTTGCATGGTGATTTTGGTTTGAGGCAGGCCGCCAGCGCCGCCGTCCACGACTGACGGCTGAGCGCACTGGCGAGCCTTTTGCAATTCCGGGCTTGGCATGTCCACGCCTGCAAACCTCAACCCATCCCCCTTTCCATGCTTCGTTCCATCTCTCTGACTTTCTCATTGTTCGCTGCGGCTGTTTCATCCGCGCCAGCTCTCACTCTTTCTCTTTCCGACATCGGGCCGCGTGTCCGCGCCGCTCATCCTTCGTTGAAAGCCGCCCGCATGGCCGTGGAGGAGGCGCGTGGCCGCCAGCTCGGCGCGGGAAGGCTCGCCAATCCCTCTGTGGGCATGGATTCGCGCAATGAAACCTACCTCTCACCTGGTCAGGTCATGGTCTCGCTCGATCAATCGTTCCCGCTCACCAGACGATTGCGACTGGAGAAGCAGCTCACCGCGCAGCTCGTCACCGCAGCCGAGCTGGAGGTGAAGGATGCCGAGCGGCGCTTAATCTCAGAGGCGCAGACCTTGGCGGTGCAGATTCTCGCCATCGAGCAGCAGCGGGGTTTGCGCCAGCAGCAGACGGCGCTTGCCACCAAGCTCTCCGAGTTTGTTGCCGGACGTGCCAAGGCGGGTGAACTCTCCGCGCTGGATGCCGCCCAGGCCCAGGTGGACGCGCAGCGCCTCATCGTGGAAGCCCGCAAGCTGGAGGGCGAGAGCCGCAGCCTGCTGGGCACCCTCAAGCCCATGCTGAACCTCGATCCCGATGAGTCGCTGTCGATCTCCGGCGCACTTCCAGAGATGGGCGTGCCCGGCAAAGGTGCGAGCTGGATGCTGCGTGCAGACTATCAGCTCGCAGAGGCCAAGGTCATCGCTTCTCAAACCGACATCAATCTCGCCAAAGCCAACAAGTGGCAGGACGTGAGCGCGGGCATCTTCGCCGGGCCAGAGTATCAGAATGCCTCTGGCGATGATCGCCGCACCAATGGTGTGATCGGTTTCCGCATCTCGCTTCCGCTGCCTTTCTGGAACAAGAACGAGGGCCAAATAGCCGAGAAAACCGCCGCAGCAGAACGTGTGCGCCTGGAGCAAGCGGCACTCGGCAAGCAAATCCGCAGT
>NZ_JACSRD010000007.1 GCF_014879935.1 Prosthecobacter sp.
CTGCGTCCGCTGCAACGCCAGGCGCTCGGCCTCTTCGCGAAGCATCGCATCGTCACCTCGAACGAACTCGCCGCCTATCTCGGCTTATCACCCCGTCAGGGCCGCGATCAGTGCGCCAAATGGGCGGCTGAAGGCTTTCTGGCCGTCGCCAACGCGTCGAAGAAGGGACGAAGCTACCGGCTGGCAGAGAGGTTTGAGGTTGGGGCCTTGATCACCTAATCGAGCGATAAACAAGAATGGAAAATATGTTTACCAAAAGCGGCCGTTCGTTTACTTTTGGTGAACAATGATGGATCTGACAGCCATTTTCCCAAAAGCGCGTGCCGAGGTGTTCCGGCTACTTTTTGCCGAGCCGGGCAAGGAGGCGCATGTTCGTGATCTGGCGCGGCTGGCGGGGATGACGCCTGCGGCGATGCAGAAGGAGCTGGGGTATCTCCAGGAGATCGGGCTGGTGAAGGGCGAGCGGGATGGGAACCGGCTGTATTTTCGGGCGGAGACGACGCATCCGCTGTTTGCGGAGCTTCGTGGGTTGGTGGTCAAGACGTCGGGCATGGTGCCGGAGCTGCGAAAGGCGCTGGAGAAGGTGCCGGGGATCGAGCTGGCCTTCGTTTTTGGCTCGGTGGCAGCGGGAACGGCGAAGGCGGAGAGCGATGTGGACGTGATGCTGATCGGCACGGCGGGTTTGCGGAAGGTGACACCGGCTTTGCGAGGCGTTTCGGAGCGTTTGGGCCGGGAGATCAACCCTCACTGCCTCATGGTGGATGAGTGGCGGCAGAAGAAGTCGAAGAAGGATGCCTTTGTGAATCGCGTCTTGAGCGAGCCGAAACTCTGGCTGAAAGGTAGCGACGATGAGCTTGGAAAACTGGGCTAAAAAGCGCTAGGCCGATTTCGTGATACTGGCGGAGTCCTGCCAACGCCCAGTTGAGGATTCCCGGCAGTTCGGCACCGAGTTTCGCGGCAAGGTGGCTGTCCTGCTCCTGATTGCTTATGCAGGCGGTGAAAGGAACGAGCAGCACGCGCCGCCAGATGCCGTGGTCCGTGCCGCAGATTTCGGGCTTGTGGTTCCCAAACATCCAGAGCTTGCAGACGGGGCGAAAATCAAACCCGTCATTGTAGAGCCGCCTACCCCGCAGCGTGTCGCCGCCCGTGAGGTCCTTGACGAGCTTTTCATTGAGCTTCACGCCGTCCGCAGTCTCAGAGCCAAAGATCATTCGTGTTCCCGGCAGTCCGGCAAGCTCATCCAGAGGTGCATCGCCGCCAAACCTTGAAATCGAGAGCAATTTTTCAGTGGCCCGCCTGCCATATTCACCGGACAACGACTGCATGGTTTCGATGAAGACGGATTTTCCGTTCTTACCGCAGCCATGCAGGAACCAGAAGACGTGCTCCGTTGTCAGCGCTGTGAGCGAGTAGCCAATGCTGCGCTGCAAAAACTCGGCAAGGCCAGCGTGCCCTCGCGTCACTCGTTCGATGAATTTTTCCCACTGAGGACATGTCGCGGATGGATCAAAACGAGGGCTGATGGACTTGGTGATGTGGTGCTCCCGAGCGTTGGTGAGCAACACGCCTGCCCTCAGATCGAGGACACCGTTCGGGACACCAAGAAGCAAGGGGGATGCGTCCAAGGCGTCTCCCGGCATGATTATCATCGGCTGATGCTTCACCATCTCCAGCGCGTTCTGTCGCACCTTCTTGTCTCCGAATGACAGGGCGCGAGATAATGCCTTAGCCCTCGCTTCGTGGTCCTGGATGTCCGCAGCGTCGCGAATCCACTGTCTGATGCATTTATCAATGTGCTGTTGGAGTCTGGTGCACTTCCAATCCACCTGCCAGCGGCAGCCGTCCCAAACGAGCCAGTTGTCGTGCATCGAGACATAGCGGAAATTGTCTCCGGCGTGTGCGACGATTGCCTCCGCATTTCCCAAGTCATTCTTGGGGTAGGCAACGAGCGGGCGTAGCACCTGCAACTCCCCGCCCCTTGGAAGCCATTTGTCGCCATTCTCAAGCAAGCCATCCCATCCAGCGGCAAGCGCATCCTGAAACAGACTTCGGATGGTGCGCGGGCGCTTGCGTGAACTGCTGAAACTTTGCCACTTTCTGCGCGTCTCTTCCGAGGCTGTGTATTTGCTGCCGCTCGCGCTCCATTCGTCGAAAAGCTCATAACCATCTTCTGCGAA
>NZ_JACSRD010000109.1 GCF_014879935.1 Prosthecobacter sp.
TTCGTCATTCGTCATTCGTCATTCGTCATTCGTCATTCGTCATTCGTCATTCGTCATTCGTCATTCGCCCTTCGTCATTCGCCCTCACTCCTTGAACTCCTCGCGATCCGGTATCCGCGTGAAGGCGATCTTCGGGCCCGAAAACGTCCGCACCGTGTCCGGCGTGAAGCCGATCACCACCGAGTCACGGCCGCGCTTCTGATTGATCTCATCCAGCACGCGGCTCAGCACCTCACGCTGGGCGCGTGCGGCCGCCGCCTCCTGGCCGAAGAGCTGGAGCTGCTGCGGCAGCGATTCGGCCTCGAGACCGTGCAGCGTCACGGACACCTTCTTCACGCGCTGCCACCGGGCCTGCCGCATCACGTTTTCCCACAGCTTCGACAGCGTGGCGATGAGCGCGATGCTGTCAGACACCGCCTCAAACTTCGACTGGGCCTCGAAACGCGAGCCTTCCTCCGTGCGGATGCTCAGATGCAGGTGTGTGGCACGGTATTTGAGACGGCGCAGCCGACTGGCGGCCTTCAGCAGCAGACGCCGCGCCACCACACCGGCCTGCGGCGGGATGCGCATCTCCGGTGACAGCACGTGACTGTGCCCCACGGAGCGTTTTTCCGGCGGCTGGTCATCCTCCGACGGCCCGCCATGCAGCGCATGCCAGAAGCGGTCGCCGCACACGCCGCCCCACGCGCCGTGCAGCATCTCGTGCGACGCGTCCCACAGCTCCCGCATCGTGCGGATGCCCTGGGCATGCAGGCGCGGCTCCATGCGCCGTCCGATTCCCGGCAGATCACGCAATTCCAGCTCCAGCAGCCGCCCGGGCAGTTCTTCCTTCAACAAGACCACCAGGCCGTCCGGCTTCTGCATGTCGGAGGCCACTTTTCCAAGGAACCGGTTCGGTGCCAGGCCGATGGAGCACGTGATGCACTCCCCCACGCGTTCCTGCAGACCGCGTTTGATGCGCGCGGCCAGATCCTTCGCCGCCGGCAGCGGACGCCGCGGCCCGTCCAGCTTGCACGCCATCTCGTCGATGGAGCAGATCACATGCACGGGAAAGTGCCGTTCCACCTCCGCGATCACCCGGTGGTGAAAATCCACATACAGATCGTGGCTGGCCTCCACCAGCACCAGATCCGGGCACACCCGCCGTGCCTCGCCGATGTTCGTGCCGGTTTTGATGCCGAATTTCTTCGCCTGGGCGCTCGCAGCGATCGCACAGGTCGTGTCGGACATCACTGGAACCACCGCCACCGGCCTGCCCCGCAGCTCCGGCTTCAACTGCTGCTCCACGCTCGCGAAAAAGCTGTTCAGGTCGAGGAACAGCCAGTCCACGGCAGGTTCGGCACGGGATGAGTCAGCGGCAGCAGGCATCAGAAGAGAGAACGATTCTCGCCCGCATGCCATCCCTGTTCAACTGAACGTTCCCACAGTTTAGGCTGCGGTTCGGACAAGATTGAGTCAACACCCGGTTTACAATTTCCATATTTATCATAAATAAAGATTCATGCTGACTGCGGCTCTTCCCCCTCTCCCGACGCCCTCGGCGGTCCGGGCCATCACGTCTCCGCTGCTCACCCCGAACGAGGCGCTCTTCCACGCCTGTCTCGAAAACCTCACCCAATACGCCTGCCACATCCAGGCGAAGCCCCGCCTCGCGGAGGTGCTCCAGCACGAGGACCTCATCGGCTTTCAGAGGATCTGCCATCGCCACATCGACTTCCTCGTCTATCGTCGGCAGGACTGGATGCCCATGATCGCCATTGAGTTCGAGGACAGTTCCGCCGAAAAAGCCGCCCGCAAAGACCGCGACCGCAACCTCGCCATCGAGGTGCTTTCCGCCGCCGGCATTCCCATCCTCCGCGTCCACTCGCGTGAGATCCAGCAGATGGAGACGCTCATGCACAAGTTCTCCGCCGCCTGGCAACACCGGCTGGAGATTCTCGCCAGCACCTCCACGCCCCAGGATTCCTATTTCCCGTTGGAAGACCGCTCCACCGTGCCGCTCAACGCCAGCGCCGCGAGATGCGCGGCTGCTTGACGGCATCTCCCAGAATGTTGACAGCAGAATGGCTGACAGCAGAAAAAAGCAGGGGTGAGTTCCCATCGCTCTTCAGGCCAGTCGAAGGCCCGCGGCTGCCGCCAAACAAAATCGATGCAGTCCCGACCTGAC
>NZ_JACSRD010000273.1 GCF_014879935.1 Prosthecobacter sp.
GAGCAGGATTTGAACCTGCGACCTTCAGGTTATGAGCCTGACGAGCTACCGGGCTGCTCCATCCCGCGATTTGAAGGGCCGCCAGAATCCGCTCTCCTGCGGAATTGGCAACCTGTTTTTCCCACGAACTTCACAGCTTGCGCTGCAACATGCCCTGTGGCTTCTCGTTTGCTGCTTCCCTTCATGAAAAACATCGCTCAGACCCTCCTCTTCGCCCTCGCAGGCGTCGGCGTTTTCGCCGCAGACACGAAACCGGCCGCTCCGGCAGCGGAAAAGCCCTCTCCCATCGGTTATTCGGACACGCCGGTCATCCCCGGCACGCAGTGGAAGGTGCATGACATCGACCGCCCGCGGCCGAATGCCGTGGCACCGGGGGAAAAACCGGGTGCGCCGCCTTCCGATGCGATTGTCATTTTCGATGGCACGAGCACGGACGCCCTCCAGGCCAAGGAGAAGGACGCGAAGGGCAAGGAAACCGGCAAAATGGTGCCGTGCCCATGGCAGATCGACAGCGGCGTGCTGATGATCGCCGGCGGTGACTCCTGGACGAAGCAGGAGTTCGGAAGCTGCCAGCTCCATCTGGAGTGGATGAGCGAGCCGCACACGAAGGGCAATTCGCAGAAGAAGGGCAACGCCGGCGTGTTCTTCATGGACCGCTACGAGTCCCAAATGCTGGACTGCGACAACAATCCCACCTACGCCGACGGCATGACTGGCAGCGTCTATGGCCAGACGCCGCCGCTGGTGAACGCCGTGCGCCCCGCTGGCCAGTGGCAGGTGTATGACATCATCTTCACCGCCCCGAAGCTGGAAGACGGCAAGGTGGTGGAGCCGGCCTATATTACCACCTTTGTGAATGGCATCTGCGTGCAGAACCACACGAAGATCATGGGACCGACGAAGCACAAGCAGGTCACCGACTACAGCGGCGAGTTCCCTGAGAAGGCCCCGATCCGCATCCAGGACCACAAAAACGACCCGCCCGTGCGTTTGCGGAACGTGTGGATCCGCCCGCTCTGAGTGGTCTGCGGCAAGTGTTTCCCAGCGAGAGGCCGGAGGTGCTCCTTCCGGCCTTTTTTGCGCCTTGTAGCGGGTCTGTGCTTTATACGGAATTTGTGATTATTATATTGAAGTTAACAAATCGGCTCCTAAAATACCGGACCGCAGTCTGCCTTTTTGCCGTTCCGAGCCCCCCTCCAGTCCTGACTGGCAGGGGGATTCCTCAACCCTTTTCCCCCCTTTGATCATGCCGCCCGTCTTCGAATCGCGTGTTGTCAAAGCTGCCGCCTTGGTCGGCAGTGGATTTGCGTCGTTCGCCCGTAGCCGACGCGTGGGAGAGGCCACGATCCTGACTTTTCACGGTTTGTGCGAGAACTCGGGCGATCCGGGCATTCTCGACTGGTCGCTGCACCTGCCGGTGGAGGTGTTTCGCAGCGTATGCTCCCTCCTGGCGGCGGATTATCGGGTGATCTCCCTGGCTGACCTGATCGAGGCGCAGTCGAAGAACCAGACGCTCCCGGACAACTCGGTGGTGATCACGTTTGATGACGGCTATGCCTCGAACCACGAGCTGGCCTACCCGATCCTGAAGCGATTCGACCTGCACGCGACGGTGTTTGTGACCACCGGCTTCCTCGACGGAGAGGATCCGTTGTGGTTCCAGCGGGTCGATCTGGCCCTCGGCCGCACGCGGAAGGAACTGCTCGACTGGCCGGTCAACGGCAAGGTCGTGCGGCTTTATCTCGGCACGCGGGAGCTGCGGCAGCAGTCGTTGGTGGCCCTGATGCCGGAATTCAAAGCCCTGCGCGCGTCGGAATTGCGGCAGGAGGTGGAGCGTCTGGAGCTGGCTCTCGAAGTCGCTCCTCCCAGCTTCCGTGAACTGCCCGCGCCCATGCGTCCGCTCACCTGGGACATGGCGTGCGACATGACCTTCAGCGGCCACGTGGACATCGGCGGGCACACGCACTCCCATCCCATCCTGTCACGTTGCGATTCGGCGGAAATGCGTTTTGAGATCGCGACCTGCCGGAACCGCATCTTTGCCGAGATCGGCGACCTGCCCTCCGCCTTTGCCTACCCGAACGGCAAGGAGACCGACTATAACCGCGAGGCGCTCCTGCTCGTGCGCGAGGCGGGCTTCAAAGCGGCCTGCACGATGATCAACGGCCGCGTCGATGAAGGCACGTCCCTTTTCCAACTGCCGCGCTACGGTTCACCCGAATCAGTGTGGGAGGCCGAGGCCACCGTTTCGGGAGCCTATGAGACGCTCAAAGAATGGCGGCACAGCTGCCTGAAGGCGATGTCGATGCTTTGATATGAAAACGATCACGCTCGAGCTCGGCGAAGCCGCGTTGCTGCCCCGGCAGCGGCGCCAGCCGACGTTTGCGCGTGTCGCCTCGCTCGGAAGCCTGGCCAAAGACCGTCGGCCCACGATCCTGCACTTCGCCTACAGCCTGGGCGGCGGCGGGGCGGAGGCCATGCTGCGCAACCTCGCGGAGACGCTGGATCCCGCGCAGTTCCGCACCGTGGTCGTCACGCTGAACTCCAAACCGTGGGCGCATCTGGCAAAGCGGCTGCAGGAGGCGGAAATCACGCTGCACGATCTGGAGGAAACTGCCTACCTCACGCGGCCCACGCTTTCGAAACTGCGTTCGGTGCTGCATGCGGAGCGTCCGGATCTCGTGCAGACCTGGATGCATCATGCGGATCTCGTCGGCGGCTGGGCCGCCCGCATCGCCGGCGTGCGCAAAGTCGTCTGGAGCATCCACTGCCGGGAGATTCATCGCAATCCGGGTGATGGCGACCGCAAGCTCGCGATCTTCCGCCGCGCGCTGTCGCTCAGTTCACGGTTCATCCCCTCACGGATCATCTCCTGTTCGGCGGCCGCGATCGAAGACCATGCCGCGATCGGCTATCCGCGCTCCAAAATGAGCTGGATCCCGAACGGCATCGACGCGGAACGCTTCGTCCCGGACACCGATGCCGCGCTCGACACGCGTGCGGAGCTCCGGCTGCCGCCATCAGCGCCCGTCATCGGTTACGTCGGCCGTTTTCACGAGATGAAGGACCTGCCGACCTTCCTTCGCGCGGCGGCGATGCTGCAAACCCGGCTGCCGGAGGCGCATTTCGTGTTCTGCGGCGGCGTCGAGGTCGAAATGAGCGCCACGGAGCGCGAATTGCTCGCCCAACTGCCCCGGCGCCAGCAGGTGCGCTTTGAATCGTTCCGCCCCGATCCGTGGCGGCTCTATCCGGCGCTCAATGTCTTTTCCCTGTCCTCCCGCACCGAGGCCTGTCCCATGACGGTGATGGAGGCCATGTCGTGCGGGATTCCCTGCGTCACCACGGATGTGGGTGATTGCAGCCGTCTGATGGAAGGCGTGGGGCAGACCGTGCCTGTGCATGATGCTGCGGCGCTGGCCGATGCCTGGGAGCGCACGCTGCGGCTCGGCCCAGGTGCCCGGGCGGAAGTCGCCAGCCGCTCACGTCAGCGGGTTTTGGAGAAATTCACCATCGCAGAGGCCGCACGCCAGTATGCGGAGACCTACGCCCAGCTTCTGGAGGTGCGCAGATGAACGCGGTGCTGCTTTTTCTGGCTCTCACGGCACCAAGCGTGGCCCAGCCGGTCCGCGTGTCGTTTTGCGATGCGATGACACGCATTCCGCGTGACGGCACACCGCCCGCCGCGCAGACACACGCTTTGCAAGCCGCCCGCGGGGAGTGGGAGGCGCTGCAAATCGTCGTCACCGCCACGCCGGAGCAGCTCACCAAACTCGAAGTGGTGCCCTCCGGCCTCGCAAAGACCGATTCGGACGCGCTGCTGCCCGCACCACGCGTGTTTCGCGAGCACTACGTGCGCGTTTCCGCCTCCACGCCCATGGCCCCGCTGCCCGCAGGTGATTACGCCGATGCGCTCGTGCCCGTGGACATGCCAGCACAGGCATTGAAAGGCGACGGCTCCATCAACCAGCCGTTCTGGGTGGATGTTTTCGTGCCTTACACCGCCGCACCCGGTGACTACATCGGTGAAGTGCGGTTCAAGCTGGCCGACGGGAACACCTTGATCGCACCCTACACGCTGAAGGTGTGGGACTTTGATCTTCCGGTCGTGCCGAAGCTGCGTACCTCCATCATGACGACCGTGCGCCGCGTGTCGGAGGTCCATGGCCTCGAATACAAGGACAACTCGCCTTCACCCGCCCACGCCAGCTTGTTGGATGCCTACTATGATCTCTTCGCCGAGCATCGTCTGAGCGTGGATCAGATCGTCGGCAGCTATCCCGATCCAGCCACGGGCAGGCTCGACGAGGACAAGGCGGAGCGTGCTCTGCGGAAGCATCTGTTGCACCGTCATTGCAGCACCATCGGCCTGCCGATCTGGCCCCAGTGGCCGTTTGGCGATCCGCTGGGCAAAGACCGCGCCGCTGCCATGACCTACGTGGCGCAGTGGATGAAGCTGCTGGCAAAGATCCGCTGCGAATCACGCGGCTACGTCATCATGGGCGATCTCGACGAGCCGAACAACGAGACCGCGTATGCAAACGTCCGCCGCTGGGGCGAGTTCTTCAATGAAGTCGAAAAGAAGCATGGCGTCCGCGTGCCGCTGCTCATCACCGAGCAGCCGACGCCGGAAAAGCCTTCCTGGGGCAGCCTGAATGGCGCGGTGGACATCTGGGTGCCGCATTTCAGCTACGTGTGGAAGGACATGGAATGGGCCGGCGGCAGGCATGACATCGCTCTGCGCAGACAAGCGGGTGACGAGGTCTGGGCCTATGCCGCGCTGGTGCAGATGCCGGACGAGTGGGAGCAGCAGCACGGCATGCCGAAGAAGCTCGAACACAGCTTTCCGCCGGTCTGGGCGCTCGATTATCCGCCCACGGCGCACCGGATCGCCGGCTGGTTGTTCCCGAAGCATGGCATCACCGGCTTCACCTACTGGGACACGCTCTTCGCGGCCGATGGCGTCGATGTCTGGCATGACGCGGGCACCTTCAAGACCTCCGACGGCGCGACTTACAATGGAGACGGCTCCTTCATCTACCCGGCCACGGAGAAACAGCATGGCCGGCATGCTCCCATCGCCTCCATCCGGCTGAAATGGCTGCGGGAGACGGTGGAAGATTACGATTACCTCATGCTCGCGCGGCAGTTCGGGCTCGAAAATGAAGCGCAACGCCTCGCTTCGAGCTTCGCACGTGGTTTTGGCGATTGGGACAACAATCCAGGCCTGCTGATGGACGCCCGCCTGCATCTCGGCGGACTCATCGAGACCGCGCACCATCGCAAGCAGACCGCCAACGTGAAGAAGGGAGGCACCCCATGACGGCCACCTCGCCCAGAATTGCGACACCGGCGCGGCGCGAGGCGCTCACGCTGCAAATCATCCGTGACGAACACGAATTCCAGGGACTTGAGCCGTTCTGGGATCCGCTCGTCGATCAAATGGCCACGCGCTCGCCCTTCATGCGTTGGGACTGGGCCCGTCTGTGGTGGCAAGAGTGCCGCCAGGACGCGAGGCTCGCGATCATCGTGCTGCGTGACGCCGCAGGCCAGCCGCAGGCCATCGCGCCGCTCATGCTGGCCCGTGAGCAGGATCAGGCGCGGCGGCATCTTGTCACGCTGGCGTTTCTCGGCGGCTTTGGCGAGGCTCGTGGCGAGCGTCTCGACTTCATCGTGCCTGCCGGGCGTGAGGACGAGCTCGCGCCCCAGCTCTGCCAGGCATTCAGGGAACTGCGGCCGGAATGCGACGTCGTGCGTCTGAACGCCCTGCCGCAGGAATCAGGCAACACCCCGCACATTCTGGCCGCCCTCCGGGACCATTTCATCCGCGCGAGTGTGCTCAACCGTCATGGCTGCCGTTTCATCAGCCTGCCCGGCTCGTGGGAGGAGATCGAGGCCCGCCACAGTGCAAGCTGGCGCGGCAATCTGCGGCGTAGCTGCAAGAGCTTCGAGAAAGACCATGCGGGTGTGACCACGCTGTCGGGAGATCGATTCCCGCACCCGCATGCCTTCGAGTGCCTCCGTTGCCTGCACGATGAGAATCTGCCAGACGAGGCCAGCACCTTCACCACCACGGCTTCCCTGCGGTTTCATCGCCGTCTCGCCGCCCAATGGCTGCCTGAAGGCCGTGCCATCCTGCCTCTGCTCGAATCGAACGGCACCGTGGTCTCCGCCATTTATGGTTTCGTCGAGCGTGATGAGTTCTTCCTCTACCAGATGGGCTGGGATGGAACTTTTGCGCGGCTTTCGCCAGGGAAAATGGCCATGCGCTGGTCCATCATCAACGCCATGCGGCGTGGCGTCCGCGTCTATGATCTGCTGCCCGGTGACTACGAGTACAAGCGCCAGTGGTGCGACTCGACACGCTGGGTTCTCGATCTTGAAGCCGCCAATCCATCCAGTTGGCGTGCGTCCGTCTTTCACGCGCTGCGCACCGTGCGCCGCCGTTTTGCCGTCAAACCAATCCCGGAGGGTCTCGCCGCATGAAAGTTCTCGTGCTCACGGCTGATGCCAACACACTCGTCTATCATCGCGGTGATCTGATCCGCGACTTCGCCGCCCATGGCTGCGAGGTGGTCACCGCCGCGGCGGAGGACTATCCGCACGTGCGCGAATACGTCGGCGCTTTCGGCGGCCGGCATCGTGCCATCCGCATGATGCGCTCCAAGGTCAATCCGCTGAAGGATCTCGTCACCCTGTGGGACATGTGGCGCCTGTTCCGCTCCGAAAAGCCGGACGCCCTGTTCGCCTACACCATCAAATCCGTCGTGTATGGCTGCGTCGTCGCACGTCTGGCGGGAATCAAACGCGTGTATGCCCTGCTGCCGGGATTGGGCTTCACTTTCGTCAAACCGGTCACGCTGCGGCAGAAGATCGTCACCGCGATCTCGGAGTGGCTGCATCGCTTCGCGTTGAAACGCGCGGACGTCATCTTCATGCAGAATCACGATGATGTGAAGCTCTTCACTGACCTGCGCATGCTGCCTGCCGGAGTTCCCGTCCACGTCACCGCCGGGTCAGGCGTGAACATGGACGAGTTCGACCACGCCCCGCTCGAAAACGACGCCAAGATCGCCGCCGGCCACATCCGTTTCGTGCTCGTCAGCCGTCTGCTCATCAGCAAAGGCGTGCGCGTGTTCGCCGAGGCCGCCAGACGCATCAAACAGCTCCATCCGCATGCCGAGTTCCACCTCGTAGGCCCCTTTGACCCGAATCCGAACCGCGTGGACGAGAGCGAGGTGCGCCAATGGGTGGCGGAGGGCACGCTGGTGCATCACGGCATGGTCAAGGACGTCGCTTCGTTGCTCAAGACCATGCACGTCTTCGTCCTGCCCACATGGTATCGCGAAGGAGTGCCGCATGCCACGCTGGAGGCGCTCGCCACCGGCCGCCCGATCATCACCACCAACTCCGTGGGAGCCCGTGAGTGCGTCAAACTGACCTCCGAAGGCGAGAAGCAGCGCGAGGAGGGCGAGATGCTCATGCAGGGCGAGAATGGCTTCCTCTGCCAGCCGCACAATGTCGCCGCCGTCGAGTGCGCCATGGAGTGGTTCCTGGCCAATCCCGATCAAATCGCCGTTCAGGGCCGTCTCAGCCGCCAGCTCGCCGCGGATGTCTTCGATGTGCGTCTGGTGAATGAGATCATCACCCGCGCCATGCGGCTGAAAACCCCGCCGCAGGCGACTGCCGCCGCTGTGGCATCCGCATCCCTCGTCCTTCCTCAGTCGTCATTCTGACATGGCCATCCCTTACAGCCTGCAGCCTGCTCCAGCCGTGCAACAGCCCGGCTTCGGGGCCATGCTGGCGCTCGCTCCCACGCGGGGCGGCGGGCTGGTGCCGATGGCCCCGTCCATGACGATGCCGGCGCAGCCCGGCATGTCGCCCGTGTTTGATCCGCGGGCCTTCCTGCCGCCGATCAATCCGGGCGATTTCGAGGTGCAGTCGTTCATCAGCGTCGCGGATGTGTTTGGCTACATCCGCAAGCGCTGGCTGCGCGGCGCGGTGCTGGGGCTGATGATGGCGGCGTTCACGTTCTACTACCTCGGCATGGGGGTGAAGATCTACGAGGCGGAGTCACAGCTGCTGCTGCGCCTCCAGGACGGCAATCCGTTCAACTTCGAAGCGATGGCGAGTCGTGGCGTGACGGAGCTGAGCGCCCCGCAGTTGATCAACAACCACCGCACGGAGCTGCTTTCCCGCCGCTTCCTGAACCACTTCTACGAGCACTTCGACGCGGAGAAGCGCGACGCCTTCCTCAAGCGTGAAGCCAGCTCCCTCAGCCGCAAGGACGAGATGATGAACCTCGTCGGCCTCTACAAGCCGGGCAAACCGGCCGACCCGCGTGAGCATTTCATCGATCTGATGGCGTCGAACGTCCGCGTGGAGCCGCTGAAGGAGTCGCACGTCCTGCGCGTGCAGGTGCGTGACCGCGATCCGCATCTGGCGGCCGATTTCGCCAACCAATACGTCGAGGAATACATCCACTACGTGGCCGAGCAGGAGTCCAAGCTCAGCGCGGATGCCTCCACCTACCTCGAAAAGAAGTCCGATGAGCTGCAGAAGCGTCTGCGCGAGTCGGAGCAGAAACTGGCCGAGTACCGCCGGAGCCAGGGCCTGATGGAGGACACGGAGACCAAGGACATCTCCAGTGACAAGGTGCGCCAGCTCAACGTGGCCATCACCGAGGCGGATTTGAAGCTCACCCGGGCGAAAAGCGATCTCGACAACGTCGTCGCCGCCCAGAAAGCCGGCCGCGACCTCACCGAACTGCGCCTTTTTGCCGACAACCCGGATGTGGCCCACCTGCGCAAGCAGCTCGACGCGAAGATCGCCGAGCGCGCACCTTTGGAGGCCACCTGCGGCCGCAAACATCCTACCATGATCGGACTCGCCAAAGAAATCGAGGCTCTCAGGTCCGCGCTCGACCGCTCCGTCTCCGCCGTGGTCAGCATGGTGCAGGCGGAAGTCGAGTCGCAGCAGCGCCAGATCGCCGATTTTCGCAACCAGCTTGAGGACGCCCGTGGCGTGGCCCTTGATCTGAACGGCAAGAACGTGCAGCAGAGCCTTCTCCGCGACCAGGTGCGCATGGACCGCGATTTGTATGAGAAAATCGAGATGCGCCGCAGCCAGGCCGCCCTCACCGGACAGTTCCGCGACAGCGGGCTGCTGCGTGTGGCCGATGTGGCCATGGTTCCTGAGAAACCCGTGAAGCCGAGCAAGCCGATGGCCGCGGTCGCCGCCGCCATGCTCTTCGGCCTGTGTTTCATCGGTGTCCCGGTCAGTTGGGGCATCTTCGACGATCACATCAGGACGCTCTTCCAGCCCAAAGCCGGGCGGCAGGCAATGGCTGACCCGATGCAGCACGGCGCATACACCGCCACCTTTGTGAACGCACCTCCAGCAGCAGTGCCGCCGCCCTCACCCTTCGCCATCGCCGCACCCCAGACATCCGCCTTGCCGATGTCGATCCCGGACCGCGGGGCACCCCAGCCCGTGCCGCCACCGCCCGCCCGCCCGATGCCCGGCCTCCAGCCGGCCGGCGGTGGAACGACCATCCTGGCCCGGCTTCCCTACGTTCAGGGCAGCACACCGGAGATGATGTTGTCCGAACTGCTCAAACCGGAGCCGATCGGGGCCTCCAGCGCGCTGCATCACCTCACGGCGACGCTGGAAATGCAGGCCATGCATCGTGGCAGCACGGCGGGCATCGTCTTGATCACCAGTTCCGGTTCGGGAGAAGGCAAAACGCTCGTTTCCTCCGCCCTGGCGGCCGCCTTCTGCCATCAAGGCCGGCGCGTGTTCATGATGGAGTGCAATCCTGGCTCCCCAACGCTCCACCAGTGGTTCCCGCGTGCGTCGCAGGGCCACGGAGCCTATGCGCATCACCTTGAGGCGTTGCGTTATGGCTACAGCAACCTCTACCTGCTGCCCGGCTGCGATCTGCCAGCCCACGCCACGAACGAGCTGCTGGACGGCTACCGCACGTGGATCGAGCGGGCCAAGACGGAAGTCGATTGGATCATCCTCGACGCCTCACCGCTGCTGAAGAGCTTCGCCAACGTCGCCCCGCTGGCCCCGCTCGCCACCGACGTCCTCATCGTCAACAACCCGTCCGTCACCACCCCGGCCCAGCTCCGCGCCGCCGTCGCCCTGCTCCAGCCCATGATGTCCTCCAGCGCCCTGCGCGGCATGGTGGTGAACGGCGGCTAAAATGGCCTTCAGGGCATGTTCTGGCCCTTCAAAGCGTCAATCAGCGCCTGAGGCTCGGCCACGCTCAGCAACACCGTGTAACCTTCCGTCGTCGGAATGCGGGCGACGCGGGTGCGGTCGGTGACGTAGAGCAGGGCTTTGGTTCCATTGCGCAGCTTGAACCAACCGGCGGCGTAACCGGGCAATCCGGTACCCATCGTGCGCCATTTGGGCTGGTGATCCTTGTCCATGTTGAGGTTGGTGACGACGGCTTCGTCGATTTTAAGCGATTTGAGCGGGATCGCCCGGCCGTAGAGATCGCCTTGGAGGCGGAGGCCTTCGTTGGAGACGGTGAAGCGCACGTTTTGCATCGACCACGCGAGCCAGATCATCAGCACAAGAGCGCCGATGAGCACGAGGCTGATGATGGCGAAAAACCACAGCGATTTGCTGGCGGCGGGGATCATCGGAAAGACGGTGGAGGTGCTCATGGGGCGAGTTTGTCCGGCGTCTCGGATGAATCCAAGCAAAGAACTCCGAGCGGCCTCACGATGCAAGAGCACCCAGCCAAAAATCCAGCTCCGCCTCGGCCTGAGCAGCAATCCATTCCACATAGGCCTTGGGTGATCCAAAACGGCACTCGTCGAGCGCTGTGAAGTAGGCGGCGCGGTGTTCGGGCTGGATGCGCAGCGGTGGAAAACCGGCCCGCATGAGCAGGAGGTTCATCACCAGCCGGGCGGTGCGTCCGTTGCCATCGACGAAGGGATGGATGGTCACGAGGGCTTCGTGCAGGTTGGCGGCTTGTTCGACGGCGTGCTCGCCTGTGCGATCCATGGCGAAGAGTTGCTCCATCTTCTCCGGCACGATGCGAGCATTCGGCGGGACGTGCTTTGAGCCACGAATGAAAACGGGAACGCTGCGGTAATGACCTGCCGCGGGATCGTCTTTGCCGAGAACGAGAGTGTGCAGCTCCAATAGCTCTTTTTCACTCAAAGGCGCTGAGACTTTGGCCAGTTCCTTCACATGCTTCCACGCACTGGCGAGGTTTACGGCCTCAAGATGATCCTTGAGCGGCTTTCCGGCGACGGTCACGCCATGCAGCAGCACAGCGGAGGTTTCCTGAAGGGTGAGCGTGTTCCCTTCGACGGCGTTCGATGAATAGACCAACTCCACATCCAGCGCCTCCATCAGGCTGCGAATCGAGGACTCCCGCAGCGGACGCAGGGCGTCGAGGCGGGTCTTTTTCTCGTTCAGTTGGGACCAGGGAGGCATTGGTGTTCGGGCAATGAAACGGATTACTTCGCGAGAGGCGAGGCTTTTTCGGCGAGTGATTTGATGTGAGTGAGCACGCGATTGTGGATTTGGGAGACGGTGTGGCGGGTGACGGGCTCCCAATACCACTGAGGCCACAGGTCGTGCACGAACCAACTGGTACCTTCGATGCGTGTGCGTCCATCCGGGAGAGGAACGAGCACGAAACGGCCGTAACGAGCCTGAAAGTAGCCTTCGAGGTGCGGCGCATGCACTTCACCGAAAGGATTCGTTTCCACCATGGCGGGCGGTGTTTCCTTCACCTCAAATTCGAGCTTTTTGTCCGGTTCCCATGCTGTGACGACCTCCGGCATCGTGCCGGTGGAGACGATGCAACGCCGCGTGGCACCGACCCCGCTGCCGTCGATCTCGGAAGCGATGGGATAAGCGACTCCGCTCGCCAGCCACCCTGCTGGAGGATCTTTGATGGCTGGAAATGAAGGTATGAACTGCCACACGACCTCCGGCGAAGCATTCACTTCGATGGTCGTGGTTTGTTCGAGCATCGGCGGCGTTGGACGATGGGATGACTCCCAATTCATCGCGAGAGGGATGCAGAGGATGGCGAGGCAGTGGAGTTTGTTTCGATGACGAAAACTTCGTAGCAGGAAGTCAACGGAGCAAAAAACCAGCATGCCTACTAGAGCGACGAATGAAACCAACGTCGCAGCCATCAGCACACAGATAACTCCTTCGATCTGGCAGAGAATGAGCCATCCTGATGCCATGCCGAGCGAGCAAACCAGCAAATAAAGCGATTCCAACCATTTCCACCTACGACCACGCTGATAAAGAAGTCCTAGTAGCGCGCCCATTCCCAGCGGCACTCCGATGAAGAGCGAGTAACCGTATGTGCGGAATCTGTCCGTCACCGTGAAAACAGCCATCGCGGCAAAGCTCGAGACAATAAAACAGATCAACCCATTCGGAAATGGTCTTGGTGACAGGGGATCGGGGGTGGATGGCATAAAAATGTCTCTAATTAGGGCGCTTCGCTATGCTGGGTGGGTAAAAGCTGAAGGGATTTGCAGGTCGAGACGGCCGGCCATCCAG
>NZ_JACSRD010000098.1 GCF_014879935.1 Prosthecobacter sp.
TTGGGACTGAACAGGTTGCAAACCTGTTCCACTTTCCAGCTTGGTGACGTTCGCCTTCTCATCGAGTTGCACGACTTTGCCGCTGTCGAGTGCGGCGAAGATGAGAGAGTGGGACAGGTTTTTAACCTGTCCGGGTTGGGACTGAACAGGTTGCAAACCTGTTCCACTTTCCACTGCCGCATACGGCACACCTTCGAGCGTCGTAAGCTTCTTCGATTTGCCGCTGGTGAAGGCGAGGCGGACGCCGTCGTGGCTTTTGAGTTCGGTGATGTTGAAGACGTTCCCGCTATCGGTGAGGTAAGTGAGCGCACTGGAATCAGCGGACCACATCAAGGCGTTCACGGGCGCGGATTTGTCGCCGAGGAGCATCAGCATCTCCTTCGTGGCGATGTCCCAAACTTTGAGTTCCTTGTCCGCGCTGCCGGTGGCGAGCCATTTGCCGTCGTGATTGAAAGCGAGCGACGTGATGTGGCCGACGTGGCCTTCGATCTTCGCGATTTCCTTCAGCGTGGCCGCGTCCCAAACCTTCGCGAGGTTGTCCGCGCCGCCGGTGGCGATCTGTTTGCCGTCTTTGCTCAGCGTGAGGCTCAAAATGTTGTCCGCATGTGCCTCGACGGTTTGCGCCGGTTTCGGCTCGCCGAGCTTCCAGCGATGCAAAACGCCCTTCACGCCTGTCGGGCCGTCCGCGAGGATCAGCGTCGTTTTGTCGGCGAGGAAGGTCAGGCCCGTCACGCGGCCTTCGAGCGGCGCGGCGAGCGTGTTCGCGAGTTTCCAATCCGCTGAATTCCACACCAGCACGCTGCGATAGCCTCCCGCGGCCAATCGCGTGCCATCGCCGTTCCACGCGAGCGATTGAATGACATCCTTGTGCCCTTCCAGCGTCGCGATGACCGGCAGGTCCTTCGTTTTCGCATCCCGCACGACGACACGATTGCCGCTGCCTGCTGCGAGCCATTTTCCATCGGCGCTGAGCGCCAAAGTCGTCGCTGGAGCATGTCCGGGCGGCAAAGCGGCCAATTTGTCCGCCGGAGTCAGCTCGCCGAATTTCTTCAGCGCCGCCACATCCCACGCCGCACCGCCCTGAACCCACGCTTTGAGCAAATTGATCTGTTTTTCCGGCAACTGCTTCTTCGGCGGCATGTGCTCGTCTCCCGTCGCCGTGAGCGAGGAGATGATTTTGCCCGATTGGATCGCTTCGAGGGCCGATTCACGCGTTTCGAGCGAGAGATCGCCCTTTTTCCTCTCCGCATTGTGGCAGCCCATGCACTGCGTTTTCAGCAAACCCATCGCCTGGGCCGTGGGCACACGTTTTTCCTCCGCAGCGAGCGAAGTGGCGAGGAGCAATGGGAGAAGTCGGCGGATCATGAGCGTCGCAGACTACGGCTCAACAGCCGCTGCTCTTGCCAGACGCTCGTTCAGCGAGCTTTGCGCCGCTCATTCAGCCATCCGAAAGCCAGCGTCGCAGGAAACAAGGCGGCGAAGATCAAGACGACACTCCAAACGGGCTGCGTCATGCCGATGAGATGCTGCAAGGGCTGCCGAGGCATCGGGACGGCATGAATCAGCATGAGATGAACCACGTAAAGCAGCAGCGATTCCCGGCCCGCGAGGCGCAACCAGCCAGTCACTTGCGAGATTCGATTCCCAACGCCAGCTACCAGCACCGCAGCCATCATCACCCAGCCGAGACGTTCGAGGAAGAACTCCGGTGCTCCACCGGGCCACGGAGAATTCGGCTGAACAAAGGCCAGCAGCGCACCCAGCACCCAAACCAATACAGCCCGGCCATTCGTGCCGCCATTCCAGAGCCTTCGCGTCAAAAAGCCCGCCAGCCCAAAGCCCACCCACGGAAACAAGGCGAAGAACGAGCCCTGGTTGCGATTGAAATACTGGTCGATGAACAAGACGCCCGTGCGCCAGCTTTCAGCCGAGGTTTGCAAGCCCACAAAGAACACGAGCAGCACTGCGGCGATCACATCACGCCAGCGCCCGAACCGTTCCGCCAACAGCATGAGCATGCCGCTGATGGCCAGGCAATGCAGCACGTTCACCGTGCAGGCGGCCCGCCACGATTTCGCATCGAAAAGCGTCTGCCACGGCACGTGCATCAGGTAGCCGATGAGCAGCACCATGAGCAGCCTCTTCATGGCGGGCCATGCGGGCTTCGTTTTGCCCGCCGTGACGTGTGCACGCACAAATCCGGCGATCCAGAAGAACGCGGGCGCGATGAGACCGTGGTAGTAGCTCATCTCGCGATACCAGGACGTTTCCTGCAGCCTGGAATCGAGAAATGTGTTGGCCGCATGCGTCCACACCATGCCCAGCACCGCGAGTCCACGGAAGAGATCGAGCCATTCAAGACGCCGGGCGGCAGAAGTCATGCGGCTGAGATTAACAAAGTTGTGCGCCATCACAAGATGCCTCTCCCGTGCCCGTTTGGTAAGGCTCCCCTTCCCTCCCGCCATGAAATCGATCCTCCTGTCCTCCCTCCTGGTCGCGGCTTCCATGCCTGCCGCTGAAGTCTTTGAAGCCGCGCTCGGCCGCGAAACCGAGCTGCCGAAGGGCAAGGAGGCCGATGGCATCCGCGGCGACTTCGTGCTGCGCAGCGACAAGGTGGAGGCGCTCATCTCTCAAAACGCACCGAACCGCCGTGCGAACATGAGCACGTTCTACGGCGAGGACGGCGTGACCCCCGGTGCGCTGTATGATCTGACCCTGCGCGGTGCGGACAACGATCAACTCGTCATTTACAGCCCCTGCGGTCATGGACACGTCAGCTACGTGAAGATTGCGAATGTGAAGGAGGAAGGCAGCGCCGCGGTGGAATCGGTGACCACGGCGGCAAAGAACGGCGGTGTCTTCAAACGCCACGAATATCGCGTCAAAGACGGCGTGCAGGGCCTCTTCATCACCACCGTGCTGCGCAACGAATCCGACAAGCCGCAGAAGACCTTCACCAAGGATGATTTCACCCGCTTCGACAGCACCGGCACCACCGGCGACGGCATCCGCTGGGCCGACGCGATCAATCCCGCGCACAAATGCGGCTATGCCCTCACGACGCTTAGCGTCACCGGCATTGATAAGCTGGAAGACACGATTGAGCTGAAGCCGAAGCAGGAAGTGGTGATCGCACGCTTCTTCGCCGTCGGCAACTCGCCAGCGCAGGCGGTGGGTGAACTCCGCTCGGTCAAAGGCGTGAAAGTTGGCACCGTGACGGGACAAATCGTCAGTGCGGACGGCAAAGGTGTCGCCACGGCCTCGATCCTCGTTCCCGATGGCAAAAAGACGATCACTGCCTATCCCGATGCGGATGGCAAGTTCAGCCTGAAACTGCCCACAGGGGCGGTGGAACTCGTGGTCACCGACTTGGGCCGCCCAGATGCCAAAATCAGCCTCACCGTCGGCGAAGGGAGCACCACCGCGCCGAAGCTCACGATGCAGAACGCCTCCGCCATCCGCTTTGCCATCACGGGCGAGGACGGCAAGCCGCTGCCCTGCAAGGCCCACTTCGCGCCGCTCGATGAAAAGGCCGAAAAACTCAACCTCGGTCCGAAATGGCGGGCTCATGGCTGTGTGGATCAATATCACAGCGAGAACGGGCACTTCACCCAGCAGCTTCCGCCGGGCAAATATCGCGTCGTCGTCGTGCGTGGGCCGGAATACGGCCACATCGCCAAGGACATCACGCTTGAAGCCGGAAACACCGTTGATTTCAAAGGCACGCTGAAGCGCCTCGTGGACACGAAGGGCTGGATCAGCGCCGACTTCCACAATCACAGCACACCGAGCGGTGACAACGTGTGCGACACCGACGGACGTCTCATCAACATCGCCGTCGAGCATCTCGAATTCGCACCGACCACGGAGCACAACCGTCTTTTCGACTGGGAACCGACGATCAAGGCACTCGACCTTGAGAATCACATCAAAACGGTCAAGGGCATGGAATTGACCGGCAGCCGCCAGCACTTCAATGCCTTCCCCTTCGAGCCGGAGCCGCTCAAACAGGACGGCGGCGCTCCCGTATGGAATGACGACCCACGCATCACCGCCCTCACGCTGCGCCGCTGGCAGGGCGAGCGTGCCGACCGCTGGATCCAGTTCAATCACCCCGATCTCGCCAACATGTTTGTTGATCGCGACAGCGATGGCGTGCGCGACGGCGGCTTCGTCGGCGTGGGCGACATGATCGACGGCTCCGAGAGCGAAAACGGCCCGGGCACGAACATCCTCGCCGAATCGCCCTTCAGCCTGAGCCGCCCGGCGGGTTCATTGGCGATGAAAGTCTCCCAGGTTCGTGAATTCCTCTGGCGTCAGCTCTTGAATCAAGGTCTGCGCGTCACCGCCGTCGGCGTTGCGGACGCTCATTCGGTTTATGGCAACGGCGTCGGCTGCTGGCGCTGCTACCTGCCGTCCAGTACCGACGAACCAGCAAAGATCGACTGGGCGGAACTCTCTCCACATGCGAAAGCCGGGCACATCGTGCTCAGCACCGGTCCCTTCCTCGAAGTCACCACGCAAAACGGCAAAATCGCCGGAGATGACGATCGCGCGACCGGCGGCATCGACCTCAAAGTCCGCGTGCAATGCACCGACTGGATGGACATCGACCGCGTGCAGGTGCTGGTGAACTCACGTCCTGATCCGAAGCTCAACTTCACCCGCACCACGCATCCGAAGATGTTCAAGGACGGCGTCGTGAAATTCGACGAGAAGATCCACATCCCGCTCCAGCACGACGCCCACCTGATCGTCGTCGCCATTGACGAGGATGGGGATGAAAAAATCGGCTTTGGCACCAGCGACTACGCGAAAATGCGCCCCTGCGCGTACAACAACCCGATCTACGTCGATGCCGACGGAAACGGTTTCAAACCGAACGGCGACACGCTTGGCTTCGACCTGCCTGTGGGTGGGATGAACGCCGACAAGGCGAAGGCGCAGCTCATTCGTGCCGGTTTGATGAAGGAGGAACCGAAAGCGGCTGACAAGCCATGATCTGACATCATGCCCACACGCCTGGAGGAAATTCGTCACGAAATCACCGGCGAACGCCTCGAACTCATCGAGTTCGCACGCAAGCTGCGACGTGACGCCACGGATGCCGAGGCTCTGCTGTGGTCCTGTCTTCGAGATCGTCGGGTGAATCGTCGGAAGTTCCGCCGCCAGCATCCTGTGGAACCTTATGTTCTCGATTTTTACTGCGCGGAATTGAATCTGGCGATTGAACTGGATGGCGGCCAGCACAACAGCGCTGAAGGACGCGTGCGTGATGAAAAAAGAACCGCCTTTCTGCGATCCAAAGGCATTGAGACGCTGCGGTTCACCAATCAAGCGATGCTCGGAGACACTGACAGCGTTTTGAGCGTGATCTGGGAACGCACCCGCCGGAAAGCTGCGCCCCTCACCCAGCCTCTCCCCGCATCAAGCGATGCCAGTTGAGGATAATCTCTCGCGGGGAGAGGGGATTTGCTTTGGAAGGCTCGGAAGCGCTCCCCCTCTCCCCGCCCAAGACAACATTGCTCCCAGATCATCTTCGGGGAGAGGGCCGGGGTGAGGGGAAGGTGAAGATTGCCTTCGGAAAGGACGCGGGTATGGCTTCCGCATGAACGCCGCTGACCTGTTTGTTAAAGCCCGAACTGCCGCCGGGAAGGCGTACGCGCCTTACTCGAAGTTTCAGGTGGGTTGCGCGTTGGAAACACAAGGCGGCGGGCTTTTCACCGGCTGCAATGTGGAGAATGCGAGCTACGGGCTGACGATCTGCGCGGAGCGGAACACGATCTTCCACGCCGTGGCCGAGGAAGGGCCGGACATGAAAATCGCCACGCTGGCGGTGATCGCGCTGGGGCATGAGTTTCCGCCTTGCGGGGCCTGCCGGCAGGTGATCGCGGAATTTGCGACGCCGGAAACGGTCGTGTGGTTCCTACGGGATGGAAAACCGGTGTCGATGACGATGGCGGAGTTGCTGCCAGCGGGGTTCAGGATATGAATCCGACCGCATGAACCTGCCTTCCTCCGTCACTCTCATCGAAGAACCCGCCGGCTACCCGATTCTCGTGATCCAACACGCTGCGGCAAGCGGACGGATCGCCCTGAACGGGGCGCATGTGATGGAATGGACACCCGCCGGTGAAACGCCAGTGCTTTACATGAGTCCGCAGGCCCTGCTGGAGCCGGGCAAGGCGATCCGTGGCGGCGTTCCAGTCTGCTGGCCCTGGTTTGGCCCGCATCCGACGGAAAGCGACAAGCCTGCGCATGGATTTGTCCGCAACCTCATGTGGGAAGTTGGCGAAGTGACGGAAAACCTCGCGGGAGTGACCCTGCAACTCCATCTGCGCGACAGCGACGCTTCTCGCGCCTTCTGGCCGCATGCGTTCGAGCTGATGTTTGAAGTAAAAATGGGCGCGCAGCTCAGCATGGCGCTGCACATCAAGAACACCGGCACGGAAGCGTGGTCGATGACGGGAGCGCTGCACACCTACTTCTGTGTCACAGACGTCACCCAAACCGCCGTGATCGGCCTGGACGACGCGTTTTATGTCGAGAGCCGCCTCTCACCGGAGCGCATCGAGCAAAGCGGACCTGTTTATTTCGACCGTGAGGTGGACCGGAACTACGAATCCAAGGAAACCGTGCGTCTGCTCGACAAGGCCGGCGGCCGGACCATCGTCGTCGAAAAATCCGGCAGCCGGGCCACGATCGTGTGGAATCCGTGGATCGAGAAATCGAAGCGCCTCTCCGATCTACCGGACGACGCGTATCCGTATTTCGTCTGCATCGAGGCCGCCAATGCCGCGCCGGATGTCGTCGCGGTGCATCCCAGCAAGGAGCATGTGCTGTCGCAGCGCCTGCGCGTCACTCGAAACTGAGCGGTTTCCGGCTGCGCGGCACCTGCCGCCACAAATCACCCGTTGCGAGCGCGTTGCTTGACCCGGTAACGTGCCTCGCCATGTCTAGCCGGGTGTCAGATGGGCCTCCATTGATCGACCGCGTGCGTTTGCGCTCCAACCAGTGGCGCAAACTCCGCTCCATCGTGCTCAATCTGGCCACGACGGACAGCTTCTACGGCAAGAAGATCCGCGAGTGGGAGCTAAAGGTCAGCCGCATGAACCGTATCGAGGACTTCATCGCGCAGGTGCCTTTCACAGTGAAGGCGGACATTCAGGCCGACCGGGCGGCGCATCCGCCCTTTGGCACGATGTTGACCCGTGCAATCCATCAATACACCCGCTTCTGCCAGACCAGCGGCACCAGCACGGGCGAGCCGATGGCCTGGGTGGACACGCCGGAGAGCTGGGATGCGATGCTGAAATGCTGGCAGCGTGTGTTTGACGCCGCCGGACTGGTGAAAGGCCGTGACCGCATCTTCTTCGCCTTCTCGTTCGGCCCGTTTCTCGGTTTCTGGACGGCTTATGAAGCGGCGGCAAAGGACTACCTCGTGATCCCGACGGGTGGACTCTCCAGCCAGGCGCGTTTGGAGGCCATGGCACGTTATGGCGCGACGGTTTTGTGCTGCACACCCACGTATGCGCTCCGTCTCGGTGAACTCATCGGTGAAGCATCCGGTGTCGAACGAATGGGGCTGCGCATCAACAAGATCATCGTCGCAGGCGAGACCGGCGGCAGCGTGCCGGAGGTGCGTGAGCGTCTCGAAAAACTCTGGGATGCACGCGTTTTCGATCATCACGGCATGACCGAGGTCGGCCCCGTGAGTTACGAGGCGGAGGACATGCCGCGTCAGCTCATCGTGATGGAGGACGCCTACCTCGCCGAGGTGGTCGATCCGAAAACGGGCCAGGAAGTGCCCGATGGCGAATGCGGCGAGCTCATTCTGACCACGCTCGACCGCACCGCCTGTCCCCTGCTCCGCTACCGCACGGGCGACTGGGTGAAAAAGAAGCTCCACCGCGGCCGCCTCATCCTCGACGGCGGCATTCTAAGCCGCGTGGACGACATGGTCGTGATCCGCGGCGTGAACATCTACCCCAGCGCCATCGACGCCGTCGTGCGTCAGTTTCCGGAGATCTCCGAATACATGGTCGAGCAGCGCAAGGTCGATGCGATGGATGAAATCGAGCTGCTGGTCGAAATGGATGGCAACATCGCCAAGTCCGCCCTGAAAAGGCTCGAATCGAAGCTCCGGGACACCTTTTCGCTGCGTATCACCGTCAAGCTCGTCGAGCCAGACAGCCTGCCGCGTCACGAGTTCAAAGCACGACGCTGGCGGCTTGCGGCGGCGGAGTGACGCACCCGCGCCATTCGTCATTCTGATTTCGTCATTCGTCATTTCCACCCCATGTCCCTCATCCAGCTCACCAAAGTCACAAAGTCCTACCTCGACCCCGGCAGCGGCGCACGCGTGCCCGTGCTGCGCGGCATCACGCTCGGCATCTCGGCAGGAGAATCCGTGGCCATCGTCGGCCCGTCCGGCTGCGGGAAGAGCACGCTGCTGAACATCCTCGGCACGCTCGACTCGCCGGACGAGGGCAGCTTCGTTTTCGATGAGCAGGATCTCACGCAATGCACGCCGAAGCAGCTCGCGGCGATCCGCAGCCAGAAGATCGGCTTCATCTTCCAGCTTCATCACCTCATGCCACAGTGCTCCGTGCTGGAGAATGTCCTGCTGCCCACGCTTGCCCTCAAATCGCCTCCTGCCGATGCGCAGGAGCGTGCGCAGTCGCTGCTCGAGCAAGTCGGCCTGAAGGACCGCATGAGCTGGAAACCAGCGCAGCTTTCCGGCGGCGAACGGCAACGCGTGGCCTTTGTGCGTGCGCTTATCAATCAGCCGCGCGTCATCCTCGCCGATGAACCAACTGGCGCCCTTGATGAGGCGAATGCGGCCACCTTGACCGACCTGCTGCTCAAACTGCAGCAAAGCAGCGGCGTCACGCTCGTCATGGTCACGCACCACCGGGCGCAGGCGGAGCGCATGAACCGGGTGATGACGATTCACGAAGGCGTCCTGTCATGAAGCTGAAGGATTACGTCCTGCAATCAGCCCGCCACTACTGGCGTGGCCATCTGGGCCTGCTTTTCGGCACCTTTCTCGCCGGCACGATCCTGACCGGCTCGATGCTCGTCGGCGATTCCGTGCGTGCCAGCCTCCGCCGCGTCGCGGAGCTGCGTCTGGGCAAGGTGGAAGGCGGTGTGCTCGGTGGCGATCGCTGGTTCACGGAAAATCTGGCCCGCAAGACCAAGGCCGCGCCGCTCATTCTGGCCACAGGCTCCGCCAGCGCGGCGAGTGGCAAGACGCGGGTGAACGGCACGCAGGTGCTCGGCGTGGACGAGGCCTTCTGGAAGCTCAGCACCAGCAGCAAGGTCTTCACCTTCGACAACTCGTCCGTCGCCATCAATGAATCACTCGCCCGCAAGCTCGGCGCGAAGGTGGGCGACACCGTGCTCGTGCGTCTGGAGCGCCCCAGCGCCATTTCGCGGGATGCACCGCTTTCCGGCAGCACGAACGAGGACATCTCCCTGCGCCGCAAAGTGTCCGCCATCATCAGCGCGGAGGATTTTGGCACCTTCCAGCTCATCGCCTCGCAGATCCCGCCGGACGCGGTGTTTGTGAATCTTTCCGACCTGCAAAACCAGTTGGAGATGGACGGACGCGTGAATGCGTTGCTGCACCCGGAGTTCAACGTGCTCCGTGCCCTGTTTGAAAACTACCGCACGCTGGCGGATTTCGCCCTGCAGCTCAAACGAGTGGCCGGTGAGACGAAGGAATGGGAGATCAGCACCAGCCGTGTGTTTCTCGACGACAGCCTGGCCACGAAGCTCTTCGAATTCAAAGGAGCACGCGGCGTGCTGACCTACCTGGTCAATGGCATCACCTCCGCGAAAGGCGGGACGCCGTATTCAATGATCACTGCCGTGGGGGAAGGCAAGGATGACGAGATCACGATCACGCAGTGGCTCGCGGACGACCAGAAACTCGCCATCGGCGATGAAATCACGATCAAATACTTCGTGGTCGGCCTCGGACGCGATTTGAAGCAGCAGGAAGCAAAATTCAAAGTGGGGGCGATCCTGCCCATGGATCATCCCATGGTCACAAAGGCGTGGACGCCCGACTTCCCCGGCGTTTCCGACGTGGACAACTGCCGCGATTGGGAACCCGGCATCCCGATGGACATGAAGGCCATTCGTGACAAGGACGAGGACTACTGGGATGAGTTCAAAGGCACGCCGAAAGGCTTCATCACTCTCGCAGCAGGGCAAAAATTGTGGGCGAACCGCTTTGGCAAGCTCACTGCCGTGCGACTGCCGGATGAAGGCCAGACCGAGGAGGCGAAGGCCAACGTGCTCGCCCTGCGACTGAATTTGTCCGACATCGGACTCGTGCCGCGAGATTTCAAAGGCGAGGCCGGTGCCGCGGCGAAGGGCAGCGTGGACTTTGGCGGCTTGTTCATCGGCTTGAGCATGTTCCTCATCGCTGCGGCGCTCGTGTTCGCGGCGCTGCTGTTTTTGTTCACTTTGGAACGCCGGGCTTCGCAGATCGGCCTGCTGATGGCCCTGGGATGGACGCGTGGCATGGTGCGCCGCGTCTGGCTGATGGAGGCTGGCGTCATCGCCCTGGCAGGGATCATTCTCGGAGTGCTCGGAGGCATCGCTTACACTCAAACGGCCCTGCATGGCCTCTCCAACGTGTGGCATGGCGCCACGCAGGGCCTGCCGCTCGTGTTCAGCGCCAGTTTTGGCACCATCTTCAATGCCGCGCTGGCCACACTGGTCGTTGTTTTGCTCACCTTGTTCTGGGCCAGCCGCAAACTCTTCAAAATCGCCACGCGAGACCTGCTGGCAGGCTCCTGGCAGGAAAGTGCCACTCCAGCCGCCCAGGCAAAACGATCGAAGGCGATGCCGATTCTGGCCGTGCTCGCCCTTGTGCTGCTCGGCAGCGGCTTTTTCGTGAAGAATCCAGAAGCCGTGGCCGGCATGTTCTTCGGCTCGGGCATGCTGCTCATGATCGCAGGTCTGCTCTGGCTGAAAGGCCGCATGTTGCACGACAGCGGCAGCCTGGCGCGCTCGCTGTGGCAGATCGGTTCGCGCAATGTCTCGCGTCGTCCCTCACGCAGCCTTGCGGTCATCGGCATGATGGCGGGCGGCATCTTCCTCGTCGTGGCGGTGAATGCGTTCCGCATGAGCGCTGGCGATGAAACACAGCGCAGCAGCGGCACCGGCGGCTTTGCCCTGGTCGGCGAGTCTTCCCTGCCCGTTTACGAAGACTTGAACGCGAAAGCCGGTTGGGAAGCCTTCGGTCTTGATGAAAAACTCATGCCTCAGGCTCGTGTGGTGCCGTTCCGCGTCCGCGAAGGCGATGATGCGAGCTGTTTGAACCTGAATCGTGCGCAGAAGCCGCTGCTGGTCGGCGTTGATCCCGCGAAACTCGCCGGATCGTTCACGTTCGCCTCGGGATCGTGGGAGGAAGTGGTGCAACCGTCCCGGTTGCAGGAAGCGGCAAGCGGGACGCTTGCTCCACAGGCTGTTCCGGCGATTGCTGATCAAGCGACGGCCATGTGGGGCCTGGGCAAAGGCGTGGGCGACACGATCGACTACCAGGATGCCAACGGGAACACCTTCCAGGTCAAAATCGTCGGCCTGCTGGCGGGTTCGGTGCTTCAGGGCAAAATGATCATCAGCGAGGCGGCTTTCCTCGCCAAATATCCTGATGCGGCGGGCTATCGCTTCTTCCTGATCGATGCCAAACCGGACCAGCGCGACGAGATCGCCGCGCATTTGACGCGTCAGCTCGAACAACGCGGTCTGGCGCTCGAACCGGCCAAACAGCGTCTGGAACTCTTCCTCAGTGTGCAGAACACCTACATCGGCATTTTCACCGTGCTGGGTGGTCTGGGCGTGCTGCTTGGCACGGCGGGCATCGGTGTCTTGATCGCCCGTCACGTGCTGGAGCGCCGGGGCGAGCTCGGCCTCATGCAGGCACTCGGTTTCCAGCCGGGAGCTCTGCGCTGGATGATTTTGGGCGAACACAGCGTGTTGCTGCTGCTTGGCATGATCCTGGGCGTGGTCACCGCCGCGCTGGCGGTGATCCCGCAGTTGATTGGCAGTGGTGGTGGCCTGCCGGTGGCATTTCTTGGCAAACTGATCGCGGCGGTGTTCATCTTCGGCCTGCTAGTGTGTGTCATCGCCGTTTCGACTGCCGTCAAAGGCCGGCTGACTGAGGCGATCCGCCGCGAGTGAGGCGTCCCGCGCCTTGCGCATCGCTGTTCGCACGCTCATATGAGCGGCAGTGAATCCCGCGCTCAACGATCCCGACTCTCCCTTCGATCTCGCCCTCCGTCCGGCGGATTTTTCGGAGTTTCACGGCCAGACCAAGGTGAAGGAGCAGCTCCTGGTCATGGTCGAGGCCGCGAAGATGCGCGGCGAGTCGCTGGACCACGTCCTGCTCTGCGGCCCGCCCGGTTTGGGCAAAACCACGCTCGCCAATCTGATCGCGAATGCCGTCGGCACGAAGCTGCACACGACCAGCGGCCCGCAGATCGAACGCGCAGGCGATCTGGCGGGCATTCTGACCAATCTCCAGGAGCGGGACATCCTCTTCATCGACGAGATCCATCGGCTGCATCCGAGCGTCGAAGAATACCTGTATCCGGCCATCGAGGACTTCCGGCTCGACATCATCATCGATCAGGGTCCGAAGGCCCGCACGATCCGTCTCGATCTGCCGCCCTTCACGCTGGTGGGGGCCACCACACGCGCCGGCATGCTCACCGCGCCGATGCGCTCCCGTTTCGGCATTCCGAACCGGCTGGACTACTACACGAGCGAGGAATTGCAGCACATCCTGATGCGCTCCGCCCGTCTCATGAACGTGGCGATGGGGGAGGCCGGAGCGCATGAGATCGCCCGTCGTTCACGCGGCACGCCACGCATCGCGAATCACCTGCTGCGCTGGGTTCGTGACTACGCGCAGGTGAAGGCGCAGAACGTCGTGACGGAGGAAGTCGCCCATCAGGCGCTCACCATGCGTGACATCGACGAGACCGGGCTCGATGAAATGGACAAGCGCATCCTCGAAGCGATCATCGGCAAGTTCGACGGCGGCCCCGTCGGCCTCAATTCCGTCGCGGTCGCTGTCGGTGAGGATGCCAGCACGCTCGAAGACGTACATGAGCCCTACCTCGTGATGCAAGGCTACCTCAAACGCACCCCACGCGGCCGCGTCGCCATGCCTGCGGCTTATCGGAAGCTGGGACTCGTTCCGCCGCTCACAGGGCAGGCTGAGCTGTTTTGAGATCACCTTTTCCGGCTGTTGCGCCACAGTGCGACGAGGTCGCTCGGATTGTCAGCCAATGTTTCCACCACCGGGAGGCCGATCACACTTGCGACTTCATCGGCAAGCCTGCGAACTCGTTGCGGACAGGTGTCTTGATCGTCATCAAACCACTGCAGGTGAACTTGTTTCCCCGAGTTCTGCACCATCACGACTAACCACGAGAACCAGCCATCGGCATCCTTCCGTCGCTGGATTTGAACCTGCCGGAACTCAGTCAGCGAGTGTTTGCGCATGTAAAGCGGCACGCCCAACCAAGTCCATTGGCGCAACAAGCAGCGGCTCGCTGGTTCGATGTTCGTGTCGATGCGGGTCAGCAGAAACACAGCAGCCGCCGCGAGCGACACCGCGATGATCAGCACCACATCTTCCGTGTCATAACAGGCTGACGAGACGTTTGAGAGAGCCGCGGCCTCCCTGGCTCGTTCCTCCCCATTGAAGATGTATTCCAGTGCCGAAAGAGGTGCGGAACCTGTGCCTTGCTCAGAAGATTCATGGTTCACCGCCAGCAGCCACGCCCACAAGACAATCGCCAGCGTCCCGGCGACACACGCAGCGACCACCTGTCTGCGCCAGGAGCCATGAGTGATGCGGAGAACCACCGTTTCCGAAGAAGACATGCTGGAAGGACCGTAGGCCGCCACGCAGAAAGCCAAGCTTAATTTGAAGACGCGAAACACCTTCCTTGCGCCCTTCTCAATCGTCATTCAGCATCCGTAACTCTTCGATATGTGGCAGGAACTCCTCAGTCTCTGGCAGAACGTCCGTGATCCGGAGTATCTGCATCTGCTGCTGGAGCCGCTGCCGCTCTACGGCCTGGGCATCGGGCTGACGTTTGTGATCGTCTCGTTCGTGTTCGGCGAGCTGAAAAGCCGCATGCTGGCGCTGGCGATCATCTGCGTGTCCTGCGCGAGCGTGTGGCCCTACATCGACCTGCGTGACAAGGCCACGCCGCGGATTCTTGCCACCCGTTCACCCGAGTACGCGCCACTCATTCAAGAGCAAACCCAACGGCGGAAGGACTGGTCCTGGCCCTACTACGTGCAGGCGCTGCTTAGCCTGGCCGCCCTGGCCACCACGCGGCATCCCAAGGGCCGACCGCTGCTGCTGGCCGTCGTGATCCTGGGTGCGATGCTGTTCTGGTTCAGCATCTGGATGCACAAGAAGGAGTGCGAGGTCTATCACCGCAACATCGTGCGGTTCATCCCGGTGCGCTGACGAGTCCGATTCGTGCCGAGGTTTGGCGTGGCAAACCACGGCTACTCTTCGATGTAAGAGTCGCCCTGCGTCGGTACCACGAGCTGGTTTTTGACGAACTCAAAATACTGTCCCTTCCCGTAGGAATGGATGTAGAGCCGCTGTTTGCGACGCTTGAGGTTGTCCAGCACCACGGAGGCCTGCTTGAACTCAACGGTGTCCTGGAAATCGGAGAACCAGTAGAGGCCGTCGGCGTTGCGCACCTCCTCACTCAGCAGAGCCAGCCAGGTGTAACCGAGGCCCACATTGTGGACGAAGTAGGTTTGCGGGCGCTTCGACAGCAAGCGGAAGATGGATTCCATGGATATGGGCACCGTCGGGTCGATTTTGAACTTGGCAGCGTCCGCCTGGGTGGCCCCACCCATGCGCCAGAACTTTTCAAACTCGACTGTCGAGGTGCGATAGATGCCCGTGCCGGACAATCTCTCCTTCGGAGGTGCCTCCAGCCCGCAGCCAAAATAAAGCACGACGACACTGCCTTTCGCGACCTTGTCCACCTCGCCGACGACGCGTCCGAGATGCGGGGCCATCGACGAAGAGACATCCAGCACCACCGCGAGCTTTTTGGCGCGGATGTTGAGCCCAAACAACGGCCCGAAGACCATGCCGTTCGCGCCGCCGATGCCGAGTCCCTTGCCAAAGCCGGCCCCGGCGCCCGCCAGCCCGAATCCGCCGTTGCTGAGCGTTCCACCACCCATCTTGTTCGTCTGCGGCAGGTCCAGCATGTCCGGCACATCGGTCGGCAGCACGACCTGTGAGATGGCGCTCTCCACCGCCAGCTTGCGGATCGGCATCGACTGCTTGAGCCACGGGTTTTTCTTCTGCTGGATGGTGTGCTGCAGCTTTTCGGCAGCCTGCTGGCCCTGCACGGAGCCACCAGGCAGGAAATCCACATCCGGTTCCATGGTCTGATGCACCACAATGACCGCCCCGAGGATCAGCAAGGCCACATGGATGCCCACGCTCAGCAGCAGGGAGCGTCCGCCCCACTTCTCCCAGCGCTCTTTCAAGCTGTCTTGAGGCGTGGCTTCTCCCTCTGCGGAGCCTTCCGGCTTGACGCTGCCGGGCGGTTTGAAAACGGGCCCCGGCTCGTCCTTGTCATGTTTCGCGTCCGAATCATCGGCTTCCTCGTGCTGCGGAGACGACACCTTTTCAGACTCGGTTGAAGCCTGCACCGAGGCCGATGCAGGAGCGGGGACGATGTCGCCTCTCAGCGATTCAAACTCAGTCGAAGCCGTGCTCAGCGGCACTGGCGGCGCGATGGTCAGCTTTGCAGGTTCTTGGGGTGTCGCCGGCCGCGGCACCACCTCGCGAGGGCGGCTGATCAGTTCATTTTCGGCTGCCGGTGGCGGCGACGTCTCAATGACACCGCGTTTGCGGATGGGAACGCGGGCAGTCGCGGGCGTCACGGGTGCCTCGGCGGCCTCCACAGGTTCGACGCCTGGCTCCGGGACTGCCTCCACCGTCTCGGTGGCAGGCTCCGCATCAGGAGGGGCGTCCAGCGGGGTCTCGGCCGCATGCCAGTCCTCCGGCTGCGGCTCTGGCGAGGATTCAAGTTCCTCTGGCGGCGGAGAGCCAACAGATTCCACGGCGTCGTCATCGACAGTGGGCAGGTGTCTGAAATCGTCTGGGACGTGGCGCATTGGAGATGACAGTCGAAACCGGAGAAACGACCGCCGCCGGATTTCGGCCCGCAAGCTGCCGCTGCCCGCCTCTTGCCGCAACCATTTCATGCCCGGAACAGCCTGCGTCCAACGCCCTGACCTCTCGGTTCGCTTGAATTTCACATCATCGACGGCGATGCATCCGGCCCCGCGATGCTGACCCGCCTTTCCGAGCTCCCCTCACGCAAGATCAACGGCCCCAAGATCGCCGTTTTGACCGCCTACGACTATCCCACCGGTCGCATGCTGGACGACGCGGGCATTGATTTGATCCTCGTGGGCGACTCGGTGGGCATGGTGGTGCACGGGCTGCCTGACACCACGGGCGTGACGATGGAGATGATGCTCATCCACACCGCGTCCGTCTGCCGTGGTGTGAAACGGGCTCCCGTCATCGCGGACCTGCCGTTTCAGAGCTACCGCACTCCGGAGGAGGCCGTTTTCAACTCGAAGCGCCTCATGGCCTGCGGCGCGTCCGCCGTGAAGCTCGAAGGCGGCGTCGCGATGCTGCCGCAGATTCGCGCGATCATCGATGCGGGCATCCCCTTCGTCGGCCACATCGGCATGCTGCCGCAAAGCGTGAAGGAAGAGGGCGGCTACAAAAAGAAAGGCAAGACCAGCGAGCAGATCGATCACCTCATCGCTGATGCACGTGCCGTGGACGAGGCTGGAGCCGTGGCGATGGTCCTGGAAAGCATCGTGCCGGACGTGGCGACTCAGATCACCTCCCTGGTGAAGGCCAGCACCATCGGCATCGGTGCCGGGGCCGCCACCGACGGACAGGTGCTGGTCACGCCCGACCTGCTGGGCAGCTTTCCCTGGTTCCGCCCGCCATTTGCGAAAGCAAGAGCCGATGTGGCCGGCGAAACGGAGCGGGCTGTGCGGGAATACATCGCGGATGTGCGCAATTGAGGAGCGGCTGACGCTGTCGGAATATAACGTGGGAGCGTCATAAGGTGCCCCGTTCTCCTACGTATTCGTCAGCCGTTTGGCTGCCAGTCTGGCGGATGGTTTGTTAGCCGACCACGCGCCAGTTCATCGCCGCTGACATTACGAGCCAGTCTCGTGGGCGGCATTGCAGCAGGCGGCGAAATGGGCTTGGGATTCAGTTCTCAGGGGGCGCCATCTGGCAATCCGTTGCAAGGAAGCTTGCCATAGGTCAGGCGGGCGGTTCAGTCCCTCACGTCACGGCACAGTTCATCAAGCTTTTCAGCGATGCGTTGGATGTCTTGCTTCGAGAGAATCTCCTTTTGACCTACCATCATTCCCTCCAATGCTCCGACGACCGCACGGCCGGAGGTCACCCGAGGTTTGTAGTGCTGACCTGCATTCACGTGCCAGCCAGGAATCGCTATCATTTGAAACACGGGGGGACCCACACCACAGTGCTGACGAATCCAGGTTTGCAGCCAGTTCGCGCAGCGTTTCACCTGCTCCAGCGGCTTTCGGTCATCGGCGAAGAAAGGCCAGATGAGTTTGTCGCCGTCGAATGTCACCAGATCCTTCTTCCCCGTCTCTTTTCGTGGCTTGCTATAGGTCTTCGTTTCGACCACCACGACGCCGTACGGAGCAATGATGACATGATCGATGTTTTCCTGATATTTCTCCTGTACTTTGGGGACATCGTGGAAAACGGCCCAGCCTTTTGCGATGAGCGGCTGGAGCTGCTCGGCAACATGGCGTTCACCTCGATAGCCCAACCGGCGGTTGGCACGCTCTTCGAGCAGCGCCGCCGTTTTTGTCACGACGACATAGATGGAGATGATGAACAGAACGAGGCAGCAGACGAGCAGTGCCAGCAGGTTCGTCCTCGGAAACAAGTCCCGAATCCAAAAGGGAACAGAGATCATGGTCAAGGAAAGCGGGGCCCAAAACATGATCATGTTGGCCAGCTCTTCCGAGACCCGGTCAATTTCGCGCTGCTGGGTTTCTCCCGGCCGGCGCAACAGCACAAACTCCTCCGGTGACATGGTTTGTCGGCGTGCTCGTTTGCGGCGGAAGATCCAGACCGACACGAGCGCATAGCCGAGAATGAACAGGACGGCGATGAGATTGGGAATGTATGGACTCATGCGGACATGGTTTCCATCATCGACTTCGGCAAGTGTGGCACGATGGCATCGACGATCTCACGTGTATGGATGATGAGCGGGAGCAGGTCGTCAAAACAGTACCCGTGGCAGTCACCGTGGAGGAGATCGTTTCGAATTGATGGAATCAGCACGGCCAGCCTGGCGGCATAGGATTTTGGAGCATCCTCGAACCGTTTGAGAAACTCCTCGGGCAACGGCCAGATGCATTCAAAATCGCTGTCCGCGAAAAGTTCGTCTTTGATGGCTTTCTGAAGCAACTGCCCCAGGCGTTGCCCCTTTCCAGCCTGGTAGTGAATCCGCAGCACTTTCTCCAATCCGACAACCGTCTGAGCAAACACCCACGGCAGCAGAGTGAGGTCATCGCGTGACAAACGGAGTAGCTTGGCGGCCGTCCGAAAATACAACACCAGCGCCCCCGGAAACCGTGGATGATCCCGGCCTAGCCATTCGGCCCTCGCCTCTCGTTCAGCATCCGCCCCCCCCAGGAGAAGCCATGTGCCTGGATTGACTGAAAACACTGGAAGAGAGGCCATGAAGAAATCTCGACACTGATCTTCACTCTGTCTACACGCCAATTTGAGTGAACAGAGTCGTGGCTTCGAAATGGTTTTTAGTGTCCTAGTAACGGATGCGGCCGGAGCTTTGCGACACGATTCTGTTGTATGGCAGCCCCCCGGAAAGCGGCGGCACGGCTCGTCAATCACAGGCATTCAAGGACACACGCTCCCGGAAACACTCGTGCGTGTGAACAAAAGCAGGGCGACTCACTTGTCCGATTCGATGTCCGGCGTCTCGAACTCGGTGCCGTGGATTTTCTCCGTCTCCTGCGGCGTGGTCAGCACCTTCCAGATGCACCAGGAGAAAAGAATGACGACGGTGCCCACGGAGAGCAGCATGACGAGGAGGCCGGCAGAGGTCATAATCGTGTTCGCGGTTGGCTGTGGGTGTCAGTCGTGCTTGGGGAGGCCTTTTTCCGCACGGGCATAGGCCTGGCTGCGGCCGGTCATGAGGCCAAAGAAAACGAAGATCGCCATGACGAGCGCCACACTGAGCTGCGCAGCCTTGCTCGCCTTGTCACCGAACAGATCGGTCACGTAATAAGACACCGGTCCGGCCGCGCCTGTGGCGAGGTCGAAGCCGAAGATCTCCTTCAGCAGCCACATGGCAAAGATGAACAGCAGGAAGGCGGGACAGATCCACTTGATGATGGGGCGGAAGATCCAGGGCACGCGGATGGCCGCGCCCTGATGCAGCTCAGCGAAGCCCTTGTCGATGCCCCATTTCCAGCCGAACACGATAATCTGGATGGTCGCGAGGACGAAGATCAAAAATGTGCCCACCCAGAAGTCGAGTGTGTCGAGCGCCTTCAAATCTCCGGTGAAATACAGCACGAAACCGGTGCCAAAGGTTGTCAGCAGCCCCAGAATCGTCACGGAGGCACGGCGACCGACGTTCAGGGCCTCCTCGACAAAGGCGATGCCCGGCTGGAGCATCGAAATGGAGCTCGTCACGGCCGCGAGGAAAAGCATGAAGAAGAAAGCACCGCCAAAGAACGCCCCAGCCGGCATTTTTGAGAACACCAGAGGCAGGATCTTGAAGCCCAGCCCCACCCCGGCCTGCCCGGCCACGCCAGCCACGCCGAGAAACGCCACCGCGGCCGGAACGGTGATCAAACCGCCCAACGCGACCTCGCAGAACTCGTTCGCGCTGCTGGCGGTGAGACCGCTGAGCACGACGTCATCGTTCTTCTTCATGTAGCTGGCGTAAACGATGATCACTCCAAACCCGACGGACAGGCTGAAGAAGATCTGCCCTGCGGCCGCCAGCCACAGGCTGGGATTCGCGAGCTGTTCAAACACCCCCACCTCACGCAACACGAGGGTTCCACCGCTGGCGGCCACCTCGCTCTTTGCTGACTCAATTGCCGCCGCTCCGACCACTTCACGAGGCTTGTCATCCGGCCCCGGCTGCGCCTTCACCACCTGGACCTTGGTCGGATTCCATAGGTAGCCGAGGCCGTTCACCACGTTGTCATGCGGCCGACTGGCATCCGGCGCACCGAGCGTCAGCACACGCCCGAGCAGCAACAACGCCAGCACGATCAGCAGCGGCATGCCGATCTTGCACATCTTCTCAATCCCCCCGGAGAGGCCACGATAGATGAGGTAGAAATTAAACACGAAGACGCCCAGCAGCCACGGCAGGGCCACGTCTCCAGAGAACGACATCGCCGCCGCATCCCCTGTGGCACCGGTGAACTTCGCGAAATAGCCCACGGTCTCGGTGGCGTCCTTCAGGTGCAGATTGCCGCTCCAGAAATTCACCGCGTAGCCGATGCACCATGACTCGATAATCACGTAGTAAAGGTAGATCACGACGGGGACGATCACCCCGATGATGCCGATGAACTTCGCCCAGCGGTTGCGCATGATCGCCGCGAAGGCCCCCGGAGCTGAGTTGTAGCCAAGCTGCCCGGCGTAGCGTCCCATCGCCCACTCCGCCCAGCCGATGGGCAGGCCGATGATGAGGAAACTGATCGCGTAGGCCAGCATGAAAGCCCCGCCGCCATACTGGGCCGCCAGGCCGGGAAAGCGGAGGAAATTGCCCAATCCGACCGCGCTGCCTGCGACGGCCATGATGACTCCAAGACGTGATCCCCAGGCTTCTTTTTTCTGCGACATGGTGGCGAGGTTAGGCAAAGCGTCGCGAGGCGACAAGACTGTAGTTCTGAAAACTTCCCTTCACGGGCAAAGCAGAACTCGCGCCATCACCGCTCTGTGCCATCGTTCCGCATTCATGCGCCCAAGCCGTCTGCCAGCCGCTCTTTTCGCCTCTGCCCTGGTCGTGATGACCGGAGCGGTCGGCTGGCTCGTCTGGGAAAGCCAGCGCACACCAGCTCCGGCATCGCCAGCAGCAACGAAAACAGCCGCCGCTCCCAAGGTCACCAAGTCGCCGTCACGGGCGGTTTTACCCCCAGAGCCCGACGGCGAGCCCATTGGCCATGCCGAGGCCTCACCACAGCTCGAGACGCTGAACGTTCCAGGCTCCGTCCCAAACGAAGCCCTTCTCACCTTCCGCACAGCGGAGGCGCTGGCCGCATTTCGTGATCGGGCGGCAGCCCTCGGCCTCGAAGTGCTCGGCTACGACCCGAAACTGCGCACCGCCCGCGTCCGCTTTCACGATCTCAGCGGCCTGGAACGCGATCTGCACGACTACGGCAAAGATTACAGCCACGTCGGGCCGAATTACATCGTGCGCGTGCCCGGTTTGCCGGTGCCTGCACAGACCGACACTGCCAACGCGGGCGGACGCGAACCTTTTCGCAGCCAGGGCCTCGAAATGATCGGTGCCACCGCCGATCGTTCCGCCTGGGGCCAGGGCGTGACGGTGGCCGTGATCGATTCCGGCATCGCCAGCCATCCTTCACTGCAAAACGCGCAGATCACCCACATCGACATGCTGAATGACGGCAGCACGATGAACGGCCACGGCACCGCGATGGCATCTCTCATCGCTGGAAACGACGAGACCGTCGGCGGAGTGGCCCCCGCCTCGAAGCTGATCGACATCCGCGTCACGGACGCCGACGGCATCAGCAACACAGCGCTGCTCTCCAGCGCCATCGTCAAAGCCACCGACCTCGGCGCACGCGTCATCAACATCAGTCTCGGCTCAGGCACCTCCACGCCCATGCTCGAAGAGGCCGTCCGCTACGCCCAAAGCCACAACGTGCTCATCGTGGCCGCCGCCGGAAACGAGCAGCAGACCAGTCTTGCCATGCCGGCCGGACTGCCGGGCGTGATCAGCGTCGGCGCGGTGGACGCCACTGGCACCCAGGCCTGGTTTTCAAACTCGGGAAACGGACTCACGCTCGCCGCTCCAGGTGTCGGCATCGTCTCCGGTTACACCGGCAACAAGTTCGTGATCAGCAGCGGCACCTCGCAGGCCACGGCGATCACGACCGGCGTCGTCGCCTCCCTGCTCAGCCGCGGCTACTACGCGCAGAACATCATCCCGCTGCTCACCCGCACCGCGAAACCGCTCCAGGCGTCACCGCAGGCCGTTGGCGCAGGCTTGATCCAGATCACGAAGTAGCAGGGCGGGCAAAACGAGCCACGGCCCACTTCACGACGCAGATCAGCAGCATCAAAATCGCGAACCAATCGCCGAATCGCGCGTAGAGCGTCAATTTGCCCTGACGCGGCACCTGCACCTCGCCAGGCAGGACGCCCTCCACAAACGATTTGCCCGTGTCCGGGTCATCCAGCCGGGACGTGACGCGACCGTGAGTGTCGATGAAGCACGTAACGCCCGTGTTGGTCGCACGAACCATCGGCCGCCGCAGTTCGATCGCACGGAACAAGGCGTTCGCGAGGTGCACCTCCGTCTCATCGCTTTGCAGGAACCAGCCGTCGTTGCTGATGTTCACGATCATCTGCGGCGCTTCGCGTGCAAACTTACGCGCCACACGACCCACCGTGTCCTCAAAGCAGATCAGTGGAATGATCTGTACCTCCGGTTTCATGAGTTGCAGTGGCTCCGCATTCGTCCCAGGCGTGAAATCCCCCGGAATGACGCCCCGCAGCAGCGAGAAGGGCGGATAATCCCCCAGCGGCAGATATTCCCCGAACGGCACCAGGTGAAGCTTGTGATAGTCCTGACGGTTGCGTGAATGCTCGCGGAACAACACGGCGGAGACATGGGTTCTCCCATGTTCATGCAGTTCGGTGCCGGTGAGGAGGCTGAACTCGCCCGCGTGAAGCAAATCATCGAAGTAATTCGTGTGCCAGCCTTCAGGGAGCTGGTGGAAATGGTCATTGAGGTTCACCGGCAGGGCACTCTCCGGCCAGATCACCAGATCGACGGGGTTCTTTCCATCACGCGCCCCGGCATACATGCGCGTGAACTTGTCCAGCCGGTCATAGATCTGTTCCGCCAGACGTCCGGTCCACGCATCCACCTGCGCCACATTCGGCTGCACCAACACCGTGCGCACCGTGATGTCATCACCGGCTTTTTCGGTCAACTTCAACATCCCGTAACCCGCCGTGCCGAGCAGCAGCACCAAAGCCACCGTGAGATCGAGCCGCGACTTGCAGGTGCCTTCGCCGCGATAAGCGAATACAAGACGCGTCAGCGTGTTCCAGGCGGTGCAGGCCACGAACATCGGCAGGAACGACAAACCAAGCACGCCCACGAGATCCGCCGCCTGGATCAGCACCAGATTGCGATGCATCGCCACGCCAAGGCCATTCCAGCCGAATCCGGTGAAGACCGTGGTGCTGCGCAGCCACTCGCAGGCCGCCCAGGCGGCCGCAGCCAGGAACGCACAACCCAGCGAGTGCGTGGTGCTGATCTGCCAGCTCTCTTTCGTCAGCTTTTCCACCTTCGGCCGGGCATAGCGCTGCGTGAACCAGCTCCACAGACCCAAATAGACCGCACAATAGCCAGACAGGCCGATGGCGGCCCCAAATCCCAGCAACTCCGGCCCCCAGCCAATCCAGGTGTCGTCATAGGCACCACCGATCACCCGCGACGAATGCCGCACCCACCACAGGTTTGGCAGAAAGAATGCCAGCCCTGCCAGATACCCACGCCAGAAAGGCCGCACCTTCACCCCATCGACATTCCGCCACGGCCACAGCACGGACAGAAGCGGAAAAGGCCACAACCAGACCGCGAGATTGGAGTTCCAGCCAGGGAAAGCGAAAACCAGAATGATGCCGCTCAGCAGCGGAGCGAGGAAGAAGAACAGGCGCAGTTTTGTCAGATCAGTCACGACCCGCGATGATGCCTCGGGTGATTGGAAAAGCCAGCTTGGCATTCCAGCATTCGACAGCGTTCACATAAGGACATCTCGCGGCCGATTTCGCCCAAAAGTTGTCCGCACAGCTTTCACGACGATCTCGTAACATCCTCACAACCATGAAATCGCTGATCTTCCTGCTCACAGCTATCACAGCCGCCGCCAATCCCGTCCGCGTGCTCTACATCGACACGCCCGGTGCCGACACCGCCCCGTTGCACACTGCGATGCGTGACCTTGGTCGTGACGCGATCTACTTTGATTACGCGAAGGACAAAGTGGACGCTAAATATGACCTCGTCGTCAAAGCGGGCGATGATCTGAGCCGCGAAGCGATCCTCTCGAAGCTCTCCCCCGAGCGCAAAGCCGCCTACGAGGCCTTTTTGGCCCAAAGAGAGCCGGAGCGGCGTGAGAAGCATCCGCAGGTCGCGAACTACGAGAAGCGCCCGGAGCCGCTCACCTTCCAGAAGCCGTTTTCGCCCAAAGGCAGCATGGAGCGCACGCAGGTGCCGGCGGATTGCGAGCTGAAGCTCTTCGCGGCGGAGCCGGACATCGCGAAGCCGATCGCGTTCGCGTGGGATGAGCGCGGCCGCTGCTGGGTCGTCGAGACACGCGACTACCCGCATGGCATCACCGAGAACCACGAGGGCCAAGACAGCGTGAAAATCTGCGAGGACACCGATGGCGATGGCAAAGCGGACAAGTTCATCGTCTTCGCCGACAAGCTCAATTTGCCCACCGGCATCGTGTTCGCCCGCAAAGGCATCATCGTGGCCGCGCCGCCGCAGTTCATCTATCTCGAAGACACCAACGGCGATGATAAAGCCGACAAGCGCGAGGTCATCATGGACTGCTGGGGCATCCGCGACACGCACGCGCAGGCCAGCAACCTGCACTACGGCTTCGACAACTGGATCTACGGCTGCGTCGGTTACAGCGGCATCGAGGGCTACGTCGGCGGCAAGCAGCATCAGTTCGCGATGGGCACGTATCGCTTCAAAGCGGACGGCAGTGCGCTCGAGTTCCTGCATCAGTTCACCAACAACGCTTGGGGCCACAGCTACAACGACGCGGGCGATCAATTCGGCGGCACGGCGAATGGCGCGCCCATCTTCTTCGGCGGCATTCCCGCCACCGCTTACGCCGAAGGCAGTCGCGGCATGACCGCGAAGAAGATCAACGTGGTCGATACCTGCCACACCATCACGCCGAACTTCCGCCAGGTGGATGTCTTCGGCGGCTACACCGCCGTCGCAGGCTCGAACTTCATCTACAGCGATGCTTTGCCAAAGCGCTTCCAAGGCATGGCCATGGTCTGCGAGCCCACGATGAAGGTCGTGTCTCTCATGGACGTGCAGCCCGACGGTGCCGGCTACAAGGCGCTCGATGCCTTCAACATCTACGCCAGCAGCGACGAATGGAACAGCCCCGTGCATGCCGAAGTCGGCCCCGATGGCGCGGTCTGGGTGGCCGACTTCGAAAACTACATCATCCAGCACAACCCCACGCCCAGCAAAGAACGCGGCGGCTTCGTGGCGACCACCGGCGTCGGTGGTGCGCATGAGAATGACCTGCGGGATCACAGCCGCGGGCGCATCTACCGCATCGTGGCGAAAGGTGCCGCGAAGGACGCCGATACGCTTTACAGCAGGCTCACCGCCCAGCGTTTGGCCGTCGAAAGTAAGTCCTATGTGGCCCATGCGACCTATGGGACCCATGATTTGTGGGTGCAGCAGGCTCTCGGCACGCTCGACGCCAAAACCCACCAAACCGCCCTCATCTCCAAAGACGCCAAACTCCGCCGCAACGCCATCCGCGCCCTCGGCAGCGACAAAGCCGCGCAGGACCTCTTCTTCGGCTCCGGCGTCATTTCAGACCCGGATTTGAACACGCGCCTCGCCGCGTTCGTGAAGCTCTCCGATTTCCCCACCACGCCGGAAATCCAGACGCTCGTCAAAAAGCTCGCCGCTGATCCCGTCGTCAAAAACGACGAATGGCTCGCCGAGGCCGCGAAGATGCTCGGCAAGAAGCACAAGGCCCTGAACTACAAAGAAGGCCCCAACTTGCTCCCCAACCCCGGCTTTGAAGAACCCATCGCCAAAACGTGGCAACATCGCGACTACGGCAACCGCCCCGGCAACAAGGATGCGCAGTGGGGCTTCGTCACCGATCCCAAGATGGTCCACAGTGGCAAACGCGCCATGCGCTGCATCACCCGCGACGACGCCGACACCAGTAACTTCGCCGACGTGCCGCTCAAACCGAACACCGAATACCGTCTCAGCGCCTGGATCAAAACACACGCCTTCCGTGGCAAAGCCAGCCTCAACGACCACATCGGCCGCGCCGAGACCTCGCCCAAAATCAGCCGCAACCAGGACTGGACCGAGGTCGAGGTCATCTTCAACAGCAAGGACCGCACGAAGGCCAGCATCAACCTCCTCCACGTCGGCAAAGGCGACATCTACTTCGACGACGTGAAGCTCTGCGAACTCGTCCTCGAAAGCGAAGACGACGCCTCCAAGCTCGTCGGTGATGCCAAACGTGGCGAAAAGATCTTCTGGGAGCATCCCGTGGCCGCCTGCAAAAACTGCCACATCCTCAAAGGCCAAGGAAGCGCCGTCGGCCCCGCCCTCGATGGCATCGCCAGCCGCAAAGACGAGGCCTACATCCTCGAAAGCCTCATCAACCCGAACGCCAAACTCGCCGAAGGCTACACCGCCACGCCGATCAGCCCCATGCCGCCGATGAACCTCATCCTGAAGCCGCAGGAGTTCGCGGATGTGAAGGCGTTTATCTTGAGCTTGAAGTAAGCGCCATCCCACTTTGCTCGAGATATTCTGGAACTCATGAATTGCCCAAACTGCGGACAAAAGACGGTCAGCTTCAGAGAATGGAGCAAAGCCCTCAATGCATTCAATTGGTGCTGCCGTGCTTGCAGATGCAATCTTGAAGCAAACTGGCTGGTCAAATGGACCGCATGGACTGCATTGATCGTGGGTCTCATCCTGGGTTTGCGCCCACTTTTCAAAGGGATAGCCGAAGATCGTAAAGTTGAGGCTTTGGAGATGGCGACAGGCATCGCTCAAGGCCTTGCAGCCGTGGTCGTTCTCGGATGTATCGCCTGGTTCTTTGGAGGGTACAAAGTGATCCTATCCGACGAGCACGAGCTTGAGGAGAAACAGGACCGCTAATGTGCCCTCAATGAACCTCATCCTGAAGCCCCAGGAGTTCGCGGACGTGAAGGCGTTTATCTTGAGCTTGAAGTGACGGAGCGCGGATTTCCAATCCGCAGCACTCCGCCGAAGGGAAAAGCCATCTGCCAAGTGATTCGCAATCTGATCGTGCTGGCACTGCTGCTGCGGACTGAAAGTCCGCGCTCCCTCATACGTAATTTCGCCGTCCATGGCCTCCCCTTCCCCCCATTCCTGCTGCGGTCCGCTCTCACGCCGGAGTTTTCTCAGCATGGGCTCGCTCGCGCTCACGGGATGGTCGCTGGCGGACACGCTGCGCGCGGAAAGCATCGCGAAGGCGGCTGGACGGAAGCTGAAGGACAAATCGGTGATCTTTGTGTGGCTGCCGGGTGGGATGTCGCAGCTCGAAAGCTATGACATGAAGCCGAACGCGCCGGTGGAGTATCGCGGCGTGCTCAATCCCATCCGCACGAACGTGCCGGGCACGCACATCTGCGAGCTGTTTCCGCGGCAGGCGAAGATCGCGGACAAGTTTAACATCATCCGCAGCGTGCATCATGAGTTCTCCGACCACGGCGGCGGGCACAAGCGTTTCATGACCGGGCGCAACCCCGCCCTTCCAGTCGGTTTTGTGAATGACGCGCCCTCGGTGCAGTCGATCATCAGCCGCAAGCTCCAACGTCCCGGACAGGCCATGCCCACCTGTGTCGCGGGTGTGGATCGTGGTCGTAGTGGCATCGATGTGTTTTCGATGGGCGCGGCCTACCTGGGGCCTTCCGCATCCCCATTCATGGTCGTCGGCGATCCGAGCACGAAGGATTTCAAAGTGGAAAACATCGGTCTCACGCCAGACATGGAATCACGGATCGACGACCGCATGCATCTGCTAAAAGGCATGGACAATCTGAAGCGGGAGATGGATCGCAGCGGTCTCATGGACGCCATGGATAGCTTCAGCCACAGGGCGTTTGGCATGCTGACCACGCCGCAGGTGCGCGACGCTTTCGATTTGAGCCAGGAACCCGCCAAGGTGCGCGAACGCTATGGCTACAGCACCTACGGTCAGCGCGGCCTGATGGCGCGCCGACTGGTGGAAGCTGGCTGTCGATTTGTCACCATGGTTTGGGAGAACCCATTCAGCACGCCGATACCCAAGAACTGCACCTACAATTGGGACAGCCACGCGGTGAACTGCGACATGTATGCCGATGCCCGCTGGCGCATGCCGGTTTACGACCAGGCGGCCTCAGCGTTGATCGAGGACATCCATCAACGCGGGCTCGACAAGGATGTGCTCGTCATCATCACGGGCGAATTCGGGCGCACGCCGAAGATCAACACTCAGACTGGCACCCAAACCGGTGTGAGCCAGCCCGGACGAGACCACTGGCCGAGCGCGATGTCGTTCATCGTCAGCGGAGGCGGGATGCAGACCGGCCAGGTCATCGGTGCCACCAATCCGCGGGCTGAATTTCCCATCGAACGTCCCCTGAGCCCGAACGACCTCTGGGCAACGGTTTACCAGCACCTCGGCATCGATCCAAACGACACCTTCGACGATTTCCAAGGCCGTCCGATGCCCATTTTGCCCTTCGGCGAGCCGATTCGCGAACTAATGGCCGTCGCGTAGTGGTTCCAAGCGTCCCGGGAAGGTCCCACAACGTTAGATTGACCAAGCTGGCAGTCTGGTCTTGGTAAAAGCCACTCCGGGCCGCCGGCCTGAACGCAACCCACAAACATACCACCACCATGGCTCTCTCCGTTGGCTCCCAAGCCCCCAGTTTCACCCTCAAGTCGAAAACCGCCTCCGGGCTCATCGACGTCACGATTCCGGCCGCAGGAAAAGCGACCGTGCTGCTTTTCTTCCCGCTGGCTTTCACCGGCGTGTGCACCCAGGAATTTTGCGACGTCACCGCTGGCCTTGGAGCCTACAGTGAACTCAACGCCGATGTGGTCGGCGTCAGCGTGGACAGCCCGTTTGCCCAGGAGGCCTGGGCTCAGAAGGAGAAGATCGGCATCACCCTCGCCAGCGACCTCAACAAGGCTGCCACTAACGCGTACGGCGTGCTGTTTCCCGGCCTCGCCGGCATCGGCGACACAGCCGCACGCGCCGCTTTTGTCATCGACAAGAATGGCGTGGTCCAATATGCCGAACAGACGGCGACTCCAAAGGACTTGCCGAACTTTGATGCTGTGAAGGCGGCTCTCGCGACGCTGGCCTGATCGATCATTCGAAGTCACAATGAAAAGGCTCGGGAAGCGATTCCCGAGCCTTTTCCGTCTCCAATTCTCGCGAGACTGAATCAAGACTTCGCAGTTGCCGGAGCAGCCGACGGCTGCTGTGGAGACTTCGCCGGAGCGTAGTAGTAACTGGCGTAGTTGTAGTAAGTGTACTCTTTGAGGTTCGAGCTCGAGCGGTTGAGAATCACCCCGCCGATGTTCACCTGACGCTCATAAAGCAGGTCGAGCGCCTTGCCGGAAAGACGGGCCATGGTCGAGGACATGCGCACCACAAAGAGCACGGTGTCGAGCTTGGGCGCGAAGCTGGCTGTGTCGTCGGCCACCAGAACCGGAGCGCTGTCGAAAATGACGTAATCATACTCCTCCGACATCTCGCGAAGCATTTCCTCGGCCGTTTTGGAGAGCAGCATCTCGGAAGTCTGGTCGAACACATCGCCACGAGCGAGAAGATCCAGATTACGAGTGCTGGTCTCCTGAACGGCGTCGCGCCAGTGCAGCTTGCCACGCAAGGCCTCGCTAAGGCCGGGCGACGAGGGCAGCTTGAACAATTCGCTCACGCCACCACGGCGAAGGTCGCAGTCTGCCAGCAGAACACGAGCGCCAGCCAATGCCATGGTGACTGCCAGATTGGAAGTTACGGTCGTTTTGCCTTCGTTGGGCACAGCGCTGGTGATCAAAATAGTTTTTGGAACCTTGCCTTGCCAGTTCTTGAACAGAATCGACGAACGGACATTGCGGAACGCCTCGGCATAAAGATGACGATCGTCATTGGGTCTCAAAAGCGCCACATCACCGCGATTTCTCTGCTCGGGGACCTGTCCAAGGACCGATTCCGCAGGGAACAATGCTTGGAACTCGCTGAAGGAATTCATGCGATCGTCCAGGCGATCAAACAGCAGCAGAACCACAATGCCAGCACCAACGCCTGCGATCAGACCTACCACGATAGGCATGACCCAATCTTCCACGTTTTCCGATGCCGCAGTCGCACGCTCCTGGATGGCGACGTAGTCCGCCTGCGAATTGAACACGCTTTGAAGCTGCTCAACCTTCTCGAACAGCTTGTCATAAGTCATCTTCGCGGTCTCCGCCGCCTTCTCCAACTTCTCGTGCTCGGCGATCTTCGCTCCGAGATCCAAGGCCTCCGCCTGTTTTTCTGCAATCTGCGCGTCCAGCACCTGCACACGTCGCTGGATGTCACCCATCTGCGAATGCATTTCCTGCTGAATCTGCTCCGCATACGAGTCCAGCAGTGCCTTCAGAGCCGCCAGTTCCTCGGTCACATCCTGGACCATGGGATGCTGCTGCTTGAATTGGACCAGCAATGAATCGAGCTTGGTCTTCAATTCTGTAATTTTCGACTTGGTCCTGAGGTAATCCTGCTCCGCCATGGTCATCCCATAACTGCCGGGGGAAGTCTCGGGCTTGATGCCAGATGGCTGCGTTCCATCTGCCCCTTTGGGGATGGAGCCTCCCGCGTTCATCATTCGCTCACGGGCTTCCATGGCGGCGTTCACATTCGCGATTGCCAGCTTCAGTTCCTCAAGCGTTGTGCGCTGGGTTTCGCGCTGGGCTTGCAAACTGTTAAGGAACTGCGCGGCGGCGTTGTTGCCGTTGGTTATGGTGATGATGTTGTTGGCCGCGCGGAACTTGGTGAGCTTGTCGAGGCTGTCATCCATCACTTTTTGCTTGGTCACCACCTCCTGAAGGAACTGCTGCAACACCTTCCCTTGAGCCTGCTCTCGGATGCTTTGACGGAACGAGATGAACTCATCCAGCAACGCATCCAGGAATATCTTTGTGTACTTTGGCTCCGAACCTGTCGCCAAAATGTTGAAAATGGCGGACCCTTTGGTCTGTGCCACACGAATTTCCACATCCGAATCCTTCAGGTCGGGGTTCAGGGCACGCACCCTCTCAAGTGCCCGTCGCTTCATCTCGGCGCTCTCCACCGTTTCAATGATCGTCCCATAGAAATCGGCCTGCTGCTCACGCCAAGTCACGCTGTCATTAAAAACCATTTGTCCGCCCGCGACCAGCTTTGCCAAAGACCGGAACTCTTGAGGACGTCCGGTGATCCGCAGCGCCTGAACACAGACGCCAATACTGGCAGTGAGCAGGAGAAACCACCAGCGTCGCCGCAAAAGGATCTTGTATCGCTGAAACTTCGCCGAAGCCTCGTGAATACGGCTGAGCGGATTAGCCTGGGTCGGGCCGGGAAGGTTGAGGGTCTGTTCCATGCGATAAGGGCGGCGGGCCTGAGGGTTTCTGAAAATTGCAGGTGATAGTACTTCAGGCGCGCAGGATCGGGCCGTGGATATAGTTCAGAAAGGATTTCAGCGCCACCAAGATAGCCTTGGATTCTCCAACTTCTGAGATGTTCGATTTAAGGCCTGGGGATGCCATTCTGCCGCCGATACCAGACGGTGCTCGTCAGACGTGGAGATTTCAGAAGTTCCAGTTCAGTTCCTCAATGATGATCACATCGTCCTTTCGGATAAAGATGTCCCGCTCCAAGTCTCCCTGGCGCATGATTCCGTCCACATTAACGAGGATGGTTTTGTTCCCCTGGGGTGTCTTGCGAATCACCTTGACCTTTTCCTTGTTGGCGAACTGGGCAAATCCGCCGGCGCGGAGAATGGCCTGACTGATTGAAATGTCTTCGTTGGCAGGAAGGTCGTATTTCCCCTGACGGGCCACGATGCCGAAAACAACATAGAAATCCAGATCAACCTCCTTTTCACGAATCAAATCATCTGGATTGATCCTGTCGATGGCGATGACCACGGTTGCGTTCTTGAAGAAGTTCTTTTCCAACTCTCTTTTGATCGTATAGGCCAGTTCCCGGCAAGTCTTTCCCTTGGCTTGAACCAAGCCGACGTAAGGGGCCTGAACTTCACCAGTGACGGCAACAACTTGCTGCAAAGCCTCTCGACGATCCTCAAGGATACGTATGCTGATCGTGTCACCAGCCGAGATGGGCCGATTGTTATCCAAAACGTCCATCGAAGTCAGAACGGCGGCACCAGCATTAACCGACCCCGTGGAGGCCGATGTCGACGCTTGGCGCCGTGAGGACAAAGAGGGTTCTGCCGCCCTGAAACCGGGATCCTGGGCATGCAGAAATGGCAACCCGGTCAAAACTGACAACAGGAACAAAGTAACGTTTTTCATGGATAATCAGGGATGTTCAACCAAACTCGAACGAATCACACTTTGGCCGGTTGAAGGCCACAAGAAGGGATGAGACCGAAAAGCGGCCGATTCGTTAGAAGTTATAATTGAAACCGATGATCACACGTGACTGTGTCGAATCGTTGTTCACGCCACGGCTGTCAGTGATAAAGTAACGATACCCGAGGTTGATGCCTGCTTTCGAAGAAAGCGTATAATTGAGGTCCACTGAGAAGCCGTGCTGGTCGGAATCCTGGGCAATGGCAACGGAATCAGCGCGCCCCCAGTGATAGCCAGTGCCGAGGCGAAGTTTGGAGGTCAGTTGATGCGTGTAGTAAAAGTCTAGACCATACTGCGTGATATCGAATTGAGCCCCCGGGAAGGCAGGGTTGGTGAACGAGGGCTCAGCGCGTTCGTAGTATCCCGAAAGGGAGAAACGGCCGCCTTTCCAGGCCACCATCGAAAGGCCGTAGTTGATAAAGTTTGCTGTGATATAGTTGGATGCCAGATTGATCGACGATTCATGCCCAAGGGTAAGCGTGTGGCTGAAGCGTGCGTTTAACTGATTGGTCACCGTGAATGTGTAGTAATAACCGTTGAGGTCGGTTGTGTCCCCAGGACCGGCAGGCGCGATCACCGTGGGGTCTTCGAAGTTAAAAATCTGCAAACCGCCAGCCAGTTTCACGGAAGTCGATTTCCCGATCGGAACGCTGACAAACATGCCCCAGTTGAACATTGTCGCGTCGTTCAGGGTCGGTTCGTCATAATCCAGGAGTGAAACGCCGCCTTCGGTGCCAAGAATCCATGTCGCAGTCGGGCTGTACGTCAGCGACGCATGAAGAGAGTTCATTGTGCGATTGAACTGGCTGTTGGCGCTGTCGAGCGCCTTGGAAATGGTGTTCGTGTAGTTAACCGCAAGAGCCCAAGCGGAGTTGATCTGCCAATTCGCAGCAATACCGAAGTCATTCTGGAAGACACCGAAGCTGCTATTATTGGCCGCCCCAATGAACGCGTTGTTCACCGCAGGGCGCACGGAGACACGATCATAAATGGTAATGTACACTGGACCTGCCTTGATATCGAATGCCAGGGTGCTTCCAGGCAGGATGTTCAAAAGATAGTTGCCATTGCCGTAGGCCGCCAGCTCAGGGTGGTCAAAGTAGTGGTCCACTCCAATGCCAGCAGTCAAGCTGAGAACATTGTTCTGGGTGATGCGATAGTTGGCACTGACGTTCAGAAGCGTGCTGCTGATCACATCCGAAACCGCAACCGGCGTGCGCCTGACGTTGCTGTTGTATTCAAAGGCCTGATACAAACCCAATCCCACATTCACCGGACCCAGGCGCATATTTCGCTTCCCGGACATGAACGGGTCAGAGGTATAGGTCGGCGCGAAATAGCTCAATGCCTGTGAGTACTGCCCAGAGTAGCTGGTATAATCACCCACTGAACGTGCTGCGAATGCAGAACTGCCGCTTCGAACCGAAGGCTGGGAGATTTCACGATCAGATCGCAAAAGCTGCTGGAGGCTCTGGAAGCCTTCCTGGTCTTCCTGGCTCACGTAAGCACCTTTCTCGTAATCGTAAACCACGTCGCCACTTCGAGCAGCGGGCGCGCTCTTTTTCATCTGACTGGAACGATTACGAAAGTCATTGAAGAAGTTGCTGGTTTGCGACGGCGAAACGCCATACTGGGCGTGAAGCTGCTGTGGGACCAAGCAGGCAGCCGCAACGGCCAGAAGAAGCAAGTGGAAGCTGTGGGAGGCCGAACGAGAGTGTGTGATCAGCATGACGGGAACGGGAGAGGTTGGAACTTTAAAAACCGATAGAAGCAATTTTGCGAGCCTTTGTCCATATTAAAATTGACTACTTTTTGCCACTTTCACTCGCTTCATTATCAATCAGATGGACCGCAAAAATCTCGCGTCGGGCTGAAACTCGGGCAGCAGAGCTTAGCTGGCCTCTGAAAACACCGGCCGCTCCGGCTCCGAAACTACCCCAAGCCGTTCTTCAGGAGGATGGCATCCGCTCAGAGCCGTTCCCTGCGTCGGAAATCAAATTCCAATTGCACCTCACGCACCACGGCTTTGTCCCAACCTCGCCGGGGACGCACTTCCCCCGTCATCTGGGGTGTCAGCAAATGATGGAGCCGGGAGAGGAGCCGATGGAGAGTTGGACGCTTTGAATTCATGACAACCGGAGCAGATGGTGCGCAGAAGCGCGTTAAAGCATGTTCCATCGAACAGTTCAACAATTATGTTCACGTGAACAATTTTGGTTATTTCGGTTTCTCGGCGCTCATTGCAGAATATTGAATGAGCATGCTTCCAAAAGCCCTCCCGGCGCTCACGCGTCTCTCGATTCCCGAATACGCCATGGCGCTCGCGCATGTGGCCAGCCTCCGGTCGGAGGACCCGTTTAGAAAAGTCGGTGCCGTCGCGATCGACTTCGACAATCGAGTGATCGGCACCGCTTACAACGGCCTGGCACCCGGCTATAATGCTGACACGGAGTTCTGGGCGGATCGGGACGCAAGAAGGAAATACATGCTTCATGCGGAGGTGAACCTCTGCAGCCTGTTCACCCGTGGAAACGTCAAACTCGTGGCCTGCACCACCAAGCCCTGCACCAGTTGCATGCAGATGCTCTGTGCTTACGGAGTCAAAGAAGTCTATTTCGGCGAAGACTACCCGGAATCCGAAGCAGATGCGATCGCCGCACGATACGGCATTCCACTGGTGAAACTCACCGACTTCCCTCAAGTCATCCCGGCAAGCCGCGACATGAGCTGACTGGTTCAGAGAACCGTGACGCACCCCTTGGACTGTGATTCAAGGGCAGCCGCAAAGATCTCCTGCGTGGACACAGCCTCCTCGACCGTGGCACAGCCACACCTCGCGCCGAGCAGGCCTTCCCGTTCCATCAAGAACGCGGCCCACATCTGCTGAATGATGTCTGGAAAGCCCGGCTCAAAAATGCCGCCAGTCACCGTCTTGAAGGGAGTGCTGAATCCGAGGTCGGTCTGTTTCCAAAACTGCTCTTTTCCGTTCTCGAACAGCCAGAGTGTCTTCGGCTCTTTGGTGCTGTAGCGGACGCCACCCTCTGTGCCGAGCACCTCAATGAACCAGGTGTTCGTCTCGCCTGGCGCCATGCGTTTCATTTCCAGTCGCAGCGGGACTTCGTGGCCGTGGATGTCGGTCCAGCAATGCAGCAAGGCATTGTCCCAAGTGTCGCAGACCGAAAAACCGCCCTTTCCATCCGGCCGCTCCGGGTAGCCTTTCTGAAGCTGGGCGAACAACCGCCGTGGGTGCCAGCCGAGGCGTAGCGGGATGTGGCAGGCATGCATGCCCAAATCTCCCAAGACCCCGATCTCGCCGCACGTGGCCGACTTGCGCTTCCAATTCGCAGGCTTGGACGCGTCAAGATCACTGCTGTGATGAAACCCGGCCACCACCTCCAAGATGCGGCCGAGCTTTCCACTCGTGACCGCCTGCATGACGCGCTGGGCGCCAGGCATGAAGGGAAACTCCGAACTGCAACGCACGAAACGCCCCGAAGCCTCCGCCGCTGCTGCAATCCGCCGTGCCGAGGCAAGATCAATGCCAAACGGTTTTTCAGCGAAGAGGTCTTTGCCAGCCGCCAGCACATCACAGTAGATTTTTTCGTGCAGGTTGTGAGGAACGGCGACATAAACCACCTCCACGGCCGGATTCGCCAGAAGCTCGTGGTAGTCACCTGTGATCTGGGCGCAGGATGGAATGCGTTGAAACCAATTCCTGACATCCTCCACCAAGTCGGCCACAGCCACCAGTTCGGGCATCACCTCCACATCCGTCAAGGCACACCAGCGGGCAAATGCGCTGGCCATTTCCCGCCCCATGAGGCCGCCACCAATGATTCCTATGCCGACTTTCTTCATGCGAAGTGAATGAGTGAGAGGTTAGAGTTCTGCTGTCGCGTTTTTCACGGCAAGTTCGTGCCCGGCCAGCTTCAAATCGGCCTCCACCATGATCTTCACGAGTTCCTTGAACTTCACCTTCGGCTCCCAGCCCAGTTTCGTGCGGGCCTTGGCAGGATCCCCGATCAGAAGATCGACCTCGGCCGGGCGCTCATAACGCGCGTCGTATTTGACGTGCTCCTCCCAATCCAGACCGAGCAGGCCAAACGTCTCCTGCACAAATTCGCGGACGCTGTGGGTCTCGTTCGTCGCAATGACATAGTCGTCCGGTTCATCCTGCCGAAGCATCATCCACATCATCTCCACATAGTCCTTGGCGTAACCCCAGTCACGCTTGGCGTCCATGTTGCCGAGAAACAGTTTTTCCTGCAGCCCGACTTTGATGCGGGTCGCGGCACGCGTGATTTTGCGAGTCACAAAAGTCTCGCCACGTCGTGGCGACTCGTGATTGAAAAGAATCCCGCTGCTCGCATGCAGGCCGTAGCTCTCGCGATAGTTCACCGTCAGCCAGTGCCCGTAAACCTTCGCGCAGGCATACGGTGAACGAGGCCAGAACGGCGTCGTTTCCGTCTGTGGCACCGCCTGCACCTTGCCAAACATCTCTGAGGATGAAGCCTGGTAAAAGCGCACTTTTCCCACCAGCCCTGTTTCCCGGATCGCTTCCAGGATGCGTTGTGTACCCAGGCCCACGATGTCCCCGGTCGATTCCGGCACGTCAAACGACACCCGTACATGGCTTTGAGCCCCCAAGTTATAAACCTCGTCGGGCCGCAGTTCATAGAGCAGCTTCACCAAGGCCACGGAATCCATCAAATCCCCATAGTGAAGGTGCAGCCGGTCCGCCGGCAGATGCGACTCCGGTCGGAACAGGTGCTCCAGGCGTCCAGTGTTGAATGAGGAAGCGCGACGAATGATGCCATGCACCTCGTACCCCTTCTCCAGGAGCAATTCAGTGAGATAGGATCCATCCTGCCCGGTGATTCCGGTGATTAGCGCTTTCTTCATGGTCAAAAATGAGCGCCGATGAGACAGTACCACCCCCGATTCCGCAAGGGGAAAAGCGGGAACATATCAGTTGCGTCATGCCCGCGTTCCCTTATTCTCCGCCCCTCCGAAAAATCAGCCCCTGCCTTCCCATGAGAGCCGACCTCGTCGAACAAGCCGCGCAAATCGTCAAAGACCCGCCCATCCTGATCAACATGGTGTCCAAGCGCGTCCGTCAGATCGCCCAGGGCCGTCCGCCGCTGGTCGAACGCCGTCCCGGTCTGCGAGAGGCGGACCTCGCTCTCCTCGAGATTATCCAGGGCAAGATCACCGTGGCCAGCACCGACGACTGATCTCACCGGCGGCATCGCTTTTCCCCGTGGGTTCCATGCGACACATGGAACCCATTTTTTGTACTCTCCCTCCATCGACCGCCCTCGTTTGTGAACCGCGACCCGAAAACCACGGCTCCGTTGAAGGAGATTGCGACCAATCGCAAGGCTCCACGTGACTTTCACATCCTCGAGAAATACGAGGCGGGCGTTGAATTGCGTGGCACGGAGGTCAAATCGATCCGGTTGGGGAAGTTGAACATCTCCGATGCCTTCGCCCGCGTCGAACGCGGCCAGGTCTGGCTCTACGGCTGCGACATTCAGCAGTATGAGAAGGCCAGCCACGAGACCCATGAGCCCCGCCGCTCCCGACGGCTCCTGCTGCACAAGAACGAGATCATGAAACTCCTGGCGGCCACCCAGCAGAAGGGCCTCGCCCTACCCGTTTTGCGGGCCTACTGGAAAGGGCCTCGAATCAAAATGGAACTCGGGGTCGGCAAAGGCAAAAACAAAGGCGACCAACGTCAGGATTTGAAGGCCAAGGCCGAAAACAGGGAGGCGGCCCGTGTGGTCGCCAGTTTCAACGACCGCCACCGGCATTGATCGGTCATGGCTCAGGCGGTTGGGGAACGTTTCGAGCGGGCTCGGCCGACGGGTTGACCGGGGGCAGATCAGCCTCCTCAATGATGGCCTTTTTGAGCTCTGCTTCTCGTATGGCAGCCGCCTCTTTCAGCGCGGCGGTGCGTCGATCAGCCTCCTCCCGGAGTTGAATGGCCCGGCGCTCCTCCTCCGGGTCCATTTTTGGCGGCGGCGGTGGTTCCTTGCGGCAGGACATCGACAGGACAACGATCAGCCCCAGTCCAGAAAGAGAGAGCAGCTTCATGGCGGCAGGTTTTGCAAGGATACGCCCTTAGCCTGCGGCCAAATGCCTCAAAATGCGCCTCAAACCATGAAAGGCGCATCATTCTGGAGGTGGTGCCGGTGGTCGGACTCGAACCGACACGGGGGATGCCCACAAGATTTTGAGTCTAGCGCGTCTACCAATTTCACCACACCGGCGTGTGCCTCGCAGAAGAAGCGGCCGTTAAATAGCGGGCTCATGGATGGTTTGCAAGGCTTTTGGCGGACCAAGAATCGCCTGCATCAAAATCGCCTGCCGCATCAAGGCTGGATCGCTACGCATGCCCTGCAACTTTGCCAGCATCGAGTCCCCGCTGACTGGAGGCTCGGCAGCCGGAGCAGCAATGACTGGAGCCCGTTCCCGCGGCCTGGCTGCTGCCTCCGAAACAGCCTTTGCAGAACTCGCTGCCAAGGCTCCCCGGACGGAGCGCTGCTGAGGCATGGGGGGCGGCTTGCTCACGGGTCTGGCAGGCGCCGGCCTTTCGGGACGCTGCGCTGCCTCCTTCAGCTCCTCCCAGGCCTTTCGTACTTCCGCCCACGGTGACTCAACTGGGCCGGCAGGTGCTTGTGGAACTGGCGGCGGGCCTTCCTGGCCGGTTTGCCGACGCCAGGCGGCTTCCCGCATGCGTCGCTCTTCAGGATCGATGTCTTCAGCAGGGGGCGCGGAGGCACGCTTCTGCTGCCAGTTTTCCCACAGCCATTTGATGAAGCCAAAAATGACCGCCATGACGATGATCGCCACCTGCACGGGATCAAAGTCACTTCGCATCATCAGCGGGGGCATGGCAGCCGTCGGGATCATGGCGTCTTGCTTGCCGCAGGTGAGTCGCCTGCGATTTTCGCCCGCATGTCGGTGTCTGCGAGCACATTCTTATAGCGGGCGAAGTCCATGACGCCGATCTGGCCGTTGCGGAAGGCGTCGGAAATGGCCAGCGGCACCTGCGCCTCGGCCTCCACGACCTTGGCCCGCATCTCCTGGGTGCGTGCGGCCATTTCCTGTTCGAGGGCCACGGCTGCGGCACGGCGCATTTCGGCATTCGCCTGGGCGATCTTCTTGTCCGCCTCGGCCTGCTCCGTCTGCAGCTTCGCTCCGACGTTTTCCCCCACATCGACGTCGGCGATGTCGATGGAGAGAATTTCAAACGCCGTGCCGGCGTCGACGCCCTTGGCGAGCACAAGTTTCGAGATGCTGTCCGGGTTTTCGAGCACGTCTTTGTAGGAACTGGCGGAGCCGATGCAGGTCACGATGCCTTCACCCACACGAGCGACGACCGTTTCCTCCGTGGCACCACCCACGAAGCGATCCAGGTTCGTGCGCACCGTCACACGGGCACGCACACGCAACGAGATGCCATCCTTGGCCACTGCGTCGATTTTTCCGCCCCGGCCCATGTCGGGATGCGGGCAGTCGATCACCTTCGGGTTGATGCTGGTGCGCACGGCCTCGAGCACGGTCTTGCCAGTGCCTTTGCACGCCAGGTCGATGGCGCAGGCGCGGTCAAAGTTCAGCGGGATGCCAGCCTTGTCCGAAGCGATCAGCGAGAGCACCACATGTGTCACATCCCCCCCTGCCAGGAAGTGCGCCTCAAGCTGGTCCGTCTCAATCGGGATGCCCGCCTTCGCCGCCGTGATGCGCGTATCGACGATGAGAGCGTTCGGCACACCGCGCAGCCACATGGCGAGCAGCGTGGTGAAACTCACCGGCGCATTGGCGATGCGTGCCCGCAGCCATAGGTTGAAGAATTTCGCGACGATCAGGAACAGCACGAGGCCGACGATGATCGCGGCGCCGGCAATGAAAATCTCAAGGGTGGACATGATGAGTATGGGTGGAGGGTTGAGAATCTAAAACAGCACTCAGACAGTGCGCACAAGCAAGTTTCCCGGCTCGGAGGCGATCACTTCAACGCGGGTGCCCGCGGCGGCAATTCCACTTTGGCAGCGGACTTCGTAACGCCGCCCGCCGATCTCCGCACGGCCCAGCGGACGCAGTTCGCTGATCGCCACGCCTTGCTGGCCGATCACGGCCGCGTTCGATCCGCCCACAGTCGAACCGACTGCTGCGGAGAGGGTGAACGTGCGCTGAAAGAACTTCACGGCAAACCAGCGCAGCCACGCCAGCATGATCGCCCCTGAACCCACGACAATCGCCAGCGCCAGAGCCAGCCGTGCACCGGAACTCCAGCCCGCCAGCTCCTCCGAGGCCATGGTGAGCCATACAGCGGCCAGGATGGAGAGCGTCCCCAGAATTCCCGCCACCCATCCCGGGAGGAATGTCTCCAAGATCAGCAGGAAGATGCCGAACAACGTGAGGATGGCGATGCTGGCGAGCATGATCGCCCATGCTGAACGCTGGATCCCGGAGCGTCAACCTGTGATCCACCACCGCCTGCTCACGGCTCATGCGTCGGGAGCAGCGACTGCCGCCACTCGCGGGCACCCGCCGGAATGTCCCCCAGATTCAGATGCAAGGGAGACGCCGGATTTGTGAAACTGGTGCGCGCGAGGCGTGTGGAGTCAGCCGTCGCCGTCGCTTCCAGCAGATTCTTCGCTCCCGCCCGGATCATCGGCCCGATGGGAGCACGGGTCAGAATCGGATCACCGCCGAGTTCCGTGCGCGGCTCGATACGCGTCCACACGTTGGCAGACCAGTAATCGCCTTTCCAGGTGCGGTTCGGGCTTGAGGGCACGTAAATCGCAAACCGGTCAAACAACACCTCCGGGACGTAACGGCTGCCCACACGGCTCGCGAGGGGCGGATCGGTCGGATCGGGGCGGCTTTCGGTCGATTCGATCACATACTCTTTGTCATCCACCTTCACCACACACCAGGCATGTCCGCCGAGATCGCCGTAGCGCCCGAGCGCCACACGCACCTGGAAGCCGCGCGACATCAGCCAGTCCGCCAGGAAGATCGAGGAGTCCTCACAATCCCCCCGTTGCAGACGCTGCGTCTCGTCGGCGAACTGCCAGGAGTCGGTCTGCTCCTTTTTGGCGTAGTTGGTCCCCTGCTTCGCCCCGGGATCATTCGCATAGAGACAATGGCTGTGGACGGCCGACCAGATCGTGAACAGCTGCTGAACCCGCGACTGGTTCTTCGCAAACATCGCCGGCGGCGCATAGCCGGTGAGGAACTCGTTCACATAGCGGAAACGTCCTTGGCTGTCCGCGGCGATCACCGCGTACTTCCGTCGGCACTTCGGGCACTCCAGGGCCATGCTGCGCTGGGCACGGGACAGCTTCATGAAGTGCGGCTGCTTGCAGTGCACGCAACTGCTGAAAAACGGCTCGTCGCCGGACTTCGACAGCGCCTCCGGTGTGAAGTCCTGCAGGCGCTGCCCCAGCACCAGCAGCGCCTCATGCATCAGGCCGCTGGCACGGGGCCGCACAGACACGGCCATGTGCGTCATCTCCGGCTGCGCTCGGTGCGCATACTCGTGGAAGCGCTGCACCAGCTCGCGCAGGCTCGGACTGCTGGCGGCACACACGGAAACCCGGTAGTAGCGCGGCATCGCCTCCTGCACCAGCTCGGTCACCTGGTTGAGGTTCGTCGTGTCGATCTTGGCGAATTCCTTGTCCAGCCAGGCCTCCATCTCCGGGTCAACCCGCAACGTGGGCGTTTTGGATGCCAGGCGCGAGTAGTTGAACTGATCCACCAGATCAATCCGGAACTTGGCCGCGCTGTACTGAGTTCCCGGGCTCGCCATGAGCTCTCCGAACCGCATTTTCCAGCCATTGAGCCATCCTTCCTTCACAGCGGCAATGCCTCCCGCCAGCAGCACGGCGGAAGTCACAGACCAGAGGATGAGACGGCTGTTCATGAGCCTCGATTATAGTTTTTATAAGAATCGACGCAACGAAAACCCTGCTCGTCACAAAGTCCTTACGTCTTAGCACCGACTCAGACTCTTCCGAGGCTCGCCAGCCCTACTTCTTCACCGAATAGCCGATTCGCGGCGTGTACGGCCACAGTTTGGGAGCACTCCAGCCGATGGCCCCAAACAGCGTGCCCGGGCTCTCGTCCACGTTGTCCTTCGGATCGCCAAACCACGCCGCCTGTGGATTCCCGGCCCCCTTCGAGACAAAGATGCCCCCCTCCTCGGAACGCCCGATCAGCACCCCCAGCGTGCGGATTCGTTTCGGTGCCTTGTAATAAATGCCCGATTCCGACTTCACCTCGGCCTTGTACTCGCCTGCCGGAAAGACGATCTGCCCCTGGCCGCACTCCCGGGTTTCCTCCTGCGCCAGAAGGATGGGTGGCGCGTCAGCCGGGGCCAGCTCGACCGAGCTGCAGGACGCGAGCAACGAAAGGGATGCCAGAAGGCAGGAGAAGGAGAGGGATTTCATGGACAAAGAGGCCGTCGGAATAACAGGCCTGTTCCGGTTAGGGAATCACAAAATGTGCCATGAATCAGTTTGTCTTCAGTGTCAGCGTCACGCGCCGCAGCTCCATCACCGTCTGTCCGGGGATCTCCAGAGCCCGCAAGATCAGCAGGCCCCGCCCGGCGGCCAGTCGGATCGTTCCCAGGCTCAGCGGCCGGAAATCACGCATGTAGCTCTCCCCCTTTCGCGAGGCACGATCCTGATCGTCCAGCAGCCGGGGAAACCAGCCCGGCTTTACCTCACCGGTCGTTTTCTCACCGCGAAAGCTCAATTCCACCTTTGACCCGGCATCGCTCTCCGGGCAGGCGTAGTCGAGGCTCACCTCATACTCGCCAGCCGTGTGGACATCGATATCCCAGGTCATGAAATCGTCCTTTGTCTTCCAATTCACGAAGTACGAGCAGTTCGGAGCGCCGGAACTGCGCTGCACGCCCCCATGCGGCTCCCCATCCCGCGCAGGCAGCAGGGTGACGGGAAATTCGGTGTAGCCCACCGGGTAGGGCCGATCGTCCACCGGCTTCGCCGCCGGCCTGCCCTTGCCTTTCCCTTTTCCTTTCCCTGCTGCGGCTGGAGCCGCCACATAAGGCTTTCCAAACACCTCCTGGTGCCAGTTTGAACCCACTGCGGCCAGCTTGGTGGCCAGATCCGGCCGCTCCTTCGCGATGTCCTTCGTCTGGTTCGGATCAGCCACCATGTCGAAAAGCCCGCCCGCCGCATCCAGCCGGTGCGTCTGCGTCCGCACGCTCAAACGCCCGCCGTTGTAGTTCATCAGCTCACGTCCGCCGCGCTTCCACTCCCCTCCGAGCAGCAGCGGGGAAAAATCCCAGCCATCCAGCGGTTTCGCGTCCGCGTGCTTCACGCCCGCCAGCGCCGTCAGGGTCGGCAGCAGGTCGATCGCCCCGGCGATGGGAGTGATGCTGCTGCCCGGCTTGATTTTGCCCGGCCAGCGCACGTAGCACACGCTGCGCACGCCGCCTTCATCAGTCACGCCCTTCTTGCCCTTCATCCCGGCGTTCCATCGCGTGCTGTTCGGGCCGTTGTCGCTGAAATACAGCACAATCGTGTTCTCGCTCAGTTTCAGCTCGTCCAGCCGCCGCAGCACCCGGCCCACGTTCAAGTCAATGTTGTCCATCATTGCAAGCACGGTGCGCGTCACCGCCAGATCCTCCTGTTCGCCGTCCACTCCGCGCATCGCGACCGGCGCGTCCTTGAACTTGCCCCAGTGCGCGTCCGGCACGCTGAACGGCGAGTGCGGCGTCGTCAGCGGGATGTAGCAGAGGAACGGCTTGTTCTGGTGCGTCTCGATGAACTCCACCGCCTTCCCCACCAGCACATCCACGATGAATCCCTTCGCCCGGAACATCCGGCCGTTGTGCTCCAGCGGCGGGTCAAAGTACTCGCCCCAATGGCCGCTCGTGTAGCCCACATACTCCTGGAAACCGCGGGCGTTCGGGTGGTAGGGCCACTGGCTGCCATTGTGCCACTTGCCGAACGCCCCCGTCGCATAACCCGCCTTCAAAAAATGGTCCGCCACCGTCTTCACATCCGTGTTCAGCCTCTCCTGCCCGGTCGAAACCCCCAGCACGCCGCCGCGCGAATGATAGCGCCCCGTCAGAAACTCCGCCCGTGTCGGCGCACACAGCGCGCACACGAAAAACCGGTCGAAACTCGCCCCCGCCTTCGCCAAGCGGGTCGCCGCGGCCGGCTGAGGCGCGGCCGGCAAGGGCG
>NZ_JACSRD010000057.1 GCF_014879935.1 Prosthecobacter sp.
ACCCGGACAGCTTGCGGGAGACGAGGATCTCCGGCGTCCTCCCGGCGGGCAGGCACAGGCCGGCGTGCTGGAAACCATGCGCGGCTGGATCGGCCTCGGTGGCGGGAAAAAATCCACCGAAACGAAGAAAAGCATGCCGCGCATCCGTGTGGGACCGTTTGCCGGGAGCACGGGAGCGAGCGCCCAGGAGGCCCTGCGCCGCGAGATGCTCGACTCACGCGAGTTCTTCGTCGCGGGAGCGGATGAAACGGTCGATTTCACGGTGAAGGGCAGCTCCAGTGGCGGTCGTGTGAGCGGCAGCCTGCTCGACGCGAAAGGCAAGGAACTGTTCCAGCGCAGCTACGCCGCCCCGGGCCTCGATGAGAACCTCAAGGCGCTCACGGACGACGTGATCTACACCATCACCGGCCGCCCCGGACTGGCCACCAGCCGCATCGTCTTTGTCAGCGACCGCTCCGGGAAGCACCAGATCTACGTCTGCGACTCCGAAGGCGGAGATGTGCATCAAGTGACGCACGACAAGCACGGCGCGGTGTCCCCCTCCCTCTCTCCCGACTCCTCCATGGTGGCCTTCACCAGCTACCGCAGTGGTTTTCCGATCATCCGGCTGCTCGACTTGAACGTCGGATGGGAGCGGGGCGTCACCGACACGCCCGGCACGAGTTTCGGTTCCGCCTTCTCGCCGGATGGCACGCATCTGGCCGCCGTGATGAGCTTCATAGGCAATCCGGAGATCTTTGTCAGCGATCTGAGCAGCAACACGGCCGCCTGCGTGAGCGACTCGACCGGCGCCCCGTCCAGTCCTTCCTGGCACCCTGATGGCAAACAGATCGTCTTCTCCAGTGACGACGGCGACGGACCGAAGCTCTACGTCGTCGAGGTGCCGGAAAAAGAGGGCCAGCCCGCGCGGTTGTTCCGCTGGCGCACCGGCTATCACTTCTGCACCGATCCTGAGTGGTCGCCTGACGGGCAGCAGATCGCCTTCACCACCCGCACCGGCGGTGAGTGGGCCGTGGCGGTCAAACCTTATCCCAACGGCCGCGTGCGCATCATCCAGGCCGGCGGCGCCCAGCATCCCTCCTGGAGTCCGAACGGCCATTTCATCACCTACGTCCAGCACGGAGAGCTGTTTGTGCAGGATCTCCGCAGCGGCACGCGGCGCTCCCTGCTGCAGGGTCAGGGCCACATCACCGAACCTCGTTGGATGCGATGAGACACGCCATGAACGTCCGCCTGCCACGCCTCGCCCTGCCATTCCTCTCCTGCCTCACGCTGGCGTCGTGCGGCAGCCTCCCGGTGCCGAGTTTCCTGCGCAATCCGGCGGATGAGGCCGTGGTCTATGCGTTGGGGCCGCGTGAATCCTACACCTCGCCGCTGAACCGCAGCCTGCAACCCGCATGCCCGGCGTTGCGCTTCGATGAAGACGAGGGATTCGAAATCACTGAAGCGCACGAGCAGAAAATCCGCGCCATCGTCCGTGAGATGGAGAAGGACAAAAAGGCCACCATGCTCATCGTCGGCTATGCCCCGCCGCAACTGCCGCCCGATCACGCGCGGGCGCTGTCTGAACGTCGTGCCCTCGCGGTACGGCAGCGGCTGATCGAATCCGGCGTCGAGGCCGGCAATCTCCAGACGGTGGGTTACGGGAACGATTTCTCTCCCAGCGGCCCCTCCTCGGGCGTGGTGGTGATCTACCGCCAGCGTTGATCCGCGACTTGCGGACAAACGCAGGCCGGCACGGCTCACGACACGGCAAGAACATCGATTTTGGGTCGTTCATTCCGCCCCCAATCATGCTCAAGCGTCCCAACCTCCTCGTCGCACTCGCCATCGCCGCACCACTCGCGCTCATCGCCGCGAAACCGGACAAACCGAAGAAGGACAAAGGACCGTTTGTGGCTGGAAAGCCCGCGTTCACTCCCGATCCAGCCGTTCCGGCGTTTGATCCTGCCGCTGTGAAGCCGGATCATCTCGACACCAGCCTCTTCACCGTGCCGGAGGGCCTCGAAATCACCGTCTGGGCCACCTCGCCGCAGCTTTTCAATCCGGCGAACATGGACATCGACCACGCCGGCCGCGTCTGGATCACCGAAGGCGTGAACTACCGCCGCCACAGCGGCCGCAGCCGTGAAGGCGACTGCGTCCGTGTTTTGCAGGACACGGATGGCGATGGCAAGGGCGACAGCAGCCACGTCTTTGTCCGTGAACCCGGCCTGGCGTGCCCGCTGGGAGTCGCCGTGTTCGACAACGTCATCTTCGTCTCCAACACGCCGGACATCATCAAGTACACGGACGTGAACCGTGATTTGAAGTTCGATCCCGCCGTGGACAGGCGCGAGGTCTTCCTCACCGGCTTCGAACAACCGCAGCACGACCACAGCCTGCACAGCGTCTATGCGGGACCCGACGGACGCTTGTACTTCAGCAACGGCAACTGTGGAGCCTTGTTCAGCGACAAAAGCGGCAACACCTTCCGCATCGGCGGCGCCTACCTGAACAATCCGTATGCCGGTGAGAAGAGCGATGACGGGCATGTCTATGTCGGCGGATTCACCGCCAGCATCGATCCCGACGGCCACAAGGCGAAGATCCTCGGCTACAACTACCGCAACAGCTACGAAGGCGTGCGCACCAGCTTCGGCGACATGTTCCTCAACGACAACGACGATCCGCCCGCCTGCCGTGTGAGCCATCTCATCGAAGGCGGCAGCTTTGGCTTCTTCTCACGCGACGGCAAACGCCAGTGGCGTGCTGACAAGCGCCCCGGCCAGACGATTCCGGAAGCGGAATGGCGTCAGGACGATCCCGGCAGCATTCCGGCCGGCGATGTCTATGGCGGCGGCGCACCCACCGGCATGTGCTTCTATGAAAACGGCGCGCTCGGTGACAAATGGAAAGGCCTGCTGCTGAGCTGCGAAACCGGACGCAACGTGGTCTTCGGTTACCTGCCCAAACCCGACGGCGCAGGCTTCAAACTCGAGCGCTTCAACTTCTGCACCACCAACACGACCGGCGTGTTCAAAGGCAGCGACTTCGTCGGAGGTGCCAACAATCTCTCCGAAGACCGCCGCACGCTGTTCCGTCCCTCCGATGTGTGCGTCGGGCCGGATGGTGCCATTTACATCAGCGACTGGTTCGACAAGCGCACCGGAGGCCATCAAGACACCGATGAAACCTGCAGCGGCACGATTTACCGCATCGCACCGAAAGGCTTCAAACCCCAGGTTCCCGCCATCAACCTCGACACGGTCGAAGGCCAGATCGCCGCGCTGCAATCGCCTGCCACCAATGTGCGCCATGTCGCCTTCACCCGGCTCAAATCCAGCAAGGACGGCGTGCGTACGGTGGGCCAGGTGCTGAACAATGCGAATCCTTTCATCGCCGCACGTGCGGTCTGGCTGCTGGCCCAGATGGGGGATGCCGGCATGCGCCAGGTGCGCGTGTGGCTGGAGTCGGAAGACGAGCAGAAGCGCCTTGTGGCCCTGCGTGCGATCCGTGCGGCCACCGATGACGGCCTGGACATTCTCAGCAGCATGGTGGCGGACAGCTCGCGGGCCGTGCGCCGTGAGATCGCCGTGGCCATGCGGGATGTGCCGTTCGCGCAGAGCAAGATGATCCTCATGGAGATCGCCAAACGCAACGGCGTTGAGGACCGCTCCTACCTCGAAGCCTTCGGCATCGGCTGCAGCGGCAAGGAGGAGCAGGTGTGGAGCGAATTGAAGGCCAGGGCCGGCTTCAAAGATCCGCTGGAATGGGCGCACAGTTTTGCCCAGATCACCTGGCGGCTGCATCCGGCCGCCGCCGTGGCCGATTTGCAGACACGGGCCATGAGCAGCCACCTTTCGCCGGAAGAACGCAAGCTGGCGCTCGACACGCTCGCCTTCATCCCGGAAGCAGGTGCCGCGAAGGCCGTTCTCGCCATCGCGAAGGAGAAAAGCTCCCCCATTCACGATGCAGCCATGTGGTGGCTGATCAAACGCAGCACGGACGAGTGGGAGTCCTTTGGCATCGCCGAGGAATTGAAGAATGAAGGCATCTTTGACCCTGAAACCGCGAAACTGACCGCCATTGTCACTCCGCCGACCGTTCCGAGCTCGATCAGCCTCGATGAGGTGCTCAAACTGCAAGGGAATGCGCAGAACGGTGGTCAACTGGTGACCCGCTGTGTCATGTGTCACCAGTTCAACGGGCAGGGCGTTGAATTCGGGCCGAATCTCGATGGCTGGGGCCGCAGCCAGCCCACGGAGATCATCGCCCAGGCCTTGATCGAGCCGAGCAAGGACATCGCGCATGGCTATGACGGGGTCGAACTCACGCTGAAGGACGGCACCGCCATCCACGGCATGCTGCTCACGGAAGGAAAGATCATGATCATCCGCAGCATGGGCGGGCAGAATCAATTTGTGCCGCAATCACGCGTCAAAAGCCGCAGGAAGCTGGACCGCAGCATGATGCTCAGCGCCACCCAGCTCGGCCTCACGGCCCAGGACGTGGCGGACATCGTGGCCTATCTGCGCAGCGGGAAGTGATGCGGGACCGCTCCCTCAAAACGGCCAGCGATAAGGCGCGTTGTGAATCAGCTTGCTCTTCGGATACGGCGAGATGCGAACCTGGTTCGCGGAATTGCCGCTGAGCAGCCAGACATTCGTCGCATCCATCGCGTGGAGGAAACCGATGTGACCGCTGCTGGCCTGATCGGTGGTCAGAGGCTGGAGGATGCAGATGGAGCCATACGTGGCGGCCACGGGCCGTCCCCAGCCCCACCAGTCGGAGACCTTCGCACTGCCCTGCGGCTTGTAACCGGACCTGAGCACACACCAGTTCACGAAAGCGGCGCACCACGCGGTCTCATCCTTCAAAAGGCTTCCGCCGATGCCGCAGCTCCGCAGGTACTCGAGAATGCGCGGGTTGTCCCCTTGCGACCACTCCTGCACGCCCTGCTCCATGATGGCGATCTGCATCCACGGCGGCGGCGCGGAGAAGCTGGTGGGAGCGCTGGCAACCGTTTCGGGCGGCAGGCCGGTGACGACACCGTTCACGTTCACGATCTGGCCAGGAAACAGAACCTTCCAGTTTCCCGTCCCCCACTCCACCAGTCCTGGGTTCAGTTTCTGAAACTGGGCAAGGGTCATGCCGAAGGATTTCGCAATCTTGGTGGGATTGTCGCCAGGTTGGACGGTGTATTGGGCCATGGAGCGCCATGATTGCCGCCGCCGCTGAAAACGCCAACAGGGATTTCGACGCCAAAGCGTTCCCTCAAGCCGCCAGCTCGTAATGCTGGCCAGTCACCTTGCCCCGCAGCCGCCCGGCCTTGGCTCCGGCCTCATCCCGCTCCACCAGTCCGTCGCGCAGCCGGATGATGCGTGTACAGCGCTCCACCATGCGTTCGTCGTGAGTGACGAACACCAGCGTCTTGCCCTGTTGATTGAGGTCGTCGAAGAGATCAAGGATCTCCTTGCCGGATTTGGAATCAAGGTTGCCCGTGGCCTCGTCAGCAAGGATGACGAGCGGGTTGTTCGACAGCGCCCGGGCGATGGCGACACGTTGCTGCTGGCCCCCGGAGAGCTCGTTTGGCTTGTGATACAGGCGGTGTTCCAATCCCACCTGTTTCGCGAGGCGGGTTCCGGTCTCGATCATCTCGTGATCCTTGGCTCCACCGTAATACATGGGCACGGCGATGTTTTCGATCACGCTGAGCTGCTGGATGAGGTTGTAGCTCTGGAAGATGAAACCGAGATTGCGGTTCCGTGCCTCGGAAAGGTCATCATCCTCCAGATGGGCCACGTTCTGACCACCAAGGAAGTAATCACCGCTCGTCGGCTGATCAAGGCAGCCCAGCACGTTCAGCAGGGTGGACTTGCCGCAGCCGGACGGTCCCATGATGCAGACATATTCGCCGGGATAAATCGACACCGACACTCCCTGGAGCACATGCTGGGTCATGTCGCCCATCTGGTAGCTCTTCCGTATGTCCACCAGCTGGATGATGGGATCAGCGGCGGGCATCACGGTGCGGCGACGGCGACGTCTTTGGACTTGGACTTGCCCGGTTTGGCTTTGGAAGCGGGCGGTTCGCCCCCCGGAGGTGTGACCTTGCTGGCATTCATCTCCACATCCGACTTTTTCGGCAACGCAAGCGCCACGGCCTCACCGCCCTGCAACCCTGACCGCACCTCAATGAACTCATCATTGAAAAGACCGGTGTTGATCTGACGGCGCTCCAAGGCCCCGCCATTGCTGATGTAACAGAAGTGGTGATCCTGCTCGACTTCCACCGACTGGACGGGCACGTAGATCACATCCGCGAGCTGATCGACAATGATCTCCACCTTGGCGTTCATGCCGGGCTTCATCCACGGGTGGTAGCCGCTGATGTGGATGGTGCAGGGATAGACCTTCAAATTGGGCGTGTAACGGCTGCTGCTGGAGTCTGGAAGGATGGCGAGTTCCGCCACGCGTCCGTCGAGCTCCTTGCCGGGCTCCGCATCGACACGAACCTTCACCGGCTGGCCGATGCGCACCTTTTTGATCTGCGACTCATGCACGTTCACCTTCACGCCCATCTGGCTCATGTCAGGAATGGTGAGCATGGTCTGCCTGAGGCGGACGGTCGCACCTTCCTCAATGGGATAGTTGTAGTTGTAGTTGGAGCCGGCATTCAGATCGCCGTAGGCCACCAGCCCGGGCTGGGCAGCCTTGATGACGCAGGCCTTGAGCTGGCGCTCCAGGTCCTCACGCTGGGTCAGCTCCATCTCATAGCGACGTTTGGCCGTGCTGAAACGCGTCTCCGCCTGGGCCATGCGTGAGCGGTTGGAGCGGATCGTGCGCTGGAGTTTGTTCAGTGCCTCCCGATAACCGGCGATGAGGGTGGAACACTGCTTGTTGAACTCGTATTTCTTGAACAGGGCCAGCGCCGTCTCGGCAGTCTTCACGGAGAGCGAGACCTTCTCAAAGGTCACCTGGTCGTTCTCAAGCTGGGCGGAGGTGATGAACTGCTTCTCAGCGAGGCGTTTGGAAGATTCGACTTTCTGCTTCGCCACGGCCAGCTCCGAGCGATGCAGGAGCAACTCGTCCTCAAGCTGACGCAGCTTCTGCTGGGCCTCGCCGTCATTCAGGCTCTTCTGTTCCAGGAACGGGGCGAAATCGATCATCTCGCTCTCGGTCCGGGCCGCTGGTTTCTTCGCCACCGCATCCTTGGCTGCCACGCCCTTGTTGTTTTTCGTGACATCCGGCGACACGGGCGTGTTGGCCTGTGTTTCGAGCACGTCCGCGTATTTTTCAAAGTTCTCCACATCCTTGGGCAGTCCGGCCGCCGCCAGCACTGCGGCGGTGACTTCCCGACCGAGGTATTTCTCGAAGTCCATCAGCGCAAAGATCGCCGTCTGCTTGGTGTCCCGCACGAGACTTTGATTCTCGCTCTTCTGAATCTCGCGGTTCTCGTCCGCGTCGATATAATTGGAGACCGTGGTCTGGAACTCGATCTCGTGGGACTGGATCTTGGTCTTCAGGTCGGTGCTGTCCAGTTCAATGAGGACTTTGCCATCCTTCACATCCTCCTCCGTGATCAGGTAGCCTTCCGGGATGAGGTTGAGGATCTTCGTGGGCACCTCGATCTCGCTTTTGACCTCGGTGTTGTGCAGGGCGCGGATCTCGCCGCCCTGCAGCACATTGATCTCCAGAGGGCCGCGCTGCACGATGAACGTGGGCGTCTGGGCGGACTCGGACTTCCCGCCCGACAGCATCCACCAGCCAGCCAGGGCCAGGACGCAGACGCCTCCGGCGATGACCATGCTTCGAGTGGTTTTTCCCTTTTTCATTCTCCTTTGATTTTCTCCTTGTTCATTACGTCCACCCACGAGCCGTCTTTCTCGATGAAGAGCACGCCCATGTCGCGCCAGAGCTGCAGGCGCACGAGTGTGTGGTTGATGGTGGTGGACACCATGAGGTCGCGCGTGGCGTTCATGTCGCGCTGCGCGTCCACGAGGTTGATGGCGGTGCCGAGGCCCTCCGCGTTGAAGCCTTCCTCCAGTTCAAGACGGGCGGTGCTGATCTCCATGCCACGCCGGGCCAGTTCATACTGTTTGCGGGCCAGTTCGAGATCCCGCCAGCCGGAGCGGACATCCCCCCTCACCTGCTCCTCAGCCAGGTCCAGTTCGCGTCGCGCACGCTGCTCCGCGATCATCTGCGCACGAAGGGAGTTGCGTTCAGGCTTCTGGTTCAGATTGAGGTCCGCGTTCACGCCGGCCGAGGTGCTGCGATTGCGCGGAGTAATGGCAAAATCATTCCGGTCCGGGTTGTCGAGCATGTTGTAAGTCACCAGCGAGTTCACTGTGGGAAGCACCTGCTGCTTGGCGATCAGCACCTTGCGGCTGGCGTCCTCCATCTGGTCCCGCGTGTTCCAAAGGTCGAGCCGTGCGGTAAGCGCGGTCGTCAGGGCCTCATCCAGCGATCCATCTGGGTCGATGATCTTGAGGTCGTGCATGTCCTTGTAGTCCAGCACGATGCGCTCCGTCACCGGCAGTCCAAGCTGGATCTTCAGATCATCCAACGCCTGCTCGTAATTGCGCCGCGCGTTGATCCAGCTGCGGTTGAAGACGAGGCGTTGCTGGGACAGCCGATACAGCGACGATTTCGTGCTCGCATTCTCCTTCTGCATCGCCGTTTCACGCTCCACGACGAAGTTGAAGGCCTTGAAGCCCAGGTAGGCGTTCTTGGCGCTCTCGCGTGCCTGGATCGTGCGGAAATACTGCGTGGCCACATCCACGGCGAAGGACTTCCGATACTGGGCGAACGAGCGGATCGCGTAGAGCACGTTACGCTCGCCCTGGGTGAGCGTTTCGGACGCGGAAAGGTAACCCGCACCCGCCAGCAGCGGCTGGGAAAGCGAGGCACCCAACTGCGAGACGGCCGAATCAGCGCCCCCGGTGAAGAACCGCAGGAAATTCGTGGTGAGGTTCGTGGCAAGCAGCGTCCCGGTGCGTGACAGGGCCGAGAAGCCCATGCCGCCCGTGGTCGTCAGCGTCGAGGTGCGCACCAGGTTGTTCACCCCGCTTTGCACCTTCGTGCTCGCCAGCGTGGTGGATCCGCCACCAGACAGGATCGGGCCAAACTGCTGCCGCGTCAGAGTCAGGTTCAAAGCGGCGAGATACACCACCTCCTTCTGCAGCAGATAGCTGCGGTTCCGATGCACGGCGAAGTCCAACGCGTCCGCGAGGCTGACAATCCGCGCGTCCTTTTCCAGGTAGGCTCGCTCGCCGAGGAACTCGACGGTCTCCATGTTTTTCCGCAACGCCTCCATCTTCACCGGCGGTGGCGGTGTGATGTCGAGGAAGGCCTGGCCGGAGTTCGGCACCTTGCTGGCTTTTTTTCCCAAGATGCCAAAGACCTCCTTGTCCGCCCACTTTTTGTAAAATCCCGTCGAACAGGCACTCAGTCCCAGGGTCAGCAACGCGAGAGACGCGGCGACGGAATGGGAAAGGCGGTGTTGAGGCATGAGAAAGCGGACCGGCATCGGGTTGTTGGGCCGGAAAGGTGAGGTTTTGGGGGCCTTGCAATACGGCTGGGAACCACCGGGTCTTTCGTCGGAAAGCAAAACCTCATTGCCACGGTGGAAGCCGCCGTTACTATCCCTGCCCCGCCCATGTCAGACGAACCCAAAGTCGCTGAAGCTGAAGAACTCCTCAAGGAGACCTCCGGATCGCCCCCGACCCGGAAGACGCTCATCGAGAAACTCGACAATTGGGACGATTGGGCCAGTTGGGACGAATTCTACCGCACCTACTCGGGATTCGTCTTCCACGTCGCCCGCAAAACCGGCCTGAGCGACGATGAGGCCAACGACGTCGTGCAGGAGACCTTCATCGGTGTCGCCAAGAACCTGCAGAAGAAGAAATTCGACACCAGCCTTGGCTCCTTCAAATCCTTCCTTCTGAATCAGGCCCGCTGGCGTATCCTCGACCAGTTCCGCCGCCGCAAGAAGCAGCAAAGCCGCGAGGCCAACCTCTACGCTGGTGAAGAAGCCGAGGAACGCCGCACCGCACCGATCGACCGCTGCGCTGATCCGAACGGCGTCGCTCTTGAGAAGCTCTGGGAGAAGGAATGGCAGGACAAGGTGATGGACATCGCCCTCCGCCGCGTGCGTGCTCTCGTTTCGCCACGCCAGTTCCAGATTTTCTCCTGCTACGTGCTCAAAGGCTGGAGCCCTGAACGCGTGAAGAAGGAACTCGGTGTCAACGCCGCGCAGGTCTATCTCGCCAAGCATCGCGTCGGCCGCATCTTGAAACGTGAAGCCGCAAAGCTGGCCGAGATGGAGCAGTGAGAGCTGAAAGCCGAACGTGGCTGTTCGCGTAGCCTCCTCATGCGCCGCTTCCTCTCCTTTCTCCTCGCTGCCTCCTTCCTCCACGCCGCCGATCCCGTCCCGCTGTTCATCGAAGGCTATGCCGGCCAGCGCAGCGTCGCGCAGGGAGAAGAAATCCCGATTCACGTCAACACCACGGCGGCGAAGTTTGAGATCGAGGTCGCCCGGCTTGGCGCGAAACGCGAAGTCATGTGGAAGAAGAACGACGTGCCAGGCGCGGCGCATCCGGTGCCGGAAGATGCCAGCGCGAATGGCTGTCGCTGGCCGGAGAGCGTGCGTGTGCCCGTCGGTGCGGATTGGAAGAGCGGCTACTACGAGGTCGTGTTTCGCGCCGCAGATGCGGGTGGAAAGTGGACGCATCGCGGCGCACGCACCGCGAGCAGCAGCGCGTGGTTCATCGTGCGACAAGCCAAGCCCGGAAGCACCTCGAAGATCCTTTTGCAGCTCTGCTCAAACACCTACAACGCCTACAACAACTGGGGCGGCTTCTCCGTGTATGCCTACAACAGCCTCTCGAAGAACCAAGGCAGCCGCGTGAGCTTTGAGCGGCCCGGCCCGTCGCAATTCGGCCGCTGGGAGCTGCCGTTCGTTGTGTGGGCGGAGCAAAACGGCTACCCGCTCGAATTCGCCGCAAATGACGACCTCGAATTCCGCCCCGAGATGCTCGCCAGCTACAAGCTCGTCCTCAGCGTCGGCCACGACGAGTATTGGAGCACGCCGATGCGCGACAACCTGGAGGCCTGGATCGCCAAAGGCGGCAACGTGGCCTTCTTCAGCGGCAACACCTGCTGCTGGCAGGTGCGCAGCGAGGCGGAGGGCCGCGCCTTCACCTGCTTCAAGCAGAACTACCACCTCGATCCCGTTTTCCAGACGCGTCAGTTTAAGACGCTCAGCACCGCGTGGAGCCATCACCTGCTCCAGCGGCCGGAAAACCAGCTCACCGGCGTCGGCTTCCTCTGGGGCGGCTACATGCGCAGTCACGGCCAGTTCATGGACGGCGACGCCAGCTACATCGTGCATCGCCCCGATCACTGGATCTACGAAGGCACCGGCCTGAAGCGCGGCGACCGCTTTGGCGGCAAGGACACCATCGTCGGCTACGAGTGCGACGGCTGCGAGCTCGAGTGGCGCGACGGCCTGCCCTTCGCCACGCACAAGGACGGCACGCCGAAGACCTTCGAAGTCCTCGGCACCTGCCCCGTGCGCTGGCACCCCGATGACGTCGAGTGGTATGAGAAATGGGAGATCGGCCGCACCGGCGCCGCCTGCCTCGGCCTCTACACCCACAACGGCACCGTCTTCACCGCCGCGACCACCGATTGGGCGCATGGCTTGCAAGGGAACGACGCGCATGTCGTGCGCATCACGAAGAATGTGCTGGAGAGGCTGGGGAGGTGAGGTGAATGACCCGAATTGGTGAACCGCACCTCACTCTTTTGCATGCAACTGCCTTTCCCTGCCATTTCTGAAATGCCAGCATTGCTTGATGCAACAAACTGGTCTTGGAAAAGACCCTCATCTCATAACAGACGAATTGGAACTAAGTCTGAATGGTGGATTGGTGTCGATGAAGAAGGTGGCGAATGGCTGGTGAAAATGAGAGGCAGTGACAAAGCCTCACGGGAACACACATTCTCTGCTTTGGCGCAGCGGCTCAGCATTCCTTGCCAATCGTCATCATATCTTTTGATCCCTTCGCCGCAGGCTCCCCCTAGACTTCTTGCGCCGCACGCTGAGGAGTTCCAACTTGCCCTGTGCCTTATAAATGAACAAGAGTTAACTCCTTGCTCATCTGATTGCCCGCTCTCATCTGTCTTTGGCAAAAGCCTGACTGATGAAGTGATCCGACGTGCAGAATTGCGAGGCGGATTCAACCATCAAGATCTGGTTAAGGCCTCGGCGCTTGGCTTTTTGTGCGGACAATTTGAGCCATCGTGAAGGAGTGTATCCGAGCAGGAGGCGGAGGCAAGACTCGTTTAGCTGGAGGCGCGTGGCGCGCC
>NZ_JACSRD010000274.1 GCF_014879935.1 Prosthecobacter sp.
GCAGCGCACACGTATTGCATCGACCTGTGCAATCTGGACCACGCGTCAGCCAGGGCCAAAGAATGAGGAAATGTGGGACGACGCGGTGACGGAGCCCGAGCCACCAGCAGCACCGATGCAGGAAGGCGACTCAGACCAACGCCTCAGGCCACCCCCATGCCTTTTCGTCTCCGGCCTTCGCGGTCCGTTCCGACCGCCGCCGCCTGAGGAGTGTGCGGAGGAGGAGCTGTGAACGGGCGCTCCTGAGACGGGCTGCAGCGCCGCTGCGCAAGCCCTCCAGGTGTGCGTGATGAAAATCAGAACTTCGGAACAGGACGGCTGCGGCCTTCCTTTTGCTCCCGACGAAACGCAGCCTCACGCTCTTTCGCCGCTGGCGTGTCGAGCGTCAGGGTGATGCCGGTCACGCAGTGGGCAGTGGCTTTATCGGTGCTGCGCTCCCAGGCCCGCCCTGGCGAAATCAACCCTCCGAACACACCGCCGGAGGTCCGGACCCACTGGCCCTCGCCGCGTTCGGCGTCAAGGATGGCGGCGATCTCGGACTCTGTGAGTTTCAGGCTGCCATCGACGGGTTTGATCCGCTGATAGCTCTGGCGGACGACCTGTCCGCCCATGAACGCCACACGGATCTTGAAGCCCTGATACTCGTAAACAGCCAGCCGGTCCGCGCCTTCCATCAAACTGGAGAGCGTCATGACCGGGGTGCTCAGTGCCGAGCCGTAGCGTTCGACGCATTGGCGTTCGGTGTCGCCAAGGCGGGCGGAGACATTCAGGGCCATCAAGCCCATCAAGGCGGCAGCCAATGAGGAGGTTTTCATCGGCGGAACGATAGGGACGCCCGTCACCAGCGGCAACGGAAACGATGGAGCATGGGCATTGCACTTCCCGAATGGTCCTTGACGTGCTGACCGGCGCTGCCAAAGGATCTGCCATGCTTGGATGGTACATCGTCGTTTATCCTGAAGGCAGCAGCGGCAAGGTGGACGACCCGAGGACCGTGGCGCACTGGCCGTCGCCCATGGACGGCAGGGACTGGCTGGATGAGATGGTGAAGATGGGACGGGCGGAGCTGCTGGGGGAGAACGGGGGCTATCCCGTGGCCTACCGGGCGCTCTGGGGAGCTCTGATGCCCGCCCTTTTCGCCTGTCCGGAGGTGTATCGCGGGCCGGTGGTGGTGGACGAGAACCATGGGATCCTGCCGGGCTGGTACACGACCAAGAACTTCAACCGCGCGGCCTTTGTCCGCTGCAAGCTGCGTGACCGGATGCTGATCCAGTGCTGGGACCGGAGTTGACCGGCTCAAAGCGTGGCGAATCATCGCCCGGCCGCGATGGGAGGCCGCAGCGGAGACGCGGGGCGGGGGGAATTGCGATGGCGGGCCGGACGGGGCAGTGCTAGCAGAGCCGGATGAAAGCCGCCCCCTCCCTCATCCGCGTGCAAGGCAAGGGCCTTGTCTCCTCGAACCCGGACACGGTGATCCTGACGCTGGACATCGAAAGCGAGCACAAGCAATACGCCAAGGCGATGGAGGACGCGGCCACGCGGCTGGAACTGCTGCGGCAGGCGCTGGCGGACGTGGGCCTGGAGGCGGAGATGCTCAAAACGAACGCCTTTGGCGTCAGCGTGGCGCAGGACTACCGCGAGGGGCGCCACATCTTCCGGGGTTACACCGCGAGGCACGGCCTGAGCCTGGAACTGCCGTATGACCGCGCGAAGGTGGGCCGTGTGTTTGAAGCGGTGACGGGATCCAAAGCGAAGGCGGGGCTGAGCCTGACGTTCACCGTGGCGGACCGGGAGGCGGTGAAACGGCGTGTGCTGGAGGCGGCGGTGCGCAATGCCCGTGAACGCGCGGAGGTGATCGCCCAGGCGGCGGGCCGGAAGCTCGGCCGGATCCACGCCATCGAACACGGAGACACCGTGATCAACGTGAGATCGCAGAACCTGTTCTGCGGCACGCCGGTGGAGTCACGCACGGCGTTGATGACCTTCGCCCCGGCGGAGATCGTGAGCGAAGACACCGTGTTGATCACGTGGGACCTGGAAGATTGACCCGACGGTGCCGCACCCAGGCATTCACTGATCCAGCGCCGGCAGGGCGAAGTCGGTGCTGTTGGCGTGCTGCTTTGCCATGATCGCTTTCATCTGGGCGACGCGGTCGGGATTCGCGGCGGCGAGGTCGGTGGTCTCGGCGGGGTCGGTGGCGAGGTTGAAGAGTTCCTCGGTGGGGGCGGTGGCTTTGGCCTTCGCTTTGGCTCCCCGGGCGCTCAAGCCGCGGCGGACGAGCTTCCAATCCCCCATGCGGAGCACCTGCTGGCCGCCGTAACCGTGGAACTCGCGGTAGAGGAACTCACGCGGCGGCTGCTCCTGCCCGAGCAGCGTGGGGGCGAAGCTGATGCCGTCGGTCCTGGCCGGGGTCTGGTCCCTGGCGCCGGCGAGGTCCAGCAGGGTGGGCATCCAGTCCTCGAAGCCGGTGATGCGGTCGCTGGTGGTGCCGGCTTTGATCTTCCCCTTCCAGCGCACGACGCAAGGGGAGCGGATGCCGCCGTCATAGACGGTGCCTTTGCCATCGCGGCGGCCTTCGTTGGAGTTGAAGAAGGCGCAGTCGGTGCCGGCCAGACCCTGATGGGTGCCGTTGAGCGGGCCGTTGTCGCTGACGAAGACGAAGATCGTGTCGTCATCGAGGCCGAGCTCGGCAATGAGGGCCATCATGCGGCCGATCTCGCGGTCCATGCGGGTGATCATGGCGGCGTAGGCGGCCTTCGGCTTGAAGTGCGGGAGGTAGCCTTTGCCGCCGGGGTAGGGCGGGTCGTCGAACTGGCCGAGGTATTCCTGCAGCGAGTCATCCGGCACCTGGAGGGCGACATGCGGCACGGTGGTGGGCCAGTAGAGGAAGAAGGGCCGGTCCTTGTTGTCGCGGGCGAATTTCAAGGCCTGCTCGGCGATGAGGTCGGCGGAGTATTCGGTGCCCTGGAAGCGCTGGTAGCTCTCCGGCTTCGTGGGGTCCTCATCGGGCTTGAGTTTGTCGTTGGAGAGGAAGGGCGGATTTTTGAGGTCGATGGTCTTGTCGTTGTCCCACAGGTAGGTGGGGTAGAAGTTGTGGGCGACGCCCTGGCAGTTGTAGCCGAACCAGCGGTCAAAGCCCTGCTTCAGGGGTGCGCCGGTGGAGGTCGGTCCGCCGAGGCCCCACTTGCCAAAGCCGCCCGTGGTGTAACCGGCGGACTTCAGCAGTTCCGGGATGATAACCGTGCTGTCGGGGATGGGAAACTGGCCTTCATGCTCCGGCTTGCCCATCTTGGGCAGGCCTTTGGCGTCGTCGGCCTGGCGATTGTCACGAATGAAGGCGTGGCCGGGATGCAGGCCGCTCATGAGCACGCAACGCGACGGGGCGCAGACGGCGTTGCCGCAGTAGTGCTGGGTGAATTTCATGCCTTCCGCCGCGATGCGGTCGATGTTCGGCGTGCGGATGATCTTCTGGCCGTAGCAGCCCAGATCGCCGGGCCCGAGGTCATCGGCCAGGATGAAGACGATGTTCGGCTGGCGGGCGTGGGCCGCGACAGCGCACGCGAGGACGAGAAGGCTGGTCAGGAGCTTCATGGCCGCTTGGAAACGGCCCCGGGGGCGGTTTCTTGTCGCGCTTTGCCTTTCGGCAGGGAATCGAGCTTCCACTGCATCCACAGCGTGAGCAGCAGCATCACGGCGATGAGCAGTGCGATGACGTAGAAGGCCGGACGGGAGAGAAACTTCATGAGGTGGGCCGAAAGAGAGGAAAGAGGGCGAAAAAGGCCGCAGTTGCAGCGATTGAATCACTTCTTGTGGTCATGAAAAAGTTTTTGTTCCTCCTTTCGCTGCTGGCAGCCGTTCCTCCGGCCGCCGCGCTCACCGAAGCAGAAATTCAGAAGTTCATCGATGACGCGATCAAGGCTGGCGGCGGCGAGGTGGCGATCCCGCCGGGCGTGCATGTGATCGAACGCGGTTTGATCGTCAAAGACGCCAAAAAGCTGCGCCTCATCGGCCTGGATGCGGAGGAGTCGGTGCTGAAGCTGCCGCCGGTCGCCTACGCGATCTCCAGCGCCGCCGTGAATGCGGGGGCGGACGCGATCCGCGTGAAAACGCAGCAGGCGATCAAGCCGGGCATGCGTTTGAAGATCGAGGCGGATGGCGAGATCGACTCGTTCACGAAGAAACCGAAGCCCTACCACTTGGCGAAGGTGAAAGCGGTGGAGCAAGACGTCCTTCAACTGGAGTCAGCGCTGAAGTTTCCCGTCCCGGAGGGCACGATGATCCGCCACGAGGACGCGCCGAACCTGATCGAAGTCCGTGGCACCTGCGAGGACGTGCGGATCGAAAAGCTGACGCTCGATGGCGGCCGGGTGGAGGGGGATCCGCTGATCCGCGGCCACACGCAGCTCTGCGGCATCCTGGCCCAGGGCGCTTACTCGTATGAGAAAGGGCCGACCGCGCCGCCGGTCAAGAAGCTGGGCATCTCCCGCTGCTTCATCCAGAACTGCCACGGCCGCGGCATCGCCCTGTATTCCGTCGAAGAGGCGGAGATCGACGGCTGCACGATCCGGGACACCTCGGACGAGGCGATCGATTTCGACCACTTCGCGGTCAAATGCATCGCCACGCACAATCACATCGCCCGCAGCCTCATCGGCGTCGAATTGAACGACGCCACGTCCTGCCTCGTGGCCGGAAACGACTTCCTGGAATGCGGCACCGGCATCAATCTGTGGCGCTGGTGCAAGCAAGCCGGCCTGAACGAGGGCAATATCATCGCGCAAAACGTCTTTGAGCGGACCAAGGGCAACGCGGTGCAGATCGCCCCGAACACGAAGGCGAACCTGGTGGTGCAGAACGAGATCACCGGCAGCGGCAAGAACGGCATCATCCTGTCTGGTGAGGCGCAGGTGGTGAAGGCCAACCGCATCAGCGGCAGCGGCCTGAAGGCCATCGCCGTGCAGGAGGGCAAGCACGAGATTGATGAGGGTGTGAAGTGATGCGGACACTCTCGTCCGTCCTTCCGGGCCTCAGAGGGTTGCCGCAAAATTCAGGGCAACTGCGGAGAGGGCAGGCAGTCCGGACTTACTGGCAGGAGAATGGGGGCAGTAGAATGACGGAATTGAATTCTCCCGCCTGCGTCAGCGTGAATTCGACGGCAGAACGTAACCCCGACATGGTTGACCGGCCCGTCCTCCCAACTGAATTGAATTCTACTGCCCCCATTCTCCTGCCTGCCTCCGGCGGTTTGGACAAACGCAGGAGGGACACTCTTGTCCGCAAACAACCCTCTCATTGCGGGCAGGAGTGCCCGCATCACTCACGCATAAAGCGCCCGCACCAGCCCCTGCACGCGTTCACCGGGCAGGGCGCCGACTTCCATCTGGTTCATGACGTAGGCGAAGGCGATGCCGTTTTCCGGGTCGGCAAAGGCGAGGCTGCCGCCGGCTCCGGGGTGACCGAAGGCGAGTTTGCTAGGGCCGTAGAGCTGGCGCAGCTTTCCGCCGTCTGATTCCGGGTCGTCATTGACGGGGTCCTGCATCATGCCGGTGGAGAAGGCGATGGGCGTGAGCAGCACCGCGTCGTTCTCCTGGGTGAGCGTCTGCTCGAACCGGCGCACCACGACCTCCGGGATCATCTGAGTGCCGTTCCAGCGTCCCCCTTGGGCCAGGAGCGCGTAGAACTGGCCGAGACCGCGTGCACTGCCGACGCCGCCCATGCTGGCGTAGCCACGCGCCCAGGTTTCGTTTTGATTGAAGTCGCTCACCGCATTCAATCCGAAGGGGGAGGTGAAGGTGCGCTGGGTGAGGGTGCCGGCGGTGTTGAAGGCCTTGATGAAGGGCTGGTCGCTGTTGGCGATGCTGATCTTGCCCGGGTAGATCGGCGACACGCGGTCCCACTGGGCGCTGGGCAGGCCGATCCAGAAATCGAGCGCCATGGGGCTGCCGAAGACCTCGCGGAAGTATTCACCGAGGGAATCGGCCTCGCCGAGGCGGCGGACGATTTCATCGAGCAGGAAACCGAAGGTGCGGGCGTGGTAGCCCTGCCGCGTGCCGGGCTCCCACAGCGGGTGCTGGCGCTCCAGGGCCTCGATCACCGCCTCGTGATTGTAAATCGGCGTGCGCTGGTCCAGCGCGCACAATCCGGCTGTGTGGGTGAGCAGGTGCAGGAAATTCACGTGCGCTTTGCCACCGCCGACGAACTCCGGCCAGACCTCCGCCACGGGACAATCGAGCGGGACGCCGGCCTCTTCGAGGGCGAGCAGGCAGCAGACGGCCGCCGGGCCCTTGGTGGCCGACCAGACCGGCACGAGCGTGTTCTCATCCCAGGTCCGGGTGCGGGCACGATCGCAATGGCCGTGGGCGAGGCTCAAGACCTCCCGTCCGTGGTGCCAGATCGAAACGGAAGCGCCCATCTCCCACCGCGTGCGGAAGTTTTCCTCAAACCAGGCACGCACGGCCTGCAGGTTGGCGGGACTGGCAGGCGAACTCATGCGTGAAGGGCCTCCAGTTGGGCGCGGAGGCAGTCGAGATCGCGGTCTTTCTTCGCGTGCAGGCGGAGTTCGCCGTCCATCTCGAACGCACGCTCCAGATAGGCCAGTGATTTGTCGATCTGCCCCAGACGCGCGTGGTAGCAGCCCATGTTGTAATAGTAAACCGGCTTCGTGCGCAGGGTGACCGGCCCGCGGGACAGAACGTCCACCGCCTCCATGGTGCGGCCGAGCTCGTGCAGGCAGAAGGCGGCGTGGATGTAGCCGCCGGGCTCCGCAGGCTCCTGGGCGCACAGCTTGGTGGCCAGGGCCAGGGCCTCCGCCCAACGATGGCCGCCCATGAGACAGAGCAGGGTGATTTCGATGACATCGACGCGGTCATGCAGCTCCCGCGGCAGCGGCGACAGCTCGGCACAGGCCTCCTCATAGAGGCCGAGCTCCACGTAGCCCTGGGCGGCGATGATCCTGCGTTCGGCTTCGGTCATTTGATGCGTTCGTGGAATGAGAACGCAAAGCACGCGCCGGAACAAGGTTTTTCCTGCTTGGATGACGGGAACAGGCGGGAACCTCAGGCCGGACGGGCCGTGCGCAGCTTTTTGGCCGCCTCCATGCGGGTGCCGACCTCCCAGAAGCCCCAGGTGCCCACATAGCTGACGAGAGAGCAGACCGCGCCCAGGATGATGCCACCGACGAGCATCACGGGCGCATGCTCCTTCAGCACCAGCCAGGCATCCACCATGGACTCCGGCAGATGGTTTGGGAACGGCGTGGTCGGCACCGTGGTGTAGAGCGCCAGGAACCATTTGCCGATGGCATATTCCAGCCAGGCGATGAACGGGATGGTGAAGGGATTGCTCAGCCAGCACATCGCGATGGCGATGGGGATGTTCACCCGGAAGATGGCGGCCAGGATGGTGGCCGTGGGCATCTGGATGGGCAGCAATTGCAGCGTGATGAACATGCCGACGGCCATGCCGCCGGAAAGCGTGTGCTGGGTGGGTTTCCACACCCGCTTGTCGAGGAAGTGCCGTGCGAACCAGCGCATGGTCGGCCGGTCGCGCAGTTTTCGCGGGTGCTTCAGAAAGCGGATGGTCTTGAAGACCGTCCGGCGGAACCAGCCTCGGGCTAGAGTTAACATGTCACTGCCCTCCCCCGGAATAAACCCACACGAGCAACGCCCCGCCCATGATGACGCGATACCACGCGAAACCATTGAAGGTGTGCCCTTGGACGAAACGGATCAGCCATTTCACCACAATGAAGGCCGAGATCGCTGAGACCACCGTGCCGAGCACGACCATGGCCCAGTCCTCGTTCCCGGCCTCACCGTCCTTGATGGCGGAGAGAATCTTGAAACCGCCGGCCGCCATCAGGGTGGGAATGCCGAGAAGGAAGGAGAACTCCGTGGCCGCCGGACGGGCCACGCCAAAAGCCAGCGCCATCAGGATGCTGGCGCCGGAACGCGAGGTGCCGGGAAACACCGCTGCCAGCAACTGGGCCAGCGCCACCGCCACGACAACGGTCCAGGTGATTTCGGTGGCCCCTTTTTTGCCTTTGTGCAGGTATTCCAGCACGAAGATGACGAAGCCGCCGATGAAGGTCGCCCACGCCACCGGCGGCACGGTTTCCGGCAGCTCAATGTCGAGCTTCTTGATCACCAAACCGCCGGCGGCGGTGATGCCGAAGGACACGCACAGCTTGGCCAGGTAGTCCCGCGTCTCCGGATCGCCCAAGGTCGTCGCGAGATGCTTCACCCGCTGGGTGAAAACCGCCAGCACGGCCAGCACGGCGCCACTCTGGATCACCACATTGAACAAATCGCTCTTTTGCGGCAGCCAGTGGAGGTTCTGCGGGATGAGCAGGTGCCCGGTGGAGGAGATGGGCAGGAATTCGGTGACACCTTCAATGATGCCAAGCAGGATGATCGCGAGCCAGTCAGGCATGGTTGAGTACGGAAAGGGTGGGGGACGGGAACAGCGACTGTCGGGGCGTGCGAAGAGCTTTGCAAGCCCGGCCGTCTTCACTTGCTGCATTGAATCTGAAAATTCTACCCATCACCGCCAGATGCTTGTGCCTGAGATGTTTTCAAGCTGGCCTTCGCTGTCGAATGCGGCTAGTTTTTCCGCCCCTCCGGCATGCCAGCCAATGCCCACAACCCCACAGCCTTGCTTGTCCGTCCCCTGGGGCGGCTCGTGGTGTTATGCCTGTGGGCGGCCGTGGTTTTGACCGCCATCCAGCCTGCGTCCGCCCAGTCGGGCTCGACGATTCGCGTGCGGCTGGCGGACGGCTTCGACTTCCCCGTCGGCAAACCGGACGCTGAAGGCTACTACAAGGCCCGTGGTTATTGGCCCAATGGCCACCTTGGCGAGGACTGGAACGGCCGCGGGGGTGGCGACAGCGACCTCGGAGCCCCCATCTACTCCATGGGGCGTGGCGTGGTCATTTTGTCCCAGAACATCGGCGTCGGCTGGGGAAATTGCGTCCTGATCCGCCACATCTTCCGGGAAGCCGATGGCCGCATCGCGATGGTGGACTCCCTCTACGGCCACCTGCATGAGCGGAAGGTCAAACTGCACGAACTGGTCGAAAAAGGGCAGCTCGTCGGCACCATGGGCGGGAACAACGGCATGTACGCGGTGCATCTGCACTTCGAGGTGCGCAAGAATCTGCACATCGGCATGAACCGCTCCCAGTTCGCCCGGGATTCGTCGAATTATTACAGCCCGACCGCCTTCATCAATGCGCGCCGGGTGCTTTCCACCAGCATGCAGAAATACGACGTGCCGGTGAACAACTTCGCCCCCTACGGCCGCGCCCTGGCCGACATGAACAGCGACGGTGCCCGCACGATTGGAGTCGATGTCCCCGCCTTCAGACCCAGCTCCACCACCGCGTTGAAGGACGAAAAGAAAGACGGGGACGACTTCTGGTCCCGCCTGAAGGCGAAAATGCGCAGTGGCGAGACCACCACCGGCACTGAGGAGCGCCGCTAACGCAAGGACGGACTCACAATTGACCTTGATTCATCGACTCCCGTGGTGGCATCTTTGCTGCTGTCACAGGAAAGCTCATTCCCGGCCATGCATTCCCTGCCCCGCTCCTCTCCAGCCCGCTTCCGGCACGGCGGCAGCCTCGTGCCCGTGCTCATCGTCGTCGCCGCCCTGCTCCTCAGCACCGCCATCTTCTTCCTCTTCACCAAGAAGAAAATGATGGCCGGACAGGAGGCCGAAAACGCCAGCGTGGCCGCCGCCAAGGCTCAAAACGACGCCGCTCAGGCAAAATCCGCCGCAGACGCCGCCAAATCCACTGCCGCACCGAAAGCCGCCACCGTCGGAACCGCGAAACCGCAGCCTCCGGCCGTGCCGCCCGCTCCGACTCCGGCGTTCGGCTTCGCCCGGCCGATGGATCTGGGGAAACAGCTCGTCCGCAGCCTCGCCTCCGGAGATTTCGCCACCGCCGGCAAACTCGCCGCCACCACCGACGCGGCGCAGGCCGGCAGCGCGGCCATGCTTTTCCAGAAGCTCAGCGAGATGGGCTTCAAGCCCGGCACGGAGGACCAGGTCGAGCTGCTCGGCCTCGTCGAGAACCGCACCCGCATCGCCATTCCCTTCACCAAACCGGGCACCAGCGAGACCCTGCGCATCCAGCTCGACCTGGAACGCGATGAACGCATGGGCTGGAAGATCGCCAAAGCCACGCTGCCGAAGGAAATGAGCGCGGCCATCGTCGCCATGCCCCAGGCTCCCGCGGCGGCCGGAACGACGCCACCTTCCCCAGGCACGCTGGCTCCGATGAAGCAGATTTTCGCCGTCGAGGACGGCACCGACGCGCTCGCCTTCGCCAGCGACTTCGTCAGCCACCTGCTCCGGCATGACTTCGCCGCCGCCAAAAAGTATGTCGATGAGGCCAAGGTGCCCGTGGAGCGTCTGGTGGGCCTCTGCATCGTCTTTGAGGAAGGCGGCTACGCGCTGAACCCCAGCAAGCCTCTCATCATCACCATCGCCAACCCGGAAGTCTCCTGGGTCATCGCCCAGGTGCAGTCGGAGACGCTCCAGCAGAACACCGAGTTCGGCGTCGAGCTCAAACGCGCCGACATCGCCCAGCCGTGGAAGGTCGCCGGCCTCAATCTGTCCGACATCCTCGGTGCCTTCGCCAAGAACGCCTCGAAGCTCGGCGTGCCCTACACGCCCATCGTGAAGAACCCCAAGGGCGGCGAATCCCTGGCGCTCTACTTTGAATACGACCGCGCCGAGCTGCATCCGCGCGCGCAGAAGCAGATCGAGGTCATCTCCGCGCTGATGAAGGCCGATCCGTCGAAGAAACTCCGCATCGCCGGCCACACCGACGAAAAAGGGGAGGACAGCTACAACATCAACCTCTCCCGCACCCGTGCGGAGGCCGTGAAGCAGCAGCTCATCGCCCTGGGCGTTCCCGCCGCGCAGGTGGAGACGACCGCCCTCGGCAAAGCCCAGCCGCTGAGCCCGAACAAGAAGGCGGACGGCTCCGACAACCCCGAAGGCCGCAGCCACAACCGCCGCGCGGAGATTTATCTCGATTTCTGAGCCTGTCGCCTTGCCGCCAGCCAGACCGAGGTGGCCACCAGAGCCAGCAACACCAGCCCGATTCCCCAGCCTGTCGCGTCTGACACGCTCTCTGCGCTGCTGTCACGAGTGGTCACATCGTCCGGCCGCGTCGCTGTTTCCGGCAAGGCCGGGTAGTTCGGCGGCAGAGCCACGCCCGAGGCGAGCAGGCCCTGCCGGTAGGGAGCGGCGTCGGCACTCGTCAGCCACCACTGCCGCAGCTTGTCGTCGCTGCCGTATTTCATCCCCCCGTCAGCATAAAGGTCCCCTGCCCCAAGCGGTGATCGCTTCCCCAGAGCGGTCTGCAGCCACATCGCGGCATACATGTCATTCGCCGGTGGCGTCACATAGTACTTCTTGCTGTCCTTGTCTGGATTGCGCTTGTCGAACAGGAACCTCCCCAACTGCTGGATGCTCTCCTCACTGCCGAGACTGCCCAACGCCTTGAAGCGAACCACGCGTTGCGAAACCGTGTCTTCTTTCTGCGCCAGCTCCTCGATGTCATCGCCGAATACCTTCGCATGACCGGGCATGCGTCGCAGGTAGTCACCGGCCTTGGTGCGGATCTCGTCATTAAGGTCCATCATCTCCGGCTCCGTGTAGCGCGTTTTCAACGAAGCGTTTTCAACAATGTCCCGTCCACGCCCGCACTGCCCGTTGTTCGCCTCGATGAAATAGGTCCAGAGCATCCGCAGATCATGTCGGTCAAAAGCCCCATCCACTGGGGTCAGATCGCGTTCATTGAACAAGCCTTTGGCTCGCCACAACTCCTTGCTACGCCATTCCGGCCCTGTGTCGGTGTAGGGCTGGGCCAGAAGACACCACGGAAACAACAGGCATGAAAAGCCAAGGAGGTGACGCATGAAGGCAGGATCAGGGTTGCTGGTTTGAAAAGCCGTCGAAAAGATGAATCCGGTCCCACTCATACTTGGTCAAGCGTTGGGGTGCGCTGGCGCATCTCGGACCGCGCAAGCTAACGCAGTCTGCCAACGTGCAAACCCGCCGGCTTGCCTTCTGCGCGACTTGAGGCCAGAAAACGCGTGACATAGCGCACGCAAGTCGCGCCTTGGACTCGTTGTCGTGGCCTGGTCGCCTGCTGAAAGATGCACGGGGCGCACATCTGGGGTTGGCGACGACAGCGCTGGATGTGGGAGGCCCGTGCGTTGGGGTGTCGGGAGATAAGAACATCGTATGGGCGCTTAGCCTGCCGGTGCTCAAGAAGCTTGCTGCGGGTTGACCTTGAACAGCGTGATC
>NZ_JACSRD010000067.1 GCF_014879935.1 Prosthecobacter sp.
CTTTACATCGGCTCACAATCTACCTTCTTGAAAGCGTTGCCCGGGGATTTGAGGTTTCCAGAGGTGCCCGTAAGATTGATCGACAAGGCCAGTCTCGCTCCAAAATCACGATTCGCAGATCTTGCCGGCGAGGTTGTCCAGGGTGCGTTTGAAGTCGGTGGAGCCGTTGACGAGGTTGGTGATGACTTTGCAGGCGTGGATGACAGTGCCGTGGTCACGGCCGCCGAATTCGTCGCCAATCTGCACGAGCGGCAGCTTGGTGAGCGTGCGGGTGAGGAACATGGCCACCTGGCGGGCTTCGGCGATGTTTTTTGGGCGGCGCGGGCCGGTGAGATCGCTGACGCGGAGGTCGTAATGGGTTGCGACGATGCGTTGCACACGATCCACGGTGACGGTCTTGGACACGTCCTCGTCGATCACGTCATGCAGCAGGGTGGCGAGGGCGGATTCGGTGGTGACGGCGCCTTCGAGCGAGACGTGGGCGGCGACACGCATGAGCGCGCCTTCGAGCTTGCGCACGTTCGCACGGATGCGCTGGGCCATGAAGTCGAGAATCCACGAATCGAGCGAGACATTGAAGTCGTTCTGCTTGCGGCGCAGGATGGCGATGCGGGTCTCAAAATCCGGCACCTGGATCTGCGTGGCGAGGCCCCATTCGAAGCGGGAGACGAGGCGGCTTTCGAGGTTTTTGATCTCGCTGGGCGGACGGTCGCTGGCGAGGACGATCTGCTTCGCGTTGTTGAAGAGCTCGTTGAAGGTGTGGAAGAACTCCTCCTGCGTGCTGTCCTTCCCCTCGAAGAAATGGACGTCATCAATGAGCAGGACATCCACCTTGCGGTATTTCTGCCGGAACTGGCTGAAAGTCTGCTTCTTGATGGAATCCACGAACTCATTGGTGAACTGCTCGGAGGTGACGTAGCGCACCAGAGCGCGCGGCTTGCGAGCGAGCACCTCCTGCCCGATGGCCTGCATGAGGTGCGTCTTTCCAAGGCCGGTGGGGCCGTGGAAGAAAAGCGGATTGTAGATGCGACCCGGCTTTTCGGCGACGGCACGCGCGACGGCGAGCGAGTAGCTGCTGTTCGGTCCGGCGACAAAGCTGTCGAAGTTGAACTTCGCGTTCAATCCCGCGTCACTGAAATAGCGGATCGGCTCCTGCACAGGAGCATTGACGCGCGCGGCCTTCAGTTCCGGCAATGGCGCGAAGGCCGCAGGAGCAGGCTCGGTGGCGACATGGAACTCGATGACGGCAGGAGCGCCGGTGACTTCAGCGACGGCATCGGCGACGGGGCCGCTGTGATTGCTCTCGATCCAGAGTTGATGGATCGGATTGGGAACGGTGATGACGAAGCGTCCATCATCGGTCAGGCGAGCGGATGTGCCGCTGAAGCAGCGCTGGAAGTTGTCTGCACCGAGGCGCATTTCCAAAACGACGCACACACGATCCCAGATGGTGGGAGCAAGGGCGAAGAGAGGCGCGGCACTGGGATGAACGGGGGAAGGTTGATTCGTGCTTTCATCGTTGCGCGCCATGATGAGGATTCTCCGGGAGGATTTGCTGAAGGGGTTGGGAAAAGCTGCGCCGTCAGAGACTCGATGAACCATTGGAAGGGCCGCCGAAATTCTTTTTCAAACGCGCCGCTTTGTATGACGAAACCGACACATCTCTCAAGCTCTTCTTCCATATATTTTTGAAATTCCTCACTCAAGCTGATGAGAAAATTCAAAATCATTCACACGCATTCTTGACACGACATTCCATGAGTCCGCGAACGACACGCGAATCATCTTCCGCAAGCGAAAACTCGTGAACGCAGCAAGCCTGTGACCATGCTCACCAAGCGAGCATGACAATGGTCATCCCATCACGCTTCTGCGAGGCATCAATGAGCCTGCTTCACATGATCGCCGAGCAGATCGCGGCCAAAATCGCCATCAAAGCTGCGCCAGACACTGTGAACGTGATTGGCTCCATTCTGCGTGTTGTCGTATTCAATGAGGAATGTCTTGCCCTGAACACGATAATAGTGCGGCTCTCCGCGTTCCTTGCCACCGGCCCAGGCGAAATGAACGGGACCGTTTTTCGCAATCTCAGCGCGGATCTCATCGGCCACTTCTGGACGAAAACGAGCGAGGTATTCATCAATGAGACCGACCAGCATCTTCTTCTGCTTTGCGTCGAGTTCGGAATCAGAGAGTCCTTCAGGGGACAAGGCGCTCACCTTGTGCTCCGCCGCTGTGATCATGTCTTTCGGCGCCTCGGTGGCGACAAACGCGGCCTTGAACTGCTCGGGCGTGAGAGACTTCACCAACTCGCGCCCGAGTTCCTCCTCGACAGCGAGCACGCGCAGGCCGGCGAGCGCCCCTTCGCGGATCTCACCCGGGTTGGTGCCCATGAAGGCAGGAGTCGCACGCAGAAGCTGTCCATCCTTGATGGTGAAGTTCAGGGAGAGGTGATGCCCCTCGACACGCCAGCCCCAGGCCCCCTTGTCGGCGGGTTCACCGAAGATGGACACGAAGTACTTCTCCGGGTCGCGTTTCTCGCGGGTCGCCGCTCGCTTGGACTCATCCGCAGCGCCTTCCATTTGATACAGGACCTCTTCCAGACTCATGATCGTGACTGCCTTGGCCGATCCGCGGAAGCCAAGGCCGGTGTTCAACAGTGCGTGCGCCAGCAGCCGCTGCTGCGGCGTCATCTCCTTCATCGGGAGCCCCTTGCGCTCGCGTGGGATGAAGTGCCAGTTCTCACGCTCCTCGTCCGCAAAGGCGAAAGTCGCCTTCGCTTTCTGCTCAGGAGTCAACGCGGCGAGCAGCACCTTCGCGATGGCCGACATCTGGGTTCCGGCGTCGTGGGCGCGCGCCGTGGGAGCAGCAAGGAAAGAAAAAGCCAGGCAGATGCCAAGAAGCGGGAGAGTGAGGCGCTTGAGAAGGGTCATGGTCGGTGATTCGGCGTGATTGGTTCGAGGGGCAAGTCGAACGCGTGCAAAACCCGGGGTTTGTCACCGAACGTCATCAATTTTCGCGCGCGTGGCGTCGAGACGTTGACACTTTCGTCTGTGCGGTTGTAGTCTCGGAATTAACGGAAAAAACCTCCCAACCTGCCACGCAGACACGATTTTCATGTACTCGAATGAAACCTACCTACTCGAACAGCTCCAGGAGTCCGGGCTGATCACCGAACGTGATGTTCAACAGGCCCAATGCAGCCTGAAGCCTGGCGAGAGCGTGGTCGAGGCCCTGATGAAGACCGGCGTCGTCTCAGACGAGCAGATCGCGCAGACGGTGGCGGTGAACTCGGGCATGGAATACGTGGACCTCAATGGATTCGAGCCGCCACCGACGCTCAAGGCGCTCGTGCCGCTGGAAGTGGCGCTCAAATACAAGATCGCGCCACTGGGAACGAACCACAACGCGCTGCAGGTCGTGGTGGCGGACCCGTTTGATTTCGAAACGCTCGACGCCCTGCCCCACGTGCTGCAGCCGGACATCGAGTATTACTGCTCCACCCCTTCCCTGATCAAGACGCTCCAGGCGAACATCTACGGCAACGAGGCCGTGATGGGCACGATCAAGGCGAAGGGCACCGAGGGCAGCGGGGATGATGACGCGCCTGTCATCAAGCTGGTGACGAACATGCTGATGGAGGCCTTCAAGAACAAGGCGTCTGACATTCACGTGGAACCGCTGGAGAAGGACATCCGCATCCGCTACCGCATGGACGGTGTGCTAGTGGACGTGGAACATCACCCGAAACGGCTGCACGCGGCGATCATCGGCCGCATCAAGATCATGACCGGCTCGATGCAGCTCGATGAAAAGCGCATCCCGCAGGACGGCCGCATCCAGATGTCATTCAATGACAAGGAGATCGACATGCGTGTGTCGATCATTCCCACCAATCACGGCGAGAGCGTGGTCATGCGCGTGCTCGACAAGAGCAGCCTGCGCCTCGGTCTCGTCGATCTCGGTTTCCTGAGCGATGACCAGGCGGCCTTTGAGCGGCTGATCACCCTGCCGGACGGCATCATTCTCGTGACGGGCCCGACCGGCTCCGGCAAGACGACGACGCTGTATGCCTGCCTGAACTTCATCAACCGGCCCGACCGCAAGATCATCACGGTGGAAGATCCGGTCGAGTACGAGCTCGCAGGCATCAATCAGGTGATGGTGAAGGAGGACATTGGCATGACCTTCGCCGCGGCGCTTCGCGCCATGCTGCGTCAGGCGCCGAACATCATCATGCTGGGGGAAATTCGTGACCTTGAGACCGCCTCGATCGCCATCCAGGCCTCGCTGACCGGTCACTTGGTGTTCTCCACGTTGCACACGAATGACGCACCGAGCGCCGTGGCCCGTCTCAGCGACATCGGTGTGAAACCCTTCCTCATCGCCTCTGCGGTGCGTGCGATCCAGGCACAACGATTGGTGCGCAAACTCTGCGGCGACTGCAAGACGCCCTCGACGCTGAGTGACCGCGAACTTCGTGCGCTTGGCCTGGAGCCCACCCAATTGATGGAAGCTACGATTTTCGGCCCGAACGGTTGCGGCAAGTGCCGCCAGGGCGGCTATCGCGGCCGTATGTCCCTCGTGGAAATTTTCACGGTGGACGACGAGGTGAGAAACATGATCAACCAGCAGCTCACCACGCCACAGCTGCGCAAACGAGCCCGCGAGCTCGGGATGCGCACCCTCCGCGAGGACGGCATCCGCAAAGTCCTGGCCGGCATGACCACGGCCGAAGAGGTGATCGAGTCCACGATGTCCGACGCCGATTGATGCTTTTCACCACCACTCAGACGAATCTCATTCCTTTAAGAAGACTATGACTCCCAAGAATGTGGTAGATATGCTCGAAACCCGGGGCGTTATCGACAATGGTGTCGCCTACGACATCGAACAGGACGCGGTGAAAAACGGCAAGGACATCGTCCAGGTGCTGATCGACTACGGCATCTACACCAATGAGGACGAGTTCTGGGCCCAAGTGGCGGACGAGCTCGGTGCCGACCATTTCGATCTCGACAACTTCGAGCCGCCCCCCTCGGTCGTGGCCTTGATCCCTCCGGGGATGGGCAGGCTCTACGGAGCCTTCCCCATCACGCTTGACGGGCAAGGGCTGCATGTGGCCTTCACTGATCCGCTCAATCCGCAGCTCGTGGAAGACCTGCGTTTCGGCCTGGAAAAGACCATCGTGCCGGTCGTGGCCCGCCGCAGCCAGGTGCAGGCCTTGATTGAAAAGCATTATGGCAGCGGAGCGCCCAGCATTGATGAAATCTTTGGGAACCTGGGCAAGGCCGGCAAGGAGGGCGTGTCGCCGGAAGCCGAGGCCAATTCCGCACCCATTGTGAAATTCGTCGATCTGGTCATGCACCAGGCGATCAAGGAACGTGCGAGCGACATTCACTTCGAGCCTTTCGAGCGCGAATTCAAAATCCGCTATCGTGTGGACGGCGCTCTTTATGAAATGGCGCCGCCCCCGGTCCATCTGGCCAATTCGATTATCTCCCGCGTCAAGGTGATGGCGAACATGAACATCGCCGAGCGCCGCATCCCGCAGGACGGCCGCATCATGACCACCGTGAACGGAAAAGCCGTGGACATGCGTGTGAACTCCCTTCCCACGCAGCACGGGGAGTCCGTGGTGCTCCGCGTGCTGGACCGCTCCTCCATCCAGCTCGAACTTTCCGATCTGGGCATGTCCGAAGGCCTGCGTGACTACATCGAGGAGACCATTCACAAGCCAAACGGGATTTTCATCGTCACTGGTCCCACTGGTGCCGGCAAGACCACGACCCTCTACGCCTGCCTGCGAAAGATCAACACGATCGACTCGAAACTCCTCACCGCCGAAGACCCGGTCGAGTATGAACTCGATGGCATCATGCAGGTGCCGGTGAATGACGCGGTGGGCCTGACCTTCGCGAAGGCATTGCGGGCCTTCCTCCGTCAGGATCCCGACCGCATCATGGTCGGAGAGATGCGCGACTTGGAGACGGCGCAGATCGCCATCCAGGCCTCGCTCACGGGTCACTTGGTGCTGAGCACCTTGCACACGAATGACTCGGCCGGAGCGGTGACCCGTCTGGTGGACATGGGCGTGGAGCCCTTCATGGTCTCGGCCACGCTGGAAGGCGTCCTGGCCCAACGTCTGCTGCGCACCATCTGCAAGAGCTGCCGTTCACCTTATGAGCCGAGCCTGCACATTCTCAACCAGCTCAACCTGACGCCGGACGACATCGGCGGGAAGCATTTCTTCACGGGCGCCGGCTGCTCGACGTGTGGCAGCAGTGGCTATAAAGGCCGCCGCGGCATTTATGAGCTGCTCGACGTGACCGATCCGATTCGTGAGCTTATCACAGGCCGTGCCCCATCCCTCGTGCTCCGCCAGAAGGCGATCGAACTCGGCATGGCCACCCTCCGTGAAGACGGCCTGCGAAGCATCTTCGATGGTGAGACCACCATTGAAGAGGTGCTGAAATACACATGACGCCACGATTTGCGCCCCTCGGAACGTCCCGCTGCTTCCGCAGCATTATTTGATGGACAGAACGCCCGGCGCTTCGGTATTCTGAATTTCATACTCTGAACCCACGCCTCCCCTAGACAAGCCCTATGCCCAAGTTTCACTACATCGCCCTGGATCAGAACGGACAGGAGACTGCCGGAGATCTCGACGCCGCCTCAGAGGCCGATGCCATCAACCAACTGCGCCAGTCCGGCCTCTATCCCACCAGCGTCGCCGCAGAAGGCCAGGGACAGGCGGCTGCGATCAAGAAACGGGCCAAAAGCAGCACCAAGGGCAAGGCGAAGGTCGTCAAGGTCGGTGCCAACGCGAAGGTCAAGAGCAAGAGCTTGATGATTTTCACGCGCCAGCTCGCCACGCTTATCGACTCCGGGCTTCCCCTGCTCCGTGGCTTGACCGTTCTTGGCCGCCAGGAGCCCAACCTCGTGATGAAGGCCACCATCAACACGCTGGCCGATAATGTGCAGACCGGCAGCACGTTTTCGGAAAGCCTTCAGCAGTATCCCCGCATCTTCAACAAGCTATATATCAACATGGTGAAGGCCGGCGAGCTCGGCGGTGTGCTCGAGCTCGTGCTGAACCGTCTGGCCGAATACCAGGAAAAGGCCCAGAAGCTGAAGAACAAGATCGTCGCCGCGATGGTTTACCCCATCATCGTGATGTGCATCGCCGCCGCGATCATGGTGTTCCTCATGATGGTCATCGTGCCGCGTTTTGAGACCATCTTTGAGGACATGCTCGGCAGCAAGGACAAGCTGCCCGAACTCACCAAGTGGGTGATCGGCTTCAGCCGCAACATGTTCGAGTACAAGTGGTATCTGCTCGGTGGTTTGATCTCCGTCATCACTGGCTGGCGGGCCATTGCAGCCACAAAAGGCGGACGCCGCTGGATTGACCGCACCAAGTTGAAGCTGCCGCTTTTTGGTGATGTGCAGCGCAAAACTGCCATCTCCCGCTTTACCCGCACCCTGGGCACTCTCGTCACCTCCGGTGTGCCCATCCTGCAGGCTCTCAACATCACCCGCGACACTGCGGGCAATACCATCGTCTCCGACGCCATCACCAAGGTGCATGACGCTGTGAAGGAAGGTGAATCGATGGTCGCGCCGCTCGAATCCAGCGGCGTGTTCCCGCCCATGGTCATTTCCATGGTGGACGTCGGCGAGGAAACCGGCCAGCTGCCTGAGATGCTGCTCAAGATCGCTGACGTGTATGAGGATGAGGTGGACAACTCCGTCTCAGCCCTCACTTCGATGCTCGAACCGCTCATGATCGTCGTCCTGGCCCTGGTCGTCGGCGTCATCGTCATGGCCCTCTTCCTCCCGCTCATCGACGTGATCAAGAACCTCAGCGGCGGTGCTGGCGGCTGATGCCTGCCCCTCTGTCCTGGATCATCCCAGCTCGTTCTACATGAAACTGTCCCGTGTCCGATTCAACTCGAAGGCATTCACCCTCGTGGAAATGCTCATCGTGCTCTCCATCATCGCGCTGCTCGCCGGCCTGACGATGGGCGCATACACCTATGCCATGCGTTCCTCAAAGCGCCGTGTCACCACCGGCACCTTCGAGGGCATCAAGCTGGCATTGGACCGCTACTACTCCGAGTTCGGGGAGTATCCGGAGCCGGCCAACTCCGGCCAGACGGCTGACTTCCCTCCCGGCAAACCCTACGATCTTTCGGGTGCTTCCTGTCTTTACCAGGCGCTCACCGGGGACGGCTATGACCAGTTGAAAGGGGTTCAGGCAGACAACTCGGGTGGTTCCGATGAAGCTCCTGCCCAGTCTGACGGCAAAACCGAGGGCACGGCGGAAATCTCGAAGAAGATGATGGCAGAAGTCCCGCAGACGATCTGGATGAACAAGAATGGCACCTACATCGTCATTGATGGATTCGGCAGACCCTTCCAATACGTCAAGGCGGCGACACCGGCAGCAGTGGGCGACACCCCTCAAGCGACGACGATCAACTCAACCTATGACCTTTGGTCCTACTCGGAGGACGAGGAAAACACGAGCATGAGATCGCTCGACACCTTGGAAAAGCCCCAGGTTTCGGTGAAGTGGATCAAGAACTGGTAGTCTTTCGTTTTTCACCCAGGGCTGCCCCAGCAGCCTGCTACTTTCGTTCTCGCATGCCGATCGGCCTGGCCATCGCTTCCATTCTGCTGCTTTTCATCAGCTTTTGGGTGCTGAACGTCGCACGTGACCCGCGCGTGTGGCGTTTGTGGTGGATGGATCTGATCGGAGTGCTCGATTTCGATTCCGATCGCGAGCATCGACGCGTGCAGGAGGCGCAAATGTCCTTTCTCTGCTACATCCTGTTCGTCCTCCTGCTCGCCACCAGCCTCAGCGGAGCCTTCTGGACCGTCGATCTTGTACGCGAATACAAACGCGAAAAGACCCGGTTTGAGCGCGAGATCGACAGTTCGAACCGGGAGATTGAGAAGGTCAGCAACAAACCCCAGAGCATCAAGCGCTGATCGGATGGAGCATGGCGGCCTCGGGCCGGGATTTGGGATTGCGCATGCTGCCCTTCACGGCGAAGAAGCAGCCAACCTTCATCTCTCTTCATGAACCGCCAGGAAAACCTCGAATCTCTCTTTCGCAACGGCAAGACCGTCATCCTCCCGATCGACCATGGCTGTGCCATCCCCGTCCCCGGCCTGGAGAACCCCTTCAAGCTCATCGACCAGGTGAACGACTTTGTGGACGGTTACGTCATGAACCTCGGTGTCGCCTTGCGCGCGGGTGACAGCCTCGCCGGAAAGGGGATCATCCTCCGCACTGATGTCTATAACACACGCACCACGGGTGAAGGCGCGGGCAGCATCGGCATGTTTGGTGTCGAGGAGGCGGAAATGGTCGGCGCCAACGCCGTCATGAACATGCTCTATCCCGGCTCAGCCTATGAGAAGGCCAATTTTCAGGAGTGTGCTGATCTCATCCGCCTCAGCCTCGACACCGACATCCCGGTCATCCTTGAGTCGCTGCCTTACGCACTGGGAGCCAAGGACAAATACACCTTGGAAAACGTCAGCTTCGCAGCCCGTCTGGCTGCGGAGGTGGGGGCCGATGTGGTCAAAATCCCCTACCCTGTGGATGCGAAGGCCGATGACTTCCGCCGCATCGTTGAACAATGCTTCGTTCCCGTGATCATCCTCGGAGGCGCGGCGATGGGTGATGACGCAGGCCTGTTGAAAATGGTCGAGGATGCCATGAATGGAGGCGCCGCAGGCATCGCCATCGGTCGCAATGTCTGGCAGCACAAGAATCCTGCGGCAATCGCACGCAGTCTGGCAGCCATCGTGCATGAGGACGCCTCCGCCCTGGAAGCCCTCGCGCTGCTGAAAGAACCTGTGCGCTGATTCAGTTTCGTTGCACGCCCCGCCATGAAACGTCTGCTTTTCGCCGCCTGCCTGCTCGCCACAACATCGCTTTTTGCCCAAACGCCCCAGACTTTTGAGATCACGGCCGATGACTGGAGCGAAGGAGAGCCGCCCAAGGACGTGTTTGTCGTCGCCGGTCTCATCAAAGTGGCGCCGCGTGATGGCAACAAAGCGCTGGTGATTGACCCCGGCACGGAACTTGTCGATGCGAGCGCCCAGCTTGGTGTCTCAGCCGCCGGCAGCGCCAAAATCGAGGCAAAGATCCTCGCCATTCGTCGTGGCCGCAGCACCCCGCGTTTCGGGGTCAGTGTCCATGGCATGAGCGGACATCGTCTGATCATCAATCCTGCCAAGAAGGTCCTCGAACTGGTGCGGAACGATCAGACTCTCACGAGCGTGCCGTTCGTCTGGACCAGCGAAGCCTGGGTGAAGGTGAAACTGGAGGCAAAAAAAGGCGGGGGAGACGCATGGACGATCACTGGCAAAGCCTGGCCAGCCGATGCGGCCGAACCCGCCGAACCACTCATCAAACACGAGGAAAAGGGTCTCAAAGGACAGGGCAAATGCGCCATCTGGGCCACCCCTTTCTCGGGCGAACCGGTGTTTTTCGACAACATCCAGATTACTGTCGAGACTGCGCCCGCTCCTTGATCATCGCGCCGGTGCCTTCACCGTCACGTCTCGCGGCACGGATGCGGTCGCGCTCCGTCCTTGGAGCATCTTCAGGCCGGTCATGCGTGCGGACATGTAGCCGATGAAGATCTCGGCGTGCATCTCGATCGGCACCCGCAGTTCGTCGTCGGACACCCAGATCGTCGCCGTCTTCATCTTCTTGTAGGCGCTGAGTTCCAGCGTTGTGCGGTCGATCTTTCGGATCTTCAACCCTACTTTGATGCAGGGATGGCTTTTCCCGCCAAACCTCAGCGTCTCCCGCCCAAGAACTTCAAAGGTGGTCAAATATGGCTTGTCCCAAGGCTGCACCACGCGTGTGATTTTCTGCCCGTCTCGCAATTCCTGGCCGCGCACGTGGAGAATCACCGAAAGAAGGTCATCCATCGGTCCGAACGTGCACACGGCCGTTGCGAGCGTCGGGCTGCCTTTCACCGGCCGCACCAGCGTCTCCGTCACCACGCGGTTTTCCTGGAATGCCACACGGTAGCGGCACATCTCCGCGCTGTCCGTCTCCTCATGCTGCAAGTAATGTGCCCGCAGGTCCGCACGGTGCATGATTGAAGTCATCAGGCAGTCGTATCTCCAAAGTGTGCGCGCGAAACCGGTGCTCGCCGCCGTCGCATCCGCCCTCCAGAAATGGCCAGCCTCACGCACCGTCAGTGTGGCTTTTCCCGCCGTCACCCAGTTGTTCCAGCCCAGTTCATAGCTGATCTCGCATGGCGGGACGTGGCGATGGTGGCTGCCCGCGCCGCCCTCTGTCAGTGCCCCGGCCCAGTCAGGAGTCCGGGCCGTCGCAAACATCGGCAGGCAGATGAGCATGGAGGTCAACAGGCAGCGCGTCATGCTGGAGCATTCCCCCGATTTTCCCTTTTGCCAGTTTGTGTCTTTGCCGCCACAATCGGCGCATCATGCACGATCCTCGTATTGACGCCCTTTCCCGCCAGCTCGTCCGTTACTCCACCAAGGTCAAGAAAGGCGATTTCGTCTGGATCGACCTCTTCGATGTGCCCAATACGGTCGGCCAGAGCCTGATTCGCGAGGTCGTGGCGGCTGGCGGCACACCGATGGTGCGCCTGAATGATGCCGTCATCACCCGTGAGCAGATGATCCATGCGGACGAGGCGCAATACGATCTCATCGCCAAGAACAACCTCGCCTTGATGAAACAGACCCAGTGCTACATCGCGGTCCGTGGCAGTCACAACATCACCGAATCGGCCGATGTCCCGCCGGAGAAGATGAAAATGGTCATGAAGAAGCTGCGCCCCGTGCAGAACCAGCGCGTGAATCACACCCGCTGGGTCGTTTTGCGCTGGCCCACAGCCTCGATGGCCCAGCAAGCCGGCATGAGCACTCAGGCGTTCGAGGATTTCTTCTTCCGCGTGTGCCTTCTCGACTACGAGGCCCTCATTCCCGCCATGAATGCCCTCAAAAAGCTCATGGACAAAACCAATGACGTCCACATCACCGGCCCCGGCACAGATCTGCGCTTCAGCCTCAAGGGACTCAAGGCCCTGGCCTGCGGCGGCAACCACAACATTCCCGATGGCGAATGCTTCAGCGCCCCGGTCAAAGACAGCGTGGAAGGCGTCATCACCTACAACGCCCCGACCATCTATCAGGGCATCGCGTTTGACAGCGTCAGGCTCGAATTCAGCAAGGGCAGGATCGTCAACGCCACCGCCAACAACACCGAGGCCATCAACAAGATCCTCGACAGCGACAAAGGAGCCCGCCACATCGGTGAATTCGCCATCGGCTTCAATCGCGAGATCAAGGAGCCCATGCGCGACATCCTCTTCGACGAAAAGATCGCCGGCAGCTTTCATTTCACGCCCGGGCAGGCTTACGAAGGCCCCGCCGACAACGGCAACCGCAGCCAGGTCCACTGGGATCTCGTGAACATCCAACGCCCGGAATATGGCGGTGGCGAGATTCGCTTCGACGGCAAGCTCATCCGTAAAGACGGTCAGTTTGTCCTCCCTGAGCTCAAACCGCTGAACTATTGAGCCCTCCAGGGCCTCCAGGTTGCCTTCGTCAGACTCCGGCCGGAAAAGTCTCCGGAAGCTCCGCCTCATCCCAGATGGAATCGCGTTCGAGTGGTTCCAGCGCGCGCGTGTCATCCAGGTGAATGACCGCGTCAAATTGCTCCGGCAGGCAGGTGTCGAAATAATGGCTCCAGCGTTCCGTCTCAGGGCGATACACCACGCCGATGGCACGTTCGAGGCGATGCTGCTTCAGCAGCCATGTGGCGGCATTGCGCTCCCGCAGATCCAGCCAGAAAGCGGGCACGCCAGTGGCGTGAAACAGTTCCTCGTAACTGCCAGCCATGGCGGGACGCACGCGACGACGCTCAGCCGCCTCTCCCCAATCCCGTGCGGCTGTGACCGTGCCCGAATAGGTGGTGAAGCCGATGTTGAAGACCTTCCCGGGGAAGCGCTGCCGTAGGAGCTGGCCCACATTCCATTCGCCGCACCGGCCCATTTCGGTCGCCCGGGCATCTCCCACATGCGAGTTGTGCGCCCAGACGACTATTTTTGCCTCTGAGCCGCCGAAATGCCGCACCAGAGCGGCAAGAGTCTCCGTCATGTGCTCGTCACGCAGGTTCCACGATTCGTCGCGGCCATGAAACATCGCCCGGTAATAGCGCTCCGCGTTGGCGACGAGACGGGCATTCTGCTCGGCATAAAAGAACTCGTTCTTCGCATCCGGACCGCCACGATTCATCAACTCGCCATACGCACGGCGCAGTTCCACGAGCTGGGCGGTGACTTCTGCCTCGCACGATTCAGCCTTTCCGCGCGTGGTGATGTAGCCGTAGGCCTGTGGATCCTTACCGAAGTATTCAAAGCAGCCGTAACGCTGCCGCGCACGACGGGCGGCATCTGCATCGGTCTTGTCCAGATATGCCAGCACCGATTCCATCGATGTGTGCATGCTGTACAGATCCATGCCGAAGAGACCGGCGCTGTCGCCCTCGTTTGTCGCCCGCAGGTTCCGTGCACGCAACCATTCGACGAATTCGACCATCACCGTGTTCCGCCACATCCACGCGGGGAAACGGCGGAAGTCACCGAGCGCCGCCACAGTGTCCGTCTCCTGCGCCAGGCCGGTGACATGGCGGTGCACCCGCAGGGTGTCCGGCCAGTCTGCCTCCAGGGCGATGAGACGGAACCCATGATTGAGAATGAGCTGCCGCGTCATCTCCGCGCGCAGGGCATAGAATTCATGCGTGCCGTGGGAGGCCTCGCCAATCAGCACAAACTGCGCCTCGCCGGCCCGTCGGATCAGTTCTTCAGGGCCCTGCTAGCCGGTGACGGGCCGCACCAAGCCCGCGAGCTGCGTGGCATCGCGTTTCACATCGGACGCCGTCATTCGCCGCTCCTTTCCATGGCGCGAGCCAGCAGTTGCCGCACCTCGTCATCAGTCGTCTGCGTGAAGTCCTCGTAGAACTGACCCACAGCCTGGAACGACTCCGGCGTGGTGGCGCATACGACCTCATCCGCCAGATGTTTGAACTCCTCGCAGGTGTCCGGGGCGGCCACCGGCACGGCGACGATGATGGCCGCCGCCTTCTGTTCCCGCAGCGCCTGCACCGCAGCACGCATGGTGGCTCCTGTCGCCAGACCATCATCGACGAGGATGACCGTGCGGCCTGGCCGGTACTCGGCCTCGCGACGGCGCAATTCCCTCATCTCCTTCTCCGTCGCCTGCGCGATCGCGAGTTCCGCGCGCGGCAGCACGTTCACCACATAGTCATTCAACACCCGTACACCACCGCTGGCGATCGCACCCATCGCCACTTCCTCCCGCCCTGGCATTCCCAGCTTCCGCACAATGAACACATCCAGCGGTGCCCTCAGCCGCCGGGCCACCTAAAAGGCCACCGGCACGCCGCCACGCGGCAGCGCCAGCACGAGCAGGCTCTCCCTGCTCCCGTGGCTTTGCAAGGCATCCGCCAGCATGACACCGGCATCCCTGCGGTCTCGAAACGGCAGGCGGACATTCCCACGTTGGCGTGCGCTTTTCATCGGCGGTCATGGGACGCGGAGTTCATGCGTCCCGACAAAGTTACGCGACAAAAAGCAGCCACGCGTGTCATCCCATGCCCGCCTCAGGCCGGAATCTGACACGGATGCCGGAGAGAGCCTGCGATCCCGCTGTGACATGCAAATCAAAGACATCATGACCACGAATGTGGAGATCGTCCGGCCGGACACGCCGCTGCTGGAGGCTGCGCGCCTCATGCGCGACCTCGACGTCGGCGTTCTGCCCATCTGCGACGGCCGCCGCCTGCTTGGCATCCTGACCGACCGTGACCTCACCGTGCGGGCAGTCGCCGAGGGTCGCAATCCCAACACGGCCCCCGTCAGCGACAGCATGACCCCGGAGGTGGTCTATTGCTTCGACGACGATTCCACGGCTGACGCCGAACGGCTCATGGCGGAGAAGCAAATCCGCCGCCTTCCCGTGCTGGACCACGACCAGCGCCTCGTTGGCATCGTGTCGCTCGGGGATCTCGCAGTCCGCACCAGGGAGACCAAGGTGGTCGGCAAGACGCTCGAGCGAGTCTCGGAACCTTCAGACAAGCCTCTGGCAACGATGACGCTGTGAATCTCACAGCCGAGCCACTGCGAAGAGGTGCGCAACCAGGCACCTCTTCGCGGAGAGGTTAACGGCTCAGCTCAAGCATGCGCAAAATCGGCTTTTCGGCACGTTTGCGCAGGTCTTCGGGCAATTCGACCTGCGGCGAGAGATCGCGCAGGCAATCATGCAGCTTTTGCAGCGTGTTGAGCTTCATGTAGCGGCAATCGGCGCAGGCGCAGTGGCCGGTGGGGCCGGCGATGAACTTCTTGCCCGGCACCTCGCGTTCGAGGCGATGCAGCATGCCGCTTTCCGTCACGATGATGAAGGTGCTTGCCGGACTGTTGCGGCAGTATCCGACCATCTTCTCCGTGCTGCACACCTCATCGGCCAGCATGCGCACGGTGTAGGTGCACTCGGGATGGGCGACGACCTTGGCGTCAGGATGCTCGTCTTTGATCTTCTGGATGCTGTCCCGCGTGAACTCCACATGCACGTAGCAGGCCCCCTTCCACAGATCCATCTTCCTCCCAGTTCGTTCCATGACCCATGAACCTAGGTTCTGGTCGGGCACGAAAAGGATGGGGCGGTCTTGGGGTGCCGCCGCCACGATCTTGTCGGCGTTGCCGCTGGTGCAGATGCAGTCACTCAGAGCCTTCACATGGCCGCTGCAGTTGATGTAGGCGATGACGTAGTAGTTTTTGGCCGCGTTCGCCTTCAAAAACGCCTCCAACTGGGAGCCCGGGCAGCTTTGCTCCAACGAGCAGCCGGCATCACGATCGGGCAGCACCACGATTTTGCCCGGGTTCACGATTTTGGCGGTCTCCGCCATGAAATGCACGCCGCAAAAGGCGATCACGTCAGCGTTCGTTTCTTTGGCTTTGTAGGCCAGGCCGAGGGAGTCGCCCACAAAGTCCGCCAGCTCTTGAATCTCCTTGGACTGGTAGTTGTGCGCCAGGATCACGGCGTTGCGCTCCTTTTTCAGGCGCAGGATTTCATCGACAAGATTGGGAGCGGCGGTGGCGACCATGATCCAGCATTAGCGCCGACACAGGCGGACGCAAGAAGCAGGCGCATTCGTCATTCGACATTCCGCTTTCGTCATTCCAAAGTTCCACGTGACCCAAAAACAGCCCCATCCCCTGCTCGATCTCGCCCTGACCGTCATCCTGCCGTCCATTGCGCTGGAAAAGTTGAGCGCACCGGACCGGCTCGGGCCGCTGTGGGCGCTGGTGGTGGCGCTGCTGCTTCCGCTGGGCTTTGGCATCTGGTGCTACCTCAACAAGCGCGGACTGAACTTCTTCTCCATTCTGGGATTGGTCGCCGTCATCGTGACCGGCGGGCTTGGCCTGCTGAACCTCAACGCCACCTGGTTTGCCGTGAAGGAGGCCCTGTTTCCGATCTTCCTGGGTGTTGCCTTCCCGCTGAGCCACCGCTGGGGCAAGCCGCTGGTGAACGAAATGCTTCTCAACCCGCAGGTCATCAATCTCCCTGCCCTGCATCAGGCTCTCGACACGCCGGAGAAGCACCACGAATTCGCAGGACTGCTCAAACGCGCCTCCTGGGGCATGGCGGGCACGTTTGTGTTCTCCGCCGCCGCCAACTTCGCACTCGCTCTTTATCTGCTCGGTGACAAAGCCCCCGGCAGCCAGGAATACACCAAGGCCATCGGCCGGCTGAACTGGAGCGGCTTCATCGTCATCGGCCTGCCGCTCATGGGCGTCACCCTGGCCTTGCTGCTCTGGTTGCTGCGCTCCATCACCCGCATCACCGGACTGGAACGCGACGATCTGCTCAATCAAGGCACCACGGTGCGAAGCCAGGTGAACAATGGCTGATTCCGGGGCCAAAAACCGTTTGCCGAAACAGCCCGGCCCGTTTATACACTGCGCCCCGGACTCGCGCGGTTAGCTCAGTGGTAGAGCATTACCTTGACATGGTAGGGGTCACAGGTTCGAACCCTGTACCGCGCACCATCCTTCAATGAAGGATTCAAACCGGAACCGGAGTTTGAGGCAACGTGATGACGAACTCGGCCCCCTGTCCCGCTTCGCTCGTGACCGAAACCGTGCCCTGGTGGGCCTCAACGATGGCTTTGACGAGGCTCAGCCCCAATCCCAGGCCGCGCTGCGTGCGGCTCTTGTCCGCACGATAAAGACGCTCCCAGATGCGAGGCTGGTCTGCGGCGGCGATCCCCATGCCGGTGTCGCGAACGTGCACGATCACGCACTGCGGACCGTTTGAGCACGACAGGCACACCTGACCGCCCTCCGCAGTGTATTTGAGGGCGTTGTCGAGGAGATTGGCGAAGGCCTGGCGCAATCGCACCGGATCTACCGAGGCTTTGCAATCCGTGGCGAAGTCGGTGGTGACCGTGATGCGCTTTTCCTCGCTGATAAGCTCATACAGCTCGATCACTTCACGCAAAAGACCAGGAATCGAGGTCTCCTCACGCTTCAGTTTCATCATGCCTGCCTCGGCTTCGCTGATGTCCATGAGCGCCTTCAGAATGGTGAGCACACGGTCCGATTCCTCCACGCAGTCCGCCAGCGCTTCACGCGCCACCGGATCGGGCGTGGTCTGCACGGCAGCCTCCGCCGTGCCACGCAGCCGCGTCAGGGGGGTGCGCAGATCATGCGCCACGTTGTCCAAAGCGTCGCGCATGCCCTGGATGAGCGATTGGTTCTTGTCGAGCACGCGATTGAACTCGGACGCCAGTTCTTCGAGCTCAGCGTGGCTGGTCCGGGCGGCGACGCGTGCGGAGAAATTGCCGCGATCCGAGATGGCGCGTGCTGTTTCCACCACCTCACGCACCGGTTGAGTGGCCCGATGGGCGAAATAGGCACCGCCGATCACCGCGAGCATGAGCGTGGGCGTCATGATCAGCAGAAAATTGCGGCGAAACGGCTGCAGCACCGTCTCGCGGCTGTTCGTGCTGCGTCCCACCTGCAGGATCGAGCCGTCGATCAGTTTCGCCGTCGCCACCGTGAGATCGCGTTCATCGTCCTTGGGGATACGAAGCCAGCCCGGCCGTGATGCATCACTCTGCGCCTGCTGGGATGGCACTTCATCCACGCGCAACCACTCGTTGGGCACATTCACAAACAGCACGCTGCCAAGCCTGCCCGTCACGCGCACAAAGAACGATTTGGACTTGTCCACGTCCGTGCTGTTGCGCTCCACGAGATTGCGCAGCGCCGGCAGGCCGCCGCTCGCATACACCGCCGCGCATTCCTTGAGCCGCGCCTCGATGACCTCACGATCTTTGCGTTCCAAGGCGGAGGCGAGCAGCACATAAAGCAGGCCGAAGAGCACCGCCGCGCTCAGGGTGAAGATCGTCGCGTAGCCGAGCGTCAACCGCACGGTGAAGCTGCGCCACCAGGCCTTAAGCGGGTTTGAGGACATAGCCGACCCCCCGGATGGTGTGGATGAGTTTCACCTCGAAGTCCTTGTCCACCTTGGTGCGGAGCCGGTGCACCAGCACATCCACGACATTGGTCTGCGGGTCAAAGCTGTAGTCCCACACATGCTCCAGGATCATCGTCTTGGTCACCACACGGCCCGGATGACGCATCAGAAGCTCCAGCAGCGCGAACTCACGGGCCTGCACTTCGATCTTCCGCCCCTCACGCGTCACTTCACGCGCCAGCAAATCCAGCGTGATGCCAGCGGCTGTGAGTGTTGTCGGCTCCACGACGTGCGTGGCGCGGCGGATCAGCGCCTGCACCCGCGCCAGCAGCTCCGAGAATGCAAAAGGCTTGGTCAGATAGTCATCACCACCAGCCTGCAGGCCTTTGACACGATCATCCACCGTGGCCTTCGCGCTCAGGATGAGCACCGGCGTGTGAACCTTCTCCCTGCGCAACTGCCGCAGCAGCGAGAGCCCGTCCAGTTTCGGCAGCATGAGGTCCAGCACGATGCAGTCGTAGGTCACCGTGCAGGCGAAATCGAGCCCCTGCTCCCCGTCCCCGGCCGCATCCACGCCAAATCCGTTCTGCTTCAGCCCGTTCACAACGAACGAGGCGATCTTGCTGTCATCTTCGATCACTAAAACGCGCATGGCTGGCAGGAGTTGGGCATGAGTAGCTGCTCGATTCGTCTTGTCCCGTTCAAACAAAGACCCGCCTCGTCATTTCGCAATGACGAGGCGGGCATGAGGGCACGTCGGGTCAGCCCGCCTTGCTTTCATCCACGACGACATACCGGCTGCCGCCTCGGCTCCAGATCTTCACCAGGGAGACCTTGTCCGCCGGCTTTTCACACACGGCGGTGGCCTGCTCGGCATTCTGGATGGGCTGGTGGTTGATCTCAGTGATCACATCCCCCTGACGGAGCCCGGCTTCATAGGCGGCGGAATCTTCCTCCACCTGGGTCACCACGGCGCCTTTGACGTTGGTGGGCACCTTGAGCTGGTCACGCGTGGCTCTGTCGAGATCCGCCACACCGACCCCATGCAGGGCGTCATCAGCATTCATCGATTCCGAGGACGCGGCGGCCACCTTCTCGCCCGGCAGTTCGGTCACCGTGACGTTCAGGCTCAGAGTCTTGCCTTCGCGGAGAACCGTCGCCGGAACCGCCGCTCCCGGCACCGTGCTGCCCACCTGGAGTTTGAGTTGGCGGCTGTCAGTCACAGGCTTGCCATTGAACTCGGTGATCACATCACCGCTCTTCATGCCGGCCTTGTCAGCAGGGCTGTCAGGAGTCACTCCGGAGACCAGGGCTCCCTTCGCATTGCCGATCTTGAACTGCTTCGCGAGCTGTGGGGTCAGGTCCTGGATGTTCACGCCCAGGAAGCCACGCTCCACGCGGCCGTTGTTCACCAGGCTTTCCATGACCCAGCGGGCCAGATTCGTCGGAACCGCGAAGCCGATGCCCTGATTGCCGCCGCTGTGGCTCAAAATGGCCGTGTTCATGCCGATCAGACGGCCATCCACATCCACCAGCGCTCCACCGGAGTTGCCGGGATTGATCGCGGCATCGGTCTGGATGAAGTCCTCATAGTCGAGGCCGAGCGTGGCGCGACCTTTCGCACTGACGATGCCAGTCGTCACACTCTGGCCGATGCCAAAGGGATGCCCGACCGCGAGCACGGTGTCGCCCACTTCGATCCTGTCACTGTCCGCAAGCGTGATGGCCGGAAGATCGTTGGCCTTCACCTTGATCACCGCAACATCGGTCTTCGGATCACTGCCGATGACCTTGCCTTCGAACTCGCGTCCGTCGATCATGGTCACCTTGATCGTGCTGGCATCATCCACCACGTGATTGTTGGTCAGGATGTAGCCGTCCTTCGTCACGATGACGCCGGAGCCCACACCTTCCTGCCGTGGCATGCGGCGCGGTTGCATGCCCTCAGGCATCTGGAAGCCCGGGCCGAAGAAGCGGCGCAGGTCCATGCCACCAGGCATCTCCATGCGGGATGCTTTCGGCTGGCTGGACACGGCCACTTTCACGACGCTCGGGGACACGGCTTTGACGATGGGCGCAAAGCTCGGATAACGCTGGCCCGCGGCAGACAGGGGTGCGTCGTTGACCTGAACATGCAGCGGATCGGCCTTGGCGACCTCCTTGGCGGAGGTGTAGGCCACGAGGGACACGGTCATGAGGCATGCGCCGCCGATGACGGCCGCGCGCTGCCAGAAGGGTTTGTCGGATGGGTTTTTCATGGGCTTATCGATGGGTTGATGTTTGTGGGTGGAATGAATTCCACGGAACAGAAACATCCCCGTCATGCCCTCAGCCTTTCCGCAGCATTACAAGCGTGTAAGGTTCGCCCCGGCCGTCACCGGGGGTGCCGCTCCCGCATCACGCCAGAATCTCGGACACCACGCGTGCCTGCGGATTCTCCACCAGCACCTGGTCCGTGCCGTTGCGCTTGTAGCTCAGCTTCTTCGGATCGAGCCCGAAGAGGTGCAGCAGCGTGGCGTGGTAATCGTAGTGATTGACCACATCCTTGACCGCGTGGTGGCCAAACTCGTCCGTCTCGCCGTGCATGTGGCCGCCTTTGAAGCCTCCACCCGCCACCCACATGCTGAATCCATACGTGTTGTGGTCCCGTCCCACCGTTTTCCGGTCCTTGGCACCGGCCCGGTTCTGGATCACTGGCAGGCGGCCCATCTCGCCGCCCCAATGCACGATCGTCGTGTCGAGCAGTCCACGCTGCTTCAAATCGGTGACGAGCGCCGCAGCGCCCTGATCGACATACAAGCAGGTGGCCGGCAGGCTCGTGAGAATGCTGGAGTGATGATCCCAGGTCTGGTTCCCCGTGAAGAGCGACACAAAACGCACCCCACGCTCCACCAGACGCCGCGCGATCAGGCAGCGCGTGCCAAACTCCGCCGTCGCCGGGTTGTCGATCCCGTAGAGCTTCTTTGTGGCCTCACTCTCCTTCGAAATGTCCAGCGCCTCCTTCGCGGCGGTCTGCATGCGTGCGGCGAGTTCAAAACTCTGAATTCGCGCCTCCAGGTCTGACTCTCCCGGCCTCGCCTCAAGGTGCTCACGATTGATCCGCTGCACAAAATTCAGATAGCGTGCCTGCGCGTCGCCCTTCAGGCTCAGAGGTGCGTCGAGATTCGGAATGCGTGGCTCTTTCGGCCGGATGACGGTGCCTTGGTAGAGGGAGGGCAGCCAGCCATTGCTCCAGTTGTCCACGCCCAGCACCGGAACACCGCGTGGGTCGGTGAGCGCCACGTAGGCGGGCAGATCCTGGTTCTCCGCACCCAGGCCGTACGTGACCCAGGAGCCCAGCGTGGGCCGCCCGCCCGTCACCTGGCCGTTCATCAGCGCGTAGATGCTCTGACCGTGATTGTTCACGCCGGTGTGCATCGAGCGGATCAGCGTCACGTCATCCACGATGCGGGAGAAATGCGGCAGCAGCGTGCTCACATCCATGCCACACTGGCCGTGCTTGCCGAATTTCCACTGCGGGCCCATCACCTCGCGGCTGGCACCGGCGGCGTCATCGTATTTGACCTCGCCCGGGAATTCCTTGCCATCCAGCCTCATGAGCTCGGGTTTCGGATCGAACAGATCCATGTGGCTCGGCCCGCCCTGCATGAACATCGAGATCATCGCCTTCGCCTGGCCGAACCGATGCGGCTGCTTCGGCTTCAAATCAAAATGCTGCGCCGCCGCCTGCTCGGAAGTCGCCAGCAGCCCCTGCTCCTGCAGCAGCGTGGCCAGGGCGATGCCGCCGATGCCGTAGGCGGAGCGGTTCAAGATGGAGCGGCGCGTGTGGAGCATCCTTGTTCTACGTGGGAAACGCATGGGCTCTAACCAGGTTGTTCGACGTTCCGGCCGCCTGTGGCGCGTGCTATTTGGCAACACTGCGTACCGTGCCTTTGGCGAGGCGCGTGATGAGCTCCGCCCCCCCTTCGACCGCCGCCGCATCTGTGAGCACGCGGCCTTCGGTATTCGTGGTGTAGGAGAAGCCGCGGGCGAGGACGGATTCGGGGCCGATGTGCTTCAACAGCTCTCCGCGTGACTCCAGGCGATCCGCCAGGCGATCCAGGCGATGCACGAGCCCCTGCCGGAGTCTTTGTGCGAGGTTTTCGCTACGATGCACGGCCTCGGCGAGCTGCACACGCGGGTGATGCGCGGCAAGAACGTGCTGCTTTTGCATTAGATCATCGGCCAACGACTGCAATCGCTCGCGAATGGCATCACGGAGCCGTGATTCGGCTTCGTCGGTGCTTTGCTCGGCTTGTTGGAGCAGACGATCAGGAGCGTGAAGCAGCGGTCCTTTGGCCGTGAGTTCAATCACGTGCTGATGATGGTCGAGCATCGTGTTGACTCTCATCTTCAGCGTGCGGGCGATGCTTTCGAAATGCCGCAGCAGCTCACCGATGTCCGGCGCGAGCAATTCAGCGGCCGCGCTCGGTGTCGGTGCGCGCAAGTCGGCGACAAAGTCAGCGATGGTAAAGTCGATTTCATGACCGACGGCGGAGATGATGGGAATCGGGCACGTCGCGATGGCACGGGCGAGCACTTCTTCATTGAAGCACCACAGATCCTCCAGACTGCCGCCGCCACGACCGACGACGATGGTGTCCGGTGCCGGCAGGCCGAAGTTTCCGGCATCACCGAGCACTTCCAGCGCACGGACGATCTCGCGCTCGGCCCCCTGTCCCTGCACGCGCACGGGAAACACGAGCACGCGCACCCAGGGCGCTCGGCGTGTGAGGATGTTCAGCATGTCGCGGATCGCCGCGCCGGTGGGCGAGGTGACGAGGGCCACCACAGCGGGGAAACGCGGGATGGGCTGCTTGCGCTCGTCGTCAAAGAGGCCTTCGGCGTAGAGTTTGCGCTTCAGCGCCTCAAACTGCTCCTGCAGCGAGCCTTTGCCCTTCGCCTGCACCTGTTTGACGACCATCTGATACTGGCCGCGCGGCTCATAAACGCTGATCTCGCCATGCACCTGCACGAGAGCGCCATCTTGAAGGCGAACGTTCGTGCGCGCCGTAGCTCCACGAAACATCACGCAGGAAAGCTGCGCCCCAGCATCCTTCAGCGTGAAATACTGGTGTCCGGAGCTTTGCAGGCGGTGGTTGCTGATCTCACCCTCCACCCACACGCTGCCGATGTGGCCCTCCAGCACGTCGCGGATTTCGCGCGTGAGTTCGGTGACGGACAGGGTTTCAGCGTCTTCGGGCATGACGCCCCGATGTGACACAGAAGCGAGCAATGTCCAGCCGCCTCAAAACACCAGCCGCCAGACCCAGCCAAGGATGCCGGTGGCGACCGACCACCAGCAGCGCAGCACTTCGCCCAATCCGAGTCCCGGCGCCGGAGAGGCGGCAAGGAAGAGGGCGATGAGAAGGAAGGCGTTGATGAGAAAGATGAGCATCATCGAGAAGAACTCGCCGTTGCGTTTGAGATCCCCCTGCTCGGCGATCACCGTTTTGACCGTGTAGGTGGCATGGAAGCACCAAGTGAGACCGATCAGGGCATAGAGGAATCGCAGGGGCTTCAGATGCACCGTCCATTTCCACAGCGAAACCGCGTGCGCCTCTTGCATGTCCAGCGCCAGCCCGGCGATGCCGAAGGCGAGCATGATGAGCAGCGTGTAAAACGGGATGAGGTAAGGCGCGAGCGTGATCCAGGTGTTCGACTTGTCCGTCTCGACATAGCCGCCGGCGGCGCTGACCTTCCAGTCAAAGATGCGGCCGCCAAACATGCGGGCCGTGAAAAGGTGGCTCAGTTCGTGACCCAACACGTAGAGTGTCACCGGCCGGACACCAGCCAGGTAGGCGATCCCCCAGACGACGCCGCCAAAGGTGAAGAAGACAAATTCCTCGGAGCGGAGGAAATCCATCCGAGTGACGGCCCGCCAGAGCATCACGATGAGCGTCACGGCGGTCACCAGACAGGCCGGCGCGAGCAAAACGCCCCCGATCCAACGCTTCCACAGCAGCAGGGCGCGATCCCGCTGGACGTCCCGGCGGTTGTTGATGCCAGCCGGGCGGCTGCGGGTCTCGTGAAGGTGTCGTCGGCGGTTTGCGGAGGACATGGGAATTCCGGCTTTATTTAACCTTTGTTAAACATCTTCACAATTTAAATGTTAATATGTTAACAAGCCGGTGAATACTACGATCATCCTCCAAAGCGCAGCGGAACGACAATCCGGCGCAACAATGCGCCGCCCCGCCCGGGAAGGCAGCACATGCGATTTCAGCAGCCGGCTACATCAAACGCCGACCTGCGGCAACTTCCAGACCTTCTCGGCGTATTCGAGGATGGTGCGGTCACTGCTGAACTTGCCAACGCGGGCGGTGTTGTGGATGGCCATCTTCTGCCAGCGTGGCTGGTCGCGGTAGGCTTTGTCCACGGCGGACTGGCAGGCTGAGTACCCGTCATAGTCTGCCATGACCAGGAACGGGTCACCATGGGAGAGGAGACTGTCACGCAGAGGCTTGAACTCATCCTGGCTGCCGGTGAAGTAGTCGGATGCCAGCCAGTCGAGGCTGAGACGCAGTTCCTCACTGCCCCAGTAGTAATCCCACGGATTGTAACCTTTCGCGTAAAGCTCTGTCACCTCTTCCACGGTGAGGCCAAAGATGAAGATGTTGTCCGGACCTACCTCCTCCAGGATTTCGACGTTCGCACCATCGAGCGTGCCGATGGTGAGCGCACCGTTGAGCGCCAGCTTCATGTTGCCCGTTCCGGATGCCTCCTTGCCAGCAGTGGAGATCTGCTCGCTCAGATCAGCGGCGGGAATGATCTTTTCCGCGAGGCTGACACCGTAGTTCGGAATGTAGATGACCTTCAGCTTGCCATCCACTCTCGGGTCGTGGTTCACCTTGGCGGCGACGGCGTTGATCGCATGAATGATGTTCTTGGCGAGGAAGTAGCCCGGAGCGGCCTTGGCACCGAAGACAAACACGCGGGGTGCCATGTCGATGTTCGGGTTCTCAAGAATCCGGCGATACAGCGTGACAATGTGGAGCAGATTCAGATGCTGGCGCTTGTATTCATGAAGGCGTTTGATCTGCACATCGAACAACGCGTCCGGACTCACGCAAACACCGCAGCTGTCCTGGATGATCTTTGCCAGATGCACCTTGTGACCGCGCTTGATGGCTTGAAATTTCTCACGGAATGAGGAGTCATCCGCGAAACGATCCAGTTCGCGCAGCTTCGACGAGTCCTTGAGCCATCCGCCGCCAATGCTTTCCGTGATGAGCGAGGAAAGCTGTGGATTGCAGACATCCAGCCAGCGACGGAACGTCACGCCATTCGTGACGTTGAGAAAACGATCTGGATACAGCTCGAAGAACTCAGGAAAGAGACGCTCACAAAGCAGACGTGTGTGAAGCGCGGCCACCCCGTTCGTGGCATGACCACCAAGGACCGACAGATGCGCCATGCGAACCCGCTTCCCTCCACCCTCCTCAATGAGAGAAAGCGCACGCTTTTTCTCCGCGTCTCCCGGCCAGCGGGATTCGACGTCCCCCATGAGAAAGCGATGGTTGATCTCATAGATGATCTGCAGGTGGCGTGGCAGCACCCGCTCAAACAGTGCGGTGCTCCACGTCTCAAGAGCCTCAGGAAGCAACGTGTGGTTGGTGTAGGAGAAGGTCTTCTGGCAGATGTCCCAGGCGTGCGTCCACTCCAGATTCTCCTCGTCCACCAGGATGCGCATCAGTTCAGGAATGGCGACCGCTGGATGGGTGTCATTGAGCTGGATGGCTGCTTTGGAGGGAAATTCGCTCCAGGGCAGGCTGTAGCCGCCTTTGAACCGGCGCACGATGTCTGCCAGTGAACAGGCGACGAAGAAATACTGCTGAACGAGGCGCAATTCCTTGCCGGATTCGGTCGCGTCGTTCGGATAAAGCACTTTCGACACCGTTTCGGCGATCGCCTTCTCACGCAGGGCATCGACATAGCTGCCTTCGTTGAAGACTTTGAAGTTGAAGTCCTCGTCCGCCTGCGCCTGCCAGAGTCGGAGCACGTTCACCGTGTTGCTGTCGTAGCCGACGATGGGAATGTCCCATGGGAGGCCGAGAAGGCATTTCGTCTCGACCCATTCGTGATGCGGCTGGCCAAACTCATCGAACTTCTGGATGACCCGGCCATAAAGATGAACCGTCTGGCGATAGGAGGGACGAGCGATCTTCCACGGACTGCCGTCGCGCATCCACGCGTCAGGGTGTTCCACCTGCCTGCCATTGATGAACTCCTGGCGGAACAGGCCGAACTCGTAATGAATGCCGTAGCCGATGGCAGGAAGGTCCAAAGTGCTGAGAGAATCCATGAAGCAGGCGGCAAGCCGGCCCAAACCGCCATTTCCAAGGCCCATGTCCGGCTCCTTCTGCAACAGCCCGTCCAGGTCCTTGCCCATCTCCGAGAGCGCCTGCTTGGTGGCGTCGTAAATGCCGGCATTGCGCAGGTTGTTCTCCAGCAGGCGGCCCATCAGATACTCCAGGGAGAGGTAATGCACGCGGCGCACGCCCTGGGAGCGGTGCTGGCGGCGCGACTGGGTGGCACGCTCCATGACTCGGTCACGGACCGCGAGCGATGTGGCGACATACCAGTCATTCTCGCTCGCCGTTTCGACGTAGGCACCCAGCGTGAAGCGCAGATGATTCGTGATCGAAAGCTTGAGACTATCGGGAGTGTTGAGGACGGCGCAATTGACAGGAGTTTCCATGCAGGCGGTTTGAGCAAAAAGGTTTTACCAGACGAGCCACTTGGGCGGGTCGTTCGGAGCAATGAGAAGAGTGATTTCGCCTTTGGGCGGCTTGGTTTGAAAATGGGAAAGCAGGATGCTTGCCGTGCCACGACGGAATTCCTCGAATTTTTTCGTCAACTCCCGGGCAACGACCACGCGACGCTCGGGCGCAGCTTCGGCAAGAATCGCCAGCGTATCAATGAGGCGAAATGGACTTTCGAAATAAAGGCTGGTGCAGTCGCGCTGTAGCGCCGTTGTCAGTTCGGTCGTGCGTGCTCCCTTTTTATGAGGGAGAAATCCACCGAAATAGAAAGGCGTCGTGGGCAAGCCTGAAGCGGCGAGCGCGGTGAGGACAGCGCTTGGGCCCGGAATGCCCTCCACATGCAATCCGGCCGTCACCGTGGCCCCCACCAGCCGCTGGCCAGGGTCCGAAACGGTGGGCATGCCGGCGTCCGAGATCAGTGCCACCGAGCCACCCTGCCGCATGTGGTCGAGCAACTGCGGAATCCGATGCGCCTCATTGTGTTCGTTCAGGCTGATGAGCCGGGCGCGGATGTCATGATGCTTCAGCAACATGCCGGAGTGACGGGTATCCTCGCAAGCCACCAAATCGGCACTGCGAAGGGTATCAATCGCCCGCAGGGTGATGTCCCGCATGTTTCCGATCGGCGTGGCCACCAGATGCAGGCCGGCCACAAGCCTGCCTGCTGGCATCACGGGCTCAAAAACTTCTTCCTCTCCGCCTTCAGTCGGCTCTGCGGGGGAATCCTGCTCAGGCAGCATGGGTTACCATCCCTCGGAAATCTGGTCTGCCAGGTCGTAGGCCAGCCTTTGCGCTGCGTCTTCCAGCAATTGAGTGTCGGAAAGCTGCAGGTTGGAATCCAGGATGATGTATGAGTTCGCCGAGGCTCCGCCGTTGTGAAGCACCGTGCCGGAGGCACTGTCGCGAATCACAAACGAGCTGCCAATGGTCGCCTGAATCTGTGACGAGCGCAGGATGTTGGTGCGGTCTGAACGGAATTGCGTGCGATCGATCTGGCGGATGTCCCCTTCAAGCACGGCGTCAGCCTCGCCCTTGGACACAATCTGATAGGAGCCGTGGTTCTGGAGCTGCTTGATCACAGCGTTGGTCACCAAAACGGCCAGACGTGGTTCGAGGGTCTGGTTTTTGAACGTCGGCACCGCCAGCTTCGTGACGTTGCGCAGGTGTGCGGGCTTCTGAGCGCCCAAGGTGTAACCAGCGCAGCCTGTGAGCAACAAGCAAGCGGGGACCAGCAGATAGAGAAGCTTCTTCATCCAGGGAGAATTGAGACGTGTCGGGCCAGAATGGCGTGCTGCCATGACCACGCAAGAATTAAGACGCGGGCTTCACCGCCGGAGGCGGCGGCACCGGCAGGGTGTTGCCGGAAGACGGCGGCGGCGGAATGGTCGGCATCGTTCCCGGATTCGGCGGCACCGGAAGCAGCGCTGGCTTTTCGGTCTCTGGCACGGGCGGCAGCAGCGAGCCAGCCCCTGGCGTCGTGGCTCCAGGGCGCAATGGGAGAGTCGGCTCCTGCAATGGGATCGGCATGAAGCCCTCATCGCCCGTGCGCATCTTCGGCTTCTGGCTCAGACGCGTGAGTTCCGGCGCGATGGGGCCGACATAATCGTCTCGCGCCTTCAGATTCTGCGCCGTGAGAGCTGTGTAGTCCTGTCCGGGGCCCTTGCGGGCATTCGCCACGCCTTCAGGATCATTCGCGGCGAGTTCAGCGAGGAGCTCGCGAGCCTCGGCCGAGACTTCCGGAGAGCCAAACTTCAGCGCTTCGTTCAGATAAATCGCCGCCGCGGCGGTCTTGCCGATGCGCTTGTAAAACTTCGCCACAGTGAGGGACTGGTTGGCCTCGGCCGAGTTCACCTGGCGGAGGATCATCTCCGTCTCCTGCTTGCGCTCACCGGCGGGATTGGAGGCAATGTAGGTGCGGAGGGCGTCACGGGCAGCGAGGAGGTTCGACGCGTCCTCGCTCCGCTGGGCGGCGATGTTGCTGATCGATCCGATGCGGAATTGCGCTTCCGAGGCCTGGGAAGTGCCGGGATAGTTCTCCACCACTTTCTGATAAGCAGCGACGGCCTTTTCCTTCTCCTTCATATCCTGCTGAATCTCCGCGATGCTGAACTGTGCCAATGGCGCATACTTGCCGAAAGGTGCGTTCTTGATGATCTGCTCGTAGAATTCGATGATTTCGGAGCTGTTCATCTTCATCGGGATCAACAAAAGCCGGGACTGCTTCCGGCCGCCTTTCGCCTCCTCGGCGATCTCAAACTGCTTCTCCACGGCGTCATTGAAACGCGGGCTTTCGCGATAGTTCACGATCAGTTGCTGGAAGGCCTCGAACGCGTCATCCATCTTGCCCGTGTGGCGGATGATCAGGGCGTTTTGGAAGGCTGCCTCGGCCCCGCTGGGCGTGAAGGGATACTTCTTCACCACGGTCTGGTAGAGAGACTGCGCACGGCCGGTCTTCCCGGCGTTATGCGCCGATTGCGCCTCAGCCAGCAGGGCCGCAGCCTCTTGCTCCTGCGCAGCACGTTCGTTGGCCGTGGGAACGACTTTGTCTTTTTTGCCGCCGAAAATGAAGTCCAGCAGGGCAAACGACGGCGTCGTCAGCGACAGGAACGAGGCGGCAAATGCCATGGCCAGCGGCAGGCGGGCGGAAAGGGGGGCGATCATCGGGCGGATACTATGTTCTTGTTAACGAACCGTCAAGGTTGCAACACGCCCCTTTCGAGCCGCCCGCAGCGTTGTTGTATTGATCGGCAATTGCGTCTAAGACGCCTCCCATGCGCCTGACTCTTTGCCTCGCAGCCCTGTTCCCACTTCTGGCCCAATGTCAGAAGGCTGCCGAACTGCCCGCAGGCGTCAAAAAACTGGCCGACATCGACTACGTCGGGGCAGGAAACGAGCGCCAGACGCTTGATCTCTACCTCCCTGACGCAAAATCCGCCACGCCTCGCCCCATCGTTGTCTTCATCCACGGAGGCGGCTGGGAACACGGCAGCAAGGACGATGTCGGCGGGCTGTTCGGCCTGCTCAAAGACTCGCCCTTTGCCGGAGTCAGCCTCAACTATCGACTCACTGACCAGGCCACCTGGCCGGCGCAGATTCACGACTGCAAAGCCGCCATCCGCTGGCTCCGAGCCCACGCCTCGGAACACAACCTCGATCCGGCCAAAATCGCCGTCTTCGGCATCTCCGCAGGCGGTCATCTGGCCAGCATGCTCGGCGTCACGGGTGACATTCGTGAGCTCGAAGGCACCCACGGCCAGCACACGGATCAAAGCAGCCGCGTCACCTGCGTCCTCGACTTCTGCGGCCCGTCGAACTTTCACACCTTCGCTGGTGAAGGCACCATCATCGACGTCAACGACCCCAAAACGGGCCTCTCCAAGCTTCTCGGCGGCACCATCCGCGAAAAACCCGAACTCGCCCGCGAGGCGTCACCCGTCACCCACATCACTGGTGACGATGCCCCGTTCCTCATCATCCACGGCAGCAAGGACAACATCGTCCGCCACGCCCAGGCCGTGGAATTTGACTCGGCGCTCAAAAAGGCCGGGGTCCCTGCAACCCTCATCACCGGTGAAAACGGCGGCCACATCTTCTTCAGCCACCCGCTCTTCCGCCGCATGCGCGACTTCCTCGACCGCCACCTCCTCGGCAAAGACGTCCGCATCCCCGCCGGCACCGTTCCTTCAGAATAGAGCGCCGTTCCGTTTGCAAGCCACCCCGGAACGGCGAACAGAGCACTGCGAACCAATTCCATGACCGACTCCGAAATCCAGTCCGCCATCCTCGACATGGGCCGCCGCGCCCGTGCCGCCTCCTACGCCCTCGTCAAACTCACCACGTCGCAGAAAAACGCCATCCTTGTCGCCATGGCCGACGAAATCATGGCGCGGCAGGATTCCATCCTCGCCGCGAACGCCCTCGACCTCGCCCGCGCGGAGCAAAATGGCCTCAGCAAGGCCATGATCGACCGCCTCACCCTCGATCCGAAGCGGTTGAAGGCCATCTCCGAGGCCGTGCGTGAAGTCGCCGCCCTGCCTGATCCGGTGGGCGAGTTGCTGAGCGAGTGGAGCCGTCCGAACGGCCTCCATATTCGCAAAGTCCGCGTTCCCATCGGTGTCATCGGCATCATTTTCGAATCACGCCCGAACGTCACCACCGACGCCGCCTCCCTCTGCTTCAAAACCGGCAACGCCACCATCCTGCGCGGCGGTTCCGAGGCCATCGACAGCAATCGAGCCCTCGCCGCCGCCCTCCAGGCCGGTGGCGAACGCGCCGGCCTCCCGCCCGACAGCATCCAGCTCATCCCCTTCACCGACCGTTCCAGCGTGGAGCACATGGCGAAGATGGATCAATACCTCGACCTCATCATTCCCCGTGGGGGCAAAGGCTTGATCGAAAAAGTCGTCGCCACGGCCCGCATGCCCGTCATCAAGCACTACGACGGTGTCTGCCACGTCTATGTCCATGCCGATGCCGATCTCGACATGGCCGCGAACATCATCGTCAACGCCAAGTGCCAGAAGCCCGGCGTCTGCAACGCCCTCGAAACCATCCTTGTCCATCGCGACATCGCCGCGTCGTTCTATCCGCTCATCGGCAAACGTCTGGCCGAGGCCAAAGTCGAAGTGCGTGGTGATGCAGCCGCCCTGCATCACCTCGGCGTGCCCGCCAAAGCCGCCACCGAGGAGGATTGGAGCACCGAGTATCTCGATCTCATCCTCTCAGCCAAGACCGTCATCGATGTGGAGGAAGCCATCGCCCACATCAACCGCTACGGTTCGCACCACACCGACAGCATCATCACCTCCAACCGCGCCACGGCTGAACGTTTCCAGCACGAAGTCGATAGCGCCGTCGTGCTCCACAATGCCAGCACCCGCTTCAACGACGGCGGAGAATTCGGCTTCGGCGCGGAGATCGGCATTTCCACCGACAAACTACACGCCCGGGGGCCCATGGGCCTGGCCGAGTTGTGCAGTTACAAGTACCTGGTGGATGGCACTGGCCAGATCCGCGGTTGAACCAGCGCAACTGGGCGGGGTGGCTGACCCCGCCACCCTTTGCCTCAACGACCGTCCACGATTACGGGACCTCGTAGGTCTGCAAAGCGGCGACGTCGAAACGCTGGGCACCGACTTCGTCCGCGATCTCATTGAGCGCCTCAACTTCGGCTGTCGAGAACAGCAAACCGCCCGCCTTGGCCGTGTGGGCGGCATTCTGCGCCTCCGGCTGGCCGGGAAGCATGCAGTTTTCGTTCCCGTGACCGAGGATGTCATCGATCACCGCCTTCACGTTCTGTGAAAAGCTCCGGCCATTGGAGAACAGGCCTGTGCTGATCGCATCGGGATGAATCACCTGGAAATAGAAGCTGCTCGTGCGCTTCTCACCAGCCGGAAACGGCTGCGCTTTAATGTCAGGATGCGCACCGCCGCCACGCAGCGTCGGCAGACCGCCGCCGATCATGCCGCCCATCACTTCGATGAGCAGCGACAGGCCATAACCCTTGTGAGCACCAAACGGCAGCAACCACGCCGCCTCATTCGCATCCGTCGTCGGCTTGCCTTCCTTGTCCACCGCCGCGCCCGGAGGCAGCGGTTTACCTTCGCGCTTCAGTTGCTGCACACGTCCCATCGCCACGGTGGAGGTGGCCCAGTCGATCACGATCGGGAAACCGCAGGCATCCTGAGTCGGCAGGCCCCAGGAGTGCGGATTGGTGCCAAGCACGGGGAATTTGCCGCCAAACGGCACCACCTCGCCCAGCGTGGAGGTGCAGTTCGTGTAGGCGATGTAGCCTTTCTTGGCCGCGTCCATCACGTAACCGCCGCCCCAGAGGTAGTGGAAGGCATTGTCCACGCTCACCTGGCCGATGCCATACTTGTCCGCCAGCTCCATGCAGCGCTCCATCGCCCGGAAGGCCACGCTCTGGCCGAGCTTGAGCTTGCCATCCCACGCCTCGCTCGCCGCGAAAGGCTTTTTGATCACTTCGATCTCAGCGCCCGGCTTGCAGCCGCCCGTGGCGCTGCCGAAAAGATGATCCAGGTGCAGTGCCTTGATCGCATTGTGCGTGCGGATGCCGTGCGCGCTGGCCATTTCGCAAAACCGCGCTCCATCCTCGGCCTCCGCCTTCGTGTAGCCGCGATGTTGGTAGGCAGCACGGACGAGTTCGTTGTGGGCTTCGGTGGGGACGATGTGGTAGGTGGTCGGCATGGTGCGCGGATGATGGAGCATCCCGCGCATCGCGCAAGAATCAGAAACAAAGAAGGCGGGATCAATCAGCTCACTTGCCCTTGAAGACGTCGTGGCAGGCCTTGCAGTTGTTGGCCTTCTTGAATTCGCTCAATCCGCTGGCGTCCTTGGCCTGCACCTTCTTCAGCGCGGCCACCATGGCCTTGCACTTGTCCACCCAGGCCGCCTTGTCGCCCTTCGGCGGTGTGGCGGCGCAGATGGCCTGCACGCACTTGATCAGGCTTTCGATCTCGGCGTCGCTGGCTTCGCCTTTGCCGACTTTCTTGGACAGGGCGTCCTCGGGTTTGAAATTCTTCTTCATGGCTCCCTTGATCACGTCATCTGCGGAGGCAGAGGCAAGGCCGATGGCGAGGCAAAGGAGGGTAAGCGCAGTCTTCTTCATGGATATGATGGTATGGGGTGTGTGGTGTTTGTAAGGTGCCGTAGCGCGCACAGCGGTGGAAAAACGCATTTTCCGCTGCGCATTTACCAATAAACGCCTCCGCCACGCCAGACTAAAGTGAGCCCGCCACCGCTTTTCCCTCGGCCAGTTCACCACAGCCGCACGCGTGCGGACCGGACAGGCCATTGACGAACTATCTTCTTCCCAACTCTCGGCGAGATCGGCACAATCGTCCCGTTCAACACGCCCTCCAGCCATGAAACGACTCCTGCTCCCGTTCCTCCTGTCCATCGGCCTTGCGTCGGCCGCTGATGTCGAACTCCTGATCCATCTCGGCCTCGGCGACACTGAATCCACCGTCTGGGATGGCTCTGTCAGCGTGACGCCCGGCTCCGTGCGTGAGATCAGTGGTTATCGCTTCGAGCAGAAAGACGTCGTCGAAGGCAAAACAGCCTGGAAGGCCTCCACCCGCACACCCCAGGGCGCGGTGAAGCCGCGTGGCAACAATCCAAAGAAGCTCGGCATGGCCCGCCAGCTCGGCCCCATCTTCGAAAACGGTGTGTTTGTGAAGCTGCAGGGCGTCACGCCGGACAGCGTCGTGGAACTCACGACCGCCCCCGGCAAGGTCAGCTTCAAAATCGGTGATTTGAAACGTGGTGAGGCCCTTCCGCTCATGAATGGTCGTGTTTCGGTCCAGGAGACGGCCTTCACCCTCCGCCGTCTCTCTCCGGAACGCACGGATGACGACTTCCCTGCCCTGGCAGCCGGGCCGGAGGGTGCCTTCCTCGTTTATCAGAGCTTCACGCCCGGCATCGACCGTGATGAACGCGCGAAATCCTGGCCCACCGAGCCGGAGGACCTGTCTTTTCTCAACAAACCCGCGGGTGGCGATCAACTCTGGCTCCACGCGCGCAAAGGCACCTCCTGGACCGAAGAACGCATCCCAGTCACTGAAAACGGACGCGACATCTACAAGTCGGCCGTGACGCTCGATGGCAAGGACGGTGCCTGGATCGTGTGGAGCGAGCGTGTGGATGGGAACTTCGACCTCTTCGCACGGCACTTCACCGGCGGAAAACTCGCGGAGGTGATGAAGCTCACCGACTCGAAAGGCAATGACCTCTGCCCTGTGGCCGCCACCGCGGCCGATGGCAGTGTCATGGTGGCGTGGATGGCTGCGCAGACGGAGTTCTTCGCGATTCAGACGCGCACGCTCAAAGACGGCCAGTGGGGCGAAACGAAGACCATCTCCGCGAACGCGGGCAATTGCTGGAATCCGGCCATCGCCGCGCACGAGAATCGTTTCGCCATCGCATGGGACACCTATGCGAAGGGCGATTACGACATCTGGATGAGCTTCAGCGATGGCAAACCGATGCCCATCGCCACCACGAGCGACTACGAGGCCCGCGCATCCGTGACCTTCGACAAAACGGGTGCCCTTTGGATCGCGTTTGAAAAGAGCGGACCGACCTGGGGCAAGGACTGGGGCGCTTACGACAGCAATGACGGCATCGGCTTATACAAGAGCCGCTCCATCGGCCTCGTGGTCGTCAAAGACGGTCAGCTCATGGAACCCGCCGGCAAGGTGGCCGACGCACTGCCCGGGGCGGTCGCAAAAGGCCGTGGCAAAGGCAAAAAGAAGGCCGCTGCAGACGAACAGGCTCCAGCTCCGCCCAAAAATCCCGAGGAAGCCGATGGCGTGGCCTTCCTCCAGCCCGCCGAACGGCGCGGAGCCCCAGGCGCGCACGCCGAAGCCACCGGCCCGCAGACCTACAACAACCTCGGCCGCCTGCACTGCGATGCCGAGGGCCGCATCTGGCTCATCGCCCGCACACGCTGGAACAGCTTCCGCGGACCCGTGGGCAGCACCTGGGGCAGCGTGGCGGCTTACCTCGATGGTGACACCTGGGTGGGACCCATCACCATTCCGCACAGCGACAATCTCCTGTACAATCTGCCCGCCGTCGCGTCGGGACCCAAGAGCCTCTTCATCGCCCACAGCAGCGATCATCGCATGGATCGCATGGCCGAATTCAACCGCGCCAAACGTCCCGGAGGCAAAGGCGGCAACGCCGCGCTCGACGCCAGCAAGGATCCCTTCGACAACGATGTCTATTTCAGCCGCCTCACCATGACCGGGGAGGTCAAACCGGCCGCTTTGAAGCCGCTGAGCGTCATTCCAGACGCCGATGCACCGCAGAGCAAGCGCACGCAGGCCGAACGCGCCGAAGTCGCGGCCATTCGCGGCTATCGTGCCGATGTCGCAGGCAAGCCCCTTCAAATCGTGCGCGGTGAATTCCATCGCCACACGGAGATCAGCGGCGACGGCGGCGGTGACGGACCGCTGGAGGACATGTGGCGCTATGCCATCGACGCTGCCTACATGGACTGGCTCGGCAATGGCGACCACGACAACGGCAACGGCCGCGAATACACCTGGTGGCTCACGCAGAAGACCACAGATGCCTTCATGCTGCCCGGACACTTCACACCGATGTTCAGCTACGAGCGCAGCGTGAGCTATCCCGAAGGCCATCGCAATGTCGTCTTCGCCCACCGCGGCGTGCGCACCCTGCCGCGCCTGCCGATCAGCGACCGCCGCGTGCACGAGCCCGCGCAGGACACAAACATGCTCTACAAATACTTGAAGCTCTTCGACGGCGTGTGCGCCAGCCACACCAGCGTCGGCACCATGGGCACCGACTGGCGCAACTGGGGCGGCGAGGTCGAGCCGATGGTCGAGATTTACCAAGGTGCCCGCCAGAACTACGAATACCCCGGCTGTCCGCGCTGCCCCACAGAGAACGACGCCATCGGCGGCTGGGAACCTGGCGGCTGGATCTGCGACGCCTTCGCCAAAGGCTACAAATTCAGCTTCCAGAGCAGTAGCGACCACGGCAGCACCCACATCAGCTATGCCATGGTTTATGCCGAGGATTCCAGCCGCGAGGCCATCCTCAAAGCCATGAAGCAACGTCACACCTACGGTGCCACGGACAACATCATCGCCGACTCCCGCTGCAAAGCTGCTGACGGCACCGAGCGCATGATGGGCGACGAATTCACCGTGAAAGGCGCACCCATGATCACTCTCAAGCTCACCGGCACCAGGCCCTTCGAAAAAGTCACGCTTATCAAAGACAACGTCGAGATTCCGATGGACGCTCCCAAAGAAAAAACCGTGAGCCTGAGCTGGACCGACCCGAAGCCCGAAAAAGGCAAGACCAGCTACTACTACTTCCGCGGCGAACAAACCAACGGCGAGCTTGTCTGGGTGTCGCCGATGTGGATTAAGTCGGAATGACGAAACGCAGGTGACGACGCGACAGCGGCGTGATATGAGTTCCCCATGATCTCCACCCGCCGAGGCCCTGCCCGCCGCCGCACGACCACCGTGGCACCGCCGTTGTTGCAGAACGGCGACCACCTCGGTGCCGCAGAGTTTTTGCGTCGATACTCGGCCATGCCCGAAGTGAAAAAAGCAGAGCTCATCAACGGAATCGTTTATATGGCATCCCCCGTTCGCGCGAAACAACACGGCATCCCGGACAGCATCATGCAGGTCTGGCTTGGCACCTATGCAGCACACACGCCCGGCACGTGCGTTGCCGCCAACTCCACCGTGCGCTTTGACGCCGACAATGTGCCGCAGCCGGATGCGCTGCTCATGATCGAGCGCGGCGGCCGGGCACGCATCGGCAAGGATGGCTACATCCATGGGGCACCGGAGTTGATCGTCGAGATCGCGGCCAGCAGCGCTTCGCTGGATCTCAACGACAAGCTGCATGCCTACCGGCGTGCGGGTGTGCTCGAATACATCGTGTGGCGTCCTGAAGAGAAAGCCTGTGGCTGGTTCGTGCTGGAGGACGACAACTTCATCCAACTGCGTCCTGACAAGAGCCACCTGCTTCGCAGCCAGGCCTTTCCTGGTCTCGTGCTCGACATGAAGGCCCTGGTGGCTAAGAACGCTGCTGGAGTGCTCGCGGCACTAAACAAGTCCACAGGCAAAGCGGCGCACAAAAACTTCGTGTCCCGCCTGGCGAAACAGGGATGAGAGAGTGTAGCCCATCAACCCTTCGGTTGAGGTGGCTGCTCGCCGGCCTGGATGGAGCGTTGTTTGGCTGGATTTTGTTCGTCATTTACATTGCCGCGCTGAATCTGAACCAGGCGGCCGAATTCTTCTGGCATCCAAGACCTGCCAACCTGCTTCCCCGCTTGACGATCTGGGTTCAAAATGCCATGCCGGATGAACGGTGGGCATTGCTGACCTGCTGGGTATCCTCCAGCATTGGCTTCGGATTGATCAGCCAAGCTTCAAATGAAGCGCTTTCAGGCCGGGTGTTCCGATGGGTCATGAGCGCGGGCATGACCATACTCCTGGCACTTTCGATTCCGATCATGGCCCAATTCAAAAACCTTAGCGGAGGCCCTGACTCCATCGTTTGGGATGAAGTTCTCTTCGCGGCTCTCGGCCTATGCATGCTGATCTGCGGAATCATGCGTGCTCGTAGTGCTTGCGCTCCGTCATGATCAGGCTCCAACCATCTACGATCATATTTTTGGTGCTTGGAATTGCCCGCATCGTGCTAAGCCATCCCGCCGACCAAAGCGAGATGCGGATGCGACCTGCGCCCCATCAATTGGAGGGACGGTTCACGTTCAACATCCTGACGCTGACGCGATTTGTCGGGATGGATGTGGATGGTGATGGGAAGCTCAGCATGGCGGAGTTGGACGGGGCACAACCGGTAATCGCTGAGTATCTGAACTCGCACATCCGGCTGGACATCAACCAGCAAAAGGCGTCTTGGGGCACGAAAGTGAAGTTTGACTACCTGTGGCCGAACGCGGGCGTGACGCCGTCGATGACGGAGATCGAATATGCGGCGCGAAATGTGGATGTGACGTTCACGGTGCCGGTGGCGGGCCGGTTGCTGGAGGACTTCTGGATCGCGTTCGAGATTTTCGAGCAGACCGGTCCGCTGCAAACGATCCGTGGGATGTATGAGCAGGAAGGAAAGGTGCTGGAGGTGTCTTTCAACTTCCAGGAACCGGAGTACACCTACGACACGGGCTTTGCGGAGGATCCGTTCGAGCAGGAAGCCGAGAAGAAGGCGGTGATGGCACCGGAGCCAGTGAAATGGCCTGCCTGGCTGCTGATTCCAGCCGTCGTGGCGCTCATCGTCCTTTTTCGCAGTATAACCGCACGCCGTCGGCGCACATCGAGGTGACGTTGGCGCCCTCACCCTTGCGCCAGAGTTCCTCGCTGACACCGGCCTTCGTTGCGATCTCGTGCTCCGCCAGCGCATAGCGGCGGCGGTTTTCTTCGACGCTGATGCCAGCACGGAAGTCGGCGGCAACGCGTTCGTAAACTTCGTTCACGCGCTGACGATAGGTCGTGAGATGCCACTGCACATCGTCCACGCGGCCAAAGTGCGTGAGATAGAGCGCCTTGAAGTTTGCGGCGAGCAGGCGGTCGATGGATTGCGAATAAGCCACCGGATCAAACTGTGGCGGCGCGGAGGTGACGGAAAGGTAGCGGCTGTTTTCGAGGCGCATGCCCGCCACGTCGCCAGTGAAGCAGGCATCGTCAATGATGAAGGCGTGATGATGCCGTGCATGGCCGGGTGTGTCCCAGGCGATGATTTCCACCTCGCCAAACTTCACGCGTTCGTTGTCCTGAAGGCTCACCACGTGCTCGGCAGGCGCGGGCAGCATCTCGCCCCACAACGCGTCCATTTGGTCGCCATAGACCATGCGGGCGCTCTCCATGAGTTTTGAAGGGTCGATCAGGTGACGTGCGGCGTTGGGATGGCAGTAGATGGTGGCACCGTTCTGCGCGAACCAGCCTGCTGCTCCGGCGTGGTCGAGATGAATGTGAGTGACGAAGACCTTCTTGATCGCTGACTCATCGACGCCAGCGGCACGAATCGCCTCACGCAGCGTTTTCAGTGTCGATCCGGGGCCGGTTTCGATCAGGGCGAACTCGCCGTCACTTTCGACAAGATAGGATGCAATGAGGCCAGGAATGCCAATGAAGCGGAGATCGAGCGTGTGAATGCGCATCAAGATGGAAAGCCGACGAAACGTCGGCTTTCCACAGTTTTGTTGATCGTTCTGCGCTGCTCGCAGACAGTGTTACCGCATCGCCTCGAAGCGTTTGCGCAGAATGTCTTTCTGCGAGACACCGCCAAGCTTGGACTGCGTATCGTCGATCCACTTCTGCTCGAGGGCGTTTTTGGTGGGGCGATTGACTTGGTAATAGACGCCGAATTTGCCGGGGGCGAGGTAGTCGGCGAGTTTGAAGGCGGCGACATCATCGGTGACATCGTGCTGCGTTTCGTCGATGAGCTCGTAGGTGCCGCCTTTGCGAGGGGTGCTGTCATCAAAGGCGCCGGGATAGAACATGACGCACTCGCTGAGGCACTCGACGACGCTGAAGCCGTCGTGGTTGATGGCGCGGGTGAAGATTTCCTCCATGTGCTTCACCTGCGCGGCGTGCGTGCGGGCGATGAAGGTGGCACCGCTGGCGAGGAGCTGCTTCATCGGGTTGATCGGACGGTCGATGGCGCCGGTGGGGTCAGTCTTCGATTTGCGGCCGATGGGCGTGGTGGGGCTCGTCTGGTTCTTCGTGAGGCCATAGACGAAGTTGTCCATGATGATGTAGGTGAGCTTCACGTTCTTGCGGGCGGCGTGGTTGAGGTGGTTGCCGCCGATGGAGAAACCGTCGCCGTCACCGCCGAAGACGAAGACATGCACGTCCGGACGGCTCAGCGAAACGCCGGTGGCGAGAGGCAGCGCACGGCCGTGGATGAAGTGCAGGCTGTGCGTGTTCATGAAGTAGGGAAAGCGCGAGGAGCAGCCGATGCCGGCGACGACGACGATCTTTTCCTGCGGGATGTTCAGCTTCTCGAGCACGCGGTAAAACATGGCGAGCACGGCGAAGTCACCGCAGCCCGGGCACCACGTCGGGTGATCGGCGGTGAGCGCTTTTTTGGTGAGTTTTTCGACGACGGGAGCGGCAGCGGCGGCTGGAGCTTCAGGTGTGGCGACGGCGGTGGACATGACGTGGTTGGAAAAAAGGTTGGTTGAGAAACGAAGATGAAAACGATCAGGCTTGGCCGGCGGCGAGGTGTTTTTCGACACCGGTGACGATCTCGCGCACGCGGAAGGCGAGCCCGTCGGTCTTGCAGACGCTCTTGATCTTCGGATCGGCATACTTCGCGCGCAGCAGCATGGCGAGCTGGCCGTGGCCGTAGGCTCCGAAGTCGTTCATTTCGACGCAGACGACGTTTTTGAAACCGGCGAGCACGCCGTCGAGTTTGTTCGGCAGCGGGTGCAGGTGACGGATGTTCGCGGCGCTGACTTTGTGGCCTTCGCTGCGGAGACGGTCGCAGGCTTCCTTCGCGGGGCCCCAGGCACTGCCCCAGGCGATGATGAGCGCGTCGCCGGTGGCGTCGCCGTGCACTTCGGGCGCGGGGAATTCAGCGGCGGCATCGAGCAGCTTCTGACGACGCTTGTTGGTCATCTGCTGGTGCATCTTCGCGTTGCCGGAAGGATGGCCCCACTCGTCGTGCTCGAGGCCGGAGATGTGCGGATACTTGCCGCCGGCCATCTTCGTGCCGGGAGGGGCATGCTGCGTGGTTTTGTCCAAAGGATAGGGCTTCCAGTCGGCATCGCGCGGCGTCTGATCGAGCGTCGGCTCGACCCAGTGCTTGTCGAGATCCGGCTCCTCAAAGGCCTCGATGCGGCTGCTGAGCGCCTGGTCGCTGAGGATGATGACGGGGCTGGAGTATTTGCGGGCGATGCGTCCGGCTTCGAGGGCGATGTAGAAGCAATCCTCGACATCTTTGGGCGCGAGCACAAAGCGCGGCGTGTCGCCGTGGCTGCCGTAAATGGCCTGCATGAGATCGCTTTGCTCCACGCTCGTCGGCAGGCCGGTGGAAGGGCCGCCGCGCTGCACATTGACGACGATGAGCGGCAACTCGGCCATGCTGGCGTAGCCGAGCGCTTCCATCTTCAGCGACAAACCGGGGCCGCTGCTGCCAGTCATGCTCAGGTGGCCCGCGAAGGCCTCGCCGATGGCCATGCTGACGGCGGCGAGCTCGTCCTCGGCCTGCACAAAGATGCCGCCATACTTCGGCAGTTCGCTGCGCAGTGTTTCCATGATGGAGGACCACGGCGTGATCGGATACGCCGCGCCGTAGCGCACACCGGCAGCGAGAAGACCAAGCGAGAGCATCTGATTGCCGTCCGTGGAGATGCGGTGGCCGGAATCGGCCTCGCCCGGAGCCAGCGCGAATTTTTCGATGTCGCCGATCTGATACGCGTAGCCCGCATCGAAGGCCAGCAGCGCATTGCGCAGCACGGATTCGTCTTTTTTGCCGAACTGACGGCTGATGATGCCAACGAGCTTCTCCTTGTCCAAATTGAACACGGAAACGATCAGGCCGAGCACGAACATGTTCTTGCCGCGATCCTTTGCGCTGCCGCCGATGGCCTCCACGGTCGCCGCAGTGAAGGGAATGCCGATGTGGAAGACGCCCTTCTCATGCTTGATCTCCTTCACCTCGGCGCTGTCATAGAGGCAGATGCCGCCCTGGCGCAGCGCATTGAAATGGCCGTCATAGCTGTGCTGGTAGAAAGCGACGAGCACGTCCGCCTCATCACCCGCCGTGAGCACTTCGCCTGAGCCGAGATGCACCTGGAAAATCGAAGGACCGCCGCTGATCGTCGCCGGGATCGTCATGTAGGTCATCACTTCCTGCGCCGTGCGGCCCGCGAGGCGGGCGAGGAAGCCGCCGATGGACTGGATACCGTCCTGCGAATTTCCGGCGAAGCGGATGACGGCGTTACGGAGGGTCTTCTTGGAATCAGACGACGACGGAGCGGAGGCTGTGGCTGTTGACATGGTTGGACGCGGATGCTTGTGACCCGCTGGGTTGGTGGGTGACAGAAACGGCATTCTATGAGGGCTTTTGCAAATCGTCCATGTCGGCGAACGGCTTTTTTAGGCGAGGTCCCCGGAAGATCAAAGACCTTGCTATCTTCCCCATTGGTGGGACTATGGCCGCCCTCAAATCCCCGGGGGACCGTTTATGAGCACGCACACCTTCCCCGAACTGGGCATCGCCCCGGAGCTTCTTGAGGCCGTCAAATCTCTCGGATTCGAGCAGCCCTCGCCCATCCAGGCCCAGGCCATTCCTGTGGCATTGACGGGTCGCGACGTGGTCGGTCAAAGCCACACCGGCAGCGGCAAGACGATGGCGTTTGGCATTCCCGTCGTGCAGGGCGTCGATGGCACAAAGCGCCACGTGCAGGCCTTGATCCTCTGCCCTACCCGCGAGCTGGCGATGCAGGTCTGCGCGGAGATTCACAAGCTGGCCACATTCAAGGAAGGCGTCCGTGCCACGCCTGTTTACGGCGGTGCCTCGTATGACCGCCAGATTCGTGCCTTGCAGAGCGGCTCGCAGATCGTCGTCGGCACGCCGGGACGCATCCTCGACTTCATGGAGCGCGGTCTGTTGAAGGTCGATGCTCTCAAGAGCCTCGTGTTCGACGAAGCCGACGAAATGCTCGACATGGGTTTCGCCGAGGACATCGACCGCCTCATGGCCGCCGTGCCGAAGGACCGCCAGACGATCTTCTTCAGCGCCACCTTCGAGCCACGCATCCGCCGCCTCGTCGAAAACTACACCAGCAACGCCGCCACGATCACGATCGAGCAGAAGGCGCTCACCGTGCCGACGATCGAACAGCGTTACTACGAAGTACACGGCCGCTCGAAGCTGGAAGTGCTCTGCCGCGTCCTCGACATCGAGGCGCCCCGTCTGGCCATCGTGTTTGCGAACACCAAACGCGCCGTCGATGACGCCACCGATGCGCTCGTGGCCCGTGGCTACGCCGCCGACCGCCTGCATGGCGACATCAACCAGATCATGCGCGAGCGCGTGATGCGCAACTTCCGCAGCGGCACCATCGAGGTGCTCGTCGCCACCGACGTCGCCGCCCGCGGCCTCGACGTGAACGACATCGACCTCATCATCAATCTGGAGCTGCCATACGACGCCGAGGACTACGTCCACCGCATCGGCCGCACCGGTCGTGCAGGTCGCAAGGGCAAGGCGGTCAGTCTCGTCGCCGGACGTGAGATTTATCTCATGCAGCGCATCCAGCGTTTCATCAACACGCGCATCGAGCGCGCCAGGGTGCCGTCGCAGGAGGAAGTCGAGGCCACGCTCGTCGATCAGGCCTTTGAGAAAGTGAAGGCTGTGCTCGAAAGCGGCGAATACACCTCCCACGAGCACAGCATCCAGCGCCTGAGCGCCCTGG
>NZ_JACSRD010000164.1 GCF_014879935.1 Prosthecobacter sp.
TGTGAGGCGCGAAGCGTCGTGGAGTGCGGTGGCAGAGATGCAAGGGCACCTTGCATCGACGACACCGCTTTCGAGCCAGTAAAGCAGTTCCACATTCGACCTTGCAGGCATTCTCCTGGGCGCAATCATTCTCACGCCCATGAAACTCTTGTTCGTCGCCCTCATCTTTGTCAGCAGCGCCTTCGCTGACACTCCCGCGCAGATCGCCGCCGACTATCATAGTAAAGCTGCGGCGGCGCTACAGAAGGTTAACGACACCCTTGAAAAAGCCACCGTGCCACTAATCGCCGACCTTGTGAAGTCCGGTGACACCGATGGCGCAGACCTGCTGCGCACGCAGATGAAGTCTAAAGTAGGTGGCGATCCGGTGCTAAAGCCTCAGGCAAGGGCGAAAGACTTGTTCAAAAACTACGATGCCGCCCGCGTGAAAGCCTTGGAACCTGCCAAGAAAGCAGCCATCGCACGGATTGATGCCATGCTCGCCAGCAGCGAAGGCAAAAAGCTGGATGTCTTGACTGCACTGAACAAAGTACGCGCTGAGATCGAGGCGGGAAAGCCCGCGATGGATCCGACCTCGACAGGCCTGGCCAGACAATGGACCTATCATATGAATGCCACCACCGACCGTGTGAGTGGCATGATTATTTTTGAAAAGGGCGGTGTATTGAAGTTAGACTTCCCCAACAATCAAGACAGCGGCACTTGGAAAAAGACCCAGGAGCCCGATACATACGAGACGAATGTGAGAGGCGAAAAGGGTCTGCTTAAGGTCACAGGGCAAACCGCTGAGTGGAAACGCGAGGTGGGTATCCGTTATCTCAGAGCCAAAGAAGGCGGTTCTGAACTTTAACCCAAAAATGGCATCACACGAATTGCGTCGCATACGCAACGCTGCCGCCAGGAGAGTTGGCGCTGCATCTCATCGAATCGGTAGGCAGCGAAAAATCGAAAACCAGTCGCGGATACCATAAGAATTTCCGGCCATCGCCAATGCGATGATGATCCAAGGCAAGCGGGACAGGAATATCTGCCACCACATCAGCCAGTGCTCCGGCTGCCAGATTGGCTTTTTCGGCTTCGTTTGGGCACGACGTTTCATGCCTGCCTACAATACGCAGATGCTTGGGTGAACAAGCAAGTTGGTTGAACAACAGATTTCGAATCTGTTATTTAACGCACGCCTTTCCCAGGGGAGCCAAAGCGTTAGACGGAATGCTACCGGTTAACTTTTTTCGTCAGGTGATCAAATCACCCGGTCATTCCCGCCATCGACCGGAATCTGTGCTCCGGTGACCTTCGCGAACAACGGGCTCGCCATGGCGGCGACCATGTTGCCGATGTCTTTGGAGCGGATCTCGACCTTCATGAGGTTCTTGGTCTTGTATTCCTCGACGGTCATGTTGTAGCGGGCGGCGCTTTTGGCGAGGGCTTCGGGGGTCCACAGTTTCGTGTCGAAGACGGCGTCGGGGTGCACGATGTTGACGCGGATCTTCCACGGGGCGAGTTCGAGGGCGGCGACGCGGCAGAGCTGCGTGAGCGCGGCCTTGGAGCAGGAGTAGGCACTGGCGCCGGGGCCGGGAGCTTTGAAGTTGCGGCTGCCGACGAAGATGATGCTGCCATCGACGCTGTGCTTCACATACGGGATGACTTTATTCATCAGCTTTTGATGGCTGGTGAGGTTGATCATGATCGTGCGATCCCAATCGGTCTGCTCCATGACGTCGAGGGCGTCGTTCTTCGGGAAGATGCCGGCGTTGCTGACGACGATGTCGATGCCGCCGAACTCGCGCACGGTGAAGTCGATGGCGTCCTGCACAGGCTGGTCCTCGGTGAGGTTCACGACGATGCCGATGGCCCCGATCTTCTTCATGATGTCGGGGATTTCCTTGTCGATGTCGAGACCGACAACCTGCGCGCCCTGCTCGGCGAGAGATTCGGCGATGGCGAAGCCGATGCCGGCGGCGCAGCCGGTGACGAGGGCGACTTTGCCCTGATGAACCTTGCGGGCGGGGCCTTTGCGGAGCTTGGCCTGCTCAAGGTCCCAGTATTCGATGTCGAAGATGTCCTTCTCGCTGAGCGGTGCCCAGCCGCCAGTGCGCTCGCCGAGTGCGACGGTGGCGGCGGTGCTCTCGGCGATGTCGGCGACGATTTTGGCGTCCTTCAACGTATCGCCAAAGCTGACGATGCCATTGCCAGGCCACACGGCGAAGCGCGGAGCGGCGTCGAGCATGGTCTGCGTGCTCGCGTGGGCTTTGAAGTAGCTTTCGTAGTTGGCGGCAAAAGTTTGGATGCTGGCGGAGTGGTCGTCACCGAGCACGACGGGGATGCGCTTCGTGCGAATGCTGTGATCGGGGGTCAAGGGGCCGCGGGTGGCGCAATCGGCGATGTTGGGCAGTGCTCCGTAGCTCAAAGCGGCCTCGCTGGTGCTGAGGCGGGCGATTTGCGGGAAGCCGCGAGTCTTGGAAACGAGCTGGCGGAGCTGCGCGAGCTGTAACAGGGGCATTCCTGCCCCTGCGGGCACCGACGGGCCAGGAATGGCCCGATTACTCAGATACTCCTCGGCCTTCGTGACGAACTCGATGTGCTTTTCGTAGCTGGCCTTGGCGTCGTCGTTGAAGGTGAAGAGGCCATGCTTGAGCAGCACGATGCCTTCGATGCCTTCTTTTCGCAGATCGGTCTTTTGGAGCACTTCGGCGACTTGTTTGGCCAAAACGAAGCCGGGCATCACGTAGGGCAACACGAGCACTTTGGAGCCGAAGAGCTCCTTCGTGCGGGCTTCGCCGTCTTGGGCGCAGGTGAGGGCGGAGATGGCATTCGCGTGGCTGTGATCGACGAACTTGAACGGCAGGATGGCGTGCAGGATGGCCTCGATGCTCGCGGCGGGCGCATTCGGGTTCGTCATCGCGGCGCGTTGTTGCAGGACCATGTCCTCATCGGTCATGGTGGGCAGTTTGGCCATTTTGAGCAGCGCCTCCATGCGCACGGGGGCAAAGCCGGCCCGCTCGATGGTGGCGAGATCCCAGCCGCTGCCCTTCACGTAGCAAATGTCCACGGAATCGCCGAAGTAGTCCTTCTCGGTGACTTTGACGGAGGTATTGCCACCACCATGAAGAACGAGTTCCGGGTTCCGGCCGAGCAGGCGGGAGGTATAGACGCGCTGTCCGAGAGCGTCGGTTCCGAAAGTGGCGGCTTCAGTGTCGTTCCAGAGGCTGTGCATGGCGGGAGAAAAGGAGCGCCAGACTTCCGATGGATGGGCCGTGAAGCAAGGGGATTTTCCCCGCTGTCAGAACTGATTCTGACCACGGATTTCACGAATGGGCACGAATCGGAACCCATCCGTGCCAATCCGTGAAATCCGTGGAAAAATCTCAGACAAGCTTGCGCTCGCGCATCTCTCCCAGCGTCCACTCGTATTCCCGCACCAACTGATCCACCACATCACCGCTGCGCATTTCCGGCGGCAACACTTCCCAGGTGTAGGTTTCCATCTCGATGTGCTGGCATTTCGTTGGATTGTTCCCTAGCCAGTCCATCGCGCCAATCAGATGATCCCGCGTGCTGTCAAAGCCATCGCCCGGTTGCGCATGGATCGGGATATGGAAATGCACGCGCCACTCCTCGCCGAGGTGGTCGGGATTGGATTGGGCAAACTCGAGCGCGTCCGGCAGATCCTTGAACCGGCGCAGCGGCTCGTCCGCGCCATAGCTGGCGATGACCTGATGGAAATACACCGGCTCATTGAAGCCCCGCAGCCGCTCCACGTTCCCGGCCGTTGGCTTCAATTTCAGCGCCGAGCTGAAGTGCAGCTTGCTCAGCCGGATTCCAGCGCCCGTGATGCGGTCCAGGGCCTTCTTCGCGTCCTCAAACTCGATCGCGAGATGGCAGGTGTCGTAATTGAGGCCGATGAACTTGAAGAAATCGCGATCCTGCGGGTGGCGATCAAAGTAGAGGCCGAAAAACTTCAGCGTCTCGCCGCTGGTCTCAAACAAGCCGAGCGGCTCTGGCTCCAGGCCCAGATGCAGATCGTGCCCGCTCTTCGTGGCGACTTTCTCGATGTGCTCGCGGCACAGCTTCAGATTCGTGAAGATAGCGTTCAGCTCATCCGTGCCGACATTGAAGGTCTTGTGCGATCCCGGCAGCGTGCTGACGCTGCCGCTCACTCCGGGCGGCAAAAGCTGCGCCAGGATGTCGAAGAGCAGATTCGTGTAATCCAGCCGCTCCTTTGTGCTCCAGTCCGGCTTGAACACATGCTCTTTGACCCTCGTGCCATGAAACGCGCCGTAGGGGAAGCCATTGATGGTGAAAACGTAGCAGTGGTTCGCATCGAGCCACGCCTTGAACTCATCCAGCCTGCCCGGCGCGCTCAATTCCACCGCCGCCTGCTGGCTGAGTCGCAAACCGATGCCATACGGCTTCCCGCCACTGACACGATCCTTCACCCGCAGCGTGTTCTCCTTCAGCCCACGCCACGTCTCCTCCCACGTCTCACCGCGATGGATGTTCGTGCAGTAACCGAGATGGATGTCGTGATTCAGGCGCATGATGGAACAAGATCCGGGCAGGGAAGGGGTTGGGGAAATGCCCGGAACGCCACCTTCCGTCAAATGCAACGTCGGGCAAGCGTGCGGTGAAGTGTGTTGGTGCCAGGCATGTGCCTGGCATTCAAAAGACAATGGCACAGATAGGTGGCATCCCCTCAGATCCTTCATTCGCGTGACTCGGCGAATGCTTCGAGCGGTTGATCAGTGTTACCGGCAGCATGATGCCTGGGAATCCAGGCCGTGTTAAAAACCTGTTTGGAAGTCGCGGAGCGACGAACGTGCCGTAGCCCGGCCTTTCAAGGCCGGGAACAGGAGACGGCGGGACGCCCCAAGGCATCCGGTGTCGCAGAGCGACACGCGAACTGGCGCGTCGAGAGGACGGGTTCGGGCGTCGCACAGCGGCACGGGTCATGGCTCAACGCGATCACCCGCATGGTCGCCCGGTCTTCAAAGGCCGGGCTACGAGACGGCTTGCCGCTCCGCGGCAGAGGTTTTCAAACACGGTCTGGCCAAAACCAGGGCCTTTCGTCGGCGCTGCTTGCGATTCGTCCTTTGTCTTCGACTTGAGAAAGTGTGAACAGCTCATGCCGCAGCGGTCCTGCTCCTTGGGGCACTTCGGAGACGAGGAGTGGCTGGATTGGCATGCGGTGGTTGTGACCTAACCCGGTGCCGAACCCGTGTTCAGTTTGGGACCCGGCCAAGTCTTGCAGGTTTTGTCCGGATGCACGAGCATCGCTGTCATCATGGGAATGTTTGACACCATCCACTTCAAGAAGCCGCTGGCCTGTCCGTCCTGCGGAGCGGAGATCACCTCCCTCCAGACGAAGGACTTCGAATGCGGGCTCACGTCTTACCAGATCGGTTCCGTGCTGCGCGGTGGCAGCGTGCATAGCGGCATCATCAAAGAAACGTTGTGGTGCGATGCCTGTCACAAGGCAGGTCGATCACCAGCAAACTCACCCGTGTATCTCGTGGTCTGGCACACCGTGCTTGCCGGTGTGGAGCGGGAACTCGCAAAAGCCGAGGCGCGTCTGACCGCCGTGGACCGGCTCGACCTCATCGCCTGGCTCGACGAAGCTCAGCTTGAGGCTGACCGCTGGCACCGCCGTTACTCCAAGCTCCACAGCGATGTCACCCGCTGGCATGAGCACCTCACAAACCCACCCGGTCCTGAACCTGCGGATGAAGAGGGTAAACGCCAGCGTGCCTTCCGCCGTCTCTTATCCCTGCCGGATGAAATCCTCAACGCTTCCGATCCGCTCGCCGCGATTCTGGCCGCCAACCAGATCAATTCCGAGGAGCATGGGCACTGAGGTAAAAACATGGACTGCGGCAGCCTGCTGCCGCTTTTCCGAGGCAGCCCTGCTGCCGTCAAAGTCTCCCAGCTACCGAAGAAGCCCCTCCGCTGCCGCAGACGCGGTAGCGCCTCAGCGAGACATCACCTTGGAAGGTTCGACGGCCAGCAGGCTGGCCTCCCGAAAGCGGCAGCAGGCTGCCGCAGTCCATGTAGTCCATGTTGTCCACGTCACTCGCCATCCTCGGCGGCGATTTCATCGAAGGGGAAGCTGGCGATGGTCTTCACCCACGCTGGCGTCGCCTCACGCTTGAAGGCTGCGGCACTGCACCACTTCCATTGTGAGGCCAGCGGCACCAAACCGTGATGCCGTGGGTTTTGATGCACATAGTTCAGTCGCGCCAGATAGCTCTGCGGGTAGGTGAGATGCGTCTCGCGGTAGTTTTGCCACAGCCGCGTGCGTCCCGGCGTGCCGTCCTCGGTGTTCAATCGCTTGGTCGCCAGGCTGTGCAGTTTCTGCACCACCTCCCTCAACGTCTCCGCGCCTCCCGGCGGACTGTGAGCGACAACATGGTAGTGATTCGAAAGCACCGCCCACGCTTCCAGTTTCCAGCCACGCTCCGCAAAAGTATTGAAAAGCATCTGCTCAAACCAGTCCCGACGTCCGGCGGTGGCAAAAAGATGCGCTTTCTCACGAGCGCGTGCCGTGAGGAAATACACACCACTCTCCGAGAGTCGATGAGGCGGCGCATGAGGCCAATGTCGTGTGCCGCGAAGGCACTCCTCATCGGATGGAACATCAGGCATCATGGCGAGAAGGATGGCAGTGACTTGGTGGAATGGTCAACCACGGGCTTCATGGACAACATGGACACGGACACAGACATGGACTGCGGCAGCCCGCTGCCGCTTTTCCGAGGCAGCCCTGCTGCCGTCAAAGTCTCCCGACCACTGAAGAAACCTCTCGGCTGCCGCCAACGCGAGAGCGCCTCGACGAAACAACGGCGCAGACCATTCGACGGCCAGCAGGCTGGCCTCCCGAAAGCGGCAGCAGGCTGCCGCAGTCCATGTCGTCCATGTTGTCCCCAAGGCGCAAGAGCGCTGAAATCAGAACGCTCGCGCCTTCTTCCTCTCTGGCGGTGCTCCTCATCCTTGCCCGCGAATGGGTCGCAGGGGCTCGTCGAGTGGTTGGAAAGCCAAGGGACGAAACATCACTCGGCTGATCAGCTTGTTGGCGACCTGAAAGCGCCCATAATCGTGTTGCACCCAAAGCTCATGAAACTCCTACGTGACACTTCTCCCCAACTCCGAAGCGAATGGGATTCCGCTAACAACGGCGACCTGAGTTTCGACAACGTCAGATCGGGAGCCAAACAGAAGGCGCACTGGATATGCGCAAAGAATCCGCTTCACCGTTGGGAGGCACAAATCAGAGATCGCTCAATGGGACATGGCTGTCCATATTGTTCGGGACGACTCTTCCTCAAGGAAGAGTCTTTTGGGAGCTTGCACCCTGGGCTGCTCAAGCAATGGGACAGCGTTAGGAATGTCGGCATCGACCCTTTCGGAATTGGTCCGCTCAACAAGATGCGCATTTGGTGGAGGTGCGGAAAATGCCAGCACAGTTGGGCGACCCAGCTACGCGCGCGCACCAAAAAGGATGCAGGATGTCCAAACTGCCGAATTGCAGCCAATTCACTGGCCAGTGCCGCACCAGAAATCGCCCAACAATGGCATCCAGAGAAGAATGGCAGCAAGGTGCCCGAAAATGTTGCGGTAGGCTCGCGATACATCGCATGGTGAAAGTGTGGCCGAGACCCATCTCATGTTTGGCCATCCCAAGTTCGAAGTAGGACCATGGCAAAGACTGGGTGCCCGCTTTGTGTCTCTGATCGGCCAACGTCGGCTAAACCAACGCTTGCCGACTACTCCCCCACGTTATCCGCACAGTGGCATCCCTCGAAAAACGGAACACTGACGCCCCGTGATGTGACGATAGGATCGAGCCGGAAAGTCTGGTGGCAATGTGACAATGACAAAACTCATGAGTGGCCAGCGACGGTTAGCAATCGTGTCCGATTCGGTCACGGTTGCCCCAAGTGCGCAAAGCGCAGCGCCAGCCCGTCCATCACTAACAATCTGGCGACGAAGTTCCCGGCACTTGCCAGACAGTGGCACCCGGAAAAGAACGGCGCTTTAACGCCCGAGGACGTCACACCTGGAAGCCAGAAGAGAGTTTGGTGGCGTTGCGATGCCGAATCGCCGCATGTTTGGGACGCCACGATCTACAATCGAACAAGTCGTCAACCTGATGCACATTGCCCGAGTTGTTCCGGCAATAAGCTCGTTGATGCGAACTCACTGGCAACAGTTCACCCAGAGATCGCCAAGGAATGGCATCCGTCCAAGAACGGGGAGTTAAAGCCGGAAGATGTGACTCGGGCGAGCGGCAAGAAGGTGTGGTGGATTTGCGCAAGGAATCCATCCCACGAATGGGAAGGCACCGTCAAGAACCGGACAGTCCACAAAAGCGGCTGCCCACATTGCGAATCCGAAACACGTTCGAGCCGATTCGAGATGTCTCTGATCGAAATGGCGCAGTCATACATCGACTACTCGGGCACCTTCCATCGCAGTCTGACTGCGCTTCGAACTTTAACGAAGCAAGCTGTTCCGCGCACAGTCCAACTCAGGCACACGTTCTTCCGAATGCTCTATTCATCTGCTATCACTGCTTTGGAGACCTATCTCAGCGATGCATTCGTTCAGAACGTTGTGACTGACCAAAGTCGGATGGAGACATTGCTCTCGACGGCACCAGAGTTCCTCGACCGCAAGTATGCGCTTTCCGATGTTGTTGATTGGAGCAAAAACCTGAATCGCCGTGTCACGGAATACCTCGTTGGCATCATCTGGCACAATCTCAGCAAGGTGAGACCCATGTATTCAACGGTTCTGGGAGTGAACTTTCCCTCAGATTCAAAATCGATCTATCAGGCGATTGCAGTGAGACATGATCTGGTTCACCGCAACGGCAGATCGAAGGAAAACCATTTCCATCGAATCACCAGTGTGGAAGTCGATAAGCTGCTCAACGACGTGGAGAGCTTTGTTCAGCACATCGACAGCCAAGTAAAAAGCTTGCCGAAACCCACCCATCGGTAGGACCGCTTCCCATCCCGCGTTTCATGTCCCCGCATGAAACCCCTCCTCGCGCTTTTCCTTTCTCTCACCGCCGCCACGGCTGCGGACCTGACATTGCTCGACGTGGGGAAATCGGATTACCAGATCGTTTTGCCGGATGCGTTGCCTTCACCGGCTTTGGACGAAAGTCTCGTGCAGACGGCGCGGCTGCTCCAAACGGCGTTTTTGGCGAACAAGGTCGAAGTCGCGGTCGTGAGGGAAAAGGAGCGGGATGCGGCGAAACCGGCGTTGATGCTCGGGAATACGCAGTTCGCGCAGAAGAATGGCCTCGAGGTGACGAAGCTGCGGGATTGGAGCTTTGTGCATCAGGTGGTGGGCAAGGATGTGATCATCGTGGGGCATGATCATCGGTCGAAGGCGCCGACGGACAATGCGCGGCGGCCGAACTGGGATCGCGTGGGCACGGCGAAGGCGGCTGTGGACTTTGCGCGGCAGTTCATGGGCGTGCGCTTTTTGTATCCTGATCTGCCGGGCTACACGCCGGTGAGCGGCGCGGCGAAGATCGACCTCATGGAGTCGCCCGCGATCGAGTTTCTGCCGATGAAGACGATGACGGTGCCGGAGTCGCTGAACGTGACCACCACGCCGCTGCTGCGGGTGAACACGGCGCATCCGGCGGGCGCGTCGTTTTACGATCTCGCGCACAATCGCTTTCCTCGCGTGGACGAGCAGTTCGGCGGTCACACGTGGGAGCGGGCGGTGCCGGCGGAGTTGTTTGCGGAGCACCCGGAATACTTCGCGCTGATCAGCGGCTCGCGTTTGAAGCCGGAGGGCAACGGGCAGTATTGCCTGTCGAATCCCGACGTGCAGGAGCGCATCTACCGCGATCTCGCGGGCTTCTTCGACAAAGGCTACGACAGCGTCGATCTCGGTCAGCCGGACGGCTTTCGCGAGTGTCAGTGCGAGAAGTGCAATGCGCTTTACGGCACGGGCAAAGACTGGTCGGAGAAGATCTGGATCTTCCACCGCGATGTCGCGCGGCGTTTGGAGAAGTCGCATCCGGGCAAGCAGGTGACGATGATGAGCTACATCCTCACCGCCGCACCGCCGAAGAGCTTCAAAGCCTTCCCTTCAAACACCTGCATCATGCTCACCGGCACCAACGAGGAGGACATCGTCCCGTGGCGCGGCATCGACGTGCCGCGCGGCTTCACCGGCTACGTTTACAACTGGTGCCCGAACCTCGGCACGCGCTACACGCCGATGCGCACGCCCGGCTACATCGAGCAGCAGGTGCAACGGCTCGCCGTGAACCGCATCCAGTCGCTCTACCGCGACGGCCCCGGCCAGCTCTTCGGCCTCGAAGGCCCCGTCTATTACACCATGGGCCGCATGTTTGACGATCCGGCGAACAACCACGCGAAGGACCTCGTCCCCGAGTTCTGCGAGGCCGCGTTTCAAAACAAGAGCATCGCCTTCTCCATGCGTGCCTTTTACGACGAGCTGTATCACGCCATCGCACTCTACTCCGACCACATCGGCACGCGCACCGACGTGTGGACCTACAAACCGCTGCCCACCGATGCCCGCGGACGCAAAACAGTGCAGGACCCGTTTCAGCTCATCGCCTTCCTCTACACGCCGCGCGTGCTCGTCACGATGGAGGGCCATCTCGCGCAGGCGCAAAAGCTCGCCACCACGCCGAAGGTGAAGACGCGCCTCGCGCTCGTGCGCACCGAGTTCGACTACTTGAAGCACTTCGCGAAGGTCGTGCACCTGCATCAGGCCTGGCAGATGCTGCCCGACACCGGCTCGCTGCATCGCCTGCTCGATGCCATCGACGCACGAAACGCCTTCATCGCCACGCTTTACGTCAAAGGGCACCAAAAAGAGTGGAACCACATTCTGTTCCCCTTTCCCGGCCACGACGCGAAGCACCTACAACTCGCCCACGACGGCTACCAGGAGCCCTACGCCAGCACCTGCTTCAACTGGGACACCAAGGCCATGCGCAACGCCCCGCCCATGGGCCTCAAGAAACTCACCATCGCCAAAACGACCGCGAAACTCACGCTCGACAGCCCCGAGTGGCAAAACACCACCGCGCATGAACTCACGCTCCTCCCGCCGCTGCACACGCTGCCGCGCATCACGACGATCCGCCTCCTCTACGACGAAAAAGCCCTCCACCTCCGAGCCGAAGCCGAACTCGGCGACGAAGCGACTTTCGCCGCCTTTAAGCGAGATCGCCTTCTCAACAACCAAGAGGCCTTCGATGTCTATTTGGCTCCGAATCCGGCTCAGCCGCTCTTCTACCGCCTCACCCAAGGCGCGAATGCCGCCTCCAAATACGACGCGCTCAACGGCCGCATCACCGACGTGATGGATCCGCGTCACGGCAAAGACGACCCCACCTGGAACGGCGACTGGACCAGCGAAGCCCGCGTCGATTCGAAAGCCAAACGCTGGCATGCGCATCTCGTCATTCCCTTCACCACCCTCGGCGTCGAACCACCCAGCAAAGGCATCACCTGGAAAGCCAACTTCGGCCGCAACCACGCCCTGCCTCGCGAAATCGTCGACCGCGCGATCTGGTCGTCGTCCCTCACCAGCACGAGCATGGATGACACGACCGTGATGGGCGATATCGTGTTTGAGTGAAGGCACATGACATGGACTGCGGCAGCCTGCTGCCGCTTTTCCCAGGCAGCCCAGCTGCCGCCGGAGTCTCCAGGTGGACGAAGAACACCCTCTGCTGGCGCAAACGCGAAAGCGCCTCGGCGTGGCATCACTTGGGGACGCTCGACGGCCAGCAGGGCTGGCCTCCCGAAAGCGGCAGCAGGCTGCCGCAGTCCATGTCGCAAGGCGCGAAGACCGGCTCTCGCCATCGCGTTTACCCAGCCGCATGTTCCTCCGCGCCCTTCTCCTCCCGCTTCTCGCTGCCTCCCTCCACGCCGAGGACATTACCTGGCAGCTTCAGTATGACGCCAAAACGCTGCCTGACGGCACCTGGAGCAGCGTCGGCACTCCGAAGGCCAAACTCGAGGCCGATGGTCTGCGCATCGAGGACGACGGCACTGGCTTCGGACATTACCGCGCAGGCTGGAAGGCGGGCGAGGATGAGGAAGTCATCGTCGAGGCCGAGGTGAAGGTCCTTTCGACCACGGGCGCGGTGAAGGGCAAGACCACGTCCTCGCTCTGGCCATGGCGCGATGGTGGCCCGGTCGTGATTCAACTGAGCGATGGCAAGCATCAGGAAGGTCTCGCGCTGTTCCCGAACCAGGCGACGAACTTCACCGACCGCTTCATTCCACAGGACACGACGAATCGTTTTCACACGTATCGGCTCGTCATTCGTGGAACGGACATGCAGATGTTTGTGGATTGCGAACGCAAGGTGGTGGGCCAAGGAGCCTTCTGGAAGCCGGTGGAGTCGAAGGAGCCCTTCATTCTCTTCGGTTCCACGGCCAAGACGGCGACGGGCAACGCGATCTGGAAATCCGTGAAGCTCGGCACGCGAAAAGCGGCCACGCCATTGCCCAAACCGCAGCTCAAAGTCACCGTCAGCGAGCCGTGGATCATCCCGGAGCGCAAAGGCGTGCCCGAGACGCGGCCTTACTTGTATGACATGGGCAAAGGCCTGCTCCTCATGAGCGTGGCGCAGGGGCCGGATGCGTTCTACGAGCCCTACGGCCTCTACAAATCGACCGACGCCGCCAAGACGTGGTCACCCATCACTGGCATCGATCAAAAGCCCGAAACACCGCTCCCATGCCTGCGCCGTCCGGATGGCAGCATCGCCGCCATGTCACGCTGGACGTGGTCGCAGCCGGACGGAGCCGTTTTTGGCAAAACCTGGCGGCTCAATGCCGACGCGACCACCTTCACGATGGAGGACAACCGCCTCAATCTGCCCGCTCAGTATGCGAACGAGCAAAAGAGCGACCAGACCATCTGCGAGCGCCACCTCTGGAACGATGCCGACGGTGGCATGACGATGGTCGTCTGGACTCGCAAGAACACCAAACGCCCCGATGGCCGCAATCAAACCGAGCGCTGGTCCCATCTCATGCGCAGCACCGACGGCGGCAAAACGTGGAATCACTTCTCCGTCGTCGGCCCCGGCGGCGAGCCCGCTGTGTGCCGCCTGAGCGACACTGAACAAGTCGCCGTCATCCGCGGCGACCGGAACTCGTGCATGAAGCAGATGTTTTCCCACGACGCTGGCAAAACGTGGACGCAGCCCGTGCAGATGGAGGAAGGCCGCGTGCTGCCCGATCTCGTCATGATGAGCAACGGCGTGCTCGCCTGCAGCTACGGCCGCCCCGCGAGCTGCCTCATGTTCAGCCTCGACAAGGGCAAAACCTGGACCAGCCACCACGTCATCTCCGACCGCGTCCGCTTCAACTATACCAGCATCCGCGAGATCAGCCCCGGCCGTCTGCTTTACATCCACGACGCGCCAAAGATGACGTGTGTTTATGTCGATGTGGAGAAGATCGTCCGCTGAGCGAGCTACCGCGCTGGAGAGTCTCCCGGAAGCCAGAAGTGGCGTGTTTTGACACCTGACGAGTCTTTCTCGCGCGAGTGCATCTGGCTCGTGTCCGGCACCTGCCAGAAGGAGCGATGATCACTTGCTGAACCAGGGACTTTGACGAAAGACAGTTCGTCGATGCTGGTCGTGACGGTGGCATCGCGACGACCATTCCGGCACCACGGATTGAGCCAGGCGATTGCGATGACTTCCTGGCTGTGAAGCGGTTCGTGACGCGTGAAGCGCTCGCGCATGGTGCCCTGGCCGTAGATGCAGGTGAAGTCGGCCATAGGCAGCACCTGCTGTGACCACTGGCCGGGTTCGAGATAGCGACGCGTCTGGTAGATGGCGAAATCGAGATCCGTGCGTGTGGCGATGCTGCGATGAGTGAGATTGAAGTCGAAGCCACGCCCCCCGCGGACACGCAATGCCTCCGATGGCCCCACAGACTTCCAGTCGAACGTTTTGCCCGCCGGTGCCACGAAGACGAGAAAATCGAGTGGCACGATCTCGCCGGCTCCGACGAGCGTGTTTCGTTGTTCAGGCGCTTCCACGCGGATGTTGAGGGAAAAGGCGTTGGCACCGGCTGCTCCGCTCGTGTGAACGCCTGCGCAGTGAACTTCCTCCGCGGTGCGACCTTTGCTGAGCAGCACTTTCCGGCCGCCGAGGCCCGTGGCGGCCACGCTGAGCTGCATCGGCTCAAAGCGCAGGGGCTTGGAGCGAGTCCACGACTCGTCGAACCACTCAGCCTCGGCAGCCGCCATGTAGAGAGTGAAGGCGCGGTCGATCTTCCCATCCTCAAAGTCGGCGAGGGTCTTCACGGGCTCGATCTGGTCTGGCGCAAAGGTGGTAAAGGGCTTTCCTTCGCCAAGCGTGACGACTTCGATGTCGTCGATGAGGCATTCACCGAGCGAATCTGGTGCGAGAAAGACGCCCACGTGTTCCTGGGCCCAGCGGTTGTAGTAATTGCGCGGTGCGTCTGTGCTGAAGCCGGAGCGGCGGAAATTTCGCCACGTGGGATGATTGAAATTGAGGGTGACTTCGACCCACTCAGGCTTCGCCATCACCCGAATGGTCTGCGGCTCAGTGAAGACATCGCTATTGCCGTAGTAGGCGGTCGGGCCTCCGCAGTAGATCGAAATGGTGCCGCTGATCACCTTGAGACGGAGGCGTAGCGCATCGGCCTCCGGAGGAAAGTAGGGCGCGAGCCGCAGGATCGAGCCCGCACCGCTGGCGAAGGCCTGTGAATCGCTCACTTTCACGCGCAGGGCTTTGCCGCCGCTGTCAGGCACCACTTCGACGCTGCTCCAGGCACGCGCCCGTTGGCGGAAGTCCTCGCTCCAGCGATGAATGTCGATGAAGCCCTTCTGGAATGGACCGATGGCTGCTGAATCGAAGTTTTCCACCATGCCGAGCGGCGCAGCCTCACTTGCATGCAGCCAGCTCATGCCAAGTGCCAGGCATGCACAAAGGAAGACGAACGGGCGGTGCTTCATGGAAGTGAGTACGTTTCCTCTCACGTTGTCATGCGCCTGCGTGAAAAGTGAGTGCGTTTCGGCGGGATGTGCGGAATCTGAAGCGTTTCATCCAACATGAAAGCTCTTCTCGCCGCCCTTTCCTTCTCCAGCCTGACTCTGGTGCTTTGCTGGCAATTGTGTGCTGCCGAACCCATCCCGGACAAGCTGGTGGTGCTGACGTTTGATGACTCGGTGGCCAGTCAGGCGACGTTTGTCGCACCGCTTCTGAAGAAGCATGGGTTTGGGGCGACGTTTTTCATCACGGAGGGCTTCGAGTTCCTCGTGGACAAGAAGAACTACATGACCTGGGAGCAGATCAAGGCGCTGCACGACCAAGGCTTCGAGATCGGCAATCACACACGCAAACACGCGGGGGTGAACAAGCAGAAGCCGGAGCAGCTCGCCGCTGACGTGGAATTCATCGAGCAGCAGTGCCTGAAGTTCGGCATTCCGAAGCCGGTGAGCTTCTGCTACCCCGGTTATGCGACCAGCGAGACGGCGGTGAAGCTGCTCCGCGAACGTGGCTACTCGTTCGCACGTGCTGGAGGCGCGAAGGCTTTCGATCCGATGACCGACGATCCATTGACGATGCCGCAGGCCTTCGACGGCAAGCCGGACAGCACGCTGGAGCAATTCAAAGCCGCCGTGGCGCAGGCGAAGGACGGCAAGATCGCCGTGATGACCTTTCACGGCGTGCCGGACATCAAGCATCCGTGGGTGAACACCGATCCGGCCAAATTTGAGGCTTACATGCAGCATCTCAAAGACGAAGGGTGCACGGTGATCGCCATGCGCGACCTGTTGAAGTATCTCGCGGCGAAGTAATGCCTGCGGCTGGCGTATAGAGACGGCCATGAAGTCCATTCTCGCCCTTTTGCTCCTGCTGCTCAGCGCACCCACCTTCGCCCAGGTCATCCAGCGTGACGTCCGCTACCTCGATGACGGTCACGCACGACATGTGCTCGACATCTACGCGCCGGAGAACGCGAAGAACCTGCCCGTGGTCTTCTGGATGCATGGCGGCGGCTGGCAGCAGGGGGACAAATCCAGCGTGCAGACCAAGCCCAAATGGTTCCTGGAACGCGGCTTCGTCTTTGTCTCGACAAACTACCGCCTGCTTCCCGAGGTGGACATGGGCACGCTCATCCGTGATTGCGCGAAGTCCTTCGGCTGGGTGCAAAAACACATCGCGGAGCACGGTGGCGATCCAAAACGCGTGCTGGTGGGCGGCCACAGCGCCGGAGCCCAGCTCGCGGCGATTCTTTGCACCGACGACCGCTACCTGAAGGAAGTCGGCGCGGATTTCTCCAGCCTCATCGGCTGCGTGCCCGTCGATGGCGACACCTACAACGTCCCGGCCATCATCGAAGTCGCTGAAACACGGGCGCGTGTGCACGGCTTTCCGCTGCCGAGTTTCGGTCATCGGCTGAAGTTCGGGAACGATCCCGCGCTGCACAAAGACTTCTCCGCCGTCACGCATGTGGCGAAGGGCAGAGGCATCCCGCCCTTCCTCATCTTGCATGTCTCTCATCATCCGGACAACACCGCCCAGGCCCGGCACTTCGGCGACAAGCTGAAGGCAGCCGAGGTGCCGGTGACGCTCTTCGGCGCGCGGGACACGGAGCACGTGAAACTCAACAGCGACCTCGGCCTCGCCAGCGATCCGGCCACGAAGGCGCTGGACGCGTTTGTCGCGTCGATCCTGAAGAAGTGACGCGTTTGCAGGAATTCGATGTGGTTGGGGTGCCGCAGGTGCGGCAGCGTTTTGGAGTGCTCCAGCCCTCTGGAGCTTTTTGCAGTCCGACAGACGTTCGAAAGCGGCGGAGGGCCGCCGCACTCCATGACGCTGCCGCGAGCCTGCCAGCCAAAGTCGGCCAAGGCAAACTGGTGGCAGGTCCGGCTTGTTGCGCGGGTCGTGCCGGGCGTCCGACACCTCCCCAAACATGTCCGCTTCCTTCCAGGTGGGCATCGTGTATGTACACCTGCGTCCAACCAGACCGACCGCCATGAAGCCGTTTTGCGCCCTCCTGCTCGCCGCCGTGCAGCTTTCTGCTGCTGAATCCCTCTTCGACGGCAAGACGCTCACGCACTGGAGTGGCAAGGCGGAGCACTGGCGTGTCGAAGACGGTGCCATCACCGGCGAAATCCCTGCGGACAGGCCGCTCAAGGGCAACGAATGGATCTTCTGGGACGGCGAGGTGCATGACTTCGATCTCATGGTGGACTTCCGCATCACCGGCGGGCCCAGCGCGAACAGCGGCATCCAGTTTCGCTGTCAACAAAGTCAACAAGGTCACGCCAGCGGCTATCAAGCCGATCTCGATCAAGGCGCGGTGTGGCTCGGCCGCATCTACGACGAGCATGGACGTGCTTTGATTTGTGAGCGCGGCTCGCGCGTGAACATCGCGCCGGATGGTCGTCGGTGGGCGGATGTGTTTGCGGAGCCGAAGAGCCTTCAAAGCGTCATCAAGCCCGGTGAGTGGAACCGATACCGGATCACCGCCAGCGCCTCGCACGTCGAGGTGCGCGTGAACGACGTGCTCATGAGCGTACCCGACGATCACGAGGCCAAAGCCGCCGAGTGGAGTGGCAAGATCGCCTTCCAGCTCCACAGCGGCCCCGGACCGGCCAAGATTCAGTTCCGCAACATCGAACTGACGCACCTTGGCAAAACGGCGATGCCGCAGCGCGAAGCCAAACTTGAAACTTTAAACCTGAAACCTGAAACAGACGCGATTTCGCCGCCTGCGGAGCTGAATCTCGGCTTTGAAACCGGCACGCTCGCAGGCTGGAAAGCCGAAGGAGATGCTTGGGAGAAGCAACCGGTCGAAGGAGACACCGTCGCAGCCCGCAAACGCGGCAACTCGCAGCATGCGGGCAAGTTCTGGCTCGGCGGTTACGAGCGCATCGGCGACAAAGGCACCGGCACGCTCACATCATCGAGTTTTGTCGCCACGCATCCTTGGGCCAGTTTTCTTGTTGGCGCAGGACGTTCGATGAAAACTGAGATCGTCAGCGAAGCGGACGGAAAAGTCCTTTTCAGTGCCAGTGGCGAAAATCGTGAGGACATGGCCCGCGTGGCCGTGAACCTCGAAAAGCACGTCGGGAAGAAGATTTTCATCCGCATCGTCGATCAAAGCAGAAGCGGCTGGGGTCATGTGAACTTCGATGACTTCGTGTTTCATGCCGAGAAGCCGAGTTTTGCCGCCAGTGCGCTCACCATCAGCGGTGACCGCACGAAGCGTGGCGATAAAAGCCCGGTGCTCTGGCATTTGTTGCCGAATCCATCGAAAGACCTGCCCGAGATGCGGGTGCAGGATGGTTTTCAGGTCGAGTTGATCGCGAAGGAGCCGGATGTGAAGCAGCCGATCGCGTTTTGCTTCGACGAGCGCGGGCGCATGTGGGTCGCGGAGGCGTTTTCGTATCCGAATCGCCAGCCCGAAGGTCAGGGGAAGGATCGCATCACCATTTTGGAGGATGCGGATGGAAACGGCAGCTTCGAGACGAAGAAAACCTTCTGCGAAGGGCTGAATCTCGTCAGCGGCATCGAGGTGGGCTTTGGCGGCGTGTGGGTCGGGGCTGCGCCGTATTTGATGTTCATTCCTCGGGATGGAGACAAGCCGCTGCCGCTCGGCAGTAATCGGGCCATTCCTGGCCCGTCTGGAGCAGATGGGGCCAAGAATGGCCCCGTTACTCAAGTGCCCGGCGTGAGTTTCACCGCCTACTCGCTCCTCGACGGCTTCGGCTATCAAGACACACACGAAACGCTGAACAGCTTCCTCTGGGGCCCGGACGGCTGGCTTTACGGCAATCAGGGCGTCTTCAACACCAGCGCCATCGGCAAGCCGGGCGCGGAGGCGAAGGATCGCGTCACGATGCGCGCGGGGGTGTGGCGCTATCATCCGGTGCGGCATGTGTTTGAGGTGTTCTGCCACGGCGGATCGAACCAGTGGGGGCTCGACTACAACAGCAACGGCCATCTCTTCATGACGCACTGCCGCAGCTTCTGGGGCAAGGGCGGCACGACGTACGCCATCCGCAACGGCCACTTCTGGAATCAGGCGAACGCGAATTATCCGTCCTTCGTCTCCGCCACCGCGCCGGACTTCGCGCCCGAACTGCAAAACTACCTGCCCGCCTCCGCGCGTTACGACAGCGGTGAAGGCGGCGCGGGCAAACCGGGCACCACGGCCGTGTATGGCGGTCACTCGCACGTCGGCACGATGATCTACAACGGCGACAACTGGCCCGCGATCTACCGCGACCATCTTTTCACGCACAACCTGCACGGTCATCAGCTCAATCATCAGCACATGGTGCGCACCGGCAGCGGCTACGAGACCTTCCACGCCGGCTTCGACCTCCTTCACAGCTCCGCGCCCGATTACATCCCCGTCGATCTCCAAACCGGCCCCGACGGTGCCGTCTATGTCATCGACTGGACCGACACCCAGCACTGCCACAACCCCGACGACGAAAAATGGGACCGCAGCAACGGGCGCATCTACCGCATCTCGTGGAAGGAGACTTACAAGCCGCGAAAAGCCGGTTTCGACTCAGCAGACGAGTTTTCACTCTTGTTTGGATGTTTAAGCCCGAACGGTTGGCGCTTTAGAACATCAATGAAGTTGCTTGCCGAGAAGGCAGCGAACAAAAGCCTTCGTCCGATTGACCCTGATGGCTCCATTGCGAAGTCCATCCAGAGCAAGTCCGAGAGATTAGCCTGGCCTCAAGATGACTTTTCGATCTTGAAGCTGATATGGGCCAGCAACGCTGCGGGCCAGCTATCTCCAACCATGATTGCGGCAGCACTCAGTCGTGACAGTGACATCGCTCGCTCCTGGACCATCCAACTCGCCACGGAAGAAGCCGGGAAATCCAAGCTCAGCTCCGAGACGCTTCTCAAACTCGCGCAGACCGATCCTTCATCCACCGTGCGCCTCGCGCTGGCATCGGCGTTGCCGAATCTGGATGCGGAGACGGTTTGGGAGGTCGCCTCGGCGCTGGCGATGCATGGTGAGGACAAGGATGACCGCTTTTTGCCGAAGATGATCTGGTTCGGCCTCGCGCGGGTCATTGAGGAGGATTGGGCGCGCGGTCTGGCGCTGGCGGAGAAGACACCGATGCCTTCGCTGGCTGATTCGATCCGCTGGTTCGCCGGGAAGAGCGCCGAAGGCCGCGAGGCGCTGGTGAAGACGCTGAAAACGACGCGCGATCTGAAACTGCTGGCGTTTTCGTTGAAGGATGAGGCCAGGGTGGAGATGCCGCAGGCGTGGGTGGAATTTCGTAACCGGGGCATTCCTGCCCCGAGTCAGAATGGGGGCAGGAATGCCCCCGTTACGGATGAACTCTCGGCGCTGTTTGGAGACAAGGAGGTGCTGAGTGAAATGCGCGCTCTTTTGGCGGACACGGGCAACCCGCTGCCGCAGCGCCGTGCGGCCTTTGATTTGCTGAAACGCACCGGCGATGCCGAATCGACGCCGATCTTCGCGAAGCTGCTCGATGAGCCTGCATTCACGGCGGCGGTCATTCCGCTGCTTTCGCGCTCGAAGGAGCCGAAAACGGCGGCGGCGCTGATGGAGAGGTTTGACCGATTTGACGTGGCGATGCAAACGACGGCGCTGGGCGTGCTCACGAGTCGTGCTGAGTTGGCGAAACCGCTGCTGGAGGCCGTGAAGGCGGGCCGCTTCGACAAGAAGCATCTCAGCAGCCTGCAAATCCGCCAGATGCGCAATTTGAACCACGCGGAGATCAACACGCTGCTCGACGCGACGTGGGGCAAGGTGAACGAATCGAGCGCGGCGGCGAAGGCGAGCATCGCGAAGCTCAAGAAGGCCTACGAATCCGCGCCGCTGTGGGCCTTCAACGCTAAATCGGGCGAGCAGACCTTCCAGCAGCTCTGTGCCGTGTGTCACGCGATGGGCGGTGTGGGCGGCAAGCTCGGCCCCGATCTCGCCGGATCGTGGCGCAACGGCCTCGACTACTTTTTGGAGAACATCATCGACCCGAACGCGGTGGTCGGAGACAACTTCAAGCTTCACGTTTTGACCAAAAAAGACGGCAGCGTCGTCTCCGGCGTCATCGAGCAGGAAACCGACACCGCCATCACGGCGCGCACCGTGACCGAAAGCGTCGTCATCTCGAAGTCAGACCTTAAAGAGCGCCAGAAGACGCCCGTGTCCCTCATGCCGCCCGGTTTGCTCGAAGCGCTGCCGGAGCGGAAGGCGCTGGAGCTGCTGAAGTATCTGCTGAGCAGGCGGGAGTGATGTTTCGGGTTGAGGTGAGGTGTGCGGCGGCTTTTCCTCCGGGATGAAAAGCATTCCGCTCGTGATGATGTCGATGTGCCTGCTCCTGGCAGCGCCGGTGAAGGCACAGGTGGATGAGTTCATCCTGGACTCGTTGCGTGTGGTCGAAGATCCAGATGGGAACACGAACCTGCGTTCCGGGCCTTCGTTGAAATCGAAAATCGTCGGCCAGGTGGCCTCCGGCAGCGTGGTGGCCATCGAGCAGGAGCCGAAGGACGGCTGGGTAAGGCTGCTCATGGAGGACAGCGAAGAGAAGCCGCGCTTCATCCACGGCAGTCGTTTGCGGCCGGTCAAAGCATGGCGGCAGGTTGCCATCGCCGAAGCGAAAGACCGCAGGCTCGGAGTGCTGAAAAATGCGGGTTTCGAGGTGCGGGTGCTGGCGGTTCCGTTTGTGGCCGCGGATCACCAGATCACGCGAGATGAGCAGGGCGGGCATCGGGTGGATGGTGAATGGCCGTGGGGCAGGGACGGCGGGTTGCCGAGCTTCTCGCTCTCGCTGACGGTCACGCAGAGCGGCGAGGCGGTCACCCTTCAGAAAGCGGCCGTGCAGAACTTGTATGAGCCGAACATGAGCTCGATCACGCTGCTGAGGTCCGATGTCGCGGGCGGGCCTGTGCTGGTGCTCATGCTGAACGGAGATGGCGCAGGTGGTTACTGCGTTGTGTGGGCGTTTCAGGGCGGACGTTATCGCGGCAGGGCGGTGTTCACGCCGTTTTGAGGCGGAAGCGCAGCACTCGCTCGAAACAAGGAAAGGGCCGGCGTGGTGCGTATGTCTGGGATGCGCACGTTCATCCTGCTTGTTTGTCTCACCGTCTCTGTTTTCGCCGCTGATGACCTCACGGTGCTCAAACCGGCCGCGGATGGCACGACGCCGGAGCAGGCGCTGGAAAACTGGCTGGTGAGGAAGTTCAACGGGCTCGTCGATCGACGCACGGCAGCCTTTGAAAAGGCGATCAAGAGCGCTGCCGCCTGCAAGACGTGGCAGGAGGAGCGGCGGGCGTTTTTCCTGGAACGCATCGGCGGACTGCCGGAGCGCACGCAGCTGAAGGCGCAGATCACCGGCACGCTGGAGGGGAAAGGCTATCGCGTGGAGAAGATTGTGCTGGAGACGCGGCCTTCCTTTCATCTGACGGCGAATCTTTACCTGCCCGACACGCCTCCACCGTGGCCGGCGGTGCTGGTCCCGTGCGGTCACAGCCACGAGGGCAAGGCGGTGGGGCAGTATCAGCTCATCTGCATGCTGCTGGCTCGTCATGGGATGGCGGCGATGTGCTACGACCCCATCGGCCAGGGGGAGCGCTACCAGATGCTGGACCAGGCCAAAGAACACGCGGTGTTCGACGATGCGCCGCACGTGAAGACGCCGCATCCTTTCGCACGGCTCGTGTGCACCACCGAACACACGATGATCGGCCTCAGCAGCGCATTGATCGGCGCGAACGTGGCGCAGTTCCGCATCTGGGACGGCATGCGCGTCATCGACTACCTGCAAAGCCGCAAAGACATCATCGCCGACAAGATCGGCTGCACGGGCAACAGCGGCGGCGGGACGGAGACGGCGTATTTGATGGCGCTGGACGACCGCATCGTGGCCGCGGCACCGGGTTGCTTCCTGACGACGTTCAAGAAGCTGATCGAGACGAAAGGCCCGCAGGATGGCGAGCAGAACATTTTCGGCCAGATCGCCTTCGGCATGGACGAGGCGGATTATTGCATCATGCGAGCGCCGAAGCCCACGCTCATCTGCGCCGGCACGCGGGACGTGACCTTCGACTTCGGCGGGACGATGGACGTGTTCCGCGAGGCGAAGCGCTTTTATTCACGGCTGGGCTACTCCGACCAGATCGACATCGCCGCGCCGGACGCGCCGCATGGCTTCACGCTGCAATTGCGCGAGGCGGTGACTCGATTCATGAGCCGCTGGCTGCTGGGGAAGGACGTGATCGTGCGGGAGGTCGCGTCGCTGCCGGATTCGTTCGATGACAACGAGCTGCGGGCACTTTCGCAGCCCGACTGGACGATGGAGCAGCTCCAATGCACGCCGAAAGGCCAGGTGCTGCTGATTCCGGGCGAGCGTTCGTGTTTTCAGATCAATGCGGGCATCGCCGCCAAGCTGAAACAGGATCGTGGCACGGCCTGGAGCGGCATGAACGACGAGCGGAAGCGGAAGATCATTCGCGAGACCATCGCGCTGCCGGAAGAAGAGTTGCCGACGCAAATCCGCGTGACCGCCACCTTGCCACGCGATGGCTTCACCATCGAGAAACTGGTGATGAAGGTCGATGACGGCTTCGAGCTGCCTGCGCTGCTGTTTGTGCCAGAGAAAGCAAAGGGCACGGCCACGCTTTACCTTCACGGCGAGAGCATGCAGGCGGATGCCGCAACCGGTGGACCGATTGAAAAGCTCGTGCGCGCGGGCGAGATCGTGCTGGCGGCCGAATTGCGCGGCATCGGCGAGACTGAGACGGGCCTGCGCAAGACCGCCTACGGTCGCGGACGCTTTGGCCGTGATCTGCTGGAGGTGCTCACGGTTTATCTGATGGGCGGCAGTTATATCGGTGTGCGGACGGAGGATGTGCAGGCCTGGACGCGGCATTTGCAGACAAAGGCGAAGTCGATGCGCGTGATCGCCATCGGCGAGGCGGCGATTCCCGCGCTGCATGCGGCCGCGTTGGAGCCGGAGCACTTTGAAGCCGTCACGCTGCGCAGAATGATTGCCTCGTGGGAGGCGCTGGTGGGCGCGGACGAGTCCTTCAACCAGGCGGTGAACCTGGTCCATGGCGTTCTGCGGCACTACGACCTGCCGGAGTTGATCGAGATGGCCGGGAGAGATCGCGTGCGGCTTGAGGAGCCGGTGGATGTCATGGGCAGGCCGACGGATTGAAACAGGGCCGGACGGGAAAACGGTTCTTGCATCGCCGCGGCGGATTTGATCATCTAGGCGGATGATCATTCGTCTCCTTCTCTGCTGTCTCGCTCTCGCCGCCACGATTCATGCCCAGGGCAGGCAGCCGAACATCCTGTGGCTGATCGCAGAGGATTTCGGGCCGCATCTGGGCTGCTACGGCACGAAGGAAGTATCGTCGCCCGTGCTGGACGCGCTGGCGGCGAAGGGGATGCGCTTCACGCGGTTCTACACCACCGCGCCGGTGTGCTCGGCCAGCCGCTCGGCCTTCAACACGGGGATGTATCAGACGACGATCGGCGCGCACAATCACCGCTCGCATCGCGATGACGGCTACACGTTGCCCGCAGGCGTGAAGCTGATCAGCGAGCGGATGCGCGGCGCGGGCTATTTCACGGCGAATGTGAAGGAGCTGCCACCAGAGGCCGGTTTCAAGGGCTCGGGGAAGACCGACTGGAACTTCGCACCGCCGATGAAGCCGTTTGATTCATCCAAATGGGATGATCTGAAGCACCACCAGCCGTTTTACGCGCAGCTCAACTTCCAGGAAACGCATCGCACCTTTCATGGGGAGGCCCATGCCGATCCGGCGAAGGTGGAGATCCCGCCGTACTATCCCGATCATGAGGTGACGCGGAAGGATTGGGCGCAATATCTCGATGCGGCGACGGAGCTGGACCGGAAGATCGGCAAAGTGATGGAACTGCTGAAACGGGACGGACTGCTGGAGAACACGGTGATCTGCTTCTTTGGCGACAACGGGCAGGCGCATGTGCGCGGAAAGCAGTTCTGCTATGAGGAGGGGCTGAACGTGCCGCTGATCATGCAGTGGCCGTCCGGTGTGCCAGCTCCGCAAGGTTATGAAGCGGGCAGGGTGAGCGACCAGTTGCTCATGTCGATCGACCTGACCGCGAGTTCGCTGGATTGGGCGGGCGTGACCAAGCCGAAGGGCATGCAGGGGCGGGTGTTCATGGGCGCGCACGCCGAGCCGCCGCGGGAACATGTGTTCGGCGCGCGGGACCGTTGCGACATGACGGTGTTCCGTTTTCGCACGGTGGCGGACGCGCGCTATCGCTACATCCACAACTTCACACCGGACCGGCCATTTCTACAGTTCAATCGTTACAAGGAGGCGCAGTATCCGGTGTGGAACCTGATCAAGGAACTCGCGGCGCAGGACAAGCTGACACCCGCTCAGGCAGTGCTGGCCGCGCCGACGATGCCGGAGGAAGAGCTCTATGATCTGCAAAACGATCCGTTCGAGGTGCGCAACCTCGCGCAATCGAACAAACCGGAGGACCGGGCGGCGCTGGAGCGGCTGCGCGGCGTGCTGAACGAATGGATCGAGCGCACGAACGATCAAGGACGCATCCCCGAGCCGGAGGAGGTGGCGAAGAACGAAGGAAGCACGAAGCCGCCGCAAGCGAAGAAAGGGAAGAAGAAGGCGAAGTGAGGCGGCGGAATGACGAAATCCGAATGAGGAATGAGGAATGAGGAATGAGGAATGACGAATGACGAATGACGAATGATCGGGCGAGAAGGCGCGTGAGCGTTTTGGAGTGCGGCGGCCCTCCGCCGCTTTCGAGCGGCGTGGGTCATTCGGAAAGCTCCAGGACGCTGGCGCGTTTGCGCTGGGGCATCGTGTTGGTTTTTGCATTCGGTTCTTCTCTGATGGTCCTGGCCGGCGAGTGGCCGCGGGAGTTGCAGGCGTATCGCGGCACGACGCCGAGGGTGGATGGCGTGATCGAGACGGGAGAGTGGGATGATGCGGTGAAGTTTGATGGCGTCAGCGGATGGACGCCGCAGTTTTCGCCGACGACGAATCCCAAGGATCGCTCGCTGACCGGCTGGGTGAAGTTTGACTCGAGGCGGCTGTATTTCGCGTTTCGCATCACGGATGACGTGCTTTATGGCATCGACACGGAGAGATGGCTGCCGGAGAAGAATCCGAAGGCACATGAGCTCACGCGTGAGGGCTGGCCGTGGTTTGGCGATGAGATGGAACTGCTCATCAACGCCTCGAACCGCTGGAAAGCTGACGAGAACGCTGCTGGTGACGGGGCGTCCTGGCAGATGGTGTGCAATCTGACCAAATCGCGGCTCGGCGGCGTGGGAAAAGGTGGTTTGCTCGAAGGCGAGCCGCGTTCGGATGCGAAGGCGTGGGAAACGTATCAGCGTTGGATTCAAACCGGCGCGATGGAGGCGGTGGCGAAGGTTTTGCCCGACGGAAGCGGCTACATCATCGAATGGGCGGTGAGTTTTGATCCCTGCCTTGAGATCGCACCGGGGGTGTTCTTCAAACCCGGCGACGAAGAGGTGACAATGGGCCTGAACATTGCCGTGGGTGATCTGGATGAGAAGACGAAAGGCGCGGGGAACTTCGGCAACTTTCATCATGAGGACTGGTTCGCGGGCGAGAAGAACAAACGGACGAATCTGCGGCAGTGGGGCACGCTGCGGCTGATGCCGGGGGTGAAATGACGAATTCCGAATGACGAATGACGAAGCCCGGACATCGTCGGCGCGTGAAGCTGCTCCCCAACCATCGCGCGCATGACGCGCAGCACCTCATCCGGCGCTGGCGTGTGCTCGCGCGGGAGACGGGATGCCGGACCCGCGTGCTGTGCGGGCTGGACGACGTGGCGGTGATCGCGATTGAATCGGCGGCGGCGCAAAAGGGCGCTCCAGCGGTTTACTTGTCATCCGGCGTGCATGGTGATGAAGCTGCTGCGGCCTGGGGATTGCTGCTGTGGGGGGAGAAGCATTGGAGAAAGCTGGCCCAGGGGTCTTTCTTGATCGCTCCGTGCCTCAACCCGATCGGGCTGATGCTGAACACGCGGGCGGATCATCGCGGGATCGACATCAACCGCCGCTTTCACGATGCGGAGGATGTGATCTGCGGCCCGTGGCAGCGCTGGATCACCGGAAAGGCGATGCGTTTCGGCCTGTGCCTGCATGAGGACTACGACGCGCAGGGAATCTATCTCTATGAGCTCAATCACGCGCGGGAGACGGCGGGACACGAGATCATCGGGCGGTGTGCCAGCGTGATCGCCCCTGACCCGCGCACGGCCATCGACGGCCAGCGTGCCCGGGGCGGCGTGATCCGCCGCCGCACGCTGCCGACGCATCTACCAGGCATGCCGGAGGCGATTGAACTGCACCAGCGTGACTGTCCGCTCACGCTGACGTTTGAGACACCGTCGGAGTTCGATCTCGACACGCGGGTGAGGGCGCAGGTGAAGTTCATCGAATCCGCGATGGAGGTGCTGGGCGCATGAGCCGGCTGCTGGCCGTTTTGGCAGTGCTCATGCTGTCTGCTTGCGCGGCGTTGAAGCCGTCCGGCGTGCGCCCGGTGCTGTGCGCGGAGGACTGGGTGAGTTTTGATGGCAAGACGATGCCCTGGCAGTCGTGGGCGGTGCCGTCTGGCACGAAGCCACGCGGGATCGTGATCGCCGTGCATGGACTCAGCGGTGCGAAGTCGGATTTCTGGTTCCTCGGCCAGGAGCTGCCAAAGCGCGGCTACACGGTCTATGCGTATGATCTGCGCGGTCAGGGGAATGATCCTGTCATCGGGGAGCGGGGCGACATCACTGGTCAAAAGGTCTGGAAGCGTGACCTGGCCACGTTTCATGCCTTGGTGAAGCGCAGGCATCCGAAAGTGCCGGTGTTCTGGTATGGCGAGAGCCTCGGCAGCCTCATCGCCCTGCACACGGCGGCGGATCTGTTGGGAAATCGCAGTGATCCAGAGGCGATCATCCTGGCCTCGCCTGTGGCCGGTCTGCGGCAGACGATCAGCGGCTTCCAGCGTTTCCTGCTGGAGACGGCGGCGAAGCTTTCACCCCGCACACGCTACACGCTGGGGGAACTGGCGGGCGTGGACGAGAAGAAGATCCAGGTGACGTCCAATTCGACGCATGGCGGCCAGATGGCGGTGACGCCGCATCATGTGGGCGCGTTTTCGCTGCGGCTGCTGACCACGATCGGCGAGATGCTGGATGAGAACCCGGACGCGGTGCGCGATCTGAAGATGCCGGTGCTGTTTGTGGCATCTCCCAATGACGTGATGTCCTCCGCAGACCAGATCCAGGGTCTTTTTGCTCAGGTGCGCAGCCGGGACAAGAAGCTGCTGTGGTACACGCGCTCCTACCATCTGCTGCTGCATGACGTGCAGCGGCAGGAAGTGGTGAATGACGTGGCCAGATGGCTCGACCGGCAGGTGAAGGACAGGGAACGCTGAACTCACAATCCCCCATGAATCTGGACGATCTTGTTTTTGATGCCGTGAGCCTGGCTGAACTGCCGCTGAAGGCCGCTGAAGTGACGAAGAGCGTGAAAGCGCAGGCGGGTCGTGCGGCCACGCCGAAGGCGGTGGCGGCTGCGTTGGAGACCTTGCGCGCCGCGAGCCGCTTGAACCGCATCCAGGCTGGCAAAACGATGCTCTTCACCACGCAGAGCCTCGAATCGGCCACGGCATCGATTTTGCGCAGCTTGATCGCGGCCGCGAAACAACCGCCGCAGGCTGCGAAACTGCGGACGAAGCTGCCCACGAGCCTGCAAACGCATTTTGAGACCGCTTTGACCGGTCTGGTGGCCCAAGGTGCCGCGTTTGTGCTGCCTGGAGCGAAGCGGCTGGTTTATGCACAAAGGCCGAAGCCATCTGCGCTGCTCGACAAGGCACGACAGCGGGCGTTGCAGAAGATCCTCGATGAACTCAACGCGGCACGTGAGGTACCTGTGACAGTGGCGGATTTCGCAGCCTGGCTGGATGGGGAAACGCCGGATGTCATGGCTGCGGCGACATGCGGGGCTGAACCGCTGCTCGTCGTGCCGGATGAGGCCGTTTTGCGAGTGTGGTATGAGCAGGACCGGCAGCGTTCATCGACGCTGATGGTGCCCATTCCTCGCACATTTGAGAAATACAGCGCGTGGGCGGAGGAGCGTGGCGGGATCGCTGATAGTCAGGCATTGCGAAACTTGATGGAGGGCCTTTACAACACGGGACGCATCCTGCTAGAACCTTGCGAACGACCACAAGACCTCCCTGAGCATGAACGTGCCATGCTCGTGCGGATGTCTCTTGGTCCTCCCGGTTACTCCTGGTGCTGGATCGCCTGATTCAGCGCCATCCCGAATCCTCCCGAAGACCCATGTCTCCCTACGTCGCTCTGAATCCGTTCGCCGTCACGAGTGTCGGCGAAAATGACCTGTGGAATGCCGCCTCGCTGCTGGATGTGCCAGACATCCACTCGGCGGCGTTTTGTGTGCTGAAAAACACCGTGGACCAGGTGCGCTTGCAGAAGCGCAGCCAGGTGCGCTTCGTGCGTGGCGCGGGCGGCTCTGGAAAGTCGCACCTCTTTGCGCGGCTGCATCGTGTGTGCGCGGACGGCATCTTCTACGCGTATGCGCCGAATCCGCCGCTGCAGCCGGAAGCGCTGGAACAGTTCGTCCTTTCGCGCTTCGTCACCAGCCTGCGGCACCCTGCGCGCACGGCGGAGGGAAAGGCCCCCTACAGCCAGCTCCGTCTGCTGGCGTATGCGTTGTTGAAGCCGGTGGTGGAGCAGAATTTCACCTTTCCCGAGCTGCACGAGGCGTGGGCGGAGATCAGCCTCGACACACGGAAGGAGATGATCCACCAGGCGGTGCAGATCCTGGAGAATGACCATCCCATGGTGCCGCGCAGTGTGCTGCGCTGCCTGCTCACGGTGCTGCGTGAGGACAAGGAGCACCTGGCCGCGCAGTGGCTTTCTGGCGCGGCGTATCTGACGGAGAGTGAATTGAAGTACCTCGGCGTCACCGAGCCGCTGCAACGCGGTGAGATGGGGCCCGTGATCCAGCTTTTCGGCAAACTGGCCTCGCAGGCCGGATCACCCGTCGTGCTGGCGCTCGACCAGCTCGATCTCATCGCCACGCCGCCGCAGTTTGACGAGATGCAGCGCCTGCTGTTCTCGCTGATCGATCAGAGCGAGAACTGGGTGGTGCTCATCGGCGTGGTGGCGGAACGTTTTGCCATGTGGGATGCGGCGCTCACGCAGGCACTGCGGGGCCGCATCGGCGTGCCGGATGCGTACGCGCCGCTCGGCTTCCGCCTGCCGGTGATCGACATGCTGCCCATCGGCAGCGAGCAGAAGCGGCAGCTCCTGGCCTGCCGCCTGGACGCGCCTGCGCTCGCGGAGCAGCGCAAGAAAGACGGCGTCAGCTCGGCCATTCATCCGCTGCTGGAGGAGGACATCGCACGCCTCACCGCCGGCGGGGCGATCTTCCCGCGTCATTTGCTCGCCGCAGCGGCGGAGGTGTATGCCTCGCGCGTTTCAGATGTGATGCCGGGTTTGCAGCCGGCGGTTGCCGCCACGCCTGAGGCTGTGGTGAACGCCGTGCCGCCTGCAACGCAGACTGCGGCACCGGCACCGGTCGTCGCTGCCCCGGCGGTCGCCGTCCCGATTCCTGTCCCGACGCCTGTTCCGGAAGCTGCTGCTTCCGCGGCGGTGCCTGTCGTTCCAGTGGTCGAAGCGGTGGCTCCCAAGCCGGCGCCTCCGCCCCCTTCGATTCCCGTGACTGAAACCGTGGTGGTGCCAACACCGGTCGTCGCTCCGAAGGCCGTGACGCCACCGCCAGCCGCTTCTGAACCTGCGGCGGCAGTGGTCGTTGCTGCCGCCGTGGCAGCGCCCGTGATCGCCCCGGTGATCGTTTCCAAGATGCCGCTGGCGGAAAAGATGGACGCCCTGCTCAAGGAGGCCATGGAGGCGGCCAAGGGCGACACCGCAGCGCCGAGCGCGGTCGATCTGGGCGAACGTGCCCGCGATGTGATCGAGCTCATGGTCGCGCCGCCGGTGACCATCACGGAAGGCGATCTGCGCAAAACCTACGACAACTTCGACGGCACCGACCGCTGGTTCGAGTGGGGCGGCGGCCGCGTGCGCCTGGTGACGAGCAATTCAATGCGCGGCAGCTTCATTGCGGTGCTGGAACGCCTCAAGGAGGCAGCCGGGGACACGCTGCTGCTGCGTCATGCGGTGGCGCCGGTCTCGGGACAGCTCACGCTCGAGCTGCTGAACGCCTTCAAGGCCAGGAACACCTTCCACCACCTGCCGGCCTCCGAAACCGTGGTGCTGGCCGCATTGGGACGCCTCCTTGCCGCGCAGCGTGAGGGCTCCTATGACGAGCTGGCCACCGAGCCGCCCGCCAGCAGGGACCATGTGCTCGCCGCCCTGCGCAGTCATCCCCTGCTGCGTGGCCTGCGCCTGTGGGACATGATTCAAAAAGCACATGCGCCGAAGGCCTCGCGTGCTCCCGCACCGCCGCCTCCTCCGTCGTCTGTCCTTTCGACCATCGCCCGTTCGAAACCCGGCTCTCCTCCATCACCCGCCGCGCCTGCGATTCCTGCGGTGCCGGCCATGGTGGTGACGGTCCCGCCACCGTCGCTTCCGGGTGCGACTCCCGCTCCGCCGCCACTGCCTGTGGCAAAGCCCGCGCCTCCACCGGTGCCGGTGGCAAAACCACCGATGCCGCCCATCACCGCAGTGCCCACCGCGCAAAAGCCCGTCGCACGTCCGCCCGCGCCACCCGTGGCAAAGCCGCCGCCCGGCGTTCCGCGTCCTCCCGTGGCCAGGAAACTGCCGCCGCCCTCGACCGAAAACGCGGCCTGATCGGCGTGCCGTGCTTTCACGGTTACAAACCGGGCTGGTGTGACGTTTACGCGCCCAGCCATGAAAGCATTCGTTCTCCTTCTGCTCAGCATCGTCGCGTTTCAAGCCTTCGCCGCGGAGTCGAAGCGGCCAAACATTCTCTTTATCTACGCGGATGACCAGTCCACGAAGACCGTGGGCTGTTATCCAGGTTCATGGCCATGGGTGAAGACGCCAAACATTGATGCCTTGGCAAAAAACGGCATCCGCTTCCAGGCCGCCTACCTCGGCTCCTGGTGCATGCCCTCGCGCGCCACCCTGCTCACCGGCCGACATCCGCACGGGATCGAGTCGATGTCGATGGAAGGCCAGTATCCCGGCAGCACTTACGATCCGAAGCAGTGCCCCTTTGTTCCTGCAGAGATGCGCAAACAGGGCTACCACACCGCGCACATCGGCAAGTGGCACACCGGCACCGATTCCGGCTGGGAGCGCGATTGGGATCATCAGATCGTGTGGAACCGCCCGCTGCACCCCGAAAATGCCGGCGCATATTACCAGACACAGATCATGAGCGTCGATGGCAAGGAACAGACCATCGAAGGCTATCCGGCCGACAACTACACGCAGTGGTCGCTCGACTACATCCGCGGCAAAAACCGCGACGCCGCAAAGCCATGGTATCTCTGGCTCTGCTACGGCAGCATTCACGGCCCCTCCACGCCCGCCAAACGCCACAAGGGCGCTTACAAAGATGCCGAAGTGCCGCTTCCTGCCGACATCTTTCCGCCACGCGAGGGCAAACCCAAATACGTCGAAGAGATGCAGGCATGGACGAAGGGGGATGACGGCCATCCGGTCGCGGGCAAAGGCGGCGAAGGTGCAGGAAAAGGCAAAAAAGCCGCCCGCTTCGACAACTGGGTCCGTCAGGTGAACGAGTGCGTGCCCGCCATCGACGAAGGTGTCGGACAGCTCGTGGCGGCGCTGAAAGAGACCGGCCAGTACGACAACACGCTCATCGTTTACACCGCCGATCAGGGCTTTGCGATGGGCGAGCACGGCTTCCGCATCAAGCTCGCCCCTTACGACGCGAACTATCGTTCGCCTTTCATCGTCAGCATGCCCTCGCGCTTTCCGACGGGTAAATTCTGCCCGCAGTCCGTGAACGCAACGGACGTCATGGCGACATTTCTCTCGATCATGGGTGTCAAGGTGCCGTGGCCGTTGCATGGCCGTGATTTCACCTCGCTGCTGGAGAATCCTGACGCCGCCTGGCCGCACACCTGTTACTACGAGCACATGGGCAATGAATACGGTGCGAAGGTTTCTCAAACGATCCTCACCGGTGCCACGCAGGCCAACTTTCAGGGCGTGCCGCTCTACTCCGCACTCGTGCAGGATCACTTCAAGCTCGTGCATTACCTCGACGGCAGATCCGGCGAGGAACTCTACGATTTGAACGCTGATCCCGAAGAACTGAACAACCTCATCAGCGATCCTACACACGCGGAACGCATCGCAAAGCTTCGGGAGGCGATGAAGGCAGAACTCAAACGCACCGAAGCCGGGTTTGGCGAGGTGGTGAAGTGAGCAATCGCGTCTTGTGTAAGCGAGATGGCGTGAAAAGACCACACAGGGTGTGATCTGGCCTTTTCACGGACGGGTAGGGAACCTCCGGTGAGGCACCTGGCTGGGCGGAAGGCTCGATAGATGCCCGGGCCCTCACATCGCGCTCTCTTCCCCGCCCCACCATCATGGCAGTGCCGGTTTCCATCCGGGCTTGCAGACGGGGTTCATCTGGCTGAGCAGGACGGCGTGTTTCTCCAGCACGGTCTTTTGATCCGCGTGGGCCGCAAGATTCACGGTCTCTTCAGGATCGCTCACATGGTCGTAAAGTTCACGGTCGGTCGTTTCACCGGTCTTCCAGTTCCTCCACTCGGTGTAGCGATGGGTGGCGGTGCGGATGGTGTAGCCCATGTGGGTGGGCGCTTCTTCCGGCTCGCGATCGTAGTAGGCCGGTCGCGAGTGCTGGGTGAGCGCGGCTTCGCGCACGGTGGCATTTGGGTCGGCAAGGACAGGAGCGAGGCTCACGCCGTCCGTGGTCGTGGGCTTGGGCAGGCCGCAGACCTCGGCGAGTGTGGGGTACAGATCCATCAACTCGGCCAGCGATTCGGTTTTCTGCCCGGCCGTCTTCATGTCCGGCGTGGCGATGATCATGGGCACGCGGGCATCGAGCTCGAAGTTGGAAGTCTTCGCAAACAAGGTCTGCTCGCCGAGGTGATAGCCGTGGTCGGACCAGAAGACGATGACGGTGTTGTCGGTCAGACCGAGGCGGTCGAGCGCATCGAGCACCTTGCCGACCTGCGCATCCATGTAGCTGATGTTGGCGAGGTAACCATGACGCATCTCGCGGATGTTGTGGGCGGTGACTTTGCGGGCCTTCGGACCTGATCCGAGAATCTCGCGGCTGTCATGCCACGCGATGCGCGGCGCGTCCGTGGGCCATTCAGGATGCTTTGGCACCGCGATGTCCTCTCGGCGATACAGGTCCCAGTATTTCTTCGGCGCGTTGAAGGGCGAATGCGGCTTCCAGAATCCCACGGCGAGGAAGAACGGTTTCCTCTCGGCTTTGCGTTGTTCGAGTGCCTCGACGGCCAGTTTGGCCACGCGTCCGTCGAAGTACGCCTCATCCGGCACATCGCGGCACTCGCACTTGGGGTCGGTGGCGCTGCTGGGCGGCACGGGCTCCTTCACCCCCGGCTTGTCAGCGCCGTGATTCGCGAAGTGCATCTGCGCCGGCACGCTCCACGAGGCGGGATCGCCCTGGATCTCGTGAATCCAGTTGTGGAAGATCTTGCCGATGTTCTGGGTGAAGTAACCGCTCTTCATGAAGTGCTGCGGCAGTGTGATCGCATCCGGTGCATGCGTGCGGAAGTGCGTGGCGAGGTCCCACACCTGCAGTGAGTCGAGCCTGCGCCCGGTCATGATCGAGGCCCGCGACGGATTGCACACCGCCTGCTGGCAGTAAGCCTTGTTGAACAGCAACCCGCGTGACGCGAGCCGGTCCAGATTCGGTGTTTTCACCATCGGATGCCCGTAGCAGCCGAGATCATTGCGCAGATCATCGGAGGCGATGAAGAGCACGTTCATCGGCTGCGCCGACGATGATGAAACCACAATGAGGAAGGATGAGAGGAGGGCGAATGCGTGTTTCATGGTTCAATAGACGAGGCTGCGGAAACCGGGAACGCGATGGAAGGTGATCAAATTGCCGTTGTGTGCGGAGTGCGCCTGTTCATCGCCACTGCGGCTCACGATGCAGAGATCATCGCCATCAATGCACATCGCGGCGTAATGGCGGGATTCCCTCGGCGTGTCGCCCTTCGCCACGAGTCCGGCGAAGCACCAGTCGATCATGTTTTTGGAAAAATGGAGGACGAGCCGCTGGCGCTCGTTGTCCGGCAGGCCCCAGCGTTCCTTCGGCATCCGTTCGGGGCGGATTGTTGAGTCGGTGGATTGCGATCCGAGCAACCAGAAGAGCTTCGTCTGCTCATCCCGCAGCACATGAAACCGCATCTGCCCGCCCGGACAGGGCGCGTACAGCATCGGCGTGCCTGCGGGCGATTTCACCAGCGCGGTGGTCATGCTGCCATCGTCGTTTTCGTGCACCTGTGCGATTGCGGCGTAGTTGGTCATGCCGGTGTTCGCCCGCATCCAGAGGTGGAAGGTTTTACCCTCAGGATCGAACCACACGTGATCCGGATCGGTGAACTGCACCACATTCGTCTCGCACCATCCCAGCGGCGCGATGCCGCGGCCTTTCGGGGGCACGAGGAAGGTCACCTTCTTGCGATCCATTGGATGAAACGGCAGGCCGAAGGCGTTCGGCAGCCGCGATTCGGGAATGTCCTCGAACACCATCTCGCTGGCAAAGGTCCAGTTCTCGCGCTTCGTGAGGTCGCTGTCCGCCTTCGCCCGCATAAGCACCGGCGCGAGATCCGCCACCTGCCAGCCAGTGATGCCGCGCTTCGGCGCGTGCTTTTCCATGACGAGATACACATTCCCCTTCGCGAAATGGACGTTGCACGCGCTTTGATGCCAGATGCCGGTGTCGTTCAAAAACGAGCGCTTGCTCCACGTCACGCCTTCGTCATCGGAGCGGATCACCGCCACCTGCTTGTCGCGACCGAGGATGTAGAGCGCCTTTCCGGCCACGAACGGCCTCGCAAAGCTCAAATCGAAGTCCGCACGATGCGTCCACGTCTTCCCACGGTCGTCGCTGGTGAGGATGCGCGATTCATGAAACGCTTTTCCTTCCGGCGGCACCGGTTTGCCCGCCGATGAAATCTCATGCGTCACCAGCAGCCGTCCGGAAGGCAGGCGACAGATGCCCGGCGTGTAACCATAAATCCGCGCAGGGTCCGGCGATTCCCAAATCGTGACATGCTCCTGCGCCAGCGGACGTATTTGAGCGAACGCGGTGACTGAGAAGGCAAAGATCGTGAAAACGAATCGGATCATGGTGCAGCAGGCAGCGCTTTGAGCCAGGCGAGATTGAAGACGTAGTGATTGCGGCTGCTGATGAGCTGGATGCGGCCGTCGCGGGTCTGGATGGCGGCGAGGTAGCCGTTGTGCTCGGCGCGGGTGTCGCTGAGCGGGAACATGTTGCGGTCGATGCCGTTCACGGTGCGCTCTTTGCCGCCGGGAGTGACGAGACGCTTGTGCGGCCACGTTTTGCCATCGTCGAAGGAGATCGCGGCGAAGAGACCTGCGCCGTTGAAGTCGCCGTTTTGGCTTTTGAAGGTCATGCCGTTCGGTTTGCGGGCATTCGCGGAGAGATCGGTGAAGGAGCAGAAAAGCAGCGGGCCTTCGCGCAGGCGGATGAGCACCTGACGCTGCACGCTGCTGATGGCGGGGAATTCGGTCGCTTCATGCGTCCAGGTCTTGCCGCCGTCGCTGGAGAAGCTGGCGGGTGTTTTGAAGTTGAAGGGCTTCTGCTCAGATTCGCTGTTGAGACGGCCGAAGCTCATCAAACGGCCGTCATTGAGCTCGACGATGGGTGCGTGGATGCCCGCGTGACGTGCGGCGCTGCCGTTGCGATGGGTGAGTTTCTTGTCGGTGATGAGTTCGGAGGTCCAGGTCTTGCCGCCGTCGGTGCTTTTGGTGAGGCTGGTGGTGGTGACGTCCTGCGTCATCCAGATCGTGCCATCGCGGCTGCGCATGAGCTGGTTTCCGATCTCGCTCCACGGCTGGATCATCTGCGGCTTGCTCCAGGTGACGCCGTTGTCGATGCTGTGGCGCACGATGTTTTCGCGCAGGCCGCGGGCGAGGTGGAAGAGCGTTTTTTCGCCATCCCACCAGAGTTTCGGCGCGTGGTTATTCACGTCCGCGCCGTCCCAGAAGAGCGATGCAGGCTCCCACTCGCTCGCACCGAGGCGCAAACGGCTGGCGAGGTTGTTCAGCTCCGTGCCGGCCTCATCGACGCAGGAATACCACACCGCGAGTAGATCACCATTCGGGCATTCGGCGATGGCCGGACTGTGATTGTGACCCGAAAACGTCGGGCCAAACGAATTCGGCTCCACTTTGACGAAGGGCTTCGGGCCTTCAAAGAACGGCACATCCTGCGGCGGCAGTTCGATCTTCGGCGTGCTCTGCGAAACGTTCTGCGCATGCAGAGCAGGCTTCGGCAGCGGCAGTTTCTCACCTTTCGGCCAATCACCGAGCACGACGCGGAAGCCAATGCGCTCATTCACTGCCTCCGGCACCCACGACATGCGATTCGCCGAACGCAGCAACCGCGTCTGCGTGGAATGACTGCCGCCTCGGATCACACGGAAGTCACCATCCACGCGGCCAAGCGGATTGGTCTGCTCCGCGGCCTCATACGGGCCATACCAGTCCGCGCACCACTCGGCGACGTTGCCATGCATGTCGAAAAGGCCCCACGCATTCGCTGGAGTGCGTCCGACCTTCAGCGAGAGCTTCGTGGCCTTCGGCTGAAACTCTGGCGGCAGTTTTTCATCCGGGAAAAAGCGATCACGCACGCCGGTGTCGTTCGGCCACGAGTGAAAACCGGCCGGAAGCGCATCGCCGGTATGAAACAGGGTCGTCGTGCCCGCACGGCACGCGAACTCCCACTCCGCCTCCGTCGGCAGTCGATACGTTTGGCCCTCCTTCTTCGACAACCACTCGCAAAACGCCACCGCGTCGATCCAACTCACCTCCGTGACCGCGTCATCATTATGCTGGCCTCGATGCTTCGGTTCGAAGTGACGGTATTGACCGAGAGTGACCTCGGTGACGCTGATTTGGAATGCCTGCGTGATCGACACGCGATGGGCGGGCTTTTCATCCCAATCGGCGTCATCAAACTTCGCTGCGTGCTTCTTCACGTTGTAATCCGCTGCTGGTCCGTCCTGCCCCATGATGAAGCTGCCCGGTGAAATGGGCACCAACTTCATGTCGATGGAGTTGGTGATCGGTTCGGCGGCGAGCAGAGGACTGAGGGCGAGGAAAAGAAGAAGCGGACGCATTTGGAGAAATGCGTGAACGCTCACTTCCGCTGCCACTTGTCGTCTTTCTCCATCACCGAGCGCTGACCTTCGCCGTTGAGCCTGACTTTGGCTTCGGCGTCGGCTTTGAGGGAGGCATCGAAGAAGGTGGTTCCCAGCGCGAGGATGACGCGGTGAAAACTGGGATTTTGCTGAAGGCCTTTGCCGGGCAGTGCGAGTTCGCCAAAGGCACCGTGCTCGGCTTCGTGGAGGACGAGTTCCTATTTGTCGCCGGGCGGTGGGGCGGGATAGACGCCAAGGCGAGACTCCGTGTCACCGCCAAGGCTGATGCCGCCAAGCCTTCGGCACCACCATGACCGAGTTCATCACGCACCACCGCATCTCACATACGCATCGCCTTCGCCTCCGGCTTCTAAAGCCTTAGTCGCTTCAACGAAGCCTTCAAACGCGCCTGCGGCTGTTCGCCGAGGGAGTATCGACGCGGTCATTGGGCTGAGCGCTGCCTTCAACGCAAAGCATCCAACCATATCAGGAACTTGTCCTTCCACCTCGCGGATTCTTCGTCACGGCCCAAAGCGAAGCCGTGACCGCCGGAGTTCACGATCAGGAGCTCCACCGGGACATTCACTTTCCGCAATGCTTCAGCGAGGAGTTCGGCATTTGGCAGCGGCACGACTTTGTCGTTGTTGGCGTGGCAGAGGAAGAAGGGCGGGAGGCCGGGGCGGGCACGCTTTTCGAGGGAGAACTCGGCGATGCGGGCTTCGCTCGGTGCGGGGCCGAGGAGGCGATCGCGGGAGCCAGCGTGCGTGTGCTCTCCGTGCATGAGGGTGACGGCATACATGAGCACGGCGAAGTCGGGGCGCGAGCCGTCGGCGGCATCGCCGAGCATGGCGGCGCTACCTGCGAGATGGCCGCCGGCGGAGAAACCGATGATGCCGATGCGCTGCGGATCGATCTGCCAATCGGCGGCGTGGCGACGGAGCACGCGGATGGCCTCGAGGGCATCTTGCTGGCTGTCGGGCAGGCCTTTTTCAAAGGTGTCCGGTTTGGGCAGTCGATACTTCAAGACGGCCATCGTGAGGCCTTGCGAGGCAAAATGGCGTGCGATGGCATGTCCCTCGCGGTCGATGACCTCCAGCGCGTAACCACCGCCAGGGCACACGACCATCGCGGCGTTGCGATGCGCGACTTTGGCGGGTCGATAGACGGTGAGCGTGGGCGTTTGGATGTTTTCGATGGTTCGGTTGAGGCCGAGGTCGTCGTAGTTGCCGATGCGGAAGGTGACATTTTCGGCTTCGGGTGCTGGAGCGCCTTTCACGGCCTTCGCAGGCGGCGGACGCAGCGGAAACTCGGCGTGGGCTCCCGGCGCGATGGTTTGAGCGTGCAGCAGGCTCGCGGCGGCGATGAGGAGGATGAGCGAGAGTTTCATTTCGTGGGCGCTTTCGGCTGGGCTTCTTGTTGAAGGTAGGTCGCGAAGCTGCGGCCGAGGTCGGCGCCGGTTTCGCGGTAGCCGGTGATGGTGGCGGCGGGGATGTTGTTGACGGTTTCGAGGATGAGCTTGAGCGCATCGGGGGCGGCGTGGCTGTGGACCCAGTTTTTGCCGATCTGCTGCCAGAAGCGCGAGTAGTCGGGGCCGTCGAACCGGGTGATCGGGCTGAAGGGGATCGCGCCTTTGAACTCTTCGCGGGCGATCTCGATGAAGCGTGTCTGACGCTCGGCGGCGATGGCGGACAGGTGCTCCTTTGGCAGGGCAAAGAAGGACGAGCGGCCACCGGTGCCGGGATTGTGCAGGTCGAAGAAAACGGCGAAGCGCTGCTGTGCGACGAGATCACGCACGAGTTTCTGCGCGGCGGCGACTTCGGGATAGTGCGGCGCATCGGACCAGTCGCGGTTGTGGTCGTGCGGCAGGCCTTCTTTGCCGCCATCGCCGGTGAGCACGCGGTCCACATCCATGATGGGCACGGCGATGATCTCCGCGTGCTCGCGCAGCCACACGGCAGACGCTTCATTGCTGGCGAGCCACTCGATGAAGCCCGCGCAAACCCAACTGCCGCCGCATTCCCATGCGTGTTGTCTGGCGAGCACGAGAATGGCGGGCGCGTCGGCCTTGGCGGGCTTGCTGCGCAAGGCGGTGACGCTTTGACCTTCGCGTGAGCGGGCGAGTTCGAAGGGCTTCCAAGTGCTCGCGTGCTTCTCTGCGAGCGCGGCGGTGTCTTTTGGCAAAAATGGCGGTCCCCAGGCGAGCCAGAGCGTGCTGGCGGTGGCCTTGATGCGGTAGCTCATCACCTCCGGGGGTGTCGCGTCGGCGGGCTTCTTTTCGCCTGCGGCTGTTTGCGTCCATGTCGAGCCATCGGCGGACATGAACGCGTGGTCCGGGCCGGTCACGACGAGGCCGACGCGTTTGCCTTTGCGTTTGTCATCGGTGAGCAGCGGTTGCTCCGAGGCCATGACCTCAAACGTCACATCCTCGCCCACTGGCAGTCCTTCCGCGCGAAAATACCACCAGCACGGCCAGCCCCGCGCTGCATCGCCACCGGGCTTGAAGCGGATGACGTGCGCCTTTTGATCAATCGAGACGACTTTCGCAGAACCGCCGTCGAAGTCGGTGTGAATCGAGATTTCACCGCGCACCTCACCCGCGATGACGCTGACCATCGCGAGGGCGAAGGCATGAAACGATGAAACGCGGCGGTGCATGGTCAGCGGGTCGGTTTGAAGGTGTCGGGCGGTGCGACGCAGAACTGCACGACGGCCTCGCGCACGCGGGCGGTCTGCTCCGGCGTCATGGTAAGGAAACGGTGCAGCCCCTTGCCGCTTTTGCTTTTGTTGAAGTTGGTCGCGCCGTTTGGTTCGATGCTCACGGTGCCCGGCGGCGAGAGATCGAAATAACCGCGGTCCGGCAGCACGGCATACAGCACGGCCGTGGGATCCCAGGTGGGCCGGTCGTGCGGTGGCGGCAGGTAGCGGATGTAGGCCTCCTTCAGCGGATGATGCGGCAGGTAGTCGAGATCGCGCTCGATGACCTCATGCGGAAACGTCGCCGCCCAGCCGATCTCGAAGCCGCTCCACACGATGGGCGTGGGCCATTGCTTCGCCACCTTCTCGGCGGTGGGCACGTCGATGCGCACGTTGTATTCGAGATGCCGCGTGGTGTGATTCACCGTCTGAAACATGCCCGCCATCACGCTGAGTAGTTTCACCTTTTTCGCGACGAGTTCGCGTCCGCCGGGCGCATCGAGCAGACGCCCGAGATTCGTGAAAAAGCCCACCTGCGCGATGACCACGCTGTGATCCGGCTGCGCGGCGAGCGTCTTCATCAGCAACGCGACTGCCTCCGGTGCCTCCGTGCCGCTCGTGAGGTCATGCGGATAAAGCAGCGAGCCATCGGCACTCTTTTCCTCCGCCAGTAAATTGAAGCGCCCGGGCTCCTTCGCTCCGCCATCACGCACGACGCCGATGGGGATGTCCGGACGGCCATAAAACGTGTTCACCGCATCCGTGAACGCCGCCGCCTGCGGATGATCCTTCGTGATCGTGACCGCCAGCAGCTCGCACGCTCCGCGCGACTGCAAGTTGTGAATCATGATGAGCGCCATCAGATCATCGACATCGTTCCCCATGTCCGTGTCAAAGATGAGCCGCACCGGCTCCGCGTGCGTGGTGATAAGCGTCGCATGCAGCAGCGCGAAGATGGCGAGGAGGTGTTTCATGAGGTGAGGGGCGTGGGTGGGGCTCAAGCGTGACCCCATACCATGCACTACCTGTCTTCAATGGCCGCTGCATCCTTGGCGGCACTTTATCGGTAAACTGAAGGTGGGGCGAAGATGAGACAGCGACCTTCAATGCCTCAATCAAGCCAAAACGCAGCGCTCTGCACCCGGCAGAACGGTTAGATTATTGGTGAGTCATGATTCCTACCACGGGCAGGGGACGCCATGCAGCCGTTGAAAGGGACGACGCTTTATCTCGATGCCTTAGACCGCGCCTGCTTCTCGCTGGATGCCCTGCATCACCAGTTCCCGGGCGGTCGCCATCATGTCCAAGCTCATCATCAGCCGCTCGGCAGGGGGCTTGCGCATCATGGCGTCAAACAGCCGCCGTTGATCTCCGGCGACTCGTTTCGAGTGCAACTCCCTCGCCCATCCCATCTTAAGCTTCTCCGTGCTCACATCCTCGACAACCCGAAGCAAACCTTGGCCTACATGAAAAAGGAGTAGCTTATAGGATCGGAGGATGCATCGGGGCACCACTGATAGATCTCTCCAATGCGCTTGGAGCCCCCCAATGTGATGGGGAGAAGGAGTCAAACTGGGTTTTGTTCCAGTTGAGTTTTGTGAGTGCCAATATCTCCTGCGCCAGCGCAGCTTGGTCACTGTCGTTCTGGAAGTAGCGTATGTGCAAGCTCCGAGGGACATACGGACCAGGATACTTTCTGTAAAATGGTATGCTGCCTCGTGTGTAGAGCAGTGAGTTGTGTTCGTCCAAGACGATATGAGTGCCACGGAGCGGCGGGTAAGAGCCAACACGAAAGAGTCGCAGAACCGATGAACGAAGAGCCAAGTAGTCCCGAAATCGGACACCATGCCTTTCGGCTGCTGCATTGAACCCCTTAAGTTCAGCCTCGTCGAACCCCGAAGACTTGTGGATCACGATCCTTTCAGGCTTTCGTTGCGAATTGGCGATGGCAAAACTTGCGATCGCATCTGACAACAACTGCTCGGCAGACTCTGCCGAGAGGTGATATTCAAAGTCCTCTGGCGACTTCCGAGCCAGCCCTCCCTTTAAAATAGTGCCTTCGCCACGATCATTGAACACCTGCGTTAGGCATGAGTGGAAAGCATCGCCCTCAGGCCGTCTGGCGAACGAAATGCCACATAGCATGTGCTGTGTCCTCCTGGTGTCTTTTCGAGTTTCCAAGGTATCCCACCAGCCTTGTAGAATAGTGCTCCAAAAAGATTCCAGGCCCTAGTCGCCGGGTCCTGAACGCCTTTGGCATTCGCGCTGTAGGTTCTCGGCCAAATAAGCTGAAAGACAGCCCCGCGCTGGAGGCAGAGGCCCTTCAAATAATCATGGAAGTCAACGCCCTTGTCCGAATCATCAGCGGCAAGCTCACCATCATCCTCATCATCAAAGCGTGGCTTCACCACTTTGCGGACTGCATCGTTTGGAAGACAGACGACGACGTTTGGCCTCGCAGAGGCCTCTTCGTAGAGTGCTACGATGCGCTTGTGAAACAGATTTGCCAGACCGACAACCGCGCCTGCGCTTGATACCTCCGCCTTTATCTCCGCTTCAGTGACTACGGACTCCCAGCTTTGGTCAGTCAGAAATGAGCAGCGCAGGCCAACGTCAGCACTCAATCCGGGGAAGGCCGGATGCATATTCGGATTGGCGGCATCAATGCCAGGGATACCCGCATCACAGACCTTCATCCACTCTCTAAATGCCGCTATAGTCTTGGGTGTTCCAACAAGACCGATGCGAATGGAGGTCAGCGCTCTAGGACTACCAACATCCACTGGGCCGAAGTTCTGGATGCCCTCACGAATATCATACGAGCACTGTCCACCCCCGAACGAGAGGATCGGCTCGCTAATGACTGTCGTGGTCCAGTTCATGGCATGAAAAGCTCTTGCTACTCATCTGCGACCAAGATGGGCTTCTTATCAGCGGGAGCGATGGTTTTCCAATCTTCATCACGAATGGACGGACTCACGTTGAGTCGCGAAGGACGGTGAATGCGGATTGAAGCAGATGGTATCTGAAAGATGTCCTGCTCTTTACAGAGTCTTCGCTGTCCTGAGTGGGTATCGAAGGTAGCAGCGGCGAAAGCGGAGTGGTAGGAAGAGGGA